>JANYKS010000018.1 GCA_025358125.1 Actinomycetes bacterium
GACGTTGCTCGCGCTGCGGTTGCGGTGGCGCGGACGCCAGCTTGGCCACGTTGCGTTGAACGAGGCCCCAGCGCTCTGCCTGGTTGAGCGAAGCGCGCAAGATGGCATGGATCTGGCGGATCGTCGCCGGGGCGAGGCCACGTTTGCGCAGCTTCGTGTACAACGCATCGATCTCGAGCGTGGACAGCTTCGAGAGTCGGATCCCGCCGAGCACGGGGACGATCTCGCGGTCGACGTATTGGCGGTAGTGATACAGCGTGGTCGCGGATCGTCCCAGTCCGGTGATGTGCTCGAGCCAACGATCGAGCAGATCGGCCAGAGTTGGGTCATCGAACGAGACCTGGCCATTGGCCACGGAGGTCTCCAATGCGGACAGTGCTGCCTTCGCCTCGCGCTTCGATGTCGTCTTGATCTTGCGGATCACGCGCCGGTAGCGGCCGGTTGCCGGGTCGAGGCCGGCGGACACCGTGAGCTCCCAAGTGCCAGGCGTGCGTTCTCTCATCGTTCCCATGTGAATCGTCCTTTCGCGGCAGATTCGCGGCTGGAAGACTAATCCGACTTGGCGGAGGTGCTCTTAAAGTGCCTCTGAGCTGGGTGTTTGTGGTGCGCCCCCTGGGTTTCGAACCCAGAACCTGCGGATTAAGAGTCCGTTGCTCTGCCGTTGAGCTAGAGGCGCATATGGTCGCTCGATTGTAAGGGCGCAACCACGTCAACCCAAACGCGGGGAACCCAAACGTACGAGCAAAGCGCTCGGGCAATGCCCATAACGGGCACTGCCTGAGCCTGATTCGGGTGACCGACGGGGCTCGAACCCGCGACCCTCAGTACCACAAACTGATGCTCTACCAGCTGAGCTACGACCACCATGAAGGCAAATAGTCTGCCACGAATCGAGGATGTTCACACAGGCGAATATTCGGCCGGAATCTCAGCACTGCTTGGGCCTCGTCGCGAGACCGTCGATGGACGCATGGGGCATGGTGTTCAAGCGCGCCGTGGAGGCACTCCGACATGCAGACCGCGTTCTGGGGGAGCGAGGCGCCCGATTAGCAACCATCGACAAGCGTTTGTCTGAGACTTTGTGGACAACGGATTCCATTGTGTGGTACACTTGCGACAACGCATTCCGTAGGGAGAACGCTATGAGCGCAACGAATTCCACGCTCGCCAATGATGATCTGACAAGTCGGGCCCGCGACATCACCCGTCGTGAACTCACCGCCTACACCCAGCGAACGAAGGGTTCGCAGCTCGCCACCGAGCGGGCGCGGCGGGTCCTGCCGATGGGTGTGCCGTCGAGCTTTCAGGCCTATGACCCGCACCCGATCGTGGTGACCAGGGCCCAGGGCAGCTGGATGGAAGACGTCGACGGCAACCGCTACACCGACTACGACATGGGTTTCGGCGCGCTGTTCGCCGGCCACTGCCACCCGTTGGTGCGCGCAGCCGTGGAGGCCCAGCTCGATAACGGCACGCTGTTCGTCACGCCGTGTGAAACCAACGCCGACGTCGCCGAGATGCTCGGCGATCGATACGGCTTGCCGATGTGGCGCTTCACCAACAGCGGCACCGAGGCGACCATGGATGCGATCCGCGTCGCTCGCGGCGTGACGGGCCGCGACAAGATCGTCAAGGTCGAGGGCGGCTACCACGGTCACCACGACGAGGTGATGATCTCGATGAAGCCGCCGATCGACAAGGCCGGTCCGGCCGACAACCCGACACCCGTCCCCGGCACGGCCGGCATCACCCAGGCCGTGCTCGGCGACACCGTCGTCATCCCGTACAACGATCCGGAAGCGCTTGAGCGAGTGCTCCGCAACGGCGATGTCGCCTGCTTCATCGTCGAGCCGGTGATGGAGAACATCGGCATCTGCAAGCCTGTCAGCGGCTATCTCGAAGCGGTCCGCGAGATCACACAGCGCTACGGCACACTGCTGATCTTCGACGAGGTGAAGACCGGCATCACGGCCGGATGGAGCGGCGCCACCGGCGCCTTCGGCGTGCTGCCCGATCTCGTCGCGCTCGCAAAGAGCATCGGCGGCGGTCTGCCGCTCGGCGCATTCGGTGGCAAGGGCGAATACATGGATCAGATCACCCGGGGCAGGGTGGTGCACCTCGGCACGTATAACGGCAACCCGCTCTGCATGGCAGCCGCGAAGGCGGTGCTCGGCGAGATCTGCACGCCGGAGGCAACGCGAGGTTGCATCGACCGTAACGAGCAATTGCTCGCCGCCTGCGACGACATCATCCACCGTGGCGGACTCGAGGCGCACACGGTGCAGTTCGGCGCGAAAGGCTGCATCACATGGGCTGCTGAACCGATCCGCAACTATCGCGACTACAAGGCCACGAACTTCGACCTCGCCTTCGCGCAGTGGATCCACGGGATCAACCGCGGCATCCTGCTGCCGCCCGGCCTCGATGAGCAGTGGCTGATCTCGATCATGCACAGCGAGGCCGATGCGATGCGCTACGCCTCGGTGTTCGACGAGTTCGTCGCCGAACTCGTCGCCTGACCAACCGGTCACGTTCAGCTCCAGCGCCGCTCTTCGCGGTACGACGTCCGCCGGATTGGTTGCGACCAACGGTCGCGGCGCTTCGAAGCCGCGGCTCCGGCGAGGCATCCGAGTCCTGCTCCGGTGAGCGTCAGAGTCATCGCGATCAGCAATGGCAGCGAGTCGGCGGCGAGGCGGGGCACAGCGCCGACCCAAACGTTCTTCGTCAGCAGCGGCAGGATCAACGTCGGCACGATGTAGCCGATGATCACGAGCAGCAGGGCCATTCCGAGCAACAAGAACCCGAGCGATCGCAGTAGTTCGGACCGCTCCGGATGAGCAGCAAAACCGAGCAGGATCAGCACGAGTGCCAGGCCGCCGGCGATCGGCACCAACCACTTCAGGACCTGACGCATGATCGAAAGGGCCGTCACCTTCTCGACCGGCAGGGTGATGGTGGGAGCCGTCGCGGCTGCCTGATTACCGACGAGGGGAACGATCTGGGCCGGGGTGATCTGAACGGGCTTGTCGCTCGCGCCGATCAGCTTTGCGTGGGCGGCGGCGACGACGTCGGCCAGCAACTCGGCGCCCTGGCTACGCTGGAGGTTGGCGAAGATCAACTTTTGCAAGGGGGCGGGATCCTGTTGTCCGAGTTGGGCCGCCGTGTTGTCGGCGATCAGCTTGGCAACCTGATTCTTGATTGCGGTGTCTTCGAGTACGGCCTTGGCCGCGCTCTTGGTGTGGTCGGGGGAGAACGCGGTGTACTGCAACCAGAAGCTACTCAACGCGATGCTGGCGACGATCGACGCGAGACCAAAGAGGAGACCAGCAAGAGAGCGCCGCACAGTGGCCATCTTGGCACCTTTGGGTGCAGAAGCGCACAGCGCCGACCGCGTCTTTCGTCAACTCACGCATGGTTACGCTTGGGTCGTGGCTGCCACACGACCATCGTTCGCGTCGATGTTCCGCAGAGCACTGATGCTGCGGTGCGCATGGTGCGGCTCTCGGCACGGAATCCTGCGCGGTTGGTTCCACCGATTCGACCGGTGCCAGAACTGTGGCATGTCTGTGCAGCGCGGTCAGGACGGCTTCGAGCTCGGTGCAGCGACGGTGAACGCGATCCTGACGTTCGGCGCGCTCGTCGCGGCCGCCGGCATCTCGATCGTCGTCACGTACCCGGCTGTCGCCGTTGCGAGATTGCTGATCGTGCTCGGCGCCGTCGCGGTGGTCTTGCCGATCCTGCTCTACCCATTCACCTACACCCTGTGGTTCACGGTCGAATTGTTGATGGAGCGCCCGTCGGACAAGGAGTTGAGCGCAGCCGAGCAGTACGTCGGCAAAAACTTCGGCTCGAATACTTGATCGAACGCCTGTACGAAGTTACACTCGTGTCGTTCGCCGCCAGCAGTACCGGCAGGGGTTGGGTTGCAGGGTCTCCTCGGAACTCTGTCACACCCTCTTCGTATGGTGCCGCTGAGTGGAATCGGAACCTGTGCGGTTCCCCAAGCGGATACATCACGAGTTACACAGAGACAGGAGATCATCATGGCGATGGAGCGTGAGAAGGCGATGGAGCGTGAGAAGGCGCTGGAAATAGCGCTGGCAGCAATCGACAAGCAATTCGGTAAGGGTTCCATCATGCGAATGGGTGAGAAGACGTCGCTCGGCATCGAAACCGTGTCCACCGGTGCGCTCGCACTCGATCTCGCACTCGGTATCGGCGGCCTGCCCCGCGGTCGTGTGGTCGAGATCTTCGGCCCGGAATCTTCCGGCAAATCCACCCTCGCCATGCATGTTGTGGCCGAGGCTCAACGTAACGGTGGTATCTGTGCCTACGTGGACGCAGAGCACGCGATGGATCCGATCTATGCGCGCGCCATCGGCGTCGACGTCGATCAGTTGCTGATCTCGCAGCCCGACACCGGTGAGCAGGCGCTCGAGATCGTCGACATGTTGGTGCGGTCCGGCGCGCTCGATGTCGTCGTCATCGACTCCGTCGCAGCACTCACGCCGCGTGCCGAGATCGAAGGCGAGATGGGTGACACGCACGTCGGCCTGCAGGCCCGGCTGATGAGCCAAGCGCTACGCAAGCTGACGGCCAACCTCAACAAGACCAACACGATCGCGATCTTCATCAATCAACTGCGCGAGAAGATCGGCGTGATGTTCGGTTCGCCAGAGACCACCCCCGGTGGCCGTGCGCTGAAGTTCTACTCGTCGGTGCGCCTCGACATCCGCCGCATCGAGAGCATCAAGGACGGTGCCGAGGTCGTCGGTTCACGGACCAGGGTGAAGGTCGTCAAGAACAAGGTGGCGCCGCCCTTCAAGCAAGCCGAGTTCGACATCATGTACGGCAAGGGCATCAGCCGCGAAGGTTCGCTGCTCGACCTCGGCGTCGAGATGTCGATCATCAAGAAGTCGGGTGCGTGGTTCACCTACGAGGGCGAGCAATTGGGCCAGGGTCGTGAGAACGCCAAGAACTACCTGCAGCAGAATCCCGAAATCATGGTCGAGGTGTCGGAAAAGGTCCGCAATCAGGCCGGCCTCACCGCCGACATCGACACCTTTGGCGCCAAGGACGACGAGCCGATCTCACTCGACTCCTGATCAGCCGGTGGAGGTGACGACATCGCAGTCGTCACCTCCAGCAGCGAGCTCGCAACGCGAATCCTGTCGGTCGTTCCGGCTACGGGTCATGTCGCCCCGTTTCTTCGTCAGGCATGTGCGTGTGCAGCATCACTCGGGCCCGCAACACATGTTGAACCGCGGCGCTGAAGTGATTGGCCGTGGCCTCGTGGTAGCCAAGCCGCGCCGCCCGGCGGAACGCGCCGGTGAGATCGGCACCGGTCTCGGTGATCACTGCAACACGGCCGGGAAACCGGGGGCCCGCAGGTCGGTACCGAGTGCGTCCTCGAGCAACTTCACCACCTGCGACGACCAGGCGTCTCCGCCGTACTGGGCCCGCGAGCGGATGAATGTCTGCTCGACCAGGCCGGCCAACTCCAGCGGGACGCCGAACTCACGGCCGAACTGGGTTGCGAATCCGAGGTCTTTGCAAGCCAGGTCCATCGTGAAGCCGATGTTGTAGCTGCCGCTCAGGATGACCTGGCTCTCGGTCTCGTGGACGAAGCTGTTCCCCGAGCTGTTCAGGATGGCTTCGAAGGCCTTGCCGAGATCGAGTCCGCCCATCTTGGCGAGCATCAGCGCCTCGCCAGCGGCGACGAGATGGATGAAGGCGAGCATGTTCGTGATGACCTTGATGACCGCGGCATTGCCAAGGGCGCCCATGTACAGCCTCGGGCCGCCGACCGCCTCAAGCAGATGCTTGTGTCGTTCGTAGACCGCCTCGTCGCCGCCGATCAGAACGGTGATCTCGCCCTCGGCCGCCTTGTGCACGCCACCGGTGACGGGGCACTCGAGCATGTCGATGCCCCGCTCGGCGCACAATGCCGCGAGCCGCAGGGTTTCGCTGCGGTCGTTGGTGCTCATGTCGATCCACGTACTTCCCGGCCGCATCCCTGACAGGATCCCGTTCTCGCCGCTGACGACGGCACTCACCGCCACCGGTGAGGGGAGGCAGGTGAACACGACCGACGACACGGCGGCGGTGGATGCGGGCGAGTCGGCCCAGGTCGCCCCGCCGGCGAGCAAGCTGTCGGCCAAGGCCTTGTTCAGGTCGTGGACGGTGACGTCGTGACCAGCACGCAGCAGGCTGGTCGCCAGGTGGACGCCCAGGTTTCCGAGTCCGATGAAACCCACGCGTTCGGCCATGCGTCAAGCTTCGGGCCGATGTGAGCCACAATCAAGCGAATGGTTAGAGCGCTGAGCCACCTTCAGAGTACGGCTCGGACGGTACCATGAGGCGATCCGGTCACCAGTCCCGCCCTTGATCGACCTCGAGGCGTTCGAGGCCGCCGCCCGCCACGGGAGTTTCGTCGCCGCTGCGGCCGAGCTCTACCTCTCGCCGTCCGCCGTCAGCCACCGGGTGCGGGCGCTGGAGACGTTTCTCGGTGTCGGCCTGTTCGTGCGCCTGGCCCGGCGGATCGAGCTCACCGATCACGGCCGCGCCTACCTACCATCGGTTCGCCGTGCCTTCGACGAGTTGGCGTTATCGACCACAGCGCTGTTCGGTTCCACCAACGTCGACCGCCGGTTGACGGTGCGAGCGCCGATTTCGTTCGCGGTGCTGTCGATCGCCCCTCATCTCCACGAGTTCACCGACGCGCACCCCGACATCGAGATCCGTCTGGTGTCGGCGATCTGGGCTGATTCATTGCCACCGGAGGCGACCGACGTGGAGGTGCGGTACGGCAACGGCTACTGGCCCGGCCAACCGGCCCTGCTCCTGTGCGAGGAGATGACGGCGCCCGTGTGGACATCGGCCTTCGTCGAGCGCTACGGCCCAGTGACCACGGTCGCGGACCTTGTGATCCGCCCGCGGGCGAGAGTGCTCGGCTACGAGACGCTCGGCGTTGAGGCGCCAGGGAGGGTGCCGCGCAGCGTCGCCGATGTCACCGTCGACACGTCGCTCGCGGCCATCGAACTGGTGCGCTCGGGGGTGTATAGCTCAATGGTGCCCACCCGGTTTGTGGCCTCGCTCATCGCCGACGGCACCTTCTCCACCCTTCGCGACGCCTGGGTCACCATGTCTGAGAGCCACTACGTCGTGTATCCGGACACGACGCGCCCACCCCGGCCCGAGTCACTATTGTTCGTCGAGTGGTTGCGATGGCGTCAGCGGCTGTCGCTGCATTGACCGCGGGACCGCCCGCTTGCGTTCATCGGGTTCGTTGAGAACTCTCTACGCCTCGGCGTTATGTGCCGCAGATTCCTGATCAGCGGCTGGTCCGCGGCAGACTTGAACCCGTGAGCAATCACCAACAATCTGGCGCCTCGCCGGCCCACTTTCAGGTCCCGTCGGTGATGCGTGCGGTGACGCTCACCACACACGGCGACCTCGACGCGCTGCGGTTCGAGCGGGAGTGGCCCGTGCCCGGTGTCGGCTCCGGTGAGGTCCTCGTCAGGGTCGGCGCCTGTGCGCTCAACAACACCGATATCAACACCCGAGTGGGCTGGTACGCGAACGGGGCGTGGAGCGAATCGATGGTGTTCCCGCGCATCCAGGGTGCCGATGTCTGCGGCCGGGTGGTTCGTTGCGGCAGCTTGGCACCGTCGTCATTGCTCGGGGCGCGGGTGCTCATTGACCCGTGGTTGCGTGATCCAGACCGGCCGAAGGATCGTGATCGGTGCGGCTACGTCGGCTCCGAACGTGACGGCGGCTACGCCGACTATGTAGCCGTGCCGGCGCGAAACGCGTCTGTGATCGCTTCTCAGCTGAGCGACGTGGAACTCGCGTCGTTCCCTACGGCTGCGGGCACGGCGCTCAACATGATCGACCGGGTCGACATCGGTGAGGGCGATGTCGTGCTGATCACCGGGGCATCGGGCGGCGTGGGTACGGCGCTCGTACAACTCGTGCGCACCCGCGGCGCGGTGCCTGTGGCCATGTGCGCGCCGGCGAAGGAGGAGTTCGTCCGTTCGTTGGGCGCGGTGGCCGTCATCCATCCCGGCATTGACCAATCCGAGCAGCTCCGTGCAGCGATCGGCCGCGACCAGGTCGACGTGGTCGCCGATGTCGTCGGAGGCGATGGGTGGGTGCAGCTGATCGGGCTACTGGCACGAGGCGGGCGCTACACCGTCGCGGGTGCGATCGCCGGGCCGATCGTGCCGCTCGATCTGCGCACCCTCTACCTGTCCGACCTGACGTTTGCCGGCGTATCGGTCACGCCGCCGGGTCTGTTCGCCGAGTTGGTGTCGATCATCGAACGCGGCCAGATCGCACCGGTGGTGTCGGCCACTTTCGGTCTCGAACAACTCCACAACGCCCAGACTGCGTTCATCGAGAAACGCTTCACCGGCAAGATCGTCCTCGATCTGTCACTCTGAGCGGCGGGGCAGCCCGCCCAGCAGCTCGCTGGGCCGGCCCCCGAACCGGAATCGCACATGTCGTCATCCGTCAGGCAGCTGTAGTGCTCAGCGGCCGGCGGCTCGGAACCTCCCTCTCACCTCTCGCCGGTCGACTCCCATTAGGCTGGCAACCCATGAGCCGTAGCTACGCCATCCGCACCTACGGGTGCCAGATGAACGAGCACGACTCTGAGCGCATCGCAGGGTTGCTCGAAGCGGATGGGCTCGTCCTGGCCGCCACCGAAGACGAAGCCGACGTGGTCGTCGTCAACACGTGTTGCATCCGCGAAGGGGCCGACACCAAGACGTACGGCAATCTCGGTCACCTCAAGAGTTGGAAGGATCAGGTCGAGGGCCGTCAACTCGTCGTTGCGGGGTGCATGGCCCAGAAGGATCGTGAAGGCGTCCGCAAACGTGCGCCGTGGGTCGACGTGGTCCTCGGCACCCACAACGTCCATCGCGCTAGCGAGCTGATCGATTTGGTGCGAACGACAGGACCGATCACCGAGATCTTCGATGAAGCAGTCATCGACGATCACGCTCTGTTCCCGAGTGCACTGCCGGCGCGCCGCAGCAGTGGCTTCAACGCGTGGGTCACGATCCAGATCGGCTGCGACAACGCATGTGCGTTCTGCATCGTTCCGGCTGTACGCGGCGCCGAGATCAGCCGGCCGTTCACCGACATCGTTGACGAGGTCGGCCACTTGGCGTCGCAGGGGGTCACCGAGGTGACGCTGCTCGGCCAGAACGTGAACAGCTATGGCCGCGACCTCGCCCTCGCCCAGCGGCAGGGAGGCGATACCGGGGTGCGCATCCGCCCGATGTTCTCCGAGCTGCTGCGTGCGGTCGGCGCGGTCGCCGGCATCCGAAGGGTGCGGTTCACGAGTCCGCATCCCAAGGACATGCGTCCCGAGACGTTCGCGGCGATGGCCGAGACGGCAGCGGTGTGCGAGCACCTGCACTACCCGTTGCAGGCCGGCGCCGACCGGGTCCTGGCTGCGATGCGTCGCGGCTATACCGCCGAGCGCTACCTCGAACGGCTCGCCCAGGCACGAGCCGTGGTGCCCGATCTGGCCGTCAGTACCGACATCATCGTCGGGTTTCCTGGCGAGTCCGACGACGACTTCCAACGCACGCTGGAGGTCGCGGCTGCTGCGGAGTTCGACTTCGCGTTCACGTTCATCTTCTCGCCCCGTCCCGGCACCCAGGCCGCAGCGATGGAGGCCGATTTCGTCGATCCAGCTGTCGCAGCTGAACGCTTCGATCTGCTCAAGCTGGTGGTCGAACGCAGTGCGCTCTCGAAGCATCGCGGCCGAATCGGGCGGATCGAGGAAGTGCTCGTCGTTGGCCCGTCACGCAAGAACCAGGGCGTGCTCACCGGTCGCACCCGCCAGAACAAGCTCGTCCATTTCCCGTCGCCGACTCCGCTGAGGGCCGGAGCGTATGCATCGGTCGAGATCGTCACGGCCGCTCCGCATCACCTTGGCGGGCGGTTCGTCCGGTCGCTCGCCGAGCCGGCACACAAGGTTCGCATCCCGGTGGTGGCCGGCTGACCTGGCTGTGAAATTTCCCCAGCTGGTGATCCTCGGCCCGACCGCCAGCGGTAAGAGCGATGTCGGGATGGCGGTCGCAACCCTGCGGGATGATGCCGAGATCGTCGCGGTCGACGCGATGCAGGTCTATCGCGGGATGGACATCGGCACCGCCAAGCCGACTGCGCACGATCAGGCCATGGTCCGCCATCACTGCATCGACCTCGTCGAGCCGAGCGACGCCTTCACCGTCGCCGAGTTCCAAACGGCTGCCCGCATTTCGCTGGGCGAGATCGCCGAACGCAAGCACACGGCGGTGCTCGTAGCAGGCACCGGGCTGTACCTCACCGCGGTCATCGACAACCTGACGTTGCCCGGGGAGTGGCCGCTGGTGCGCGCCGAACTCGAACGCGAGCCCGATGCCGTGTTGCTCTTCGATCGCCTCGTCGTACTCGATCCGGTGGCAGCAGCCAAGATCGAGCCGAGCAACGAGCGCCGCGTCGTCCGTGCGCTCGAGGTCTGCCTCGGCAGCGGCCGGCCGTTCAGCAGCTTCGGACCGGGAACTGCAGCCTATCCGCCGATCGACACGCCCCAGATCGGGCTCCGCTGGGGGCGCGAGCAACTGGCCGGCAGGATCGAACAGCGTGTCCGCTCGATGCTGCTTCATGGCCTGTTGAACGAGGTCGAGTGCCTACTTCGGAGCCCCGGCGGACTGTCGCGGAACGCTCGCCAGGCGCTCGGCTACAAGGAACTGATCGGAGTGGTCGAGGGGCACGACTCGCTCGAGCAAGCGACGGCGGAGATCATCGTGCGGACGCGCCAATTCGCCGTGCGCCAGGAGCGGTGGTTCCGTCGGGACCCTCGCATACGCTGGGTCGACATCACTGCCGACCCGGTGGCCGAAGTGCTCCCAGTCGTGCAGGAGTACCTGTCATGATCACACTCACCAAACACCACGGGCTCGGGAACGACTTCCTCGTCTGCGACACCTCGCAGCTCGCCGCGGATGCGCCGTTGGCCGACTTGGCCCGCGCGTGGTGCGATCGACGGCGGGGGATCGGCGCCGATGGGCTGTTGCTGTTGACCACCCTCGGCGACGAAGAACTCGGCATGGTCCTCCACAATGCCGATGGCAGCCGGGCCGAGATGAGCGGGAACGGCGTTCGCTGTCTCGTCCAGGCTGCGTACGTGGCCAAGGGGCGCAGTGGGCCGGCCCGCTACGTGGTGCAGACCGACGCGGGTGAGCGGGTCGTCGATGTCGAACCGGTCGATTCGGCCACCATCCGCGCCAGCGTGAGCATGGGCGCGGTGTCGGAGCTCGACGAGCCATTGGGTTGGGCCGCGGTCGGCACCGACCCGATGCGTCCGGTGCTCCATCTCAGTACCGGCAATCCGCACACCGTCGTCGGTGTCGACGATGTTGCAACGGTCGACCTGCTCAGCCTCGGTCGGCAGATGCCGCACATCAATCTCGAGATCATCGAACCCGGCCCAGAGGACTCGGCGGTGACGATGCGGGTGCATGAGCGAGGAGCCGGGATCACCGAGGCATGCGGCACCGGAGCATGTGTCAGCGCCTGGGCGGCGGTGGCGTGGGGCCTTGCCAAACCGGCAAACGGCGAAATTCTCGTGCATATGGACGGTGGGGATGCAACAGTTCGTCTGCACCAACCCGAGCCGGGGCACGTCACACTCGTCGGCCCGGCTGTGCTGATTGCCCACCTCCAGATCGAAGACCCATGACGACCCCATACCAAGAAGCGCTCGGCGCAACACTCATCGAGCGCACCAAGCGCGAACGTATCGTCCTCGTCGGCGTCGCGTTGAAGGGTCAGACCGACGAGCAGGTCGACGCGAGCCTCGACGAACTCGCCCTGCTGATCGACACCGCCGGGGCCGACGAAGCCGGCCGCCTCACCCAGCGCCGTGACGCGCCCGATCACACCTGGTTCATCGGCAAGGGCAAGGTCGACGAACTGAAGGAGATGTGCCTCGCCGTCGATGCCGACACCGTGGTGTTCGACAACGAGCTGGCACCCGCGCAACAGTTCAACCTCGAAAAAAAGCTCGGGCGCACCGCCATCGACCGCACGGCCGTCATCCTCGACATCTTCGCCCAGAACGCGCACACGCTGGAGGGCAAGGCCCAGGTGGAACTGGCGTTGCTGCGCTACCGACTGCCCCGGTTGCGCCGCGGCGTCTCCGGCAACCTCACCCAGCAGGGCGCCGGTATCGGCACCCGCGGACCAGGTGAGACCAAGCTCGAGGTCGATCGACGGCGGATCATGAAGCGGATCACCAAGCTCGAGCACGATCTCGTCGATCTCCAGCACACGCGCGATCTGCAGCGCAAGGGGCGCGGCCTCAGTGGCCTCGCCGCGGTCGCCATCGTCGGCTACACCAACTCCGGAAAGTCGACCCTGCTCAATCAGCTCACCAGGGCCGGAGTGCTCGTCGAGGATCGGCTGTTCGCAACACTCGATCCCACTACCCGCCGGCTGTCGCTGCCCGGTGGTGAGCCGGTGCTGTTGACCGACACCGTCGGGTTCGTCCGCCGGCTGCCCCATGGTCTCGTGCAGGCGTTCAAAAGCACGCTCGAGGTGGCGCGCGAGGCTGACTTCTTGGTGCACGTCGTCGACTCGAGTGCGCCCGACCCCGAGGGTGAGATCGAGGCCGTGCGCAAGGTGCTCGGCGAGATCGACGCGCTCGCTGTGCCCGAGTTGTTGGTGTTCAACAAGACGGACCGCGATCCAGATGCCGCCAAGCGCCTCGTCGCCGGTCATGAGGGGTCGGTCGCGCTCAGCGCGCTCACCGGAGCTGGCGCCACCGAGTTCCTGCAGACCTTGGGTGATCGCCTCCGCGCCCTCGCCACCGTGTTCGAGCTGCTCGTGCCGTACGAGCGGGGCGATGTGCTCGCTGCGGTCCATCGCGAGGGAGAGGTCGTGTCGACCTCGAACGAGCCCGATGGCATCCGCATCAGAGCCAGGCTTGCTGACGCCTCGGCCGGCCGGCTCGGTGAATTCGTCGTGCACACCTCCTGATCGGCCAGCATGGGGACACTATGAGTTCAGGATTCGTACCGCCGCCATACCCCTACGATCGGCTCGACCGGTTGAGGCCGCTCGCCGAAAGGCTTCCCGGCGGCCTCGTCGATCTGTCGATCGGCACCCCGTGCGACGCGCCACCGCCCGCCGTCGTCGCGGCGCTCTCGTCGTCGAATGCCGAGCGCGGATATCCGCCGAGCATCGGCACCGACGCGCTGCGAAGGGCAGCTCAGCGGTGGATGGCGCGTCGGTTCGCCGTCGATGTTCCGGTGGGCCAGATCGCGGCGTGCGTTGGCACCAAGGAGTTCGTCGCCACGACCGCCCAACTGCTCCACCTGCGAACGCCCGATCGTGACACGGTTCTGTACCCGTGCGTCGCGTACCCAACCTACGAGATGAGCGCGACGCTTGCCGGATGCCGCGGTGTTGGCGTCGGTACCGATGCCACGGGCTGTCTCGATCTCGCGAGCATCAGCGTCGACGACGCGAGGCGGGCGCTGATGCTGTGGGTCAACAGCCCGAACAATCCAACCGGCGCGCTGGACGACCTCGGCGGGGCGGCGGCCTGGGGGCGGACCAACGGGGTTCCCGTGTTCAGCGACGAGTGCTACGCCGAGTTCACCTGGGACGGCCCAGCGCGCACGATCCTCGAAAGCGGGCTCGATGGGGTCATCGCGTTGCACTCACTCTCCAAGCGCTCGAACCTGGCCGGCCTGCGGATCGGCTTCTACGCCGGCGATGCCGAGCTGGTCACCTACCTGCAAGAGGTCCGCAAGCACGTCGGAATGTTGGTGCCCGGCCCGGTACAGGCGGCAGCGGTCGTCGCCCTCTCCGACGACGAGCACGTCGTTGCCCAGCGCGACCGGTACCGGCGCCGTCTCGAGCGGCTCGCGGGCGCACTCAGCACTTGGTCGGGGTTCGATGTGGGTATGCCCGCCGGAGCCTTCTATCTGTGGTTTGATGCAGGTGATGGTTGGGCGTTCGCCGAACGGTTCGCTGCCGAAGCGGGCGCACTCGTGAGTCCCGGAGATTTCTACGGCAGCGGCGGTGCGAATAACGTTCGTCTTGCCGTCGTCCAACCTGATGACCGTATCGAGCTGGTGCTCCAGCGATTGGGAGTGAGTTGATGTCGTACCAAATCGAAACCCCGGCTGCAGTAAAGGGTCCGCGCCGCAAGGGCCTGCTGGGTCTCGGGATCCTGCTTCTGCTCGGCGGTGTCGGCGCAGGCGCCGGATTGTACGTGACGAGCACATCGCGCTACGAGAGCGCCGTCAAGAACCTCCAGCGGGCACCTGTTGGTTGCGACACGCAGTTCACGTTCACCGGTACCGGCACGTTCTTGTTCTACACCGAGATCAAGGGCAAGGTCGGCAAGGTCCATGGTGACTGCGCGAACGCTGATGCCACGTACGACCATCGCTCGGGCTCACAGCCGCGCGCAACGCTGACTCTCGTCGACGACAACGGCGACGAGGTCAAACTCGATCGCACCGCTTCCGCCAGCTACGACGCCGGCGGTTTCGTCGGCACTGCGATCCGGTCGCTGACGATCGTCAAGCCGGGGGACTACGTTCTGTCCGTTGCGAGCGATGACAGCGACTTCGCGATCGCCGTCGGGAGGAACCCGAAGAGCGACGCCGACAAGATCCGCAAGATCGCGCTCGGGGCGGCGGCCGCGGGCCTCGTGCTCGGGCTGTTGTTGATCGTGCTCGGGCTGCGCCGCCGGCCCGCTCCGGCACCATCATCGATCTTCGCAAGCAGCTTTGCGCCGTCGGGCGCCCCGGCGTCGGGCTATCCGCCGGCTCCCAATCCGGGAGGTTTCGCGACCCCGGGCAGTCAGCCGCAGGGCTATCCGACCGGGGCACCACCATTTTTGCCTGCTCCGCAACCCCAGCCGCCGCAACCCCAGCCGCCGCAACCCCAACCTGCTCCGCAATCCCAGCCGCCGCCGGCGCCGGCGCAACCGGGTAGCTGGGGCGCACCACAGCAGTAGCGTCGATTCAGAGGCGGCGCATCACCGTGACGACCCGGCCGAAGATCTCGACCTCATCGGCCGGGAACACCATCGCCGTGAGACGGGGGTTCGACGGTACGAGCGTGACGACTGATCCCTTGCGCTGATAGGTCTTGACGGTCGCTTCGGCGCCACCGGCGATTCCGGCGATCACGATCTCGCCGTTGTTGGCCGTTGCCTGCTGGCGAGCGACCACGAAGTCGCCGTCGAGGATGCCGGCATCGATCATCGAGTCGCCTCGGACGCGGAGCATGAACAGATCGCCCTCGCCGGTGAAATCGACCGGCATCGGGAGCAACTCTTCGACGTTTTCTTGAGCGAGGACGTCGGTGCCTGCCGCGACGTCGCCGACGAGCGGAACGTGACGGACGGGACGGCGCTCCATCGCGACACCCGAGTTGGGGTCGAAGCGGACCTCGATCGCGCGGGGCTTGGTGGGATCGCGGCGGAGATAGCCGAGACGCTCGAGCGTCGCGAGGTGGCTGTGCACCGTGGACGGTGACGTCAAACCGACGGCTTCGCCGATCTCGCGGACGGACGGCGGATAGCCGCGCTCGACCATGTTGGCCTCGATGACATCGAGGATCTGACGTTGCCTAGCGGTGAGTAGCACTTCGCTCATTCTGTAAACGTACAGGCGTTCGACGACAAAGTCAAACATTCGTTCCCGAAACATTTGTTCGACCGTGGGTTGACATCGAACGGAGGTTCGTGGCACACTTCGTACGTCTGTTCGTCGAACAGGCGATCGTCGACTACGGCCACCAGCTCTCAGACCTCAGTCCTCAGTCCTCAGTCCTCAGTCCTCAGTCCTCAGACCGAACAGCGCACATGAACAGGAGCCGTCGTGACCGCAGCACTCTTCCCGTCAGAATTCGGTGAGGCCTTCGTCGAATTCGACGTCCGGTTCGCGCAGATGCGCCCGTCGGGTGCCGTGTACGTGCGGCGCCGGCTTGTCGTTGCGCTGGTGGCGTCGGCGATGTGCCTTCTCGTGGGTCTGG
This sequence comes from Actinomycetes bacterium, assembly GCA_025358125.1. Classification (GTDB taxonomy): domain Bacteria; phylum Actinomycetota; class Acidimicrobiia; order Acidimicrobiales; family Ilumatobacteraceae; genus WLMZ01. Next base: position 16,057 of record JANYKS010000018.1, read on the forward strand.
CGGCCCACTCTGCTCTGGCGGATCGCGGGGGTGTACCTGCCTCCACCCCTGCGGTCCGTTCAGCACAGTCCGCGGTGTTCGCCGGCTCGCCGACGGCGTTGGCGTCCACTGCACTGGCTCGCGCCTATCTGGTCCAGCCGGGCGACACGCTGTGGAGTCTCGCCGAGCGGTTCCACGCCCAGCGCAGCATCGCCGACTACGCAGATCACCTCGTCTCGATCAACGGCGGAACCACACTCGAGGTTGGTCAACTTCTGACTCTGCCGTGATGGCTGCGTCTATCCTTGGCGGGCATGCATTGCCCGTCCTGCCACGCCGACGACACCAAGGTCATCGACTCGCGCGTCACTGATGAGGGTGCCGCAATCCGCCGTCGCCGCCTGTGCCCGCAGTGCAGCCAGCGGTTCACGACCTTCGAGCGCGTGGAAGAGTTGCCGCTCACCGTCGTGAAGACTCACGGCGGCCGCGAGTTGTTCGACCGGGCCAAGGTGACGGAGGGCGTGAGGGCTGCATCTAAAGGTCGCCCCGTGTCGACTGAACAGATCTGTGCGCTGTCCGAATCGGTCGAGGATGAAGCACGCCTGCACGGCACCGAGGTTTCGAGCGTCGCGGTGGGCATTGCCGTGCTCGATCGCCTTCGCGAGCTCGACGAGGTGGCTTACCTCCGCTTTGCCAGCGTCTACAAGAACTTCGACGCGCTGGGCGATTTCGTCGAGGAGCTGCAACTGCTGCAGAAGTTGCAAGCGCCCCGGTCGTTGCCTTCGCCCCAGACCTGACACTTTCAGGGTCTCGAACGACAACGCCGTCGGCTCGGGCTCACGGCCTGCAAGGGCGCGTCGCCGTTGCCGACGAACGGCCAAGGACATCCGCAAGAGCCCGTGCGAGTACTGCGTCAACCTCGAGATATGGGCAGGCCTTGGAACAGCGCTTGACTGAGCCGCTTAGGAGGTTCACAATTCCCGGTGGAGGTGGCTGATGGTCGCCGAATTGGCATCGTCCGAACAGCGCACAGTTGAACGACTGGCGGTGCGCTACGGGATTCCGCTCGTACTCTTGGCCGCGGCGGCACTCGGTTGGTGGTGGTCCGTGCGTATGTCGACTGGCATGCGCATGGATGGCATGGGCGGGATGGATATGTCCGCGAAGTCAGCGATGAGTGCAGCCGGATTCCTGGTGGCGTGGTTGGCGATGATGGCCGCGATGATGTTGCCCGCGATGACGCCGGTGGTGAAGCTCTACGCTCGAGCCTCGGGTCAGCGCCGGGTGGCGCCACTCCCGTACTTCGTCGGCGGCTACCTGGCCGTGTGGATGATTCTCGGGGTGCCAGCGTATTACGCTTGGCGTGCGCTGGACGAGCCGCTGGCGCAGGGCATGGAATGGGCGGCTCGAGTCGCCGGCGGTTTCTTCGTCGCGGCCGGGGTGTGGCAGCTCACCCCACTGAAGGAGCTGTGCTTGCGCCACTGCCGGTCACCCATGTCGTTCTTCCTCCGCTACGGCGGACGCATCGGGCGACCAATCGGGGCTGCTCGCATGGGAGCTTCGCACGGGTTCTTCTGCGTCGGCTGCTGTTGGGCGATGTTCGCCCTCCTGGTCGCCATCGGCACGATGAACATCGCATGGATGCTGGTGCTGACGGCGCTGATCGTCACCGAGAAGACCTCCCGCCACGGGGAGCGAGTGGCGACGGTCGCAGGCGCGGCGTTTGTCGTCCTGGGCACCATCTTACTGACCTCACCGGGGACCATCGACACGATCACATGACCTCAGGGAAGATGACCTGACAAACCAAGGAGGACCAATGACCACTACAGAGACCACGACCGCCTGGCGACTGCGCGGCAAGGGATACGAGTTCTGCAACTGCCAGCCCGGATGCACTTGCAACTTCTCGGGGTTCCCCACCTCGCCGGATGGAAGCTGCAAAGCCGCGGTAGCGACCCGGGTCGTCGAGGGCCACTGTGGTGGCGTCGACCTCGGCGGCATCGACGCCGTCGCCATCATCGACTGGCCGAAGGCAATCCACGACGGCAACGGCAAGGCCATCTTCGTCGTGCCACCTGAAGTGACCGAGGAACAACTCGGCTGCATGGCCCAGATATTCACCGGCCAACTCGGAGGACTTCCCTGGTCGATCCTCGGCACCACCTTCGAAATCGCCGGCGTGGTGCGCGCGCCAGTCAACATCGAAGACAACGGGATCCACAGTGGGTTCAGCATCCCGGGTGTTGGCAGCGCCAGTGGCGACACTCTCAAGAACCCCGTCACGGGTGAGGAGCATCTCGTCGCGATCGACCTCGACACCGGTTTCATCTGGAAGCGCGGCGAGTGCGGCCAAGGAAGCTTCGATGTCGAAGCCGAAGGCGTCCACCTCAACTTCGAGGACAGCAACTGGATCTTCTACGAGTTCGACTGGACCAACCAGGACTGAGACGCTCTGCAACCGCGCCAATGGCCGACTCGCCGAGGCCGCTATGCGCTGGGCCCCGGTTGGCGGACGTAGCGGCTGAAGATGAATCCGTCGTCCACGAGCAGGTCGACGAGATCGAATCGGTGGCTGATCTGCGGACCGTGCGAGGTCGCCCGTGATCCGGAACCACCGACGAGCAGCGGCGAAGTGGTGATGTTGATCTCGTCGAGCAGATCGGCCGCGGCGAGCGCACCGTTCAAAGATGCCCCGCCCTCGGCCTGCACGAACGCGGGGCTGCCGGGAAGCCGACGCAGCGCTGCGCGGAGATCGAGTTCCCCGACGCCTGCGCGTACCGACTCGACCGATGTGTGCGGGGCATCCTCGGGCAGGATGAGAAAGCCGGCGCCGCTCGCGAAGAGGCGGCTGGCCACATCCACGTCGCCGCTTCGGCTCACCACACCGATTCTCTGGCCGGGCTTGTTCGGCACGCCGTAGCCCTCGCTACGAACGGTGCCGGCGCCGACGATGATCAGATCGGCGATCGAGCGTAGGGTCAGCAGCACTTCGCGGTCGGCGTCGCTGGACAGTCCGGCCGACGCACCGTCGAGCGCGGTGGACCCGTCGATGCTGGCGACCATGCACAGTCCGATCCACGGTCGCCCGTCATCTCGGGTCGGTCGCCGTCCGCCGTATGCCTCGGTCACGGTTGTCGGTCCACCCGGCTGGGGAAGGAGACGCTGCACGGCGCGATACTTCCACCATGACCGAAACGACGTCGAATGCTGGATCGGTGCACACGGAATCCGCAGTCGCCGGAACCCGCACCGCTTTGCGGACCTGCCCGCTGTGCGAGGCCGGTTGCGGGCTCGAGATCACGATCAAGGACGAACAGGTCACACGGATCCGCGGCGACCGCGACGACGTGTTCAGCCACGGCTTCATCTGCCCGAAGGGTTCGACGCTCAAGCAGTTGCACGAGGATCCGGACCGTTTGCGGATGCCGTTGATCAAGCGCGATGGCGAGCACGTCGAGGTCGAGTGGGACGAAGCGTGGGCCGAAGTGCACCGTGGTCTGGCCGGCGTGATCGAGCGTCACGGACGCGGCGCGATCGCGAGTTACAACGGGAACCCGTCCGCCCACAGCCTGTCCGCGATCACGTTCGCGAGGATGCTGTCCCGATCGATCGGAACGCGTCACCATTACAGCGCGTCCACCGTTGATCAGATGCCGCGTCAGGTCGCGGCGGCCTACATTTTCGGCACACCGCTGTCGGTGCCGGTACCCGACCTCGATCGCACCGACTATCTGATGATCCTCGGCGCAAACCCATACGCCTCGAACGGCAGCCTGTGCACGGCACCCGACTTTCCCGGCCGAATCGAAGCGATCCGCGCCCGTGGGGGCAAACTGGTTGTCGTCGATCCCCGCCGCAGCCGAACGGCCGAGGAGGCCGATGAGTGGCTGGCGATCCGTCCTGGCTCCGATGCGCTGTTCCTGATGGCGATCGTCAACGTGTTGTTCGCAGACGGCTTGGCGGATCCGGGCGCGTCGGTCGAGGCCGTGTTGAACGGTCTCGACGAACTCCGTGAGCTGTCGTTGTCGTTCACGCCGGAGGCCGTTGCGTCCGCCACCGGGCTCGATTCCTCGACGACGCGCCGGATCGCGCACGAGTTGGCCGGCGCGCCAACGGCGACGGTGTACGCGCGGATCGGCACGACGACGACAGAATTCGGGACTACCGCTTCTTGGATGGTCGACGCCGTCAATATCCTGACCGGCAATCTCGACCGTCCGGGAGGCGCGATGTTCGCGATGCCGGTGGCCGGCGGGGCTTCCACCAAGGGACCGTCCGGGACCGGGAAGGGTTTCCAGATCGGCCGCGGCCACACGCGCGTCCGCCATCTGCCGGAGGTGATGGGGGAGTACCCGGCGGCCGCGCTCGCCGACGAGATCCTCGAGCCTGGAGACGGGCGGGTGCGGGCGCTCGTCACCGTTGCCGGCAACCCGGTGCTTTCGACGCCGAACTCGAATCGGCTCGCGACGGCGCTCGAAGATCTCGATTTCATGGTCAGCGTCGACATCTATCTCAACGAGACCACTCGCCACGCCGATGTCATCCTCCCGCCGCCGTCGCAACTGCAGCGCAGCCACTACGACGTGCTGCTGCTCCAGTTCGCCGTCCGCAACGTTGCCAACTACAGCCCGCCGGCGTTGGCGATCCAGGACGGCCAACCCGACGAGTGGGAAATCCTCGCCAAGTTGGCGATGCTGCTGCAGAGGGCGGGTACTGACGCCGATCCCGCCGACGCCGATCCAGCCGACGCCGATGCTGAGGCGATCGCCGCGCTCGTCGATCACGCGGTGAACGACGACTGCTCACCCATTCACGGTCGTGATCCCGAGGAGATCCTGGCGATGCTCAGCGCCGGTGATCGACGAGGTCCCGAGCGGATGCTCGATCTGATGCTCAGGACCGGACCGTTCGGCGACGCATTCGGTGCGAACCCTGACGGTGCGAACCTGCAGCTGCTGATCGACAACCCGCATGGCGTCGACTTCGGCCCGCTGGAGCCCCGTCTGCCGGAAATCCTCCGTACCCCGTCGGGGCGGATCGAACTTGCGGCCCCCGAACTCGTCGCCGATGTGCCCCGGCTTCACGGAGCCATCTCGCGGTTGTCCGGTCAGGCAATGGTGCTGGTCGGCCGCAGACACCTCCGATCGAACAACTCGTGGATGCACAACATCGAGGTCCTCGTCAAGGGTAAGCCTCGATGTTCGCTGCACGTTCATCCCGACGATGCCGCTGAGCTGGGCCTCGTGCACGGAGGGTACGCGAAGGTCACGAGCAGGGTTGGCAGCGTTGAAGCTCCGGTCGAGGTCACGGACTCGATCCGTCCGGGAGTCGTAAGCCTGCCGCACGGTTGGGGCCATGGGGTCGAGGGGACCCGGCTCCGCGTCGCCGCCGAGCGCGCCGGCGTGAACTCCAACGTTCTCACCGACCACAACGCGATGGATCCGCTGTCGGGCACCTCGGTGCTCAACGGCATTCCGGTCACTGTCGAGGCGCTCGGCACCCGCTGATCCGCACGCGGCGATCGGCCGGCGAGACGGAATGTCAGCACGGTTGCCCTGCAGGCAGGATCAGCGGCCTGTGTACAACCGACTGCCCCTGTGGGCAAATCACCCGTCGTCCACCGTCTATTCAGAACAAATTCACATGGTTGTACCTCTTTTCGTCCACAGCCACAATCCCGTAGTCTGCTCTGCGTGAATGGCTTGCGGTGACGAGGCGCGGATGGGAGACGTGCATCTGGGGATTGCTCAGTACGTGTGCGGCTCAGGGCTTGGTGTCCTGGACCTGTGACCTCGCGCCGCAGCCATATCACAACGTTCGACGGTGACAACATCTGTGGAAAAGTTGCTCTTGACAGCGATGTAACTACAATGGTGTAATCTTGTTTCCGCTACCGCTTGTGTCTGCGACGGGGCTCAGGGTGAAACAGACACAACATCTTGTGGTTGCGGTGTTTGACGGCACGGAGCCGTCAACCGACCGCCAGCCACCGACAACGACCACACGATCACCGGTCCCACACTCCCACGACGACTCGCTACGAAAGCAGAAGCACACCATGTCCTTGGCGCCAGAACGACTCTCCATCGGCCTCACTCGGCACTTCACGTCCCCTGGTATCCATCCTTACGATCAAGTCGCCTGGGAGCGTCGTGACGCGCGCATCAGCAACTGGAAGGACGCAACGGTCGCGTTCGAGCAACTGGGGGTCGAGTTTCCGGTCGGCTGGTCGCTCAACGCAACCAACATCGTCGCCCAGAAGTATTTCCGCGGGACGCTCGGCACCGAAGGGCGCGAGCAGTCGTTGCGTCAGGTCATCGACCGGGTGGTCGACACCATCACGACCTGGGGCGTCGAGGGTGGCTACTTCGTCGACGAGGCAGAGGCTGACACCTTCGCGGCCGAACTGAAGTATGTACTCGTCACCCAGCGCGCTGCTTTCAACAGCCCTGTGTGGTTCAACATCGGCGTGAAGGGTGTGCCCCAGCAGGCGAGTGCGTGCTTCATCCTCTCCGTCGACGACACGATGGACGGCATCCTCAACTGGTACCGCGAGGAAGGCACGATCTTCAAAGGCGGTTCCGGTTCCGGCATCAATCTGTCGCAGATCCGGTCCAGCTACGAGTTGTTGAACGGTGGCGGAACGGCCAGCGGCCCGGTCAGCTTCATGCGCGGCGCCGATGCTTCGGCCGGCACCATCAAGAGCGGTGGCAAGACCCGTCGGGCCGCGAAGATGGTCATCCTCAACGCGGATCATCCCGACATCGAAGAGTTCATCTGGTGCAAGAGCAAGGAAGAGAACAAAGCGCGCGTGCTGCGCGACGCAGGGTTCGACATGGACCTCGACGGCAAGGACTCGTTCAGCATCCAGTACCAGAACGCGAACAACTCGGTCCGAGTCACCGACGAGTTCATGGATGCCGTGCTCGCAGATGCCGATTGGAATCTCGTCGCCGTCATCGATGGTCGCGTGATCAAGACGATCAAGGCCCGCGACCTGTGGCGCCAGATCGCCACTGCGGCCTGGGAATGTGCAGATCCCGGTCTGCAGTTCGACACCACGATCAACAAGTGGCACACCGCCCACGCGACAGGTCGCATCAACGGCTCCAACCCGTGCTCTGAGTACATGCACCTCGACGACTCCGCCTGCAACCTGGCATCGATCAATCTGTTGAAGTATCTCGACGAAGAAGGCACGTTCGACGTCGACGCGTACAAGTCAACGATCGAGGTGGTCTTCACCGCGCAGGAGATCCTCGTCGGGCGTGCTGATTACCCGACGCCGGCAATCGGCGAGACCAGCCGTCAGTTCCGTCAGCTCGGCCTCGGCTATGCCAACCTCGGCGCGCTGCTGATGGCGCTCGGTCTGCCCTACGACTCGGCTCATGGCCGGGCATGGGCGGCTGCGCTGACCTCGCTGATGACGGGTCACGCGTACGCCACCAGCGCCCGGACCGCCAGCCGGATGGGTCCTTTCGCCGGCTTCTCCGAGAACGAGTCGTACATGCTCAACGTGTTGCGGATGCACCGCGACGCGAGTTACCAGATCGAGTCCGGCGAGGTCGTGCCAGGCGAGGTGATGGCGGCCGCGCAGCAAGCATGGGAGACGGCCGTGCGCGACGGCGAGGAGTACGGCGTTCGCAACAGCCAGGCCAGCGTGCTCGCCCCGACCGGCACCATCGGCTTGATGATGGACTGCGACACCACCGGCATCGAACCCGATCTCGGGTTGGTCAAGATGAAGAAGCTCGTCGGCGGCGGCAACATGAGCATCATCAACCAGACCATCCCGCGTGCGCTGCGCAAGCTCGGCTACACGACTCCGCAGATCAACGACATCGCCGCCTACCTCAACAGTGAGAAGAGCATTCTCGGTGCGCCCCACATCACCCCAGAGCACGTCGCCGTGTTCGCCTGCAGCATGGGTGACAACACCATCCACTACGAGGGCCACGTGCGGATGATGGGCGCCACCCAGCCGTTCTTGTCCGGCGCGATCTCCAAGACCGTCAACATGCCAGAAGAGGCCAGCATCGAAGAAATCGAGGCGCTGCATCTGCTGTCGTGGGAACTCGGCCTGAAGGCCGTCGCCATCTATCGCGACAACTGCAAGGTCGCCCAGCCACTGTCAACCGGCAAGAAGGGCGACGCCACGATCGGCGCCGACGGTATGTTCACGGCCGCCGCAACCACGACTGTCGAGCGCATCGTCGAAAGGATCGTGCACCAGCCGATCCGCCAGAAGCTGCCGCGCACCCGTCGCGGGCGTACGTTCGAGTTCAGGGTCGCCGATTGCAAGGGCTTCGCCACGATCGGCGAGTACGGGAACGGTCAGCCCGGCGAGATCTTCCTCACCGTTTCCAAGCAGGGCTCGACGCTCAGCGGCATCATGGACGCCTTTGCCAAGAGCATCAGCTACGGCCTCCAGTACGGCGTGCCGCTGCGGGCCTTCGTCGAGGCGTTCACGAACATGCGCTTCGAGCCCGCCGGGATGACCGACGACCCCGACATCCGCTTCGCTTCTTCGATCATGGACTATCTGTTCCGCCGTCTCGCGCTGGAATACCTCACCTACGACGAACGCTGCGAGCTGAGCATCTTCTCCGTCGGCGAGCGCCTCCAACCGACGCTGCCCGGCGTCTACGAGAGCGCGATCGAGACCCGCACCGGAACCGACATAGCGGTGGATCCGAAGAGCATCCCGTCCGCCGGCGATCTCGTGGCTCAGATGGCGGCCGGCCTTGCGCCGACCGCGCCGCAGAGCGACAACACCCCGCCGGCCGGGGTCGCCAAGGTGCGCCACAACGATGCGCCGATGTGCATGCAGTGCGGTGTCCAGATGATCCGCTCCGGGTCGTGCCACGCCTGCCCGAGTTGCGGGAGCACCAGCGGCTGCAGCTGATGTGAACGGTCACGGAATGTCCACGGGGACAGTGAGGTGATTCCGTGGCATCGTCGAACAACATCCCGATCGGGTCAACCCAGGACCGGGAGCTAACATGGGGGACGTCCTCGTCAGGGCCAGCGGAGAACTCGGGGCCGGTGGTGCGGTAGCGATGCGGTGAGCGCTTCGAGGTCAGCGGTGTCGCCGGTCAGGATCGGCTCAGGAACTCTTGAGCCGGACGTTCGCCACGGTCGATCGAGATGAGGAACCCGGCGTCAAGAATCAAGGCCGTATCGTTCGGTCGTTGCCGCGACCGCTTCGTCGCTCACCGAACCGGCCTCGCGTTCCCAGTCGAGCAGCAGATCTGCAAGCGCGGAACGTCGTTGTGTTTCGGCGGTCGTCGTTGGAGGCAGTCTCTTCAGGGTGATTACTATCGTTGATGATACTATCGTCTATGTTAGTATCGTGTCTGGCCAAGCGAGGAGGACTCATGGGTGCGTTCATCGGTCGGCAAAGAGAGCTGCAGTCGCTGACAAAGGAACTCGGGCGCATCCAAGCAGACGCCGGCAACGCCAAGCCTGGCCGTTGCATCCTGGTGCGCGGTCGTCGGCGCGTCGGCAAGTCACGCCTGATCGAACACTTCTGCATGCAGGCCGGCGTTCCGTACGTCTATTTCACCGCGTCCCAGCAAGGCCAACGTGAACTCACCTATTTCTCCGAGGAGGTGCTCCAATCCGGCCTGGCCAGACGTGATGTCTTCTCCGGCGTCATCCCCCAGACCTGGGATGCAGCATTGCGTCTGCTGGCGACAGCCCTCGATGACGTCGCGCCGACGGTGGTCGTGATCGATGAGTTCCCGTACATGATCGATCGCGATCCAACGATCGAAGCGACCTTCCAAAAGCAATGGGACCGAGTCCTGTCGAACAAAGCGGTGCTGCTGATCGTTGTCGGTTCGGATCTCGCGATGATGGAGTCGCTGAACACGCACGGGCGAGCGTTCTTCCAACGTGGAACGGAGATGGTGATCCCGGCGCTGTCCCCGAAGGAAACGGCGATCATCGTGAACGCAACGAGCGCTGCGGATGCTTTCGATGCCCACCTGCTCACTGGCGGGCTCCCTCTCAACTGTGCTGAATGGCCGGCGGGCCTGACGATGTGGGAGTACCTTGAGGAAGCTCTCAGCGAACCCACGTCGGCGTTGATCGTTAGCGCCGAACGTGTCCTTGCAGCAGAATTCCCTGTCGAAGCCCAAGCCCGCAGCGTTCTCAGTCAGATCGGATCCGGCGAAACGTCGTTCTCCAAGATCGGCCGTGCAGCAGGCGGCCTTCAATCCGCATCACTGCACCGATCTCTTGATGTGCTTGAAAAGAAACGAATCATCGCCAAAGTGAAACCCTTGTCGGTGAGGACAAGCAAGGAACCTCGTTACCGGGTCACGGATCCGTACCTTCGCTTTTGGTTGCACTTCATCGGTCCTCACCTCGTCGAGATCGAACGAGGACGTGGCGATCGGGTGCTCGCCCGCATGCAGCGGGACTGGACGACATGGCGCGGGCGGGCGATCGAGCCGGTCATCCGTGAGGCGCTGATGCGGCTCTCACCGATCGCAGGCCTCCCTCCGGCGGACGTCGTCGGCGGGTATTGGACCAGGACGAACGTCCCCGAAATCGACATCATCGGGGCAGACACAGGCCCCGTTGCGGATCGAATCGCGTACGCCGGGACGATCAAATGGCTCGACACCCAGCCAATCACCCAGAGCGACGTCAACGAGCTCGTCCGCACAGTGATCGACGTCCCCGGAGCGAGCGACAACACACCGCTGATCGCCGTGTCGCGAAACGGGGTGACCGCCACGGGGTCGCTTGCCGTTGCGTTCGGACCCGACGATCTCATCGAAGCCTGGTGACTGTGACGCGGGCGACGAGCCCGTCACCGGGGAGAGCGGTCAGCGCGGAGGACATCCGGGGGCGTGCATCCATCCAGGGGTATACTGGGTGAGTGCGAGTCCTCGATGTACGAGCGCGCAGCGCAACCTGGATCGCCGGTGTCGGACCGGCGCTTGTGCTGTGTGTCGCCTACCTGGTTGTCTGGCCTGCCTCGCTCGACTATGCCAGCGGTGATTTCCGAGCCAAGCTGTTCGGCGGCGGCAGCTACCTCTGGAACAACCTGTGGTTCGGGGGTCATTCGCTACCTGGTTACGGCCTCCTGCCGCCAATGCTCGGAGCGACCCTCGGCGTGCTCCCGGTAGCCATTGCGTCCGCCATTCTGAGCAGCTACTGCTTCGTGCTCGTCGTCGATCACTACCACCGATCGAAAGCGACGACGCCGAATCCATTGCTTGCACTTGCGTTGTTGTCGGTCAGTTCGACCGTGAGCCTATGGGGCGGACGGCTGACGTTCGGGCCGTCGGTGCTCGCCGCCGTCGCCTGCATCGCTGCCGCTCAGCGCGAAAAGAAGTGGCTCGCGGTGTTGTTCGCCGTGCTGTGCGGCCTGTCGTCGCCGGTGGCCGCCCTGTCGCTCGCGCTCGTCGCCGGCGGCTGTTGGTTCACGCGCGCGCTCGAGCGCCGGACAGCCTTGTACATCGGGCTCGGTTGCGTGATCCCGATGGGCGTTCTCATCGTTGCGTTCCCCGAGGGCGGTTGGTATCCGTTCACCGGTCGAAGCTTCCTCTTCGTCAGCGCCGTCACGTTGCTGGCAGGGTGGTTCGCGAGACATGTTCGCGTCGTGCTCTACACGGCGGTGATGTACGAGGTCGTCGCGCTCGGGGCATTCGTCATCCAGTCGCCACTCGGCGGCAACATCGCCCGCCTGGCCTGGCTGGTCGCGGGCCCTGTCGCCGCGCTCACGATGAAGAAGTACCGCTCGACGCTGCTGCCGCTGTTCGTCGCTACCTGGCTGGTGTGGAGTTGGGCGTATGTCGAGATGGCGTTCAAGCCCCGGCCGGCGTCGGCCGAGGCGAGCTTCTACACGCCGTTGACGTCGTATATCAAGACCCTCCCCGGTGAACCGCGACGTGTCGAGGTGGTGCCGACGGCATCGTTCCGCCAGGCTGATGATGTTGCGCTCGCGGTCGGTCTTGCGCGGGGCTGGGAGACCCAACTCGACCGGAAGCTGAACCCGGAGTTCTACGGAGACGTTCTGACCGAGCAGTCGTTCCACACGTGGCTCGTGAAGAATTCCGTTCGGCTGGTGGCCCTGCCCGAGGGTGCCCTGTCGCCGTTCTCGGAGCTCGAAGCGTCGATCATTCGGGCCCGGCCCGCGTATCTCCATCCCGTCTGGTCGAATCAGAACTGGCAGTTGTACGAAGTCTCGGACGCACCAACGCTCGCGTCGGCCGGTGCGACGGTCACCGATGTCGAACCTGAATCGTTGACCATCATGGCCACCAAGAGCGGCCCCACCACCGTGCGCTTCCGCTTCACGAAGTGGTACAACGTGGTCGAGGGTCGCGCCTGCGTGACCGAGTCACCCGATGGCTGGGTTTCACTCGACGTCCTTGCGCCGGGCGAGATCAGAATCGAAGCCCGGTTCTCCCTCCCGGCTGTGCTCGGCCAGGGCACCGACTGTGCAGTCAGTTGACCGGCCCGCCGCGGCTGCTGGTCGTGTCTGACCCACTCACGACGTCATCGGCTACCGTGCAACGGAATGGCGACGCTCCGATTCAGTTTCGGCACGATGGGTTCGGGCAAGAGCACACTCGCCCTGCAGATCCACCACAACCTGACGTCTCGCAATCTCACCGGCCTGTTGCTCACCAAGCTCGATCGCGACGGCAGCCAGATCACCAGTCGCCTCGGCGTGTCGGCGCCGGCGATCGAGGTTCACTCAGCGCTCGACGTGTATGCGCTGGCGAAGAACTATCCGCGGCTCTCGTTCATGGTGTGCGATGAGGCCCAGTTCTACACCGTCGAGCAATGCGATCAGCTCGCCCGCGTTGTCGATCAACTCGGCGTCGACGTGTTCGCGTTCGGGTTGATCACTGATTTCCGGGGCTTGTTGTTCGACGGGACGAAGCGGCTGCTCGAGATCGCCGACGACCGAGTCGCGATCCAGGTCGAGGCGCGTTGTTGGTGCGGCCAGCGAGCCACCCACAACGCCCGGCTCGTCAACGGCCGAGTCGTGTACGAGGGCGAGACGGTCGTGGTCGGAGACACGGGGGATGACCACGCGCAGCCGCTGTTCGGCGATGTCGTTCGCTATGAGCTGTTGTGTAGGCGCCACTACGCTGCGGGCGCGATGAGCTGAGTCGGACGCCCAGGCGCTACTTCCAACTGCACGGGAGGCGTTTGATGCCATTGATGAAGAAGCTCTGGAGGTAATCGGGCTCACCGGTGATCTGCATGTTCGGGAGTCGCTTGCGGATCTCGTCGAACATCACACTGATCTCGCGGCGAGCGAGATTGGCGCCGAGGCAGAAGTGCGGCCCTCCCGCGCCGAAGCCGGCCTGTGGTGGCTGCAGGCTGCGCAGGATGTTGAAGTCGTGCGGATTCTCGAAGACCCGCTCGTCGCGGTTGGCCGAGTTGTACCAGAGCACTACCTTGGCGCCGGCTTTCAACTCGGTGCCGGCCAAGACCGTGTCCGTCGTGGCGGTGCGGCGGAAATGGATGACGGGTGTCGCGAAACGGACGATCTCCTCGACAGCCGTCTTGGTGTTCGTCTCGAAGTCGTCGAACCACAGCCTGCGCTGATCCGGATAGTTGGTCAGCGCTCGCATCCCGTGGCTGATCGCGTTTCGAGTGGTCTCGTTGCCGGCCACGACGAGCAGGATGAAGAAACTGCCGAACTCCTGCGCCGTCAATCGTTCTCCATCGACCTCCGCGTTCATCATCGCGCTCGTCATGTCTTCGCGCGGGTTGGCGATGCGGTCCTCGCCGAGAGCGTGCGCGTACGTGAACATCTCCAGCGCGGCAGTCATCAGCGCCTCCATGCTCCCGCCGTAATCCTGGTCCCCAGCGCCGAGGATCACGTTGGTCCAGGCGAAGATCTGCTTCTCGTCGCTCACCGGAATTCCCATCATCTCGCAGATGATCTGGAGCGGCAGGGGAGCAGCGACCTCCGCGACGAAGTCGCATTCGCCGTCGGGAAAGCGTTCCAGCAAATGGTCGACGATCGACTTGGCCTTGATCTGCACGTACTCGTTGACGCGGAAGATCTCTTTCGGTGTGAAACCCTTGGCGACGATGCTGCGCAGACGGAAGTGCTTGGGGTCGTCCATGTTGATCATCGAACCGAAGAACTCGTTCATCTCCTGGGGCAGGTCGCCGATGTTGCTTCCCTGCCCGCTACAGAACAACTGGGCATTGCGGCTTGCTGCCCACACATCCTCGTAGCGGGTGAGTGCGTAGTAGCCGGGCCCCGGCGGGAACGGCGAGTCCTCGAAGACCTGTTCTTCGAAGAATTGCAATGCCGGCGTGTCGCGCAGCGTCTTGAATGCTCCCTCGCGGTACTCGCGTGGCTGCTTCCAGAACTCGAAGTCAGACAAATCGAACGAATCGAGGGGCACGTCTGCGGGAGTCATGCGAGCAATCTAGAAGAGCCGTAACCTGCGTCCCATGTTGGACGCCGGGATCGAGGTCACGTACTGCACCGCGACGCGCGCAACTCGTGCGGGCGTCGATGCAATCCATGGCGAGCCGATTCGGTCTCGCAGAAGGTCATTCGGCGGAGGCCTTCCAAGTCGTCGACACGCGGTAGAGGCGGCGGAATCGCGGTGCTGCGGAGATGCCGGGTGGACAGCCGTGACAGTTGGATCAACCCCGTGACCCGTCGGTAGAGTTTCGCCGTCCGCACTCTCAAGGGGATCCCAATGTCTGAAGCCGTCATCGTCGCCACCGCCCGCAGTCCGATCGGTCGGGCGAACAAAGGAACACTCACCTCGATCCGTCCCGATGACATGGCGGCCCAAATCGTGCGGGCCCTGCTGGCCAAGGTGCCGTCCGTCAAGGCATCTGACGTCGAGGATTTGATCATGGGAATCGGCCAACCAGCCGGTGAGGGCGGATTCAACGTCGGCCGGATGGTGGCCATCCTTGCCGGACTCGGCGACGTTCCCGGTGTGACGGTCAACCGCTACTGCTCGTCGAGCCTGCAGACCATCCGGATGGCAGCCCACGCGATCAAAGCCGGGGAGGGCGACTGCTTCATCTCCGCCGGTGTCGAAACCGTCAGCCGCTATTTCGCCGGCGCGAGCGACACCGCACCGAATCCGATCTTCGACCGCCCCGGCGTGCGCACCAAGTTGCGGGCCGAGGGTGCTCAGCCGTCGTGGACGCCGCAGGAGGGCCTGCCCGACGCGTACATCGCGATGGGCCAGACCGCCGAGAACGTACGCGAGTTCGAAGGCGTCAGCCGCGCGGACATGGACGAGTTCGCCAAGCGCTCGCAGGATCTGGCGAGTGCCAACGTGGCCAACGGCTGGTTCGAGGAGGAGATCTCCCCGATCACACTCGTCGACGGCACGGTCGTTTCGAAGGACGACTGCCCACGCGCCGGCACCACACTCGAAGGTCTCGCCGCGCTCAAGCCAGCGTTCCGCCCCGATGGTCAGATCACGGCCGGCAACGCATGCCCGCTCAACGACGGCGCTGCTGGCGTGCTCGTGATGAGCGCCGACAAGGCGAAGTCGCTCGGCCTCACCCCGCTCGCCCGGATCGTGGCATCCGGTGTGTCGGCACTGAACCCGGAGATCATGGGTCTCGGCCCGGTCGATGCCGTGCGCCAGACGCTGAAGCGGGCAGGAATGACCATCGCCGACATCGATCTCGTCGAGATCAACGAGGCGTTCGCCGCTCAGGTTCTGCCGTCTGCTCGCCACCTCGACATCCCGTTCGACAAGCTCAATGTCAACGGTGGTGCGATCGCGCTCGGCCATCCGTTCGGCATGACGGGCGCCAGGATCATGACAACGCTCATCCACGGCCTGCAGCGCGCTGACAAGACATTCGGGCTGGAAACGATGTGCGTCGGCGGCGGACAGGGCATGGCAATGATCGTCGAGCGATTGAGCTGATCGGTCGATGACGCGCTGGCTGCCTCCGTCGCATCACGCGAGGGGGGCTGCCGATACGACATGGAGCGATGCGTCGTCGGTCGTGCCAACGGCCCCGTCCGGTACCGGTGGCTGAACCGGCTCCGGTGAGCCCGCCCCGGGCGAAGCCGCCACAACGGCGTCGCTGAGCATCGGCCACAAGCGCAATGCTTCGACCGCCCAGTCGTCGAACATCCGGTCCGTGAGCGCGATCAGGCCCATCCGCGCGATCGGGTCGATCCACATCATCGTTCCGGCTCCACCGAAATGACCGAACGCCTCCTCGCTGTTGGTCGCGCCCATCCAGTGCGGGCGCTTCGTTCCGTGGATCTCGGGGCCGAGTCCCCACGGGCACGGATTGAAGCTGCCGAGGCCGGGAATGACCCCTGCCAGATCCCCGAACTGTGGTGACGTCGCCGCCGCGAGGGTCTCGGCCGCGACGAGCGTCGGGTGAATCCACTCGCGGGCGAGCTTCACCATGTCATCGACGTTGCTCCAAACTGCATGGGCCGGAGAGCCATGAAACTTCGTCGCCGACATCGCGAGCGGTTGGAGGACCGCTTCAGCGACGTAACTCCCGAAGTCGATGCCCGTCGCGGCAGCCACGGCGTGGGCTGCTAACTCGATACCCGTGTTCGAGTAGATCCGCCGCCGCCCCGGTGCGCTGATCGGCTTCGCACCCTCGAATCCGTAGCCGCCGGCGTGGCTGAGCAGGTGCCGAATCGTGCAGCCGGGCTGACCGACCGGTGTCTCCAACGAAATCGATCCCTCCTCGACGGCCACGAGAACGGCGAGTGCAGTGACAACCTTCGCGATCGAAGCGAGTCGGAACGAATGGTGGATGTCGCCGTGGACCTCGACCGTCCCGTCGAAATCGATGGTCGCCGCGGCAACGGTCGGCACCGGCCACTGCTCGACCAGGGACAGCAGGGCCATCGCAGACTCCTCGCTCAGGCGAGGCCGTTGGTGCGAATCAGATCGGCGAGCCGAAAGGCAAGATCGAGGCTCTGGCGCCCGTTCAGTCGCGGGTCGCAGACGGTCTCGTAGCGGTCGTCGAGTTGGGAGTCGAGGATCTTGTCGGCGCCGCCGACGCACTCGGTGACATCGTCGCCGGTGAGTTCGACATGGATGCCACCCGGCCACGTGCCCTCTGCCGTGTGGGCCCTGACGAATCCGCCGATCTCGCTGCAGATTTCATCGAAGTCGCGGGTCTTGCGCCCTCCGGAGGCCGTGTAGGTGTTGGCGTGCATCGGATCGCACGCCCACACGACGGGTTGGCCGCTGTCACGAACGGCGCGCAGTATCGGGCGCAGCCTGTCCTCGACGAGGTCTGCGCCCATCCTGCTGATCAGCGTCAGCCGGCCAGGAATCTGGGCCGGATTCAAAGCCTGGCACAGTTCGAGCACGAATTCAGGGGTGGTCGTCGGACCGACTTTGCAGCCGATCGGGTTCCCGACTCCGCGGAGGAACTCGACATGGGCGCCGTCGAGTTGGCGGGTGCGTTCGCCGATCCACAGCATGTGCGCGGAGCAGTCGTACCAGGTTCCCGTCAGCGAGTCCTGCCTCGTGAGCGACTCCTCGTAGCCCAGCAGCAACGCCTCGTGACTCGTGAACACGTCGACTTCGTGGAGGCGGCTGTTCGATTCGGTGTCGACACCGCACGCGCGCATGAACCGCAGGGCGCGATCGATTTCTGCCGCGAGCTGCTCGTACTTGCGCCCCTCCGGGCTGCTGGCGACGAACTCCTGGGTCCACGCGTGCACCCGGTTCAGATCTGCGAAACCACCCTTGGTGAAGGCCCTGACGAGGTTCAATGTCGAGGCACTCTGGTGATATGCCTGCACCAAGCGCTCGGGGTCAGGGATCCGGGCGGCCGCTGTCGGGGCCGAGCCGTTGACGATGTGACCACGGAAGCTGGGCAGTACGAGGTCGCCGATCGTCTCGAAGTCGCTCGACCGCGGTTTGGCGAACTGCCCGGCGATGCGCCCGACCTTGACGACTGGCACGCCGAGGGAGTAGGTGAGAACAACGGCCATCTGCAAGATGACCCGTAATTTCTCGCGGATGTTGACGGCGGAGAACTCCTCGAAGCTCTCTGCGCAATCGCCGGCTTGGAGCAGGAACGCGTTTCCGGCCGACACCTGGGCGAGGGAGGCCTGCAGGTTCCTCGCCTCACCGGCGAAAACGAGTGGTGGGTAGCTGGAGATCTGCTTCAACGCTCGCTCTAGCGCGGCGTCATCTGGCCAGTCCGGCTGCTGCGATGCTGGAAACAACTGCCAAGACGATGGAGTCCACACCTTGGCCATACGCGATCAGGCCGCCAGGATGCGCACGGCGTCTTCGCGCAGGCCTGCTACGGCTCGGCTCACCAGGCGGCGCGCGGCTTCGGCTGTGACCCCGAGGTTCTCGCCGACTTCGCGGAAGCTCTTGCGCTCGCCATCGAGCAGGCCGAAGCGGGCCTCGACTGCGTAGCGGGCACGCTTGTCGAGAGTGCCGAGCAGCTCGTCGAGCAGGTCGCTGTCGACCATTGCCATCACGGCGTCTTCAGGGGTGCCGTCGCCGTTGGCCATGAGATCGCCGAGCGTTGCGTCGCCATCGTCGCCGATGGTCTTGTCGAGGGAGACCGGCGTGGTGAGGCGGTGCAGTTCGGCGTTGCCGAGATCCAGTGTCTCACCGTCGCCGCTGGCCTGACGCAGGGCCGCGCGAAGGCTGGCCGAACGATCGCCGGGGATCCGAATGAGACTGGCCTTCTGGTCGAGGGCGCGGCCGATGGCCTGGCGGATCCAGAACGTTGCGTACGTGCTGAACTTGAAACCTCGGCGCCAGTCGAACTTGTCGACGGCGTGCTCGAGGCCGAGGTTGCCTTCCTGGATCAGGTCGAGCAGGTCCATCCCCTGGGGGAGCGGATAGCGACGAGCAATGCTCACCACCAGGCGAAGGTTGGAGCGGATGAACCGATCCTTTGCCTTCGCTGCGGAGCTCACGGAAGTCTTGAGGGCGACCGACTTTTCGCCGTTGGCGATCCGATCGGCAGCCTCGCGGCCAGCCTCGATGGCGCGCGACAATTCGCGCTCCTCCTCGGCGTTGAGCAGGGCAACTTTGCCGATGTCGTTCAAGTAGAGACCAATGGAGTCGTTCATATCGCAGTCGTTAACCGTTCTTGTCGTGTATGCATTCCGAGGCGGTAGCGTGGCAGTCGACACACATGGTTGTCGGCCGCAACGGATCCACCGATGCAGATCTCGCCGAGTCACTGATTTCATGACGGGTTTCAGAGAAATCTGCCTGGCCAAGGGGGGTTCTCGGACAGATTGAAGGAGTAGCTATGGGGGGGAACACCTAGAGTACACCACGGGTCAACCCCATGTCTTGTCAATAGCCCTGGCCAGCGTGTGACCTCCGGCGTCCGATCCCCAACCTGATCTCCTAGACTCTCGCTCCGTGCCCCAACGTATTGGATTGTTTGGTGGCACGTTCGATCCTCCGCACGTCGGCCATCTCGTGACCGCTGTCAACGTGCGACACGCTTTGCGACTCGACGTGGTGGTGTTAATGGTGGCCAACGTGCCCTGGCAAAAAGAGCGAAGCCGTCGGATCACCCCGGCCGAGGATCGATTTGCCCTCGTCGAGGCCGCCGTCGCAGACGTGCCTGGCCTGATCGCGGGTCGTACCGAAATCGACAGGGGTGGCGCCAGTTTCACGGCCGATACGCTGGTAACTCTCGGCGAGAGATACCCGGGCGCCGAATTGTTTACCATCGTCGGTGATGATGCCGCTGCCGGCTTCACGACGTGGGAACGTTTCGAAGAAGTGGCGAGTCGCTCGTCGCTCGTTGTCGTCGACCGTCCCGGCGTGCCTGTCGAACTACCGGAAAAGTTCAAGTGGAACCGGGTCGAAGTACCGCGCCTGGAAGTGTCGAGCACCGATCTGCGGTCCCGCTTCAGCGATGGTCGACCCCTCGATTACTTGTTGACCGAACCCGTCCTGGACGTGATCCGCGACCGCAACCTTTACGGAAGTGCCCATTGACCTCTTCTCGCAAGCGTCGTCGCAACCGAACGATCGGAGCAGCACTGTCCGGGTTGTTGGTGCTCGGGTCAGCGCCCGTGTTGGGGGTGGTCGGCTGGCACGTACTCCAGAACTCCAAGGCGGGCACTGCGGCTAAGGCGCTTCCCTTTGTTGCGTTCCCGTCGACTCCGACCGCGATGATCGCGATCGTCAACGATCAGAACCTGATCACCTCGCTCGCCGTGCTCGTGCTCCATCCCGGCACCTTTCAGGGCGGGACGCTTGTCGATGTTCCGGTGAACGCGAGCAGCGCGCAGACTGGGGCCGACCGCCAGGTTCCCGTCTCGGACAGCATGATCAACGGTGGCGAAGAAGGCGTCGTGTCAGATGTCGTGTCGCTGATGCGGGTCGACCTCCAGTTCGACGGTGTGCTCGACAGCTCGGCGGCAGGGGCGTTGTTGGCGCCGCTCAAGAAGCTTCCGGTCTCGTTGCCAGACGATGTGGTCACCAAGACCGCCGACGGCACGACGCAGACCCTCTTCGTGTCGGGGTCGACCGAACTGACTCCCGCCGAAGCCGTCAGCGTGCTGTTGGCAAGGGATCCGGCGCAGAAAGAAGCAAAGCGGCTGCCGAATGTCGGCGCGATCTGGAACGGTATCGCGGCGGCGGTCGGGCAGGGTATCGATTCCGCTGCGGTGCCATCGACAGCTCCCACCGACTTCAACGACTTCATGAAACACTTCTTCGCGGGTCCGGTGCAAGTGTTCAACGATCTGACGACCCAGCCCATCACCGGCAAGGCCAACCCGGACAAGATCGATGTCGGCCAGCTCGACGTGGCCTCTGTCGTGCTGTTGATGGCTGGACTCGCACCGTCGGCGATGATCGCACCGTTTCCGACCCTCAACTTCCGGATCGAGAACGGCATCACCGCCGCCGACATCAAAGCCGCCGGCCTCAAAGACGTCACACCCGTCGATGTCACCCGCGACCTCGTGGCGCGGTTGCTCTTCCTCCAAGGCAACGTGATCTCGGCGTCACCGGAGATCTACACACTCTCCACCAAGCAGGTGCCGGACACGACCGCGATCTTCTCCGACGGCGGTGGACTCGGATCGACGTCGCTCGATGTGTTCACCCAAGCCCTGGGCAAGGTTGATTTCAAGACGCCCGACTTCCAATTCCCGTTGGTCAATGTCGTGATCGTGGTCGGCCGGAGCTACCTCGCCGACATGGCCAAGGTGCAAGCTGTGGATGGTTCCCCTACGACGCCGGTCGGTGGCACGCCGGTCGGCTCTGGTGTCGATTCGACAGTTGTGGATACATCCGCCAGTACCGTGACATCCTGAATGACTACTGACCTCAGCCCGAAAGAGCTCGCCCTGCTCGCCGCGCGCACCGCCGACGAGAAGAAGGCAACGGACACGCTCGTGATCGAGGTCGGTCCGATCCTTGCCATCACCGAGTACTTCGTGATCACCAGTGCGTCCAATCGGCGTCTGGTCCGTTCGGTCGCCGACGACATCGAGGCGACGGTTCGCGATGTGACCGGGAGGTCGCCGCTGCGGGTCGAGGGAGCGCGCGAACAGCAGTGGGTGCTGGTCGACTACGGCGACATCGTCGTGCACGTCTTCAGTGACGAAACCCGCTCGTTCTACGAGATCGAGCGCCTGTATCGCGATGCGCCGTTCATCGACTGGGCCGTGTGATCGGCTCGATGCGGGCGAAGTAACGTTTGTAGTGACGCTCGACCCGGGGCCGTAGGAAACTCACCGGAATGCGTTCAAAGGCCAGTGGGACGCTGGTATCTTCATCTTCCCGATTCCGGGGCTGTAGCTCAGTTGGTAGAGCATCTCCATGGCATGGAGAGGGTCAGGGGTTCGATTCCCCTCAGCTCCACCACATTCGTCTTATTCCAACCACTGACGTCGGTAAACGCCACGACGACCGGTGGCTCGGCGATCGCAACGCAGGTGCTTACAGCACCTGCGTTTGTTGTTTCTGAAACTCCGGTCGTGCCCGTAGCCAGGACTCGTGGTGCGTTCTGCTGCTGCACGAACCGGTGCTCGTACTGCTTCAGCTCGGCGAACGGCTGGCGCAGAACGGACCCCGAGATGTCGTCCTGGTCGACGTAGAGGCGCTCG
>JANYKS010000064.1 GCA_025358125.1 Actinomycetes bacterium
CCGGCAGCTCGACGAACTCGGGCGCAACGATCTTCCCGCGGTCGACATCGGTCTGATCGGGGCTCCCTGTGCGACGCCGTATCCGACCGTGGGCCCGTACTGCAGTGCGGCGCCGCAGGCGATCCGGCGGTCGAGCTGTACGTATTCCAGCAGCGTTCACCACATCAACTTCGATCTCGGTGGGCCGACCGTGCCCGAGGGCATCGTTGCGGTTGATTTCGGCGACATCGAATGGGACGCCGATCAGCCCTCGGCCAATCGCGACCGCATCCGCAACGCCTGTGTTGCGATACTTGCTGCCGGCGCGGTACCGGTGGTGCTCGGCGGCGACGACTCCATTCCGATCCCGGTGCTCGAGGCGTATGCGGCGTACGGACCGATCAACATCATCCAGATCGATGCCCACATCGACTGGCGCGACGAAGTCAACGGCGAGCGAATGGGACTGTCGTCGACGATGCGGCGTGCGTCGGAAATGGCGCATGTCGTCGAGATGTTCCAGATCGGGCGTCGCGGTTCGGGTTCGGCCCGGCCTGCCGATGCCCAAGCTGCCGCAGATCGTGGTGTGCACTTCTTCTCCGCCCACGACGTCCATCGCCGCGGCGTCGCGGCTATCGCCGAGCAGTTGCCTGTCGGCGGCTCGACGTTTGTGACCATCGACGTCGATGGCCTCGATCCGGCAGTGATGCCCGGCGTGATCGGGCCCGAACCGGGTGGTCTCAGCTATTTCCAGGCGATCGAGATCATCGATGCTGCTGCCGAAGTCTCGCGCCTCGTCGGCTTCGATGTGGTCGAGTTCGTGCCAGAGCGCGACGTCAACGGGCTCGGTGCGCTCACCGCCTTCCGTCTGACCGCACACGCCATCGGACGTATCGCCCGTCAGCGCCAATCAGCCGGCTGAGTACCGCTGGACGCGGGCCGGCGACCTCAACTACAGCCGGGGATGGGGCCCGTGGCGCCGAGGCTGATGAGCGCGCAGAAGCTCTCCGCACCCACCTTCCACACGCCGCCTTGCAGCACTGCGATGCCTTGCGCGTCGGGAAGGGCCAGGCTGCCATTGAGCAACACGTCATACGTCACCGTGGCACGGTCGGGTGCGGTCAGCTCGACGGCCTTGACCGTGGCGCTGGCCTGCTGCTGCAGAGGATCCTTGGCGCGCTGTTCCAATGCCTGCCGCAGCGTGGCACCGTTCTCCAAGAGCGCGATGCGATCAGCCATTGACGTCGCGGGCAGGAAGAACCGCGCCCAGTTGGCCGCTATCGTCGCTTTCTCCGTCACAACGTCTGGCGTGGTCGCTGTGGCGACCGTTGTCGTCGTTGCCGCTGCGGTGGCAGGCGTCGTGGCAGGCGTCGTGGCAGGCGTCGTCGTATTGGCCGTGGCAGCGGTGGTGACCGTGGACGCACCGGGGGCGGTGGGGCCGGTCGTCATCGAGCGTGGTCCGCACGATGTGGCGAGCAGAAGTCCCGTTGTCATTGCGGCCACTGTCGCGCGACAGCGCAGAATCGTGTGATGGATCATCGATGACCTCCTCTGCGGACCATCATGGCCGCCGCGTGGCCGACCCGTTAGAGCCGGAGTGGGCGCGCGTTCCCAACTATCCTCGGGCACAGATGACCATGGAGTCCCGCCGCCTCGCACCTGATCAGCCTCCATCGCGCTTCGCTGGTCGCGCCTGGTTCGGTACGGCTCTCGCGCTGGCCGGCGCCGTGCTGCTGTTCCTCGGCTGGTACGGCGTGTCCGGTCGGGCCTCGATCGGCGAACAGATGCCCTACCTGGCCTCCGGGTCCATCCCCGGCGCAGCACTGGTGGTGGCCGCTGCCGTCGTGTTGGCGAGCGAGTCGACCCAACGCGCCACGCAGCGGACCGATGCGTTGGTGGCCGAACTGCACACGCTGCTGGTGGTGGAGGAGGAGGCGGCGGCGGAGGCGGCTCCCGTCGCAACCGTAATGGCCGTCGTCGAGACTTCCCGCGAGCCGGACGCGGTGGTCGCATTGCCCGCTGGCGAGTATTACCACCGGGCGGGCTGCGCGCTGGTGGCGGACAAGTCGGGGGTCGAGCCACTCGACGCCGCCGCAATCGATCGGCGCCGCCTGTCAGCCTGCCCCGTCTGCGAACCAGACCGGCCGACGGCCTAGTAGTGCTCACGCTCGAGCTGGCGCTCGCCGGTCTCGGCATCGGTTCGATCGCCGGGCTGTCCGGTCTGGGGCTGCTGGTCACGTACCGACTCACCGGCGTCTTCAACCTGGCCTTCGGCGCGATCGCGATGGGTGTGGCCTACCTGCTGTGGCAGGAGGTGCGGATATGGCACTGGCCACTTGCGCTCGCTGCGCTCTTCGACCTTGTCGTGGTCTGCCCGGCGTTCGGCGTGTTGATCGAACGTTTGGTGTTCCGACCGTTGCAACGACGCGTCGCCACGCCAGCCGAGCGACTGGTCGCGTCGCTCGGTGTATTGATCGTGCTGCTCGGCGCCGCGACGCTCACCTGGGGTGCGCAGGCCCGTCTCGACGCGCCATCGCTCGTCCCGTACCGGCAGCTACGTCTGCCGGGTGGCGCAAAGCTCCCGCTCGGCACCGTCGTCGGCCTCGCCGTCATCACAGTGGTCGTACTGGGGTTGGCGATCGGCCGGCGCACGAGCTTGGGCCTGCAGGTGCGAGCCGTCGTCGAGCGTCGGGAGCTGGCCCAGCTTCAGGGGCTCGACGCGAACCGCGTGGCCGCGCTGGGCTGGGCGCTCGGCTCCACGTTGGCGGGCGTCGCCGGCGTGCTGATGGCCCCCACGCTTCGGCTCCAGCCGTTCGGGTTCACATTGGTGATGCTGGAGACCATGGCTGTGGTCGTGGTGGCCCGCCTCACCAGCCCGGTGCGCGCCGTCGTTGGAGGGCTATTCGTGGGCGTGGCCCAGGCCGAGCTGACCCGGGTTCACCTACAGGGTCACGCCCGAGCGTTGCTGGAGGCCGTGACGTCGAACCTGTTCGTCGTCGCGCTGTTGGCCGCCGTGCTCGTGGTCCGGCGGCTCGACGAGGCCGGCGGGACCGATGCGGGCACGACCGCTCGGCTCGCCACCCGCGGTGAACTCCCCCCGGTGCGAGGCTGGTGGATGCTGGCGGCGTTGGCTCTGGCCGCTCCTTTACTGTTCGGCGCACCAGACAGACGCGCGGCGCTGGCCGTGCCTGCGCTGGCCATCGTGCTCGTGTCAATCGTGGTCGTGAGCGGGTACAGCGGGCAGATCTCGCTGGGCCAGGCCGGCTTCGCTGGACTCGGCGCGCTGGTGGCCGCCCGCCTCGCTGCCGGCACCTTGCCAGGGCTGCCGCGCATCCCGGGCGTCGCCGTGTTGGTGGTGGCACCGTTGCTCGTGGTCCCCGTCGGTGTGCTGATGGGCTGGCCCGCGATCCGGCGTCGGGGCCTGTTCCTGGCGATCACCACGTTCGCCCTCAGCGTCGCGATGAGCCGCTTCGTGTTCGAGCAGCCGGCAGCCACCAGTGGCGTGCTGGTACACCCTCCCGACGCCTTCGGTTCCGACAACAACTTCTACGTCCTCGAGCTGCTGTGCCTCGCGGTGGCGTTCGCCATTGTCCGCAACCTCCACCACGGGCGTCTCGGCCGAGCGCTGATCGCCGTGCGCGACGACGAAGCGGGCGCTCTGGCCTGCGGGGTTGACGTACGACGCCTCAAGCTGTTCGTGTTCGCCGCCAGTTCGGCTTTGGCCGCTCTCGGCGGAGCGCTCCTCGCGATGGGAACCCGGGCGTTCGATCCCGTTGCGTTCGATCCGATCCGCGGCCTGATTTGGTTCGCGGCCGTCGTGGTGTTCGGCATCGACAGCGCGCCCGGGGCCGTGATCGGCGCCGGTCTGCTGATCGCGCTCGACACCAGCCTGCCCTCGGGGACCTCGACACTCGTCATCGGCTGTGCCGCGCTCCTCCTCGGGCGGCTACCCGGGGGCCTGCTCCACTCGGCCCACCGCTTGCTCGAGCGGCTACTGCGCCGACCTGCACCGTCCGGCCCGCCGCCAACGCCGTCCCGGGCGATACGCCTCACCTCGGCGGGACGAGCGGTGGCCAGGTCCATCCATCGACCACCGGCCGCGGGTGGTTCGGCGCCATGAGCCCGGCACTCGAGGCACGCGGGGTGAGCAAGAGTTACGACGGTGTGCTGATCGTCGACCACGTCGACCTCGTGGCCGAGGTCGGGCGCATCACGGTCATCATCGGGCCCAACGGTGCTGGGAAGACGACGTTGTTCAACTGCCTTTCGGGGGTGGAGCCGGCCGACGCCGGCGCGGTGTGGCACCGGGGCGATGAGGTCACGGGGTGGTCGTCGGATGCCTTGGCCCGGCGGGGACTGGCCCGCACGTTCCAGCGGTCCTCGGTCTTTCCCACCCTGAGCGTGGCCGACAACCTGCGCATCGCCGCCGAAAATCACCGGCGTCGCGGCATCCTGCGGGGTCTTGCGGGGCTGCCCGATCCCGGAGGTCGGCGTGCGGTCGTTGTGGTGGGGGCCGTGTTGGCCGACCTTGGCCTGACGGACGTGGCCGAGGTACGCGCCGGCGTGTTGCCGTCGGGGACCTTGCGCCTCGTGGAGCTCGGACGAGCGCTGTGCGGCGAGCCCGACACGCTCCTGCTCGATGAGCCCGCGAGCGGACTCGATGACACCGAGACCGAGGAATTTCACCAACTGCTCCACCGGTTGGCAGCCCGAGACCTCGCGGTGGTGATGGTGGAGCACGATCTGGCGCTGGTCCACGAGGCCGCCGACGTCGTGTACGTCATGGTCTCGGGCAGCGTTGCCGCCTCAGGACCGCCCGGCGAGGTGCTGGGCCGGATCGATGTGCGCTCGCTGCTGTTCGGACGGACGGCATGACCGCCGGCCTCGACGTCGTCCACGTACGCGCCGGGTACGGGGCGGTCGAGGCGCTCCACGACGTCACCCTACGCTTCCCATTGGGCTCGGTGGTCGCGCTGTTGGGTCGCAACGGGGCGGGCAAGTCGAGCCTGCTACGGGTGGTGGCCGGGACCCTCGACGTGGGCTCGGGCCGCGTTACCTGGCGGGGCCGCGACATCACCCGGCTCCCGCCCCATCAGCGCGCCGCGGCAGGGCTCACCGTCGTGCCCGACGATCCGAACGTGTTCCTTGACCTCTCGGTGGCTGAGAACCTGGCGCTGTTCGGTCACGGCGCTCCGCCCGAGCCCGTGTATGCCGCCTTCCCGGAACTGGCGGGCAAGGGCGGGCAACGGGCGGGCACCCTGTCGGGTGGAGAGCGGCAGATGCTCGCGCTGGGGCGTCTGCTACTGCGGCCGGGTGCTGCGCTGCTGCTCGACGAGGTGAGCCGCGGCTTGTCGGCCGGCGCCGTGGAGCGCCTGTACCGCGTGCTCGACGACTTGGCCACACCCGACCGCACCATCGTCGTGGTCGAGCAGTACCAGCCCAACATCCTCCGGCGCGCCGACTTGATCTACGTGCTGTCCCGCGGCGAGCTGGCCTGGGCCGGCGAGCCCAGTGAGCTGACGACGGGCGCACTGCCCGCAGCGTTGGTATGAGCGACCGTCACGGCGTGTACGCGACGTTGGGTACGTCATAGCAGACAGCCTGCTTGTCAGGGGTGATCGTGACCCAACCGCCCGCCCCCCCGTAGGCCTCGTCGCTCCACCGGGCGGCGAAGAGGCAGTTGTGGGCCGTCGCCTCGGGCGCCGTCCGCGGCACGAAGTCGCGCGGCGTCAACACCCCGTGTCCGTCGTAGCCCTCGGGCCGGCTCAGGTAGGTCTCCACACAGCCTCGGGTGAGGTTGGTGCCGCACGACGCCATTGCATCGGCCAGCCACTGCGCACCGGCCCAGCCTTCGAGTTCCCACATCGACACCTTGCTCTCCCGCTCGGGGAACGCCGCGCGGATCTCGGTCCGGAAGCGGGCGATCGTGGGATTGTCGGTGTCCATGTAGTTGCGGGTGGTGGCGGTGGCGTAGAGAGAGTTCCGACACGCGGGCGAACTCCGGTAGTCGGTGCGCACCGACTCGTTCCAGGCCTGCACCGTGACGGCCTTGGCCTTGACCGACAGCCCGGCGGCGTCCATCGCCTTGCACAGGCTGACGTTGCCTGCCGAGTCGAGCGCGTCGAACACGATGTCGACACCCCGAGACCTCATGTCGATCGCGGCGGCGTCCCACGACGGCACCGCGAAGTCGAGCTGCTCGCGCACCACGGTGTATCCCTCGACCTCGAGGGCCTTGGCAGTGAGGTTGGCGAAGCGCAGCGAGTCGGCCTGGTTGTAGGCGACCACCCCAGCCGTCTTGACCCCGAGCGTCTCGGCGAAGTAGCGGTACGCCTCGGTGCCACCGTAGAGCTTGCCGTCCCACCCGACCGTGCCGTCTCGAGGTGACGAGTTGCCGTAGATCGACCAGAGATGGCGGTACTGGTCGTAGGCGTTGCCGATCGGCTGGCCCCCCACGTCGGGCACCTTGCTGTCATTCACGTACGAAGCGCCGGCGTAGTCGTAGATGCTGTTACCGACGAAGGCGAAGATCTTGTCGTTGTCGATGAGCTTGCTGACGCACCGGCGGTTGCCTGCGCCGGTGGCACCGTCGTCGCAGACCACAAGATCGATGCGGCGTCCGTTCACGCCGCCGCTGGCGTTGAGCGCGGAGACGAACGCCTGAGCCCCATACATGGGTGCGCTGAACGTTTCGGCACCCAGCGGGCTGGTCTTGCTCACCACGAGTCCGAGCTTGATCGTGGACGCGCTCACACCCTCATCGCTCGTCTGGCCGGCCGCCGCCCTGGCGGTCGTGCCGGGCGCGACGGTGCCCAGCGCTCCTGTGGCGGTGGTGGTGAAGGCGCTGTCGGGCAGACGGGTACCGCAGCTCACAGCGACCACAACCACCGCCACCAATGCCCCGAGCCGCGGCGGGCGCACTGTTCGCCCCATGTCCACCCCTTACCCTGATCCGCTGGAAGCGCGTGCGCCAGCGACCACATGATCCTAACGCGCCACCATCTGCCACCGAAGGTGGGCAGATGTCGATGTACAGCCAGCGGATCACGTCCGGTCGCCAGTCGACGAGCTGATGAGTCGAACCCTCGCCGCTCGACCTGTTCCCGGAATGCTGGGCCGTTCAGCGCATCGAATTTCTGTGCTATAACCGCAGGTATGGGCGAGCCTGATCCGAGCCGGGCGACGCTGGAGTTGATGACAGGGTCCTGGGTCTCCCAGGCTCTGTACGTGGCAGCTGAACTCGGCATCGCCGACCTGCTCGCCGACGGACCGCTGACAGCAACGGAGTTGGCCTCAGCCTCCGATTGCACAGAGTCCGACGGCCTCTACCGGGTGCTTCGACTGTTGGCGAGCCACGGCGTCTTTCGAGAACACGACGATCAGACGTTTTCACTCACTCCGATCGGTGCCCGGCTCCGATCCGACGTTGCGTATTCGATGCGGGACCTGGTGATCTTCTACGGATCCGAGGGATATCAGGCGTGGGGTGCTCTGCTCCACGGGGTTCGTACCGGCGAGTCGCCGTTCCGCACGGTGTTCGGAAACGATCTGTTCGGCTATCTGGACTCGCGCCCTCAACGAAGATCTGTGTTCAACGCCGCGATGGCCGCGTCCGCGCCATTCTTCGACCACCTCGCGGCCGCGTACAGGTTCCCGCAGGCGGCGCTGGTGATGGACGTAGGCGGCGGCTCCGGGGCGATGCTGGCCGCCATCCTCACCGCTCACCCCGACCTGCGAGGCACTGTCGTTGACAAGTCCGAGGTGATCGAAGAAGCGAAACAACGCATGACCGCGCTCGGAATGTCTGACCGCTGCACTTTCGAGCCCGCCGATTTCTTCACGCACGTACCCCAAGGCGGCGACGTCTACGTGCTGAGTCGGATCCTTCACGACTGGGACGACGACCGATGCACCGACATCCTGCGCAATTGCCGCTCGGCGATGAAACCTGACGGCCGACTTCTGATCGTCGAGCGGCTCCTTCCCGCGCCCAACACTGCGTCGTTGGCATGCGAGTTCGATGTGCAGATGATGGTCGTGTCCCCCGGCGGACGCGAACGCGACATCCCCAGCTACACCAGCCTGCTCAACAACTCGCGACTCGCCCTGCTGTCGGTCATCCCGCTCACCTTCGACATCAACGTCTTGGAGTGCAAACCCGCTTGACCGCCGCGTTCTCGATACCTCAACGAGGCCGCCGGACGTCCACAACGAGGTGTCAGAGTGCGCCGGGCTGGCACACCAGGGCATCGATCGGCGCGTCGTAGGAATAGGTGTCAGATCCATCCTGATACTGGTCGACCTTCAGGTGGCCGGTCCAGTGGCCGCCTGGCTTGGCGTCGACCTTGTCGAGTTCCAGCGTGATACCCGAGTTGACGGTGAAGACACCGATGTCGTGGCGATCCTTCGGAATGAACGCCACACCAACCCCCGTAGTGGTCGTACCGACAGCCGGTACCTTGTCCTCAGCACCGGTGTTGAAGTCGATGCCGACAGCGGGCCGCAGCGACGCCAGCCCGTCAGAGCATGTGTGGCCGCCCAACAGGAAATGCATCCGCCAGACGCTCTCCGTCGTCTCCCACTGCACGAGCTGCACACCCGCCGTGAACGGCTCGCCAGCGACGATCCCCGTCTGCCCGCCCGCCGCGCCGCTCAACGACCCGGAAACCGACGACGTCGGCGAGGCCGGCGATGCTGACGAGCCCGGAGACGCAACGGTGCTCTTGGCGTCACTACCGCACGTAGACAATGTCGCGACAACCAACCCCACGACGATCATCCTGCGCAACAACCCCATAAGCCACCGACACTACCCGTCTCGCGCTGGAGGGCTACGCCACCGACCGTCGTACAGCGCACTTGCTGGTCGCGTCAACCAACGCCGCAGCAACCAGACGAGCGCCTCGCGTGACGGCGGCGTCGGGCACGATCCGCCAGTACGATGCACATCCAGATCGTCGGCAATGTGCCGGGCTGATCGGCTGGGCAAGAGGTTTCGAGCGAGAGGATCTGGTCATGTCGGATGTTGTTGGGATCGTGAAGAAGTTCTGTGACTTGATGGTCAAGCGTGACGCCGAGGCGCTGCGTGGGTTCTTCGCCGACGATGCCGTCTATCAGAACTGCGGGATGCCGGCCACTGTCGGGGTCGATGCGATCGTGGCCAACCTTGCCGGTCAGTTCGGCATGTTCCCGGACTCGTACGAGTACGTCACCAAGAACATCGCCGGCAATGGCGACGCTGTGTTGACGGAGCGGCTCGACATGATCAAGGGCACGGACGGCGCCTCGCACGGTGTGCCGGTGATGGGTGCGTTCATCGTCAAGAGCGGCAAGATCACCCGTTGGACCGACTACTGGGACACGGCGTTGCCCGTCAAGATGATGACGGGCGAAGACGTGTCAGCGCTCGTGCCGGCCAGCTACTGAGCCAGACGACTGGCCCGGGTGGCACGTGTGGTCGGGGGTGGCAGGAGGTGCGCGGTCATGGCGTCTGCGACGAAGGCACCGAAGCGTTCCGGGCTCCAGCCACGGTTGATGACGATGAGTTCGTAGAGCTCGGCCGCGCTGTAGGTCCACATGATCTCGCCGGCTTGTTCGATCGTGATGTCGTCACGGAGGTGGCCGGTGTTGGCGAGGTTGCGTGCGTTGTGGGTCATCCGTTGGAGGCGATGATCGTCGAGCTCGGCCTTGAGGTCGGCCATATCCGGGTCCGAGAGCGCTGCGTCACGGATGAGCAGCATGATCGGGGCGGCGCGGGGTGCGACCTCAGCGGTGAGTTGGCCGATGCCGCGCATGATCACTCGGGGATCGGGTTCTGACGTCTGCAGGGCGTTGGAACGGGCTTCGGCCGCGACGGGACCCTCGCCGGCGAGCGATTGTTCGTGGATCGCTCGGACCAGACCGGGTTTACCACCGTAGGTCTTGTAGATCGTGTCAACCGACACTCCCGCCTCACGGGCGATGACGGAGTTCGTGGTCGCGGCGTAGCCGTCGGCGAGGAACCGCCGACGGGCCACGGCAAGGATGTCGCTGCGGGTTTGTTGGGCTTGCAGTTGGCGGCGAGATGAGTCGTAGCGGCGCAGCTTGACAGGAGACAATTTTGGTTCCATAGTGCTAGATCAAATCTATTATACTGGATCGAATCCAGTGGAGAGCAGATGCCATGCACGCCGTCCTGGACCGTCTGTGCCGATCGACGAACGCCCGGGATCTCGACGCCCTCGTAGCGTGCTTCGCGCCGAGGTACCGCAACGAAACACCGGCGCATCCAGAGCGCGGTTTCACGGGTCGCGAACAGGTCCTCAAGAACTGGGCGCAAATCTTCGCGGCGATACCTGATGTCACCACCGAGGTGCTTCGTTGCGTTGTCGACGGCGACACCGTGTGGTCCGAGTGGGAGCACCGTGGCACCCGCCTGGACGGCAGTCAGCACCTCATGCGTGGCGTGATCATCTTCGGCGTCGACCATGACGTGATCGCCTGGGCCCGCTTCTACCTCGAACCCGTGCGAGAAGGTAGTGGAGACGTTGACACCTTCAGGGAGGGCCAGCTCGGCGTCAGGGGCCCGTCGTGATCCTCGTCGCCGGCGGCACCGGCCGGCTCGGCACACTCGTCGTCGGACGTCTCCTCGACCAAGGGCTCGATGTCAGGGTCCTCACCCGCACCCATGACCGCGCCGACCACCTCGGACCGAAGGTTGATGTCATGATCGGCGATGTCCGCGACCCCGACAGCGTCCGCCGCGCTGTCGCCGCTTGCGATGTCGTCGTCTCAGCGGTTCACGGTTTCGCCGGGCCACACGGCAACTCACCATCATCGATCGACCGCGACGCCAACGCGTCTCTCACCGACGCCACCAAGTCTGCCGGCGCCGATTTCGTACTCATGTCTGGCGTCGGCGCAGCCTCGAGCAGCCCAATCGAGCTGTTCCGTATGAAATGGGCCGCCGAGCAGTACGCCGCCAGCAGCGGCGTGCCGACAACCATCATCCGCGCCACCGCGTTCATGGAGCTGTGGATCGACATCCTTCGCAAGACCGCGACCCGTTCCGGGCGCCCCCTCGTCTTCGGCCACGGCGACAACCCGATCAACTTCGTCTCTGTCGCCGACGTCGCCGCCCTCGTCGAGCGAGCAGTCACCGACCACGCAACCCGCGGCGAGATCCTCGAGATCGGTGGACCGGACGACCTCACCTTCAACCAACTCGCCAACGCAGTGCAAACTGCCGACCAACGCGACCGACCACCGCGACATGTGCCACCGTTGATACTTCGTTTGATGACAGCCACCGTCGGCAGGTTGAAGCCCGAACTCGGACGGCAAGCCAGCGCAGCGCTGGTGATGGACCGCGACGACTTCGCGTTCGACAGCACCGCAGTCCACGCTCGCTTCCCGTGGCT
This sequence comes from Actinomycetes bacterium, assembly GCA_025358125.1. Classification (GTDB taxonomy): domain Bacteria; phylum Actinomycetota; class Acidimicrobiia; order Acidimicrobiales; family Ilumatobacteraceae; genus WLMZ01. The sequence goes on from JANYKS010000064.1 coordinate 11,379, forward strand.
GGCTTCAACGTCGATCACCGACGCGCTCGCGCAAGTGGCTCACCGACCCTCGGCTGGCAAGGAGCCCACGTCGACCGCAAAAGCGCCCGGTCGACACAGCGTCGGCACGGATTGACAGCCCAATCATGCGAGGTACAACCTTGTCACCAGTGACCAACTTGGCCACGACATCCGGGTCGACGAAGGCTCCTGCCGAGCCAGCGTTCGTATCGATGCGGCGTCTTCGCACTTCTTCACTTCTTCTGGCGACGGCTCCCACCGTGCCAGTCCTCCTGCACACCGACTGCTCCATCGCCGACGTTCAGTGCGCGCCGAGGACGGTGCCGTCCTCGAGCGAGTAGCCGTCGTGAGCGCAGGTGAGCCGTTGACCGATGACCACCTCGGCGCCATTGGACGACGGCCGTGACCGCTACGCCGACCATCACTGCGATGGTTCGACGGGTTGCCACGCACCTGATGTAACGCCGTGGCAGACACACTGCCACGGCGTTACATCAAGTGGTGCGGGAGAGTAAATCTTGGCCCTCACGACACCCCTGGGCTCGCCTCGGCTGACATGGCGGCTTGCCTGTTCCGGGCGCTCCGCGAATCCTGGTAGAACGGGGTCACACACGACAAGGAGATCAACCATGGGATCGAAGCACTTCCAAGGGTATGGACGTAGCCGGTGGGCTGCCATCGGCGCGGCCATCGCGGTGTCGCTCGGAGCAGGCGGCCTTGCGATCACGAACGCGGCCAGTCCCCCAGGCGGCCGCTCGGCGTTCGTACCGATAACACCGTGCCGCTTGTTCGACACTCGGTCCGACACCAACAACGTTGGTCCGCGCAAGACACCTTTGAGCGCCGGCGAGACATTCGTGCAGCAAGTAACTGGAGCCAACGGCAATTGCTCCCTGCCCACCGACGCCGTGGGCGTTGCGTTCAACGTGACCACCGTCAACGGCACCGTTGCAAGCTTCCTGACGGTCTGGCCCTCTGATGCACCACGGCCGCTCGCCTCCAACCTCAACTGGATCGCGAACTCGCCGGCGACACCGAACAAGGTCGATGTGAAGCTGTCCTCCGCTGGCAAGGCGTCCTTCTTCAGCAACGCTGGAACCGTCGACGTTCTGGCCGATGTGGTCGGGTACTACGTCGGCTTGAACGGGGGCGCCTCGTCACGGTTGCTGCTCGATCCGGGCAGGTTCAGCACCGACGGTGACGGCGCCGGCTCCACCGTCTTGCACAACTTCGCCGAAGGTCGCCTCGAAGGCGCCATCTCGGCTCCGGCGTGCGGCATCGCCGGAGTCGACTTCCCACAAGGAGCGACCTTGACCGATGTGACTGCACATGTAGCCGACAACAGCCCCGTCGCCGGCAGCGACGTTGCGGTCAAGGTGTGGCGCAACCCGATCGGGGTGGCCAGCGCAGAGCTCATGTTCCAGGCCTCGACGACGGGCATGCCCGGCGACATCACGCTGACAGGCACGACGATCACAACACCGCTCATCGACAACACGCAGTACTCGTACTTCGTCACCGTGTGCGGCCTGCGCTCGATCAACTTCCTGTACGACGTCGCGATCTCGTTCTCGTGACGTGGATCTCCGCAGCGCGCCGACAGCAGACGGCGCACTGCGGGGAGACGGCGCGCTGCCCAAGTCGACGCGCCTGATGTAACGCCGTGGCAGACACACTGCCACGGCGTTACATCAAGTGGTGCGGGCAGCGAAAACCTGGACTATCCCGAGCCGATTGTTCTGGAGCGAGACTCGATTGCAGCCGATTGAATTGTCGGCGGTCCCAATGGGCGCGTCGTCGGCGCACGGGAGGTGTCAAGAATCGCACGTCCAACTCATGGGTGTGCCCAGGCTGTGGCGCGTTCGCATTCGGCGAGCAGGCCTTTTGCGGCAGGTGCGGACTCCAACGTCTCGAGCGGACCTTCGCCAATGAGGCGTCGACCGAGCCCGCGCCACCGGAATCGCCGGTGGTCGCAGACCGGAGATCTCCGATTCCGAGGTCTCTCCTCGTCGGCATCGCGCTGTTGTTCCTGCTGCTCGGTGGTCTCGCCGCGCTCGTCGCGAAGGATGTCCGCAGCGATTCGCACAGTCCACCGTCGCCACCGCCGGTCGCGTTCGGTCTCGCGGCCGACGACGCCTGTGCCGACTACGCCTGTTCCGACGACGCCTGTGCCGACTACGCCTGTTCCGACTTTGCCTGTTCCGACTTTGCCTGTTCCGTCAGGGGCGGGACTCGGCCGATGACGAGGATCGACTGTCCGAACGGCGGCTTGACCCGAGCCTCGATCCATCGAGTGGAAGGTACGACGCAGTTGTCGTAGAGCCGACTCAGCCGTCGATGTGTCGGCCGTTTGCCGAGCAGCCTCGTGACGAGCAGCCAGGCAAAGAATCCCGGCAGGTTGACGTAATGAGCGGCCGCGATCTCGAAACCCGCCCGCTCGAACCGGTGGCACAGGTCTCGCTTGCGGTAGCGGCGGACGTGGCCGATCGATCGGTCGAACCCGCTCATCAACAGCGGGAACGCCGGGCTGAAGACGGCGACGGAGCCGCCCGGACGAACCAGGCCGAAGAGCTCCTTCAACACAGCCTCATCGGTTTCGATGTGCTCGAGCACATTGGAGAGGACCGCGCCATCGAACGGCGCGAAGTTCACGGCATCTCGGACGTAGCCGTGCACCGTGGTGACGCGGTCGTCGACGATCGTCGAATTCGCGAGCACGGCACTCGCCCTCGCAGACGGTTCGACCGCGACCACGTGGGCGGCGGTCTTGAGCAGCGCGTGCGTGAAAGTGCCCACCCCGGCACCGAGTTCGAGCACCGTGCCGAAGGCGGCCGGTTCCACGAGCGAGCGGACCCACTCGTTGTAATGCGGCACGTTGACGTCGAGCTCTTCCAAGGTCTGCTCGAGCGCGAGGTCGGCGTCTTCGAAACTCGCATGTCCTGGGCGGCGCCTCATCGTGGCCCAAAGCTATCCGCCCAGCCCCGCAAGCGGCTGCTGAACGGCGCGCAACGAATGACTTGACGGTGTCACCGGATGATCTCCTGGCGGTCGTCACCTAGACTGCTGCCGCCCGACGACCGAGCGAAGGACATATGCGTTCACGAATTGCAATCATCGGTACCGGATACGTCGGACTGACAACGGGCGCGTGCTTCGCCCATCTCGGACACGACGTGGTGTGCGCCGACATCGATCCCCGACGAATCGAACGGCTCTCACAGGGCATCCTGCCAATCTTCGAGCCGGGCCTGCAGGAGATCGTCGAAGCCGAAATCGAGAGCGGCCGCCTGCGTTTCGTCGTCGGAGCAGCCGAAGCCGCAAAAGACTGCGAGTTCGCGTACCTGTGCGTGCAGACACCCCAGGGTCAAGACGGCGCGGCCGACCTCACGTTTCTGCAGGCTGCCGCGGCCGAGATCGCCCACGTACTCCCCGCTCACGCCGTCGTCGTCAACAAATCGACGGTGCCTGTCGGCTCGACCAAGGTCGTCGAACGGGTCCTCAACCGCCACGACGTGAGCGTCGTATCGAATCCCGAGTTCCTCCGCGAGGGTTCGGCGGTCAGCGACTTCCTCAAGCCGGATCGAGTCGTCATCGGCAGCGACGACCCGAGTGCGGCGGCCCGGGTATCGGACCTGTACTCGGCCACCTCGGGCCATATCATCGTCACCGACCCCGCTTCGGCCGAGACGATCAAGTACGCCGCGAATGCGTTCTTGGCAACCAAGATCTCGTTCGTCAACGCCGTCGCGGCTGTCTGCGAAGCCGTCGGCGCCGACGTCAACGACGTCGTCCTCGGCATCGGCTACGACAAGCGGATCGGCCACGAGTTCCTCCGCCCCGGCCCAGGTTGGGGAGGAAGTTGTTTCCCGAAGGATACGCGGGCGATGATGAAGATCGCCGAGGACGCCGGTTACGACTTCAACCTGTTGAAGGGTGTGGTCGTCGTCAACGATGAGCAACGCGAGCGGATGGTCGCCAAGGTCGAGCGCGCCGTCGGCGGCGAGCTCAAGGGCGCGGTCGTCGCCGCGTGGGGGCTCACCTTCAAGGCCAACACCGACGACCTGCGCGAGTCACCCGCGATCGCGGTGATCTCCGAACTGCTTGCCAAGGGCGCAATCGTTCGCGCCTACGACCCGCAGGTCAGCTCTCATCCGGCGATCGACGTCGGCAGCGATCCGTACGACGTGTGCGACGGCGCCGATGCGCTCATCGTGCTGACCGAGTGGGACCAATTCCGCTGGCTCGACCTCGACGAGGTCAAGCGGCGACTCGGACGGGCGAACATCGTCGACACCCGCAACCTGCTCGACCGTTCGGCGGCCATCCGCGCCGGCTTCACGTACCAGGGCGTCGGTCGGTAGTCGTGCGGGTCCTCATCGCCGGCGGCGCCGGCTTCATCGGTTCGCATCTGTGCGACGCGCTACTCGCCCGCGGCGATGAAGTGATCGCCGTCGACAACTTCATCAGCAGCCGTCCCGCCAACATCGAGCATCTCACCGACCACGAGCGGTTCCTGTTGCTCGAGCAGGACGTGACGGATCCGCTGCTGATCGACGGCCAACTCGACGCGGTGATGGATCTCGCCAGTCCCGCATCGCCGGCCGACTTCGCGACGATCCCGCTCGAAATCCTCGCCGTCGGCAGTACCGGGACGAAAAACCTGCTCGACCTCGCCGTGATCAAGCAGGCCCGTTTCTTCCTGGCCAGTACCAGCGAGGTCTACGGCGATCCGCTCGTGCACCCGCAACCCGAGTCGTACTGGGGCAATGTCAGCTCGATCGGTCCACGGAGCTGCTACGACGAGGCGAAACGCTTCTCCGAAGCGCTGACGATGGCCTACGTTCGGGTGCTCGGGGTCCAAGCCCGCATCGTGCGCATCTTCAACACGTACGGCCCGCGCATGCGCCCCGACGACGGTCGAGTCGTCGGCAATTTCATCACCCAGGCCCTGCGCGACGAGCCGATCACGCTGTTCGGCGACGGCAGCCAGACGCGTAGCTTCTGCTACGTCGACGACGAAGTGCGCGGCCTGATCGCGGTACTCGACGGGCACCTGACCGGCCCCGTGAACGTCGGCAATCCGGCCGAGTTCACGATCCGCCAACTCGCCGAACTGATCGTTGACATCACCCGCTCCACCAGTGAAATCATCACCGTGGCGCTGCCGGCCGAACGCGAGGGCGACCCGATGCAGCGGTGCCCCGACATTACGCTCGTTTCTTCCAGCTATGGCTGGGCACCGACCATCTCACTCCGGGACGGTCTGACCAAGATGATCGCGGCGTTTCGGGCCGAACTCGCGCTGTAGATCCACATGTCGAGGAGATCATCATGACTGTGCTCGTCACCGGTGGCGCCGGCTACATCGGCTCGCACACCGTGCGTCAGTTGCGCCGACTCGGGCGCAGCGCCGTGGTACTCGACGACCTCGACACCGGGCACCCTGCTGCGGTCCTCGACGCACCACTGGTGATCGGCAACATTGCCGATGCCGATCTCGTCGCCAAGGTTTGCGCGGAATACGGCGTGACGTCGGTCGTCCACTTCGCGGGCCACAAGAACGTCGGCGAGTCGATGGCGACACCGTCGAAGTACTGGCACAACAATGTCGACGGAACGGTCCGCCTCGTCGATGCCCTGTTGGAGGCCGGTGTGCGTGAATTCGTCTTCTCCTCGTCGTGCTCGGTGTACGGCACTCCCGCGGTCGTGCCGGTCAGTGAGGCCGCGCCGATTCATCCCGAGAGCGTGTATGCCGAGAGCAAGGCGACGATGGAACGCATTCTCGCCTGGTTCGGCGTGACAGCGGGCCTGCGAACGGTGAACCTGCGCTACTTCAACGCGGCCGGGGCGAGCCTGGACAACGTGATCGGCGAGGACTGGGCCTACAGCGCCAATCTCATCCCGGTCGTGATGAAGGCCGCGCTCGGCCTCAGGCCGCCGGTCCGGATCTTCGGATCCGACTACCCGACGCCCGACGGCACCGCGATCCGCGACTACATCCACGTCGAGGATCTCGCCGACGCTCACGTGCAAGCCCTGGATCACCTCGCCGGCGGTGGTCCGTCGATCAGCCTCAATCTCGGAACCGGCGTCGGCAGCAGCGTGCTCGACGTGGTCAACACAACAGAACGCATCGGCGGGTGCAGCGTTCCGTTCGAGATGTCGCCGCGGCGCGAGGGCGACCCGATCAGCGTGTACGCCGACCCGACGCTCGCCCGCGACACCCTGCAATTCACTCCCCGACACAAGCTCGAAACGATCATCGAAACCGCGTGGCGGTGGCACTCGACCCACCCCGACGGTCTCCGCGCGTGAGCACCCCCCGGGTCACCGCGATCGTGGTGGTCCATGGCGCTGCTTGCGCCACTGTGGCCGCGTGTATGCAATCGCTGCTCGATTCCGTCGGTGTCGACGTGCACATCGTCCTCGTCGACAATGCTTCACCAGACGGTGGCGCGGCCTGCGCGCCGTGGCAGCCGCACGAGCGGGTCACCGTCGTTCGCAGCGCGACGAACGGCGGCTTCGCGGCCGGCGTCAACCAAGGTCTTGCCCGACGCCGGCCAGGCGATCTCGTGATGCTGCTCAACGACGACGCGACCGTTGCGCCCGATGCGGTCGCGCTGTGCGCGATTGCACTTGCGGACACACCGTCGGCCGTCTCAGTCGCACCCCGGGTGATGCTCGCCAACGAACCGGACCGCATCGATTCCGTCGGCGTGGTCATTCGCCCGAACGGTGAGGCGTTCAACGCCCATATCGGCCAGGTCTGGGCGAAACAGGTGGCCGCCGGCGACGAGGTGTTCGGGCCGTGCTTCTCCGCCGCGATCTTCCGGCCCGATGCCTTCGACACCGGCACCGTCGGCCTCCTCGACGAGCGCTATCACCTCTACTACGAAGACATCGACTGGGCCCTGCGTGCGCAGCGAGCGGGCTTGCGCACCGTTGCAGCAACCGACGCGGTGGTCTGGCACGAGCACGCGGCCTCAGCCAGGCTGCTCGGTGAGCCGACGAGGTACGAACTCGTTCAGCGCAATCTCCTCCTCTGCGTTGCCAAGAACTTCACCGGCCGCGCCGCGTCGAAGGCGTGGGCGAGCCGCCTCGTCGTGCACGCCAAAGGCGTGATCACCGGTCCGTATCGAATCCGGCGCGTTCGCTCGGTCAGTCGGGCCCTAGTCGGTCTTCCCAGCGCCCTGAACGCTCGCCGGCGCCTCCCCGCCCGACGATTTCGCGCTGACGCCGAACTCTTCGCGTACGCCGACGGATTGAGCCCGAACTTCAACAGCGACACCTATCGCTCACAACCGTGACATCGCTCGCGCTACACCCCTTCGGCGACACGTTGGCGGTCGAGCCAACCGAGCAGGATCGCGACCGCGCGGGGGTCGTGGCGCAGGCGATGGCCGGCGCCCTCCAGCAGGCGGAGTTCTGCTGAGCCGTGTGCTTCGGCGAGCACCCGAGCGTCGGCGACGGGCACGCTCTCGTCGTCATCGCCGTGCATCACCAAGAGCGGTCGCGGCGCGAATCGTCTCGCCGCATCGATCGGCCGGAACCGGCGCAGCTCGCGGCTCCATTCGTCGAAGCTCTTGGGGAAGCCGGGGGTGCGGATCGCGCCGATCTCGCGAGCATGTTCGAGGAACCGCCGCGGTTGCGCCGCCCAGTCGTCGAAATCGCCACGAGGAGCGAGCAGAGCCGCACCACGAACACGCGGGTCGTCGGCCGCGACGCAGATCGCGATCGAACCACCGGTATTGGTGCCGACGAGCCAGATGCCAGACGGCTCGGCCACGGCGATGAGGTGCTCGATCGCCGAACGGAGGTCGTCGATCCACGACTGCAACGAGAAGTCTCCGGCACTCGTGCCGCAACCCCGGAAGGTGAACGTCATCGCCACCCACGCGAGTTCGTTCGCGGCCCGGTCGATCAGCTCCGGGAACGTGCCGCCCGAGTGGCGGGCATCGATCGGGCCGACCGGAAAGCCGTGGCACAGGATCAGCCCCGGCAGCGCACCCGTTCGCCCCGCCGGCTTGGCCATGTACCGGGCAACCTCTTGCCCACCCGAGAGGAACGAGCCGTTCACGTGCGGTCAGGCCCGCGGCTTGCGGTGCATCCTGTGCGAACCCGGCCCGGCGAGTGTGTAGCCACGGTTGCGGGCTTCGACCGCGGTATCCGGTCCGAAGCACAGACCAACATCGGACGCAACAATGTCATCGATGACGGCAACGTCTGTCCAGGTGTCGAGGTCGTAGACGAGCTGGGTCCTCTTGTCACCGAGGAACCGTGTGTGCTCGAACCGGGATGGGCGCTGCATGCGTTGCAAGTTAGTCGTGCCGACCGCGGCGGGGCGACTTTCAACCGAACCGCCGTTTCTATCCGCAGACCTACTCGCCGATCTCACCGGCGAGTGGCCCGACGGCTCCGATCGCGTCGAAGTACTCCTGATGGGCATCGACGACACGGACCACGTCGATGTCGTCGAGGATCACGACGCCGTTGCGCTCGGCTTCACCGAGCAGATAGGCCGTCAGACTGTCGCCTTCGACAACCACGAATTCGTCGATGTCCTGACGGCGGTCGATCACCTCGTCGGGCTGCAGCCCTTTTTCGTTCAGCCACCGCAGGTGATAGGTGAGCAGTTGGCGGAGCTCGTCGAGCGTCAGCCTCGATTGCGTATCGGCCGGCAGGTGATCGGCGACGAAGGAGAGCGCCTGGTCCTCGATGTACACGACCCGCGGAGACAACGCGTCGAGGCGATGGGCTTCGCGGCCGACGACGACGGCGGCGAGCACGAACGTGAAGGCTGCTGCGAGCAGCACGAATATCAGCGTGATCGTGGGCACTGCGGGTCAGTGTACGGGCTGACCTCAGAGGCCGATGCGGCTACTTGAGACGGTTCGGCGTCACTCGGTTGAGGCTGGAACGGCCCGCCGGGCCTACTCTCTGCTCGTCGTAGACGCTCTGCAATCTAGAGTTGGCGGTTCCGGGCACCGTCGACATCCCGGGAGGCAGCAACGTGGTCCCGCTCTCGCGCGTGCAATTCGAACACGATATCGAGCAGGGCCTGCTCGAGGTGTTGCGTTCGGGGCACATCGCCCAGGGCCCGGCCGTCGCTCGGTTCGAGGACATGGTCGCCGCGATCGCCGGGACGCGTCACTGCATCGCTGTCAGCAACGGCACCGTGGCGCTGATCGCCGCAATGCAGGCGTTAGGGATCGGGCCGGGCGACGAGGTCATCACGTCGCCGTTCACGTTCGTCGCGACGCTGAACGCAATCCTCACCGTCGGCGCGACGGCGCGCTTCGCCGACATCGATGCCGACGACTTCTTGCTGCGCGCCGACGCCGTGGAGGCACTGGTCAACCAGCGGACACGGGCGATCATGGCCGTCCACCTCTATGGCCAGACCGCGGATATGGGCGCGCTCGGCGATCTCGCCAAACGCCAGAATCTATTGGTCATCGAGGACGCAGCGCAAGCGCTGGGCGCTACACATGCGGGCCGGCCTGCGGGGAGCTTCGGCGCCGGATGCTTCTCGTTCTACGCGACGAAGAACGTGACGACCGGCGAGGGGGGCGCGATCACAACGGATGACGATTCGTTCGCGGACTCGCTGCGCGTACTCCGCAACCAGGGCATGCGGTCGCGATACGACTACGCCACTGTCGGATCGAACCTGCGGATGACCGATCTGCAGGCAGCCATCGGCATTCCGCAGCTCGCTCGAATCGACGAGATCAACGGTCGGCGGCGGGCGAACGCAGCTGCACTCGACGCCGTCGTCGGCGGAGTCGCCGGCCTGCAGCCACCGACGGTCCGGCCCGGCAATGAACACGTCTTCCACCAATACACTGTGCGGGTGCTGCCGCAATCGAGCCGACAACGCGACGACGTGGCGCGACAGCTTCACGAACGCGGCATCGAGACCGGCGTCTACTATCCGCGTCCGGTTTTCGATTACCACTGTTTCCGCGACCATCCTGGCGTCGCCGCCGACCATTGCCCTGTCGCGGCGGCGATCGCGACGCAGGTGTTGTCGCTGCCAGTTCACCATCATCTGTCCGCGACCGAACTCGATCGGCTCGTCGGCGCCATCGCCGGGATGACGCTCTGACCATCATCAACGTCGTTTTGCTGGGTGCCGGCTCGTTGGCAGCATGGCATGCGCGCGCCATTGCGGCGAGCGACCGGACCCGACTGGCGATGGTGATCGACCGCGACGCAGCGAGGGCGAAGATGTTGGCCGATGGATTTTCCACGCGTTGGTCCACCGACCCGCGCGACGCCGAGATGTTCGA
>JANYKS010000069.1 GCA_025358125.1 Actinomycetes bacterium
ATCGACTCAGCCGATCACCCCGACCCAGCCACACACCGGAATCGACACCAGCCCCACCCCCCACGGCGCGCCACACGACACCGAGGCCTGCGCTTGTCACACCCTTCGGTGAAGATGATAAAGGACTTCGGTGAAGACCTCTACCGTGGGCGAGGCGGGACTTGAACCCGCACATCCTTTCGAATACTGGCACCTGAAGCCAGCGCGTCTGCCATTCCGCCACTCGCCCGAGTGGAAGCCCACACGGTAGCAACTCAGCCGACCGTGCCCAACCCTGATTTGCCGGCTGAGGTGCGCCGCCGAGTTACGACCGCGCAACGTAAGCCCTGGAAACACCACTACTCTTGCATTCCACATGGGCTTGCAATCGTTTGAGCATGGTGTAGAGCGTATGGTCGAGGGTGTGTTTTCGCGTTCAAGCAAGAGCAGCATCAGGCCGATCGAACTCGGGCGTCGTCTCGTACGCGAGATGGACGACCACCGCTCCGTCGACGTCAAGGGCCGGCGCATCGTTCCCAACCAGTTCGAATTCCACATCAGCCCGCGAGATCATTCCGGTTTCGCCGACATCGAAGAGGCGCTCGTCACCGAATTGGGCGAGGCTGCCCGCGAGCACGCCCGTGAGGAGGGCTATCACTTCATGGGTCCCGTGTCGGTCAGCTTGCTCGTCGACAACGAGACCAAGCCAGGTCGTTTCGCCATCGTGTCCGCGATGCGCGAAGCCGGTGGCGGGGTCGGCGCCGGCACGCTGGTGATGCCGTCAGGCGAACGGATGCCGCTCACCGGACGGGTTCTGACTGTCGGGCGACTCCCCGAGTCCGGTATTGCCCTCGACGACGCGAACGTCAGCCGTCGTCACGCAGAGTTCAGGGCGCAGGGCACCTCGTTCGTCGTCGCCGATCTCGGGTCGACCAACGGCACCAAGGTCAACGGCGTCCGCATCGCCGGCGAGCAGGCGTTGAACGATGGCGACATCGTCAGCTTCGGGGGCACTCACATCCGTTTCGAGGCCAGTTAGCCACGCCCGTAGGCGGCCGCTCATGACTGATTCGCTGCTGAACATTCTCAAGTTCGCGCTGCTCGCGATGCTGTATCTGTTCTTCGCGCGAGTTTTGTGGGCCGTGTGGAGCGAGGTCCGCGGCCCGCGCAAGCAGACGCCCGTGCAGGCAGCGGCGCGCGCGGCGGCAGCGGCCGCGCCGATGGCCGCTCACGGCCCGCCGACCCAAGGGCAACCACCGTCGGGGCGTGCACCGAAGCCGCTCAAGACCAAGGCGCCTCCCCGCGGCAAGAAGGGCTCGGTCGCCCGGCTGATCGTGCTCGAGCCACGGGGCAGCAAGGGCACCGCGATCGGCGTCGCCGATGAGGTCACCTTCGGGCGGGCACCGGGCTGTACGGTGAGCGTTCCCGACGATTCGTTCGTCTCACAGTTGCACGCCCGAGTGTTCAACGATCAGGGGAACATCATCATCGAGGACTTCGGCAGTACGAACGGCACCTACGTCAACGGAACCCGGCTCACCGTTCCAGTAGCGCTTCGCAGGGGCGACCGGATCCAATTCGGCAGTACCGTGTTGGAGGCCAACTGATGGTCCAATTTCGTTGGGGTGCAACCACGAATCCAGGCCTCGTTCGCAGCGAGAACGAGGACACGTTCATCGCTGAACCGATGGTGTTCGCCGTGGCCGACGGCATGGGCGGGCACCAGGCGGGCGAGGTGGCCAGCGCGCTCGCGGCCAGCATCCTGCGTGATCGCTTCCGCGCCGGAGCGAAGAGCGAGGACGCAGCCGCCGCTGCCGTCGGTGAGGCAAACGCTGCCATCTACGGCGCCGCTCGCGCCAACGCTGCACACACCGGCATGGGCACCACGCTGACGGTCCTCGCTGTCTTGACCTCCGAGGGCGAAAGCGACCGATTGGTCGTGCTCAATGTCGGCGATTCGCGTACGTACCGTTTTCGCGCCGGCCGTCTGCAGCGTGTCACCGTCGACCACAGCTACGTGCAGGAGTTGGTGGCAACCGGCCACATCAGCGTCGAAGAGGCGCGCACCCATCCGCGTCGAAATATCGTCACACGCGCGCTGGGGATCGAGCCGACGGTACGAGCCGATCTCTGGACGCTGCCGATCGTGCGTGGCGATCGGTTCGTGCTCTGCAGCGATGGGCTCGTCGACGAAGTACCCGAGGACGAGATCCTGGATCTCGTCGCGGCCGTCGAGGACCCCCAGACGCTGTCCGAACAACTGGTCGCGATCGCGAATCGGCATGGCGGTCGCGACAATGTGACCGTCGTCGTCGTCGATGTGCTCGAAGGTGAGGATCCGCCGGACCCGACCGACGAGATCTCGATCGACCCGACGTGGGCGGAAGGGATCCAGGATCCACCGCTGTGGGGTGACGACCCGCTTCTCCCGGCAGAGGTTTCGAGCGGTGGCGAAGTGTCCGGGGAGGAGCCGACCGACGACGACATCACCGTCGTCGATCACTCCGCGATGCCAACCGTGCCTGCACCGGCGGCGCCGTTGCCGATCCCGCTCGCGGCGCCGCTGCCGACCCTGCCGGCACGCGGATCCATCCCGACGGCGCCGAGCGATGCGCCCGAGCCCGCCCAGAAGGAACGGAACCCGATCGCGCCGCGACCCAAGCGCCGGTTCACCGGCGGGATGTTCCTGTTTGCATTCATCCTCGCTGCGATCATCACCGTGACGTTCACGCTCTTCGCCTTGCATGTTCGGAACGGTTACTTCGTCGGATTCAACCGCGACACGGTCGTTGTCTACAAGGGTCAGAGCGAGAGGGTGCTGTGGTTCTCGCCGACGATCAACCAGACGAGCACCAAGCACCGTGCTGAGCTCGCTCCGACCATGGTCAAAGTCATCGAGGGCAAGCCGAGGTTCGACTCCGCCGAGCAAGCGGCCAAGTTCATCGACGAGCAGGTGATCCCGACGACCACGACTACGACTCCGGCGACCACGGTTCCCGCGACAACGACGACGACCGCCGCCGGCGCGACGACCACCACCATCGCCAGCGGTCCCTGATGCACCCACTCTCGAGGCGGAGCACCGAACTCGGTTTGGTCATCATGGCCGCAACGATCACGGCCGCGGCGTACACGCTCGCCTTGCTCGGCAAGAAGTCGACGATCCCACCGATCATCGTGCCGTTCTTCGTCGCCCTGCTCGGGCTGCTACTGCTCGCCCACCTGGCGACGCGCCTGCTCGCCCGAGGCGCCGACAGCACCCTCTTGCCCCTCGCGGCGATGCTGCACGGCATCGGGTACGTGATGATCGCCCGCCTCAACGACCGACTCGCCGCGCTGCAGACGACGTGGACGTTCGTCGCGATCGCGGCGTACATCGCGACGTTGCTGGTCGTGCAACGCGCCCCTGACCTCGCCCGCTACAAGTGGACGTTCTTCATCCTCGGCGCGGGTCTGTTGCTGTTGCCGCTCGTGCCCGGTGTCGGACGCAGCGTCGGCGGCGCCCGGATCTGGGTCAATCTCGGACCGATCAACTTTCAGCCGGGCGAGTTCGCCAAGATCCTGCTCGCGCTCTTCTTCGCCGGCTATCTCTATGAGCGACGTGAACTGATCGCGGCCAGCACCTGGCACCTCGGGCCGTTGCGCCTACCCGAGCCGCGTTACTTCTTTCCGATCGTGCTCGCGTGGGGCTTCGCGGTCATCGTGATGGTCGGCGAGAAAGACCTCGGCACGTCGCTGCTGTTCTTCACGCTCTTCGTCGTGATGCTGTGGGTCGCGACGGAGCGAGCCACATTCCTCGTCCTCGGCTTGGTGCTGTTTGGCGGCGCCGCATACATGTCGTTCCGGATGTTCCATCACGTTCGGGACCGGGTGGACATCTGGCTCGATCCATGGAGCCGCTATCAGGGCAAGGGCTATCAGATCGTGCAGGGCATCTTCGCGATCGGCGACGGCGGCCTCGGTGGCACCGGCCTCGGCCAGGGCCGCCCAGACCTGGTGCCGGCCGTGCAGAACGACTTCATCTTCGCCGCCATCGCCGAGGAGTTGGGGCTGTTCGGCGCGACGGCCGTGTTGATCTCGTTCCTGCTCATCGTCGGCGCCGGGCTACGCATCGCAGTTCGCGCCGAACGACCATTCGAGAAGCTGCTTGCAACCGGCCTCACCGCGCTCCTCGGGGTGCAGGCGTTCATCATCATCGGCGGCGTCATCCGCGTCGTGCCGCTGACCGGCATCGCGCTTCCGTTCGTCAGCTATGGCGGCTCTTCGCTCGTCGCCAATTACGTCTTGTTAGCGCTGCTGATGCGTGTCAGCGACAGCACGTCGCGTCGCATCGGCGAGCTGCCGGATGATCCAACGATCAACGAGCGCTTCCTCGCGTGGAAGCTGCGCCGCCAGCTGCGCAAGCAGACCAAGAGAACCGGTGCGACGACGGCCGGTCCAACGGACGTTTCGTCCGACGACACCGTCCTTGTGACGGGCCATGTGCGGAGTGTCGAATGAACACTCAGATCCGCCATCTCGCCGCGGGGTTGCTGGTCTGCTATCTCGTGCTGTTCGTCCAGCTGAACCTGCTCCAGGTCGTCAAACGCGATCGGATCGCATCGAACACGAACAACACCCGGGCTGTTCTGCGCGATTTCGATAAGCCGCGCGGGCCGATCGTCACCGCCGACGGCGTGACGATTGCGATGTCAGAACCGACCGACCCAACGATCGACAAGACGTTCAAATACCAGCGCAAGTATCCGACGGGCGAGTTGTTCGCCAACGTCAGCGGCTACTACACCTACGCGTTCGGGGCGACCAAGATCGAGAAAAAGTACACCGACGTACTCGCCGGGCGCACTTCCGAGCAGCAACTGCGCAGCATCGCCAGCATCTTCAGCAACCAGGACAGCACCGGTTCGGTGCAGCTCACGATGCGCGCCGATCTGCAACAGGTGGCAAGGGATGCCCTCGGCGCCAACGAGGGCAGCGTCGTCGTGTTGGACCCGCGCACCGGTGCCGTGCTCGCGATGTGGAGCTACCCGAGCTACGACCCCAACCTCGTTGCCGTCCACAACAACAAACAGGCCAACGACGTCATCCAGTTCCTCAACGCTCTGCCCGGCAAACCGACGCTCGCAAACGCGTACCAGGAGCGGTACATGCCCGGCTCCACGTTCAAGGTGATCACGGCGGGCATCGCGCTCGAGAACGGGCTGATCGACTTCTCCAGTACATGGGCCAACGAGACGTCGTACACCCCTCCGCAGACCACGAATCCGATCGGGAACTACCACGGCGAACTGTGTGGTGGCGATCTCCGCGAAGTCTTCCGGCGCAGCTGCAACACGGTATTCGCCCGTACCGCGGTCGCGGTCGGCGCTGACAAGATGGTGGCCGGGACGGCTGCGTGGGGCGTCGGTGAGAAGATCCCGTTCGATCTCCCCGGTGGTGCGGTTTCGAACTTCGGTACGGTCGCCGAACTCAAGGATGCGATCCCGAAGCTGGCAATCCGCGGCTTCGGGCAGGACGACGACTTGATGGTGCCGTTGCACATGGCGATGGTTGCGGCAACGGTCGCCAACGGCGGTGTGATGATGCAGCCGTACGTGGTTGCGGCAACGCTCGATCATGATGGCAAGGTGCTGAATCAGACGACGCCGCAGGTGTGGAAGACACCGATCTCGCCGACAACGGCTGTGAAGCTGACCGATTTGATGATCGGGGTCGTGCAGAACGGAACCGCGAAATGCTGCCTGCAGCTCGCCAACGGCATCCAGGCTGCGGCCAAGACTGGTACAGCGCAGCTCAATGCGCAGGGCCAGCCGCAGCGCTCACACGCGTGGATCATCGCATTCGCTCCTGCCGACCAGCCGCAGTATGCGGTTGCTGTCATGTTCAAGGGCGTCAACGCCGACATCAGCGCGAGCACGGGCGGTCGGCTTGCTGGGCCGGTCGCGAAGACGATTCTGGACTGGGCTCTCGCCCATCCGTTGGGTGAGCGAAAATGATCGGGAGGGCCGCGCGAGTGGAGAACACGGTGACAGGACATCGCGTCACCTGTCTCTGTATCCTCGATGAGCGCATGCGAGCGCTCTCGAATTGCAAGGCACGGCGGGTCACCCCGGTTCGCCGCAACGAAGTAGGCAGCAGTGGCAGACAACGGTGAACGCACGGTCCTCAACGACCGTTACGAGATCCAACAACGAATAGGTCGTGGTGGTATGGCCGACGTGCTGTTGGCGCGCGACCTCCTGCTCGACCGGGCTGTCGCGATCAAGGTCCTCTTCGCCGAGTTCGCCACCGACCCCAGCTTCGTCGAACGGTTCCGCCGCGAGGCGCAGTCGGCGGCAAGCCTCAATCATCCCAACATCGTCAGCGTGTACGACTGGGGCAAGTACGGCGGCACGTACTTCATCGCGATGGAGTACATCGAGGGACGTACCCTCGCCGACATCGTTCGCGTCAACGGCCGCGTCTCAGCGGTTCAAGCGGCGGAGATCGCGAGCGAGGTGTCGGCCGCCCTGGCGTTCGCCCATCGCAACGGCGTCGTGCACCGCGACATCAAGCCGGCCAACATCCTGATCGGCTCCAGCGGCCAGGTGAAGGTTGCCGATTTCGGCATTGCTCGGGCAATGAACTCGGCCGCCGATAGCAACCTCACTCAGATCGGTCTCGTGATGGGCACGGCCACCTACTTCTCCCCGGAGCAGGCCCAGGGCGCCCAACCCGATCCCCGCAGTGATCTCTATTCGCTCGGCATCGTCATGTACGAGATGGTCGGTGGCCGCCCTCCGTTCGCCGGCGACAATCCGGTCGCCATCGCGTACAAACAGGTCCACGAGAATCCGCAGCCGTTGAATCAACTCGCCCCCGACGTACCGAGGCCGTTCGAGGCCATCGTCGCCAAGCTGCTCGCCAAGAATCCGGCCATCCGTTACGCCGACGGCGATGCGCTGCGCGACGACCTGCGCCGGTTCCGAAATGGTGAGCCGGTGCAGGCTCTCGCAGGTGCTGCAGCCCCGCAGGGGCCACCAACCCGATCTGGCGTCGTCGGTGCCACAACGGTCGCCCGCACGGTTGCGCCGCCACGGCCCCAAACTGCTGGGGTCGGTGTGATCGGCAACGCGAACGCCACGGCCGCGATGCCGAGGACGGGCTCCGTCCCGGTGGGCACTGGTCTCACGCCGCGGACCCAGATCCAGCAGCGCTATCCGAGCGGAGCCAACGAAGCGGTCTACTACGATCCGCCGCAGCGCCGAGCTTGGTGGGGCATCGCCGCGTTCATCGCAGTTGCCGCACTTGCGGTCGGCGCGTTCTTGCTGTTCAAGGCTCTCAACAAGGACGGCTCGAAGAGCTCGCTGAGCCTCGCCAACGTCACCGGTCTACCGCTCGCAGAAGCAACTCAGATCCTCTCCGACGCGGGCCTCAAGCCGGTCCCGATGCCGGATCCCCTGGCTAACGCCCCCGAGGGTGTCGTGTTCGAGACGGATCCGCTGCCCAACGTTCTCGTCAGCAAAGGCCAACAGATCAAGCTCAAGTTCAAGCCGGCGGGTGGCCTCGTGCCGATTCCCGACGTCACCGCCAAGACGCTCGAAGAGGCCCGCAACCTGCTCACCAAAGCCGGGTTCGTCGTCGGGCCGACGGTCGCCGAGGTCGAGAACGCGAACGTTCCCGTCGGTTCCGTCGTCAGTCAGAATCCACCGGGTCTGACCCAGGCCAAGCAGGGTTCCCTCGTGAATCTCACCGTGTCGCAGGGCAAGGGCAAGGTCACGATCCCGAATGTCGTCGGCCAGACCGGCGACAACGCAAAGTCGTTCCTCCAGTCGGCATCGTTCGGTTTCGTCGTGACGACCGTGCAGGAACCGAACGACACCGCGCCGGTCGGTTCCGTGGTCCGCACCACCCCGCCCGTCGACACCGTGGTTGACAAGGGCAGTCCGATCACGCTGGTCGTCAGTAGCGGCCCGACCCAGGTCGTGGTCCCACCGCTCGTCGGTCTCACCGAGAATCAGGCGGTCAAGCTGCTCGGCGAAAAGAACCTGCTGGCGTCCGTGACCTACTCCGACGTCGCATACAACAGCAATAACGACGGCCGAGTCGTCACCCAAAGCGTCCCACCGGGGCAGTCCGTCAACTCGAGTTCGACGGTCAACGTGTCGGTCGGTAAGGCGCTGCCGGCGCCCACGACCGTGCCGCCGACGGCGGCCCCGACTCTGGCCCCGACCACCGTTCCTCCTGCCACCACGGCCCCGGCGACGACTGCACCCCCGCCAACCACCATCACACCCCCGACGACGACCACGACCGGGCCGTAACCCTGTCGTACCCTCTCGGTGTGGATTCCGGTGCGCCCAATGTTTCTTCGGCGACGAGTTGATATCGCACAGTTGTTCGGCTAGGTCGTGATAGGCGCGAGAGGTGGGTCAGGCGCGCTGGGGAACTCTCGCGAGGAAGTTGCGGAGCAGGTCGTGCCCGGCCACGGTGAGGATGCTCTCGGGATGGAACTGAACACCCTCAACCGGCAGTTCACGGTGACGTACGCCCATGATCGTCCCGTCGTCGGTCGTGGCAGTCACCTCGAGCCAGACCGGCATCGACGCCGGATCGATCACCAGCGAGTGATAGCGGTTGGCCAGCAGCGGAGAAGGGAGATTCTCGAACACTCCCTTGCCGTGATGGCGGACATTGCTCGTCTTGCCGTGCATCAGATCGGGAGCCCGCACGATGCGTGCGCCATAGACGTGGCCGATGGCCTGGTGGCCGAGACAGACGCCGAGGAGAGGAGTTCCGAGGGCAGCGAATGCCAGGATCGCGGCGCAGAGAATGCCGGCGTCTTCTGGCCGCCCTGGCCCCGGCGAGAGTAGGACGGCGTCGGGGGTGAGAGCGACAGCTTCGTCGACGGTGAGGGCGTCGTTGCGGTAGACGACGGGATCCGCGCCGAGTTCGCCCAGGTATTGCACCAGGTTGTACACGAAGCTGTCGTAGCTATCCAGGACCAGAACGCGAGTCACCGCTACAGCCTGCCTGCTGAGGTGCAGTCGTGTCGAACGCGTTCTTGCCGTAGACTCGCTTTTTCGTGGCACCTCCTAAGCGAAGAACTGGCGGACGAGTAACTCCGAAGGGCACCAAGCCGGGCCAATTGCCCGCGGCAGGCGCCGCTCCGCTCGGAGCAAGCGCGGCGTCCGGCAGGGCGTCAACGTCGGGCATCGGCGCGTCGTCTCGCTACACGCCACCGATCCCGCACTCGGTGAGGGAGAGCCCGAAGTGGGTGCCGATCCTGATGTGCACGTTCCTCGTCCTCGGCATGATCTCGATCCTCGTCCGCTACCTCGGCGCCGACAGCATCGGCAATTGGCCGGTATTCGCCGGTCTCGGATTCGTGCTCGCCGGTCTCTACACGGCAACAAAATGGCATTGACCCGAGCTGGTTGAGTTTCGCCTGCCTGTGTACGGCGAATTACATCTGTGTCGTTCTACCAACATGTTTATCCACAGACTGTGGAGAACGAAGGTCAGGCGATCGGAGCGATCAGGTCCATGTCTTCGAGGCAGTGGCGTGGAGGGGGAGGGTCCTCATCAGGGGCCAACGTCATCTTCAGCTCCAGCCCACACATACTGCAGCGGTACTTGACGTTGATCCTTCGCATCTCACCCGCCGGTGGAGGAGGAGGCATCGGGGTGGTCATGCTGCGCAGCATGCCGATTCCACTTTTCCACAGGACGTAGCACAATCCGACGCCTCCCGAGACCCAGATGATCGTGGAGAACGCGGGCATGAAGGCAGGTTACCGGCGACAGCCTGGCGTCATTCCGTCAGCCGAGGCGTTCGAGAATGGTGGCGTTTGCCATACCGCCGCCCTCGCACATCGTTTGCAGGCCGAAACGTCCACGGCACCGTTCGAGTTCGTTCACGAGGGTGGCCATCAGACGAGTCCCCGAGCAGCCGAGTGGATGGCCGATCGCGATCGCGCCGCCGTTGACGTTGACCCGATCCATGTCCGGATGCAGCTCCTTGCCCCACGCCAGCACCACGGACGCGAAGGCTTCGTTGATCTCGATCACGTCGATGTCGTCGATGGTCATGCCGGCCCTGGCGAGCACTTTTTGGGTCGCCGGGATCGGGGCGGTCAGCATGTAGCGGGGATCATCGCCGGCGAGGGAGAAGTTGACGAAGCGAGCACGTGGCGTGAGCCCGAGCTCGTTCGCCTTGTCCTCGCTCATGATCAGCACAGCCGAGGCGCCATCGGTGATCTGCGACGAGTTGCCGGCCGTGACCCTGCCACCGTCCTCGACTGGGCGGAACGACGGCTTGAGCTTGGCGAGCACCTCCATCGTCGTCTCGCGTAAGCCTTCGTCCACCGTCATCAGCCTGCCCTCGGCATCAAGTACTGGCAGGATCTCGCGCTCGAAGCGGCCCTCCCTCGTTGCCCGCAGGGCGAGGTCCTGGCTACGCACACCGAATGCGTCCATTTCATCCCGGCTGATGTCCCATTTGTCGGCGATCAGCTCGGCTGAAATACCTTGCGGCACGAGACCGCCGGCCGGTGCATAGCGAGCGCTGACCGCCGCGCCGAACGGGAACCCGAACTTGCCGTCCATGAACGAGGCACCCATCGGGACGCGGGTCATCACCTCGACACCCGCGGCGACGACGACATCGTATGCGCCGGCCATCACGCCCTGGGCCGCGAAGTGCGCGGCCTGCTGCGACGAGCCGCACTGCCGATCGATCGTCGTACCGGGGACCGTGTCGGGCCAGCCGGCGGCGAGCACCGCGTTGCGGGCGATGTTCGCTGCTTGTTCGCCGACCTGCATCACGCACCCCATCACCACATCATCGATGAGGCCTGGATCGATCCCGGTGCGGTCGATGAGCGCCTTCAACGTCTCGCTGGCGAGGTCGACTGGATGCCAATCCTTCAACTTGCCATTGCGACGGCCGATCGGCGTCCGGATCGCATCGACGATGACGGCGTTGGTCATAGGGACTCCTTGTGGCGAACTCAAGCCGGACGGACCGCGGGCCGTATCCGATCGTGCACGCCGAGTCTGACCCTCTGTCGAGGCGAGATGCGAATCAGAGCTACAGCGTGGAACCCCGTCTCTCTGAGATCGATCACCTTCGCGAAGGCTTGCGGCATCGCGGAACCGTCGTCTATTTGCTATCGACCACCTTCGCGAAGGCTCGCTGCAACGCGGAGACATCCGAGTCGTCGAGCCTATTCAGGAACAATCGCTTGATCATTCGCAGGTACGTGGTGTTCGCGCGGCGCCAGGTGTCGCGGCCGTCCCGGGTGAGGACGACGAGCACCGCACGTTGGTCGTCCTTGCGGCCCCGGTCGCGCCGGATCAGCCCGTCGTCCTCCATCCGGTTCAGCCGGCGCGACAGACTCGACGCGCTGACGACGAGTTGATCGGCAAGGTCCATCACGCGCACCTTGCCGCCGGCGAGCTGCAACGCATTCAGCGCTTCGAACCACGGCAGCGGAAGATCGCGCTCTTCGTCGAGGGCGACGGTGAGGGCGCGATCGACCGACGAATGAGCGATCAAGAACGAACGCCAGACCGCGAGCAGCTCGGGGTCCGGCTTGGCCATCAGGCCGTTGCCTTCACTGCCGCGCCGAACGCGGCAAGACCGATTTCGATCTCGTGTTCGTTGACGACCAGTGGCGGCATCCAGCGCAGCGTGGTCGAGTACGTGCCGGCGTTCATCACGATCATCCGGCCCTCCTCCAAGCAATGTCTCTGGATCGTCGCGACGCGCGCCGGATCCGTGAATTCGGTGCCGACCATCAGGCCGAGACCGCGGACCTGGGTGATGCCGTTGTCGTGACGCTGGAATTCGCGCAGGCCATCCATCAGCTGCCGGCCGCGCGCGTTCACGTTGGCGAGGAACGCCGGATCGCTCATGATCTCGATCGTCGCCAGCGCCGCGGCGCAACCCATCGGGTTGCCGCCATACGTGCCGCCATGGCTGCCCTTCGGCCACTTCGCGTCGAGTTAGTCGGTGGTACCGAGAGCGGCGAACGGGAACCCGGACGCGATGCCCTTGGCCATACAGATGATGTCTGGCTCGATGCCGTAGTGCTCGACCGCGAACATCTTGCCGGTACGGCCGAAACCGCTCTGCACCTCATCGGCGATGAAGAGGATGCCGTGCGCCCTGCAACGCTCGACGAGACCGTGGATGAAGGCAGCGGGTGCGGGGACGTAGCCGCCCTCGCCGAGCACAGGTTCGAGAATCATCGCTGCCGTCTCATCGGGCGCCGTCATCGACTTGAGCAGATGGTCGAGTCCCTTCAGCGCGCAGGCGACCTCCGCGTCTTGATCCTCGGCGAGAGGGTCCGGGTACGGCGCCATGAAGACGCCGGACGGCAGTGGCGAATGCCCGGCCCGGTAACCGGTCTTGGATGTCGTCATCGCCATCGCCATGTGCGTGCGGCCGTGGAAGCTGCCGCTGAAAACGATGACGTGTGGCCGCTTCGTCGCCTGCTTGGCGAGCTTGACCGAGGCCTCCGTGATCTCAGCGCCAGAGTTGGCGAAGAAGAACTTCTCGATCCCGTTCGGTGTGATCTCGGCCAGCTTCGTGGCAAGCGGCTCGAGCAGATCGTGCTTGTAGACGTTGACCTGCGCATGGATGAAGCGCGTTGCCTGCTCGGCAATTGCCGCGGCAACTTTGGGATGGGAATGGCCGGTGGAGTTGACGGCGATGCCCCCGGCAAAATCGAGGTACTCCACGCCATCGGTTGTCGTGACCCAGCACCCCGTGCCGGACGCGACCTGCAGTGGAGTGACGGAGAACCAAACGTCGGACAGATGTGAACTCATGGAGCAGATGTTACGCCAGCCCAGCTGCTGCTTGCACCGCTTCCTCGAACGACAGGCGCTCGATCAACAGCTTGCGACATTGCATCAACGGCTTGGGCATCGCGAGGCCGAGTGCGCCCCGGAACCGACCGTTCTTGCCGTACAGCGCGAGGAACGAGCGGTCCTCGACCGAGCCGCGCACGATGCGTACTTCGTCGTCACCGGCGGCGCGGCCGATGAACTGGATCCGCTTGTCGTACTGCTCGCTCCAAAAGAACGGCACCGTGGCGTACGGCTGTGGCGAACCGCCGCCGGCGACGGCCGCGAGATTCTTGGCAGCGATGAGTCCCTGTTCGGATGCATTCGTCCAGTGCTCGACCCGCATCTCCTCGCCATCGAACTGCGGATTCGGCCAGCGAGCCACGTCGCCGGCGGCGTAGACCTGGGGCACGCCGGCGTTGAGGGTGTCGTCGCAGACGATGCCGTCGCGCAGCGTGAGCCCGCTGTCGTCCAGCCACCCGGTCGCCGGTGACACGCCGACGCCGACGACCACGACGTCGCTGACGATGGCGTCGCCGCCGTCGACGTCGCTGCTGGCGTCGCGGACATCACCGCCGATGCGCACGACCAGCGCGTCGCCGACCGGATCGATGCCAAGCACCCGGACGCCGCAGCGGATCGACACGCCGTGATCGGCGTGGATAGCGGTGACCGCCGTGCCCATCGCCGCGCCGAGTCCGCGAATCAGCGGCGCGTGCAGACCTTCGAGAACGATGACGTCATTGCCGAGCTTTCGAGCCGTGGCCGCCACCTCGAGGCCGATGAACCCGGCCCCGATGATCGTGACCCGCTGGCTGCCCTCTTTCAGCCGGGCGCGGAGGGCGAGCGAATCATCGAGCGTGCGCAGCTCGAACACCGAGGGATGATCCGGCTGGCCGGCCAAACGCCTCGTGGTTGAACCCGTCGCAATGATCAGGCCGTCGTATCCGATGACTGATCCGTCGGCGAGCGTGACCTCGCAGTCGGTCGTGGACAGCCCAGCGGCCGCGACGCCGAACCGTTGTTGCAGTTGCAACATCTCGAACTCCTCGGCTCGAACCAGGCTGATCCGATCCGGCTCCCACTCACCCGAGAGCACCTTCTTCGACAGTGGCGGGCGATCGTACGGCACGTGCGGCTCAGCCCCGATCAAGGTGATGGCGCCGGCGTAGCCCTCCGCACGCAGACCGCCGCACGCGCGGACACCGGCCAGCGACGCACCGACGACGACGACGTGATTCATTGCTCGGTTTGGCGCTTCGTCAACGTCGGCCTCCTTGAGTTGTTGTTCTCAGTCGTGGCATCACTTGTCGTCGTCCCCTCGTAGTCTTCGCACAGCAAGCAGCAACTCGGGCAATGATAATCCGCGCCGCCAGCCGCTTCGCCGTTCCACGACGGACGGTCGGCATCTCGTGTTGTGCGACATCGAGGTGTTCTAATCAGAGTCGTGGAACCAGTTGCCATCACCGATGCTGGCGACGGTCGCGTCGCCGATTACCTCGGCCTCCGCGATCCTCGCCATCGCCAGCGCCTCGAAGGCGACGAATTCTTCATCGCAGAAGGTGTCAACGTCATCGAGCGTCTCGTCGCGTCCGACTACTCTCTGCGTTCCATCCTGATCACGCCGCGCCGCTACGAACGGATGGAGGCTCTGCTGCACCGGGTGACCTGTCCGGTGTATATCGCCGACCGCGATGTCCTCGCCCAAGTGGCCGGCTTCGATCTCCACCGTGGAGCCGTTGCCTCGGCCAACCGCGCCGCGCAACACACCCTGGATGACGTCATTCGGACGAGCCGCACCATCGCGGTGCTCGAGGGGCTCAACGACCCCGAGAACCTCGGCGCAATCGCGCGATCAGCGCGTGCACTCGGCGTCGACGCGCTCGTCCTCGATCCGACGTGCGCTGATCCCTTCTACCGACGCACGGTACGGGTTTCGATGGGCGAGATCCTGTTCTTGCCGGTCGTGCGCTCGACGGCATGGCGATCCGATCTGCAACGGCTCGCCGACGCCGGCTTCCGGATGCTTGCGCTGACGCCGGCTGCGACTGCGACGTCGATCCATGACATCGAGCGGACAACGGACGACCGCGTCGCGCTGCTCCTCGGCGCAGAAGGTCCCGGCCTCAGCAACGTCACGCTTTCCGGCTCCGAGCCGGTCAGAATACCTCTTCGCACTGACGTCGATTCACTCAACGTCGGGCATGCCGCGGCGATCGCATTCGCCCTTCTCGTAACCAGCTGAGCCCCATAGAGGGGCTTCGGCAGTTCGGTTTGTCTGAATCGCAGCATCGGCGGGTACTCGCGTGACATGGTCGATCTGCGCACCCTGATACGCCCGCTCCTTGCGACGCCATTCATCGTCGGCGGGATCAACGCTCTCAGGGCTCCTGAAGCGATGGCCGCCAAATCCGAGGACATCGCCGTCCGGATCGCCGAGGCGGTCGGGCTGGCTGAGGATCCGGTGATGTTGGTCAAGCTCAACGCCGGTGTACAGATCGGCGGCGGCATCCTGCTCGCGCTCGGTGTTGCGCCACGGCTGGCGTCGTTGGTGCTCAGCGCCTCGCTCGTGCCGACGACGATTGCGGGGCATCGCTTCTGGGAACACAAAGAACCTGGCGACCGCAGCGCGCAGCTGATCCAGTTCGCCAAGAACGCCGGACTCCTCGGCGGGCTGTTGGCAGCCGCTCTCGACACCGGCGGCCGTCCGTCGGTCTTTTGGAGCAGTCGCCGCGCCGTCGGTCGTGCCGCGCATTCCATCGCCGACTCAGCGAACACCGCCTACCAGGTGCTGCCTGGCGTGTCCTGAGTCGCCACACGGATGACTCGACGGAGGTCGGGTTCCCGGGACCAGTGTTCACGATGACATCCGCCGCGAAGCACAGCTCGAAGTTCGCCTCGCCGGCATGACTGCGGCCGCTCCCGATGGAGCGATGGGCCGCAAAGGCTGCGATTCTGCCTGACCGAGTTTAGACGCCGTACTCTTCGGCTACACACGATGTAGCTGCGTCGAACAGATTCGACGGCAAACAACAAGGAGCTACCATGGACAACGACCTCGACAGGGCCAAGGGCAAGATGAAACAGGCCGCTGGTGACCTCACCGACGACAGAGACCTCAAGCGCGACGGAAAAGTCGACGAACGAGCCGGCCAAGCAAAAGATTTGATCGAAAACGTGAAGGACAAGGTCAGCAACGCCATCGACAACGTCAAAGACAAGCTCAAGAAGAATTAGCACCCGCCTTTGATGGAAGGGAGAAGCCCAAAGGGGGCTTCTCCCTTCTTTTTTTGCGCCACGGTACTTTCACATTCCCCGTCCGAGCGTGTACGGGGCTGGCATGCGTGCGCCTCTTGAATCAGCGGCGGCTCGGGCGCCCAGTGCGCAGCACGTTCTCACGGAGCCAACCGAGGTGGGCTTGCGCGTCCAGCGGGTGCGGTTCGGCGTCGGCGGTTGGATCCGGTTCAGAAACGGGATCCGGACGAGGGATGATCTGCAACACGAGCGGGCGTGGTCGCGGCTGCGGTTCGCTCATCGTCAGGTTTCTCCTCATACGATCGGGGCGGACTTCGCTCCGTGGCATCTCTGTACCACCTGCAGCGCAGCTTCATACACTCAACCTGCGCGTCGTCCGCTACACCGACGTTGCGATCGACGCCCCATATCCGATCGCCGCCGCAGTTCGCCGTGGCGAATCGATCCTGCTGGACGGACTGGAGGCGTATCGCAAACGCGCAGTATCGCCGACACGGTTCCGTTTCCGCCCGGATCCCAACTCGTGCTGTTCACGGACGGATTGGTCGAGCGTCGCGACCGGCCGTTCTTCACCGGCGTCGAGATGGCGGCGACGCACCTGGCCGCGCTCACAGCACCCCTCAGTCCGAACGAACCGATCGATTCACTCTGGACACGCGCGTCGGCGACGCGGTAGCCCAAGACGACATTGCCGTGCTCGTCGTGAGACGCCTCGCCTGACGACTGCAGATCTGCGCTGGGCGCCTCGTCGCCGGCTGACGCAGGCCCCGGCGACGAACGGCGCAACTTTCATGGGTTCAGAATGTTTAGGGCGGGCCGATTTGGGTCACTCGAAATGCGCTGGCGGTCACGCCAAACGACACAAAGGAGTGGTTCAACATGATCGGTTTCATCCTGTTTCTCTTGGTGATCGGACTCGTCGCCGGTTTCCTCGCCCGGCTCCTCGTTCCGGGTCGTGATCCGATGAGCGTCGGACAAACGATTCTGCTGGGCATCGTCGGCTCGTTCGTCGGCGGTTTCATCGGATACCTGCTGTTCCGTAAGGACGGCCACGATGGGGCGTTCCAGGCGTCAGGCCTGGTCGGGTCCGTCGTCGGCGCGGTCATCGCGCTGCTCGTCTGGCGTGCGATCCAGGGTCGTTCGCGCCGCCCGCTGCATCGCTGAAATCAGGCTCTCACCGATGGCTCGGGTCGAAGTTAGGGTGCCGTGCGCTCTACTACGACCCACCTGAACAAGGCATCGACTTTCCTGAGCGCGATCAGAGGAGCGCAACCGGACTATCTCGACTTCGCATACCTTTCGTTCACGATCGGGATGACGTTCCAGGTTTCGGACACCGATATCTCCGATCCTGGAATCCGCCGCACGGTCACGCGTCACGCGCTACTCGGCTACGTCTTCGGCACGGTCATCGTCGGGGTGACGATCAACGTCGTCGGCGGCCTCATCAGATAGTCGCTCCTACTTCACGCGGTCAGCGGTCTCACCAAGGGTGTCAGCGGCGGTCGCATTTCGAGCGCCCATCGGCTCGTCCCTGCCCTCGGTGGTGTCTCTCGCCGTTTGACGTTCGAGCTCGGCGTTGATCTCGGCCCCGACGATCACGACGAGCGATGTAAGAAACAGCCACAGCAAGAGAATGACAACAGCGCCGAGTGACCCGTAGGTCTGGTTGTACCTCGCGAAGTTTGCCGTATACAGCGAGAACAGCAGCGAGCCGACGACCCAGGTCACTGCGGCCACGATCGCACCTGGCGAGACCCACCGCCACCGGGGCTGATCTCGATCCGGGCCGTAGCGGTAGACGACCGCGAGGCCCAATGCCATGCCGGTCAGCAGCAGCACCCAACGCAGTACGCCGATGATGATCCGCCCGGGCGCACCGAGTCCGGTTGCGGCGAGCAGCGGTGGCAGCAGGGCGATGATCCCGAACGCGACGACGACGAACAGGATGGCGGCGACCGTGAGCGCGAGAGAGATGGCCTTCAACTTGAGGAAGTTGCGCGTCTCTTTCTCGTCGTAGGCACGGTTGATGGCTCCCACCAGATGTCCGACGCCACTGGATGCCGACCACAGGGCCGTGACGATCCCGATGACTGCGCCGAAAACGGCGCCACCACCGGCCGACGAAACGATCGACTCCAACTGCGAGGTCACCAAGTCGCGTGCCTCACGCGGCGCAGCCGACAACGTGGACGCGATCTGGTTCTTGACGTCACTCGGCTTGGCAACCAGCCCATAGATCGAGATCAGGGCCACCAACCCCGGTACCAGGGCCAACAGGGCATAGAACGCGACCCCGGCAGACATCAGCGTCACGCCATCCTCTTTGGCCTCGGTTCGCACTCGGGCGAATATGTCTTTCCATCCTGCGGCCGGGATATCGGTGGGATCGTCGGCGTCCCGGCCTCGTCCACCGGGTCGTTCGATCGGGCCGTCGGGAGCCGTATTGCCGCTGATGCTGGGCATGGTTCGGGTATACCCGGTGATCGGTTCGACGAAACGGCTCGCTTTCGCGAATGTAAGCAGATATATCTCGATATAGCTGATGACGTTATACATGAGTAGAGATTGTTACAATCGTTCGATGGACCCGATTCGCAATCCGTACTCGCCCGGTGCCGGACTGCGCCCCGCTGAACTGGCCGGACGCGCCCATGAGATCGCTCAGTTCGAAGTTCTTCGTGTCCGTGCTCGCCAGCGTCGTCCTGGCCAGAGCATGATCTTCAATGGTCTGCGGGGTGTCGGCAAGACGGTGTTGCTCAACCAGCTCGCCGATTCGGCTCGCGAAGACGGCTGGATCGTCGCAAAGGTCGAGGCGGACGCAAGCGGATCAAGGATGCCATTCCGAAACCAGGTCGCCCAGTCCCTCAACGTGTCCTTGCGACAGGTCCAAGGCAAGGGCCGCAAGAGCAGCCGGGTGAAGGCAGCGCTTCGGACCTTCAAGTCGTTCTCCTTGAAGGCCGCTCCCGACGGGACGCTCTCGGTCGGGATCGAGTTCGACGCCGACCGCGGTCGCGCTGACACCGGTTCCCTGCAGGCCGACCTGACCGACCTCGCGCTCGATCTCGGTGGGGCGGCGATCGAGTTGGACTGCGGAGTCGCGTTGTTCATCGACGAGATGCAACACTTGAACGCCGAAGAACTTGCGGCGATCTGCCAGACATGCCACGAGGCAGGCCAGCAGAACATGCCGTTCTTCGTCATCGGTGCCGGCCTACCGAACCTTCCGGGCGTCCTCGCCGGGGCACGCTCGTATGCCGAGCGGCTGTTCCGGTACGTGACGATCGGTGCGTTGTCTCCAATCGAGGCGGCCGCGGCGCTGACCCGACCCGCCGAACAGGAAGGCGTGGAATGGACCAAAGAAGCGACCGCGATGGTCCTCGACGCAGCAAGCGGCTACCCCTATTTCCTGCAGGAGTTCGGTAGCGCCGCATGGGATACGGCGACCGACTCCCCAATCGACTCCGAGGATGCAGCGGAGGGCATCCGGGTCGGCAAAGCTCGACTCGATGACGGCTTCTTTCGATCGCGTTGGGAACGAGCAGCACCAGCCGAGCGCGACTATATGACGGCCATGGCAGTCGACGGTGACGCTCACAGCCAATCTGGTGAGGTGGCTCGCCGGCTTGGGAAGTTGCCGACCCAATTGGGTCCCGTGCGGGCGAGGCTGATCGCCAAGGGGCTCGTATACGCGCCTGAACATGGGATGATTGCGTTCACCGTTCCCGGCATGACTGCCTTCATCGCCCGCCAGCCGAACGGCGAGCCCGCGAGCTCCTGACGGGACAGGGACAATCCGGCACGCACGTAGATTGAAGCCATGACGGACCCGACGATCGTCCTCGAAGTTGCCGACTGGCGGCGGCGCGTGTTCGCGCTGTACTCGAAGGTGCGACAGCAGCGCAGCTCCGACTTGGTCGAGGCGCACGAGATTTGGCGCAACGGACGGGACGAACTGTTCGCCACGCATCCGGCCTCTCCGCTTCGGCGCCAGGATCGCCCCGGCTTCGGCGGGCTGCCCGTCGCCGCGTACGACCCCGCATGGCGGTTCGAAGTGGAGATCACGCCCCCGACGGTAGCGCAGCACCTCGATCTCGCGACGGGTACCGACGGAGTCGTGCCGTTCGAGTTGCTCGGTCGCGTCGCCGTGCCGGGCGCAGGAACCCTCGACGTTTGGCGGCTCGCCTCCTACGGCGGAGGGCTGTTCGTTCCCGTCAGGGACTCGCTCGCCGGCGAGCACGGCGGCACCTACGGAGGCGGCCGCTACATCCTCGACACCATCAAAGGCGCCGACCTCGGCGAGGGTGAGGCACCGGGCAGCGTCGTGCTCGACTTCAACTTCGCGTACAACCCGTCATGCGCATACGATCCCGCCTGGGCATGTCCGCTGGCGCCGTCGGGCAACGTGATGGGCCTGGAGATCCCCGTCGGCGAGCGATATGAGGGCAGCGTCTAGCGAACGCGTCGAGGCCGATCCGCTCGACCCGGCACGTGTCGGTGTCGATCGAGGCGGACGCTGTCGAGTTCTTCCGTCGGTTCGCGCTCGCCCCCGTGCCACGCTCGATCTCGTCGGCTACTTCGCAGTCTTGCGCCAAGTGGGCTGATGACAGATTCGCAAGCCGACGCGCGAAGATTTACCTCCCGCGACCGAAAGGAACCTGACGATGACCGAAATCGAACGCACCGAGGCCGAGTGGCGTGCGGTGCTCACCCCCGAACAGTTCAAGCTGCTCCGCAAGGCAGGAACCGAGCCGGCATGGTCTGGAGAGTTCATCGACAACCACGTCGACGGAACGTTCCGGTGCGCGGCATGCGACGCGGAGCTGTTCGACTCCGACACCAAGTTCGAGTCCGGTAGTGGTTGGCCGAGCTTCTACGACACCAAGAACTCCGATGCCGTCGAGCTGATCGAGGATCACAGCCACGGCATGGCCCGCACCGAGGTCCGCTG
>JANYKS010000092.1 GCA_025358125.1 Actinomycetes bacterium
CGGACGAGACGTTCTGCGGAATCTTTCCCTTCGCACGAGGGAACAACTACGGTGTCCGCTCAACCGTGTGGCACCGAGTCGGTCCGCTCATGGAGGGTTATTCAGCATGCGAAGACATCGAGTTCTCGTTGCGATGCTGGATCAACAACATCAAGATCGTCAGTCTCCCCGACGCCGTGGTGCACTACCGCTATCGGCAATCAGCGAGGGATCTGTGGCGGCAAGGCTGGAGATATGGGACCCATCGCCCGATGATTGCCCGAATGCTGCGAGATGCCGGGAGACCGACACCGCCACGATTCTCAGGGTGGAAATCATGGGTGCTACTGGTGCTGACCATTCCGAAGGCGGTGACCCGCCACGGGCGCGCAAATTGGCTGTGGGTGGCCGCGAACCGGTTCGGACAGGTCGCCGGTTCCATACGACACCGGATAATCATGCTCTGAGGTACCACATTGACCTCCGGTGGGTAGTGACACGCAAGCGCTCGTGCGGCTGAGTACGCTAGGCACACTCGAAGTTTCAAACCTTATGAACAACTCCACGGCCCTCGGGGCCATCCGGCGGCGCTGGTGGGTCATCATCCTGCTGGCGGGAATTGGGGCAGCGCTCGGTGCGCTGCCCCAGCCCGCGCGCGTTGAACAGCAATCGAAGCTCACGCGTTACACGGCGACGCACACGCTGCTCGTAAACAACACCGACGCGTTGCAAGGCGCCGGCACGGCCATTTCACCCAATCAGGTTCCTCTGCTCGCGACCACAGGTGAGGTCCCCAAGCGGGTGGCCGAGAAAATCCAATTCGCCGGCAACTCGGCACTGCTCGCAAGTCAGGTCACAGTGGCCTTCGACCCACAAACGGGCGCGTTGACGGTGGTCACGACTCAGGACTCTGCCCCGCAGGCCGAGCTCGTCGCGAACACATTCGCCGACGTGCTCAACAGTTACCTCGCCGAACGCCAAGACATCGTTTATCAGGGGCGGCTGGCAGCCTCTAGCACACGTCTGGACGTGCTCAAGAAACACCTCGAAGACCTCAGTTCACAGCTCGCCCTCGCGAAGGGTGATCCCATCCTCACCGCTCAGGTCGACGCGGTGTCCCGTCAATACAGCGTCGCGTTCGAGCAGAACCAATTGCTGACGTCGAGCCCTCCTGTGCTTGCGTTCACGACACTGCAGCGGGCCGAGGCGGTACCCCTCGTGCAGGCCGGGGGCGGATTGAGTGCTCCCCGATCGAGAACCACGAGAGGGCTTCTCGGTCTCGTCACTGGATTGGCCGTCGGCGTCGGCGTCGCTTTGCTCCTCGGTTTGCTGGACCGCAGAATCCGGACCCGTGAGCAGGCTGAAGCGATCATGGGCATGCGTGCCCGTGTGCTGATCCCGAGAGTCAAGACCGATCGTCGCGGTCTCGTCGTGACCAACGGGAGGCACGACGCCCTGTCGGATTCGTATCGCACGCTGCGCAACGTGGTCGATTTCATCCAAGGCAGCCTCGAACCCGTCGATCGAGCTCGAATCACGGTCGTCGTGTCTCCGGGCCCGGCCGAGGGAAAGACCTCGATGGCCGCCAACCTCGCTGCCGCGATGGTCGAGACCGGCCAGCACACGATCGTCGTGAACACCGACTTCCGACGGCCACGCCTCGCGGGTTTCGTCGCTGAAGGACCCATAGTTCTGTTGCCGATCGAGCTCGAAGACGTCGACACGCTCGATCCACGCTTGCTCTTGGCCGACACGGTGGAACCGAACCTCGCGCTGCTCGACCTCAGTACGCTGAACGCCTCGGCCGGCGAACTCGTGCGAGCAACAGCTCACGTCTTGCCGAAGCTGGCGGAGTCCGCGGACGCCATCGTTGTCGATACCTCGCCAGTCGGGGCAACGGCCGAGGTACTCGAAATGGTTCCCCTGGCCGACGTGATCGTGGTGGTAGTGCGCATCGGAAGCACGTCGATCAACACCGCCGTGCGCACGATTGCGATCCTGCGCGACCTCACGACAGCCCCAATGGTGCTGGTGCTGACGGGCCTCAAACCCGAACGCAACACGTATTACGAGTACGCGGATCGGCGACCGGTCGAGCGCGGTGTGATCCCGTCTGGCACTCGTGCCGCACGGCGGACGACGTGGAGGCGCCACCGCGAGAAGGTGGGATGAACACGAGATTCGGCGAGCAAGGCATCATCGGCTTGGCCATCGCCTATCTGGTCGCCCTCAGTTGGTCGATCAGCAACATCTCATACGACATCTGGGGAGTCTTCATCGTCCTCCCCCCGCTCGCTCTACTCGGCATATTCGGAGTTCGCCGAATGTTCTCCGGCGAGTTACAACCGATCGCAAAGATCATGTACCTCGGCCTTGCGGCGAAGTTCGCCGGCGCGTGCGCCAAATATTTCGTGTCGTTCGACACCTACGGTGGCTTCACCGACGCCGAGGAATACCACATCTATGCCCGCGCTGCGGCCAGCAAGGTGTGGGGCGGACAAGCGAACATTTCGACGGTGTTGCCAGGCGGTACGGGAACGCATTTCATGGAACGCTTCACGTCGTTTCTGTACACGCTCATCGGCTCCAGCAAGCTGGCGGGCTACTTCGTGTTCGCATGGATGGCGTTCTGGGGAATCGCGTTCTTCGTGAAGGCCGGATGCATCGCAATTCCCCGATTGGCCCAGCGACGCTACGCGGTGCTGTGCGTACTAGCCCCCAGCATCGTGTACTGGCCGTCGTCGATCGGCAAGGAAGCGCTCATGATGTTTGCCCTGGGGATTGGCACCTATGGCATTGCCCGCTTGCTGGCGCGTTCCGGTTTTTTCCAGCCGCTTGTTCTAGTTCTCGTCGGCCTCGGTCTCGCCGGTCTCGTGCGCCCTCACATGGCGGCCATCTGGCTCGCAGCCTTGTTGCCGACGCTTCTCATGACCCTGTTCCGTGGCCGCCAGGGGCGCGATCAGGGCCGTAGTGCTGTGGCGGATCGATTTGTATTGCTCGTGATCATTGGTCTTGCAGCGGTAGCGCTCGTCGCCGTTGGGTCGGCCACAGTGCGCTACCTCCATCCGAGCAGCGATGAGAAGGCCTCCGGAAACACCATCACGGCAATCCTCAAAGAAACGACCCGCCGCACCTCAAAGGCAGGCTCGAACTTTACCCCCCCGGCGATCAACGGCCCGACCGACTGGGCAAAGGCATCGGTGCGCACTTTGCTCCGGCCGCTGCTGATCGAGGCAAACGGCGTTGGCCAACTCCTTTCAGCGCTCGAACTGACCGCGTTCATTCTGCTGTGCATGGCGTGCTACAGACGGGTGTTGAACGTTCCGCGCCTCCTGCTCACGAATCCCTTTGTCGTGTTCGCCATCGGAGCAATCTTCCTGGTCGGCCTCGCGTACTCGAGTTTCGGCAACCTGGGTGTTCTCACCCGCCAGAAATCGCTGATCCTGCCGCTGATGATGCTGATCCCCTGCGTGCCGGTGCGCTCGTACAAGCGCGATCCCGAGCGGACAGCGGACGTGGCTCAGAACAACTCGACGTCTCCCAGCGTGAGGCCCCAGTTGGATAGCGGTGGCATCCCGGCGTCGTTGACTGCCCGCCAGGCGAGGACCGGACCACCGTGGGGCAACGGGGCGAAGCCGGCAGTCGGGCGAGGTTGACCGATCCGGATTGCGTAGTCGGCGCCGGCCTGGCGCGCAGCGGTAGCGGCGACTCGGTCGATGGCCGTCGGCTCACCGAAACCCGCGACCAGAGCGAGTTCCAACGCCTTGCCCCGTCGGCGGGCGCGGACGACGATCGCCGTGTTGTCGTCGTCGATCACGCGGTAGCCGAGCAACGGTGTGCCGAAACGCCACGACAGGAATTCGTCGTCGATCCGGGTGCGTAGCTCCCTCACGTCGACGGCCGGACTGAGTCGCCCGTCGACACCCTTGCGTGCGAGCCAGGTGGGGAACGCCTCGCCGATCGTCAGTTCTCGCGACCAACGTTCGGCCGGCACCCTCGACCGCAGCGAGCGCACCACTCCCCCGGCACCGGTGAACCGAACCGCCGCCGGTAGGTGCCCGACCTCTCGCCACCCCATCTTCAAGTAGCCGGGCCGGCTCTGGCTGTTGGGCGTGTTGAACACGAAGTCGATCCCTTCGGCACGCATCTGCTCGAGCCCCTGCAGCGTCAAGGATCGGAACAGGCCGCGGCCCTGATAATCGGGATCCGTAGCGGTGTCGACGGCCCGCACCGCGCGCAGCACATGCCCGCCTCGGACGAACTCCCACCGCATGAACGTGCGGAAAGCCACGATCCGGCCGGCATCGGTGGCGACCCACATCGGCGATGGTCCGAACGGGTTCTCGTCGTGCTTCCAGGCGAACAGCGCCGGATAGCGCTGATCACCGTCACCGCCGAGCGAGCGCTCCAGCAGGGCGAGAATGTCGGATCGGTCGCCGGGGCTCGCTGCTCTGATATCGAGTCCTGCGGGCCCCGCGCCACGCTTCGGACCGACCGGTGTCGGGGCAGGTTCGCCAGCCTCCTGCGGTGCGACTTTGCTCTGGTAGATCGCCTCCATCGACGCTGTTGTCCGACCGACGTCGAACCCCTTTGCCCGTTCTCGTGAAGCGGCGCCGAGTCGGGCCCGCAGGTCGGGTTCGGCCACGAGTCGATCGATCGCATCGGCAAGCGCGACGGCATCACGCGCCGGCACGAGCAGCGCATCGATGCCTTCGCGCAACTCCTCCGCGACGCCACCAACGTTCGTGGCCACAATCGGCAGGCCGAGCGCAAGCGCCTCCATCAGGGCCACCGGCAGGCCCTCCCACTGCGACGCCAGCGTGAACACGTCGCACCCGCCCATCACCCGCACGGCGTCCTTGCGGAAGCCGGTGAGAATCACACGATCATCGAGACCCAATTCATGTCGCAGTGCGTGCACTTCCCTCTCCTCAGGACCCTGGCCGACGGCGACGAACCGCACGCTGCGGCCCCGATCGGCGAGCACCTTGGCGGCGCCGAGCAGGTTCGGGTAGTCCTTCTGGGGCCGGAAGTTGGCGACGGTGCCGACGATGAACTCGTCCTCGCTGATGCCCAACTCGGCCCGCACCGCGGACCGATCAGCCAGCGCCGCCGCTGTCGCGGCAACATCGATCCCGTGGCGCACCGTCACCGCCCGACGAGAAACCGGGCCGCGCATCGACCCGCGCACTTCGTCGGTCACGGCAATCGCGTCGTCGTCCCAGCGGCTCGTCAGCCGATTGAGCAGGCGGGTCGGCAGCCGGTGGGTGGCCCAACGATTGTGCTCGGTGCTCACGAGATGGGGGCGACTCGCGTTTGGCATGGATCGCGCGGCAAGCCGCGCCACGGACCCCGGCAGCGGCGAATGCACGTGCACCACGTCCCACTCGCCGGATCGGATGAGTCGAGCGAGCCGAAAGGGCCAGAGGTGGTCGCTGCGACGGTTGCTGAGGCAGACGGTACGCACACCCGCCTGCTCGAGTTGTTCGACGAGGTGGTCCTTCCACGGCAGCACGAAGGCGCACTCGATGTGGAAGCGCTCGTGATCGTGCGCCCGTGCGGCAGCGGCCAGCAGATGCTCGGCACCGCCAGGACCGAGACCTTTGATCACCCACAGCACGCGAATCGCCACCCCCGGACGTTAGCGTGGCGGCGGTTGACGACCGGCGAGGCCCACATCGGCGGGCGAGGGTCGACATGCCGATCTTTCGTCACAGTCCCTGCCGAAATGCTCATCTCCCGGCGCGCGCGTGCCGAATAACCTCTCAGGTCGATTCGTCAACGGATCGGCACGTTCATCCCCGAAGCGGACGGTCCAATGCAAGACATCGAAGTGCCGGCACGGCAAAAACTCTGGACGCGTCTCGCGTCGCGGACCGTGCAGATGCGCAGCGACTTCGTCATCGCCCTACTCGATCTGGCCGTCGCAGCGTGCGCGTACACGTCGATGCTCGTGCTCCGGTTCGACGGGTCCGTGCCCGGCTCGTTCTGGTCGGCGTACCGCTCGTTCCTGCCGTTTGCCCTCGCAGTCGTGCTGGTCAGCAACTCGGCGCTCGGTCTGTATGGACAACTGTGGCGCCACGCCAGCATCCACGAAGCGCGACGACTCGTGTGGTCCGGCGCGCTGATCATCGCCGTCCTGGTCGTGA
Source organism: Actinomycetes bacterium (assembly GCA_025358125.1). Classification (GTDB taxonomy): domain Bacteria; phylum Actinomycetota; class Acidimicrobiia; order Acidimicrobiales; family Ilumatobacteraceae; genus WLMZ01. Next base: position 6,129 of record JANYKS010000092.1, read on the forward strand.
TGGAATCGATCGACCGGCAAATGCCCTACTCGGTCGTCTTCAGCGGATCGTTGGTCGCGACCTTCCTGATGGCGATGCTCCGGTTCCAATCACGGTTGTTCTCGTTCCGTCGGACCGGCGAGCAACCGGGCCTGCGGGTGGTCGTCATCGGCGCCGGCGACGCGGGAGCAAGTCTCGTCGCCGACATGCTGCGCAGCCCGCGCGCCGGCTTTCGACCAGTGGCAGTGCTCGACGAAGACGCGTCGCGCCACAGGCGTTCGTTCATGGGCATCGCCGTCCACGGCGGTATCGCGGATCTTCCCGAAGTCGTTCGCGTCACGGGCGCTCACCTCGCGGTGTTCGCGATGACGAACGCCACAAGGGAGACGATCCGGGCAGCCGCGGCAGCCGCCGAGGCCGCCGACGTCGCGCTGAAGATCGTCCCCGGAATCGGCTCGGCGATGCGCGGCGGGGCGTCGCTGCGAGATCTGCGTGACCTGCGGATCGAAGACCTGCTCGGGCGCGAACAGATCACGACCGACCTCGATGCGGTCAGTTCGATGCTCACCGGCCGGTGCGTGCTGATCACCGGTGCCGGCGGCTCGATCGGCTCCGAGATCGCACGCCAGGTCGCGGCGAGCGGCCCGCAACGGCTGGTGCTCGTCGACCACGACGAGACCCATCTCCACGACGTGGCCGCCGAACTCGACGGGCCGATCGTGCAGGTGCTCGCGGACATCCGCAACCGCCGCCAGATGCGGGCGGTGTTCACGACCCATCGACCGACCGTGGTCTTCCACGCAGCGGCCCACAAACACGTGCCGCTGTTGGAGGCGCACCCTGGCGAAGCGGTGAGTACGAACGTGGTCGGCACCTCGAACGTGCTCGACTGCGCACTCGAGGTGGGCGTCGAGCGGCTCGTGTTCATCTCCACCGACAAGGCCGTGTACCCGTCGTCGGTGATGGGCGCCTCGAAGCGGATCTGCGAACAGCTCGTCATCACTCGCGCCCCAAAGCATGCTGCCTATTGCGCGGTCCGTTTCGGCAACGTGCTCGGGAGTCGGGGCAGTGTGGTCCCCACGTTCATGCGCCAGATCGACGCCGGAGGCCCGGTCACCGTCACCGACCGGCGGATGACCCGGTTCTTCATGACGATCAGAGAGGCCGTGCAGTTGGTGCTGCAGGCCGCCGCGCTGGCCGACCCGGGCAGCGGCGGCGAGGTGTTCATGCTCGACATGGGTGAGCCGGTCGTCATCTACGACCTCGCCGAACGGATGATCCGCCTGTCGGGGCGCAAGCCCGGCGACGACATCGAGATCCGGATCACCGGCACCAGGCCCGGCGAGAAGTTGGTCGAAGAGCTGACCGCCCTCGACGAGCGGGAAACGCCGACGGTGCACCCGTCGATCCGCCGGGTCGCGCCGATCGCGATCGATCCGAATGTGCTCGAGCGAGGGGTGCTCGAACTCGCCCACCATGCCGCCGAACTCGACGACCTTTGTTGCGGCGAACTGCTCCACCGCCTCGCTGTTCATGAGCAGCCATCAGCGTGGCCGCTGCGCCCCTCCGCGTAGGATCACACGAATGCGTGTCGTGGTCACCGGCGGAGCCGGCTTCATCGGAGCGAACCTGTGCCGGCGGCTGCTGGCCACCGACGGCGTGTCGGAAGTCGTCGCGCTCGATGACCTGTCGACCGGAGACGCCACCAACATCGACGGCCTTCCAGTCACGTTCATCGAAGGCAGCATCCTCGACGACGACGCGCTCGACACCGCGTTGATCGGCGCCGGCGCAGTGGTCCACCTCGCCGCGCTCGGCAGCGTGCCGCGCAGTGTCGCCGACCCGATGGCGAGCCATGAGGCCAACGCGACAGGCACCCTGAAAGTGCTCGAGGCCGCCCGCCGCCACGGAAATGTGCACACCATCGTCGCGAGCAGCAGCAGCGTGTACGGCTCGAACCCGGCTCTGCCCAAGCACGAAGACCTGGCCACCCGCCCCATGTCTCCCTATGCCGCGACCAAGCTGATCACCGAGGGCTATGCACTCGCATACGGCAACTCCTACGGGCTAGCAGTCCTCGCGTTCCGGTTCTTCAACGTGTTCGGCCCACTGCAGCCGGCCGGTCACGTCTACGCAGCCGTCATCCCCTCGTTCGTGGATGCCGCGCTGTCGGGCATGCCGCTGACGGTTCACGGCGACGGCACGCAGAGCCGCGACTTCACCTACGTCGGCACGCTGACAGCCGTCCTCGCCGACGCGGTCGTCCGCAGGGTGACCAGCGCCGAGCCCGTCAATCTCGCGTTCGGCACGCGGATCAGCCTGCTGCAGGTGATCGCCGAGCTGGAGCAGCTCGTCGGCCATCCGCTCGAGCGCCGCCACGTCGAGCCCCGCGCCGGCGACGTGCCCCACAGCCAGGCCGACAACGCCCGATTGTTGCGGCTGTTCCCCGACATCTCGCCTGTCGCGTTTGCGGACGGTTTGCGGGCGACCGTGCAATGGATGCGGTCGACCAAGTCATGAGCGCACCTCGGCGTAACACGATCACCCGCGACGACGCCAAAATGGTCGCCGCGCTCGCCGCCGTGTCGGGCGTACTCGCCGCGCTGGCGGGCGCGAGACCGACCGGCGGTGCAGTACCCGACGCAATCCTGTGCTTCGCGTTGGCGACCGCTGCCACCTGGGCCGGCGCATCCACTCCGTGGTGGGCACTGATCGTCGCGAGTGGAGTTGCGGTCGTCGGTTCGGTCAGCGGGCCGATCATCGTCACCTTCGTCGCGCTCGCCGCATTGGTGGCGGCGATGTGGGTCGGGGCCCAACGGTCGAGCCTGGCGGCGCTGCGCGCCGGCATCGCCGCGGCCGTGGTCCAGGTCAGTCTCCGGTTGGAGCTCGACAACTTCTTCCTCGCCTCGGCGATCGTGGCCGCAGTAGCGATGGGCCTGATCACGATCACCGGTCTTCTCCGCCGCCGGCGATACATCCGCAAACGGGCATGGTGGGCGCTTGCGGCCGTTGCCAGCGTCGCCGTGCTCGCGACGATCGGCGCAGGCGCCGGTGCGATTCGGGCCCGATCGTCGGTTACGACCGGGTACAAGGAGCTGCTCAAGGGTCTCGAGCTGCTGAAAAGCGGCGACATGCCAGGAGCAGCCACTGCGCTGCGCGACGCCTCTGCCAAGCTCGGTTCCGCTGCCGATCGCCTCGACGGCCCGCTCGGCCAGCCGTCACGTCTGGTCCCGGTGATCGCGCAGAATCGCTCGGCGGCAGTAGGGCTCCTCGGGCGGGCGGCGAACGCTGCCGACGCTGCGGCGGCAACGCTCGAGCTCGTCAACCTCGATCAACTCAAGATCGTGAACGGCGTGATCGACGTCGATTCGTTGGCACGTCTCGAGCAACCGCTCGGCCAGCTCGAATCGACCGTCGTCGACCTCAGCGCAGCACTCGACGATGCCAACTCGCCGTGGCTGATCGGGCCGTTCCAGGACAAGGTTCGCCACAGCCGGAGGCGGGCGGAGCAGGTGCGCCGCCAAGCGATCGGTTCGAGCGCTGCCGCCAAGCTCGGCCCGGCGATGCTCGGCTCGCAAGGTACCCGCCGCTACTTCTTTGCGTTCACGAACCCGGCAGAGGCCCGTGGCCTCAGCGGGCTGATGGGCAACTGGAGCGAGGTGACCATCACCAACGGCCGGATCGAGGTGACGGCCAGCGGACGCACCGGGAAGTTGATCAGCGAACTCACCGCCGTCGAACCGGTGCACATCAAGGCATCCACCGAGTTCTACACCCGTTACGGCGGGTACGTCGCTGGTCATGCCGACACGTCCGTGGTCCCCAAGTTCTGGAGCAACTCGACGATGTCGCCGGACATGCCCAGCGTCGCGTCCGTCATGGCCCAGCTCTACCAAACCGCAACCGGCAAGACCATCGACGGCGTGTTCATCGTCGACCCCGCCGGCGTCGCCTCGCTTCTCGGCATCACCGGGCCGATCACCGTCCCCGGCCTCGACACACCACTCACGTCCGCGACCGTTGAACAGTTCCTGACCCTCGATCAGTACCAGAAGGCGGAGAACGAACGCGAGGACCTGCTCGCTGCGGTGACCGAGGAAACGATCAAGAAAGTGTTCAGGTCGAGCCTGCCCAAGCCGCAGGTCCTGCTCGCCGACTTGAGTCCTGCTGCGCTCGAGGGGCACATCTCGGTCTGGGCCAGCCGGCCCGAGGAAGAGGCGTTCCTGCGCCAGATCGGCATCGACGCGGCGATGCCGGGCGTCGACGCCAACAACGCGAGCGCCGACGGATTGGCCGTGGTCACCAACAACGCCAACGGCAACAAGATCGACAGTTTCCTCCAACGCGGGTTGGACTACAGGCCCGTATACGACGCCGCGACCGGCAAGGTGACGGCGACGTTGAAGATCACGCTCACCAACAACGCACCCACCACCGGATACCCGGATTACGTGATCGGAAACCTCGTCCACCTGCCGACGGGCACGAACCGGATGTTGCTGAGCGTCTACAGCCGGCTCGGCTACACCGCTGCGACGATCGATGGTCAACCGGCCCAGATGCAGCAGGAACGCGAATTGGGCTGGAACGTCTATTCGAAGTTCGTCAACGTGCCCCCGGGTGGGTCGGTCGCCGTGACGCTGGATTTGAGCGGCAACGTCGCCACCGGCGGCTACGAACTCGTGTATCGACCACAGCCGCTGCCACGGCCCGACACCCTGAAACTCGGCGTCACGTCTCCTGCTGGGAGCGCTCTGGTCACCTTCGACGGGATCCTGAAACGGCGCAGCGTGATCAGTGCAGGCGGCGTCGAGGCGTGGCGCTGAACGACCAACTGGAGCCGATGATCGCGACCAAGAGTGCCACGACCAGTGAGACGCCGCCGCCGGCGACGACGGCGCGCAGGGCCGGGCGGATTGTCGGCTGCAACGCTCCGGTGCGTGACACCACGGCAGAGGCCACCGCACCGATGCCGGCAATGATCCACCGCACCGGTTCGGCCGTGGTTGCCAGGCTCGGCCGCACCAGCGCAACGAGCGGCACGATCACCACCGGCCAGAACGCGAACAGCGCGCCGACCAAGGCGCTCTGACGCCCCGTCGCCCCGAAGATGCCTGCCCACAGCACGAGCGCGACCAGCGCCGCGTGCCACGAGACGAGCGGCGGACGGCGGCTCACCAACTCGATGACGACCACCGCCGCGACCACCACAGCCACCCTCGCTATCTGACCAGTCTCGGGTACGCAGCCGTACATCGCGGCCAAAGAGTTGCCGATGACGAACGGCACCATTCCCGGGCGCGGCATCAACCGCTGCGCCTCCGGCAGCGAATCGGCGACGACGATCGCGACGCCGATGATGGCAACCACCGCCCAGGTGCGGCTGCGGTCACCGAGCGAAGACGCCTTCCAGCAGGCAGCAACCACGAGCACCCCTGCCGTCGCGCCGATCGCCCACCGCAGCGGGCGAGCGATGGCCGGGTTACGTGGCGGCCCGTCGTCGGGCATTCCCGCCACGAGGTGTCAGTCCCGGCTCGACAGGATCACGTCGCAGACCCATCCGACGTCGTCGTCGGTGAGGCGCGACGCTGACGGCAGGTTCAGGGTCGTGTCGAACAGGCGCTCGGAGACCTGCCCACCGACGATCGGCAGGCCGGCGAACACCGGCTGCAGATGCATCGGCTTGAAACCGTGGCGGGCCTCGACCCCGGCGTTACGGAGTTGATCGATGATGTCCGCGATCGACGCGCCGAACAGTTCGGGATCGACGCTGATCGTTGTCAGCCAGTGGTTCGGTTCGCAACCGGCGGGGATGCCTTGGAAACCGACACCGGGGATGGCCGCTAGGTGGCGCTCATATGCTTCGCGGACCCGGCGCCGCCCGCCGATCCTGTGCTTCAACGTGCGCAACTGCCCACGCCCGACCGCGGCGTTGAGGTTGCCCATCCGGTAGTTGTAACCGATCTCGTTGTGCTCGTACCACGGCACCGGCTGACGGGCTTGCGTCGCGAGATGCCGGGCCTGAGCGACCAACGCCACGTCGTCGGAGACGATCGCGCCGCCACCGCCGGTGGTGACGATCTTGTTGCCGTTGAACGACAGCACAGCGACCCGCCCGAAGCGGCCCGCCGCGACCCCATTGCGGCTGGCGCCGATGGCTTCGGCTGCGTCCTCCACCAGCGCAACGTCGTACAGCGCACACACGGCAGCCAGGCGCTCACCATCGGCAACCGATCCGTACAGATCGACCGACACGACGGCTGCCGGCAGCCGATTCTGCTGGGCGCGATGGCGCAGTTCGGCCTCGAGCAGGTCCGGGTCGATGTGCCAACTGAACGGCTCGCAGTCGACGAAACACGGCCGCGCCCCGATGTAGCGAACCGCGAAAGCACTCGCGCCAAACGTCAGCGTGCTGACCAGCACGTCGTCGCCGGCCTCCACACCGACCGCCATCAACGCCAGGTGCAGGCCTGCGGTTCCGCTGGACAGCGCAGCGACGGCCCGCGCCCCGGTGAGATCGGCGAGTTCGGCCTCGAACGCTTCGAGGTCGGGACCGGCGGGCGCGATCCAACCCGAATCGAATGCGGCGATCAGCAGCTCACGCTCGACCGGGCCGACTTCGGGCGGGGACAACCAGATCTTCCACGGAACCAAGTTCGAAGTCACACCCACATTGTTGCATCCGGCACCCCACGGGCCCATGGCTCGTCCCTTCACTGTTCATCGGCGGGCACTCGTCGTTGCCGTATTGAGGGCGACTGCGCACTACCTCACCCCCCGCCGAGCGGTGGATCGAGGGTAAGATCTTGGCAGCGGATCGACAAAGGGCGGCGCCATTCAGGATTCATCGGGTCAGGATTCATCGGGAAAGGTCCATCGCCGGTGACACCTCCGTTGCGCGTGCTCTGCGTGTGCACCCACAACCGCACCCGTTCGGTGATGACCGGTGGCCTGTTGAAACGGCATCTCACCCGGATGCGGGTCGATGCCGTCGTCGACACCGCCGGAACGATGAGCGTCGGTGAACAGCCGATGGATCCAGCGGTTCGCCTGCTCGCCAAACGAGGCATCGACGTGAGCGGCCATCGCAGCCAACTGCTCGACCACCAACTCGTCGAGGATGCCGACCTGATCATCACTGCAGAACGCGATCACGTCGTCTGGATCGCCGGGCGATGGCCGGCGGCGTTCGCTTCCACGTTCACGCTGCCCGAGGTGGTCGCCCGCGCCGAGCACGTCGAGCCGAGAAACGGCGGCCCGGTCGGCGAGTGGCTGGCCCGGCTCGGCGCCGGAAGGGCGACTGCCCTCGACTATCTCGACATCGACGTCGGCGAGATCGCCGACCCCACCGGCCAGTCGCCGACGGTGTGGGGCAGGGCGTTCGCGCAGATCGATGAGCTCACCCGCCAGCTCGCCGTGGCGCTCACATGACGGAGGCACCAACCAGTGACCGAGACACCATGACCCGCGCCACCATGACACGCGGCGCCAGGCCCGGGGTCGCGATGACCCGCGGCGCCATGCCCGGGGTCGCGATGAACGGGCCGCGATGAACGTCAAGCATCTCGTCAAGCGGATCAGCTTGACGGCCGACGCCGTTGTGCGACCGCCGACCGGCATAACCGTGCTCATCTACCACCGCGTCGGTGGGGGCACGACGAGCGCCGTCGACCTGGATCCCAGCGCCTTCGAGGCTCAGCTCGCCCGGCTCGCAACGCAGCATCGCGTCATCACGCTCGAGGCCTCGCTCGCCGAGCTGGCCGCGCCGCCATCTGCCGAGCACGACCGAGGAGTCGTGCTCACGTTCGACGACGGTACCGACGATTTCACCGACGTCGCCGTGCCGGCACTCGTGCGCCACGGCTTGCCGGCCACTCTGTATGCGGCAACCCAGTTCATCGAAGAAGGCACCGATTTCCCATGGGGGGCTCGGCCGACGTCGTGGTCGGCGCTGCGCGACGCAGTGTCGACCGGGTTGATCACGGTCGGTTCTCACACCCATTCGCACTCGTTGCTCGATCGGCTCGATCGGTCAGCCGTCGAAGCCGATCTCGACCGCTCGATCGAATTGATCGGCGAGCACATCGGCATCCGGCCCCAGGACTTCGCCTATCCGAAGGCCGTGCCGGGTTCCCCTGCGGCCGAGGTGGCCGTGCGCCGCCGGTTCCGTTCTGCCGCGCTCGCCGCGAGCCGGGTCAACCGTCCGGGGGGCACGGACATCCACCGGCTGTGGCGCACGCCTGTCCAGCGCAGCGACGGCGACGAGTTCTTCGCGGCCAAAGCTGCCGGCGGTCTCCGGCTGGAGGGCGAGTTGCGTGGGCTCGCGGCGCGAGTCCGCTACCGGGGCGCGACGAGGTGAACGCTCCCGTCACGATTCCGCCGAAACGCCCGGACACTCCTCGGCTGATCCACCTCACCACGACGGACATGAGCCTCGACTGGCTGCTCGGTCCGCAGCTGCAGGCGTTCCAGGCGGCCGGGTACGAAGTGATCGGGATGTCCGCCGCCGGCCCCCACGTCGAGAACCTCGCGGCGATGGGCATCGCCCACCTGCCCGTCGCCAACTTCACCCGAGCCCCCAGTGTTTCGAGCGACCTGAAGGCGTTGATCGAGCTCTACCGCCGCCTGCGCCAACTCCGTCCCGACATCTTGCACACCCACAACCCGAAACCGGGGATACTGGGGCGGGTCACCGGGCGCTTGGCAAGGGTGCCGCTCGTGGTCAACACCCAGCACGGCCTGTACGCACAGCCCGACGACGGCTGGAAGCGTCGGTGGGCGGTGTACTCGGTCGAGCGCATCGCGGCTGCGTTCAGCGATCGCGAACTGGTCCAGAACCCCGAAGACGCCGACACGCTCGTGCGCCGCTTGCGTGTCCCGGCGCGCCGGGTCGAGGTGCTCGGCAACGGGATCGACCTCACCCGATTCGACCCCGCCTCGGTCTCCCCCGGCGTGCGCCGACGGCTCCGCAAGGAGTGGGGGGTCGGCGACGGCGACGTGGTCTGCGGTGTCGTCGGCAGGCTTGTCCAAGAAAAAGGAATCAGCGAGTTGTTCGAGGCCAATCGGCTACTGCGCGCTCAGAAGTCGCCGGCCCGTCTTGTCGTGATCGGCCCGACGGAACCCGACAAGAACGATGCCGTCGATGCTTCGATGATCGCCGCTGCCGAATCCGAGGGCGTCATCTTCCTCGGTCAGCGCACCGACATGCCCGAGCTGTATTCGGCGATGGACCTCTTCGTCACGGCCACGTATCGCGAAGGCTTTCCGCGCGCCGCGATGGAGGCAGCGGCAATGGGACTTCCGATCGTGGCCACCGACATCCGCGGTTGTCGCCAGGTGGTCGACGCCGGAGTGACCGGCGTGCTCGTGCCGGTGAAGGATGCGGCGGCGCTCGCCGACGCGTTGCTCACTCTCGTCGACGATCCCGCCGAGCGGCAACGGATGGCTTCGCAGGCTCGGATCAGGGCACTCCAGGCCTTCGACGTGAACACGGTCATCGAGATTTGTGTCAGGACCTACGCTACGGGACGCAATCGTCAGCGATCCCCTGGCAGTTCGGTCATCGTCACCCCTGATGCCTGATCCACGCCGTGGCGGCCGAGCACCATCGGCACCGTCCGGAAGAGGATTCCCAGATCACCGAGCAGCGTGCGTTGTTCCACGTAGCGGACGTCGAGCGCCAAGCGTTGCGGCCAGTCGACGTTGTTGCGTCCGCTGATCTGGGCCAGGCCGGTGATTCCCGGCTTGACCTCGAACCGGCGATACTCGTCGCCGCGATACCGACTCCAGTAGTGGACAGGTAGCGGCCGGGGACCGACGAGCGTGATGTCGCCGCGGAGAAGATTGACGAGCGAAGGGAGTTCGTCGATGCTCGTTGCCCGCAGCCACCGGCCGAGCTTGGAGATTCGCTCCGCGTCGTGCGCCGGTCCGCCGCGGCCCGGCGCGGGATGGTGCATCGTACGCAGCTTGAGCAGATCGAATGACCGGCCGCCGACGCCGAGCCGGCGCTGACGGAACAGTACGCCGTTGCCCAACCGCAGCCGAACCGCTACGCCAGAAGCGGCGAGCAGTGGCGACAATACGACGAGACCGATCAAGGCCGCGGCGATATCGACGCCGCGGCGGACGGTGTCGGCGAGACGGTTCACGGTGCGACCAACGCCGAGTTCGCTTTCGTTCGATTGTCAAGTTTCAATCAAGACCACTTCCCACCGTGGCAAACGGCATGTAGAGTTTCAAACCTCGGGCGAGACGAGCTGTGCGCTTGGGAGTGATGGCGAAAGGGTGGGCGAAAAGGTGGACGGCAAAATTGCCGAGAGAAGACTCGGCGTGCAGAAGCTGGTGATCGACAGAGGCTGGCGGTTGTTCCTGGTTGCGTCCGGCGACCTCCTGGTCTGGCCAATCATGTTCTATTCGATCACCTTCTTACTCCAACGGCCCACGTTTCGCGCGGCAATCCTTCTCGTGGCACTCACTGCGATGGCGCTGCAGTTGGCCATCGGCATGATGACTGGGCTCTATCGCCGTCGCTATCAGCCACTGAGCTTCGAAGAAGCTGGGGCGTTGGCCGTGACAACCGGGTTCTGCGGAGTCATTCTCGGGCTGCTGGTCGTTGCCCGCGTCTTCGGGCCCGGACCACCATTCGGCCACGACGTCGTGCTGGCTTCATGGGCGGCAATTTCGTTCATGCTCGGCCACCGCTACCTGCGACGGTTGCGTACCCGCGTCCTCGCCAGCAAATTCGAGCGCCAGCTGACGCCGATCATCGTGTTCGGCGCTGGTGGTGGCGGCTACCGATCGATCAAAGCGATGCAGTCGTTGAAGGGCAGCCCATACCGGCCAGTCGTATTACTCGACGACGACCCCGGCAAGAAGAACGTCCGCATCGCCGGCCTCAGGGTTGCCGGGACATCAGCCGACCTCGAACGGGTGGCACGCCATTACAAGGCAGAGGCCATCCTGATCGCAATCCCATCGGCATCCGGCAAACTGCTCCGCCGGCTCAACCAACTCGCCCAAGCGGCCGGGCTCGAGACATTGGTGATGCCCCCCGTACAGCGCCTCGTCGGCGACGGCTCGATCCGCGAGATCACGCGCTATCGAGACGAAGACGTCCTCAATCGGCGCATCGTCGACATCGACACGACCGCCGTCCACCAGTTGGTCGCAGAAGCCACCGTGCTCGTCACCGGCGCCGGCGGCTCGATCGGATCAGAGTTGGTGCGCCAGTTGGCTGCTCTGGACCCCGCCAAGATCGTCGTGCTCGATCGCGACGACTCCCTGCTGCACCATTTGATCGCGTCGATCCCGGAGAAACAGCGGAAGGTCTGTGTTCCGGTGCTCGTCGACATCCGCGACATCGACCGGCTCCAGGAAGTGTTTTCAGAGCATCGCCCGCAGGTCGTGTTCCACGCCGCCGCGTTGAAGCACGTGCCGGCGCTCGAAGATGCGCCCGGCGAAGGTTGGAAGACCAACGTTCTCGGCACCGGTAATGTCATCCTGGCGTGCCACGCCAACCACGTCGTGCGCTTCGTCAACATCAGCACCGACAAGGCTGCCAACCCGGTCAACGTCTTGGGTTACACCAAGCGGATCGCAGAGCGGCTCACCGCGGCTGCGGCGATTCGTAATCAGATGCCCTACGTGTCGGTGCGCTTCGGCAACGTGATCGGCAGCAGGGGCTCCGCGCTCGAGACGTTCGAAGCCCAGATCGCCGCGAATAGTCCGGTCACCGTCACCCACCCTGACGTCACGCGTTATTTCATGTCCGTCCGCGAGGCTGTCCGCCTCACGATGCAAGCGGCAACGATCGGGCGCCCCGGCGAGGCGATGGTGCTCGACATGGGCACTCCGGTGAGGGTGCTCGACGTCGCCAAACAACTCATCGAACAATCGGGCCGCCCGCTCGAGATCGAGTTCACCGGTTTGCGCCCCGGCGAGAAGTTGCACGAGGTGCTCGTCGGCGCCGGCGAAGAAACGTCGCGCCCGTTCCACCCAATGATCGACCACGTCGAGGTGCCCCACCTCTACATCCGTCACGGCCTCGACGCCTGCGCAGATGCCGGCATGTCGCCGACAACGAAAGATGGCCTCCGCGTCATGGCGGGGTGCGAACCAAGAGATGATCGTGCTAATATCCGACCACCCGACCGCCAATTCCGGACGGGTTCAATGCGTGAGGTGTAAATCCATGAAGAAAATTCTGATTGTTTCGACATTGGCAGCGTTCTCGCTGTTGGGTTCGGCCGGACTCGCTCGAGCCGATACACCAGTCGCGCCGGCCGCGCCGTGCGGGGCACCAATTTATCCTCTGTGCGAGTCGCTGGCTCCGTTGCCACCGCTGACGGCGCCGCCAGTGGTTGCACCGCTGCCCGTCACGGGTTCGAATTCGAATCAGGCGCTCCTCGCGGGCGCCGGCGTCCTCGGTACGGGTGGCGCACTCGTGCTGGTTGCCCGTCGGCGACGCCGCCCCAACAACGCTGCTGCGTGAGGTCGCTCGTCGTTGGTCGGCTTCCCCGTCGGAGTCAGACGGCGTAGGTCCAATCGGGTCGTTTGCGCGCCTGGCGTTCGTCGTACACGACCATTCCGTCGCGGATGTCCACGATCTTGGGGATCGGCAGGGTGCGCGGAGTGGGGCATCGGCCGTGCTCGAGATGGGCGGCGAAGTCCTCTGGGAAGGCGCGCAGCATGCTCGAGACGAGGCGCTGCTCCTCCACCGGCAGGTAGCAACGAGAGCCGTCGGTGACAGTGCGCAACCAGCGGCTGATGACACCGAGCTCATCGTCGCCGCCTTCACCGCTGATGATCCGATCGAGCGACGTCGTGATCGCCCTGGTACCGAGCTTGCACGGGGGGCATTGACCGCACGATTCGACATGCAGGAACTTCGACAGCATTGCCGTCACCTCGACCATGCACGTCCGGTCGTCGTACACGACGAAGCCGGCCGCACCGAGACCGGAGCCCACAGCCTCGAATGCCTCATAGCTGAGCGCGGTGTCCAACTGGGTAGCGGTCAGCACAGGATTCGACACTCCCGACAGCACCGCTTTCACGCTGTGGCCGCCATCGAACGCGCCGCACTGCTCGAGCAGTTCGCGCAGCGGCGTTCCGAGTTCGATCTCGAACACGCCGGGTCGGGAAACATCGCCGATCACCGTGCAGCAGACCGAGCCGGGCGATGCCTCGGTGCCGACCTCGCGGAACCAGTCTGCGCCGTTTGCCAGGATCTGGGCGACGTTGGCGAGGGTCTCGACGTTGTTGACCAAGGTCGGGTGTGGATCCTCGGGGCCTTCGAGCGGCGGCTCGCCCTCGTGCGCGGTCCACCCGAGCTGGGGGCTGGTGACGAACAGGCCGTGCAGGTACGGCGGCAGCCAGCGGGGCAACGGCTCGTTGCCCTCGATCACCTCCAACATCGCCTTCTCCTCGCCGAACAGGTATTCCTCCGGGCCGGCGATGAGGTGCACCGGGCGATCGACCCAACCGGCGGCGGTCATCTCCGCCAGCGCCCCCTCGAGCCGCTCGCGCTCTCGAACGAAGCTGGCCTTGATCGCGATGTACGCCTCGACGGCATCGATTGTTCGCGCCGCGATGAGCAATCCCTCGAGCACGAGGTACGGGTTGAGTCGCAGCAGAGTCCGGTCCTTGAACGTTGCGGGCTCACCCTCGGCCGCGTTGCAGACCGCGTATCGCTGCCGGCCTGGGCCGGCGAGCACCGATGACCACTTCACGCCGGTCGTGAACCCTGCCCCGCCGCGCCCGCGCAGGTTTGCACGGGTCAGTTCTTCGACTGTTCGTTGCGCCGACTGCTGCTGAGCAGCAGCAAGCCCAGACCCACCACCGGAGGCCACATAGGCATCCAACGATTCGATCGAAGCTTCAGCGAGCAAGCGGCTGTTCATCAGTGTCCGATCCGTAGCGCATCCGTCACGCCGCGCAGGTTCGGGCGACGCACCACCCGCAGTTCACGGTATCAGTGCCGCTCGTTCGACAGGGCCCGGATCGCTCACGATCCTCAATTCAGCAGGCCGTAGTACTCCAGCATTTCGCGATCATCTTCCAACGTGAGCACGTGAGCGCCGTGGGCTTTCGGCGCCTTCTTCACACTCTCTTTCGTGAAGGGAACGACAATCCGTCCGTCAGTCGTTCGGAATGATCCGGCCACCGGTACGTAGTGCGACGATTTCAGTACGCCGACATCGACGACCAGCCACCTCGGTTCGAGGCTCGTCGGATCCGACACCACGTCGGTGATCGTACCGAGCTTTTTGCCGGCATCGTCGACGACGTCAGAGTGGGTGTAGATCGCTGGTTCATTGGACTCCATGGAAACCTCCTGCAACGAGCCGCCCATCGGTTTGTACCCGGCAAGTCGCGACACGAAACACTGCGCCAGATCTCGAGGATCCAGCGGGCCGGGCGGGAACGAGCCTTCGTCGGTCGAAAGGGAGCACGATCGGCTCGGGATACATCCAGATTTTGCGCTGCCCGCACCACTTGATGTAACGCCGCGGCAGTGTGTCTGCCACGGCGTTACATCAAGCGCGTCGACACGCCGCCCATCACGGGTGCCAAACCTCGAGTCGTTCACGCGACTTTGGCTCGTCCTGCTGCATTTGGCTGTATTGGACTCGTACGCTTTGGGTACTCCATGCCTAGCTGACGCCGTGGGCTGGCGCGCGTAGACGGAAGGGCACGTGGTTGACGGTTGACCTCATTCACAAGCAACGAGTCCGAACGACTGGCGGCGGTTCATCGCTACGACGTGCTGGACACCCCGCCCGATGGGACGTTCGACCGCATCACCGCGCTGGCGGCACGGCTGTTCCAGGTGCCTATCTCGATCGTCAGCATTGTCGACTCCGACCGGATCTGGTTCAAGTCGCACCACGGCCTCGAGGCCGACCAGACGGATCGCGAACCGGGCTTGTGCGCCTCCGCGATCTTGCAGGACGACCCGTGGCTGGTCAACGACGCCCGGGTGGACACGCTCACCAACCCGTTGGTCGCCGGCGAGATGGGTTTCGGTTTCTATGCAGGCGTGCCCCTGACCACGCACGACGGGTACAACCTCGGGACGTTGTGCATCATCGACCACGACCCACGCGGCATGACCCGCGAGCAGATCGCGACGTTGAGTGATCTCGCCGCACTCGTGATGAATGAACTCGAACTGCGGTTAACGGCCCGCAGGACGGTCAGACTCGAAGCCGAGCTGCGCCGAAATGCCGAGGAGATCGCCGCCACGCTGCAAGAGAGCCTCCTTCCTGCACGACTGCCGGACGTTGCCGGTTTGGACCTGGCTGCCCGTTATCACGTCGCCGACCATGACCGGGTGGGCGGTGACTTCTACGACGTGATCCCGACCGAACGCTGCTGTACGCTCGTGATCGGCGATGCTGTCGGCAAGGGCGTCAAGGCAGCCGCGTTGACCGGAACGGCGCGCTGGACCTTGCGCACGGTTGCCTTGGGGGCGTGGACGCCCGCAGACGCGCTGACCCGACTGAACGACGTGTTGTTCCAGGCTTACGACAACCCGGACCGGTATGTGACGCTCGCACTCGCCGAGATTCGCCCGGACGACAACGGCGTCGGCGTGACGATGGCTATCGGTGGTCATCCCCACCCGCTCGTCGTGCGCTCCGACGGCACCATCGAGTCTCTCGGCGAGACCGGTCCGATCATCGGCTGGCGAGCGGGTGCGGCATACCACGACGCTGCGGCTCGGCTTGCTCACGGCGACCTGTTGGTGATGTTCACCGATGGGATGCTCGAAGCGATCGCCGGCCGAGGCGAGACCGACGATTCCACAATCCGACAGGTGCTGGGCCCGCTCGCCGGATCAACCGCCAGCCACGTCGCTGATGCGCTCGATGCCGCCCTCGGAGCAGACATCGGCGACGATGCGGCCTTTCTCGTCGTGGGTGCCACATGAGCGGCGAGGCGCAACTCACCATTTCGATCATCGTTGCTGCCGGGAGTGTCCGCGTCCAAGTAGCAGGAGAGCTGGACATGGCCGTGGTCGCGGACCACGACGCCTCGTCGCTCGAGCTCGACGTTACCCACGTGACGTTCATCGATTCATCTGGCCTCCGGGCACTGCTCTTTTGTCGAGACAACGCTGAACGGTCGGGCCTCGAAGTGACGCTCATCGCTGGCGACGGACCGGTCAGCCGCCTACTGGCCGTCGCCGGGGTGACGGACTGGTTCACGATGTCTCCGGTAGCGAGGCCGATGCCGCCTACGTCGACCGTGAAGAGCTGACAGCACGGCCAGCATGATGCCCAACTTGATCAGTCATGGTGGGCACAGGCGCCGCCGGTCGCTCACCGGATGTCGTCGATGTCGGCGTCCCTGTTGGCGTCGCGGTTACCGTTGGGCGCACACCCGTCGATGAGCGGGTGCAGCCGCCACTGGTTCTCGGGTCGCTGCTGGCTGACGTAGACCTCATGCTGGGCAGGGGTCAGCGATTCGAGCTGAGCGCCAGTCAAACCGTCACGATGGCGCGGATCGGCGGGTGGCGGAGCCTTGTCCAACTCGCGCTGCCAGCGGTCGTGGTAGTCGTTGATCCGGTCTTGCTTGTCGCCGGGTACCGGCTCGGCAGGCACATACGGCCCGCGCATATCGTCCGGCAGCGTGATCTTCTGGATTGTCTTGACCGGGTGGAACTCGCAGTGGCCCGCGTGGCCGGCGTCCCATGTCCACCGGCCACCTGTCACCACGTCGTTTCCGACCTCGATCTGGTCCGCAACAGGACCCGTCACGAACAGGTCGTCGAAGGCCTGGGCGGCCTCCCATGCTGTCGCAAACGCAGCGGCCGCTGCGGGCGCGAGCGCAAGACCGATGAGCCCGCCGACGATATGTTCGATGATCGAGCAGATGGCCTTGCCGATACCGAACGGGACCCAGTCGAGGGCGGCGTGACAAATCTCCCCAGGCCCGGGCAGCGGCGAACCCGGGATCTTGCCCTGCATCAGGTCGAGGAACGGCTTCATCGCTTGACAGATGAAGAACACCCGCGAGCCTTCACATTCGCAGTGCAGGATCGGGATGCTGATCGCTGAACCGTCGTGCGGGTGCTCGGACCACAGCTTGTGCAGGTTGTTCTGGTTCTCGTGGTCATAGACCAGCTTCGAACCGTCCCACGTGTACAGCACGCCATAGCCGTCGACGGGGCTGGTTCCATCTGGCGGGGCGCTCGGTTCCCTCGGCGTCGGCAAAGGTGCGGGCGCGCCCTGGCGATCCTTCAGCAACCAACCGAGCGGACTGTTGGCAGCCACATCGTCACGGATCTTGTGAGCCTCGAACTTCGACGGATTGCTGGTGTCGGCGCGATAGGACTCGAAGCTCTTCACGCTGTACGGCACCAGCAACACGTTGAACGAGAAGTCGTTGTCGATTGCATCGAAGCCCGACTTCTTGTACCCGACCTCTTCGACACCGACGATCGTCCCGATCGCGCACTCGTCGCGCCCGCCGGAAAGGCACACCAGCTTTCCTCCGAGGAGGTATTCGCACAGCAAGAACTCCAAGATCGCGGGAAATCCGGCGTCCAATCCGCTGGGCACGTTCCGATACGCCGAGCGGTCCACGCAGTGGGTGTACTGCCCCGGCGGAGTAATCACATTGGCATGTGGGCCGGCCATCACCCGCTCCCTTCCACGTACAGCGAGACGCCGCCGATGAGGACGGCGTCTTCGTACGCCGACACGTTGATCACCTGCCGGCCGCGAAAGCCGTCGGGCGCCGTGACGTCGACGCTCACGCTGAGGGTTGCAAGTGACGCCAACTCGGCGTGCTCGGGTTCGACGGACACGCGCCAGCCATCCGGAATCGGCCAGAGGGCGGACTCATGCCGACGCGCAGCCGTGACCCGGCGGCGTTCGCGCTGTTCCGGCGACGAGGGACGGCTGTCGCCGGCGCACGGTTCGAGCGCCGGGACACCGTAGCTATCGAGCTGGAAGCGGACCGACCGTGCCCTGTCCCGGTCGTTGTGAACAGGGAACGCGAATGCCGCATGCGGGGAGTTCAACGGTTTCACGTCGGTGTTGTGCTGGCCCATGTTGTTGCCCGGCTCTTCGTCGTGTTCCCAGATCAGCTCCACCTGGAGGCAATAGTGCCCCGGTGTCGGGGGCGTCGTCCACGGAATCCGCGCGAAGGCGGGGCAGCCGCCGGCGCCTTTGACGGCAAGGTCGACAGTGACGACCGCGACGTCGTGGCGAACCGTGCCGATGCCGAATTCGAGGTACGACAACTTCACCGGCAGGCCGACTGCGGCTGCGTTCGTCGCCCCGTTCCACACTCGTGCGACGACGACGTAGTCCGTCGCCGGCGACAGCGAATGCGAATCCACCGGAATACCACGATTCGCCGCCAGTTCGACGTGGATGTCGGGGTTGTCCCATGTGACCGCCAACCCATGGGCCTGCAGGAACGTCTGGCTGTAGATCATCGGGTCGGGTTTACGCACGGCCCACGGCGCCTGGTCGGAGCGCCTGCACTCCTTGTCGCGCGAGTGCAACCGGCATATTCGCAACAATGCGCGGAGGAGCCAGACGAGCCACCCAATCAGCACCCCGAGCCACAGCAGGCGCGGGACCCCGCAACAGTTACGACGGCGCGTCGGCGAGCGCACGGTCAGTCCGTCGCCATCACCGATGGCGGCCGCGGGGCGCGGCGCCACTCCGCACGCGCCAAGCCGACGCTCACCACCGCGGCGGCGCCACACACGGCGACGATGAACCACTCGAGCGCGCCGTTGCCACCATCAGGGTCGACCCGAAAGACCTCCTCGACCCAGTCGGGGACGGCGATCGTCAGTATCAAGAGCGCGGTGAAGATCATCCCGAACGCGGCCTGGAACCAGAACCGCGCTCGCACGTTCGATCGAGCCTTCGACGATTCGTTGCTCATGTTCCTCCTCACATCGCTTGCAGAGTCGGCCACGTCAGCGCACCGTGCGTGAAGTGGTGCCGGCGCTGGTGATGACGCCTGGCGGGAGCACGGACGCCGGGATTCCCACGACGCTGGCCACCTCCCGGAGCTCTCGCTCGTACTGGGTCCCGAGCGGGGCGTCGCGAAGGGCTCGCTCCGGTCGGTCCTTGATGCGGTGGAGCACGACCGAGATGTTCGACAGGGCCGCACGAGTCAGGTGTTCGGTGGGCACACGGACATCGAACTCGTAGGTCGATTGCTCGTAGGTGTGGTGGCCCCGCTGCTCGCCGGTGCCGTCGGGATCTGCAAACGAGCGCACCATACCGATGTCGGGGAGGGAGTCGGCGTGGAGGAGACGGTCGCCGTCGACGACCTCGTACGCGTATGTGCCATGGAGGGCTGCCGGACGGGCGAGTTCGCTGTCGACCAGGTGGCTGTCGACGATCGAAAGCACACCGTCGTCCATCCGAACACGGAGGCGGACATAGGAGCCAGTCGATCGAGGCCGACGGGTGGGTTGCTGCTGATCGCCTTCGTGGCGGGTCTTGCCCCGACCGGCCGCCGTCTTCGTAGCGGCCGGCTTGACGATCATCTTTCCCTTGATTGCTCGTCGCTGAGTTCCTTGCGGGCCTTTGCGCGGACCCTTGCCTGCTGGCGGGTTCGCAAGTACATCCTGATCAGGCTTGGTAGGTCGTGATTCGTTCGGCATCATTTGCCCCTCTCACCAGTGACGGCCGTGGCGGTAGTTGTGGATCCATCGGAAGTAGAGCTGCTGCAAGCTCAGTGCGCGACGGGAACGGATCATCCCGAACCAGTCCCGATTGTGCACGAACAGATTGGGCTGGCCGTTGCCACCCTCGAAGTTGCACACCTCGAACTTGTCGGACGGACCGAGGTTCCACTCCCCGACCCAGTCGCCGACGAAGTCGGCTCGCAGCGACGAACCGTTCGTTGTCATCCGACCGAGGTACTCCTCCGCCCAGTCCTGCGAGTTGTACGCAAAGAGGTCGGTCTTGCCGTCTCCGTTGATGTCGGCCGCAAAAAATCGATCATGGCTGGCAAGACCTCCCCAACCCGGTACGTCACCGTCGTATCGGTGCACCATCTGGAGGCTGGTGCCGGTCGAGCGGAACATGCCGACGTATGGCATTGCCCAATCGAGCCCGTTGAAGATGTAGAGGTCCGATTTGCCATCGCCGGTGAAGTCACCGACGATCAGCTGGTCATTGCGAGCAAGCCCTCCCCAACCAGGGATGTCGCCGTCGAAGCGGGAGGTCATGCGCAGGTCATTGCCGGTCGAGCGGAACATCCCGACGTAGCTCATCGCCCAGTCCACGCCGTTGAAGATGTAGAGGTCGGCCTTGCCGTCGCCGCTGAAGTCACCCGCGAAAACCTGGTCGTTGCGGGCAAGTCCTCCCCAACCGGGGATGTCGCCGTCGAACCGTCGCACGAGATTGAACCCGGTCCCGGTCGACCGCAGCATCGCCACATACGTCATCGACCAATCGAGCCCGTTGAACACGAACAGGTCTTTCTTGCCGTCGCCGGAGAAGTCGCCGACGGAGAAGCGGTCATTGCGAGCGAGGCCGCCCCAACCCGGGATGTCGCCGTCGTAGCGAGCGATCAGACGCAATCCGTCGTTGCCGTCGTCCGCGAGCAGGCCGAGGTACGCGAGCGCCCAGTCCGAGCCGTTGAAGACCGCGACCTCGTCCTTACCGTCGCCGTTGAAGTCGCCGACGAAGAACTGATCGCCGGGCATGAACTGCCACGAGCCCGGTACTCGCTCAACGGCGCTGAAGACCAGATCCAGTTGCGATGAGTCGGAGCGGAATATCTGGATCGAGTTGCCGCTGTGGACCAGCACGTCGCTGCGACCATCACCGTTGAAGTCGCCGGCGTAGCAGTTGTCGAACTTGTGGCCGGTGTAGGTGTCGTATTGGCGTTTGAACGATGTGTAACAGATCGGGCAGAACGGCGGTGAGTTCCCCCGCATCCGGCAGTTGACGACGGGCCGGAAGACGCCGGTCAGGTTCGTGTTGCCGCCTTCGAACACGCCGACGTCCTGGTTGTCGTCCCACGTGGCCGGCTTCGTGCCCTGGTTGTAGTCGGCGCACCCTCCGAGCCCGGTCGGCACAGGCGTGGAGGGGGCAATGAAGTTGCCCCATTTCACCGTCGCACGATTCGTGTCGATGGTCAGATCGACGGCACCTGGCTCGGTGCCGGTGTAGTTGCCGGCGACGCAGTATTCGTCAGCCAGCCCGCCGAGACCGTGTCCGAACTCGTGCGCGATGACGGTCCAGTCACTGCCCAACGTCGTATGGGCGCGCCCACCTCCGCCACACCCACCGAAGCCGGTGGTGTTGAGCACGATGAGCACGAAGTTGTAGTCGGGCACCCATTTGTTGAGCGCGGCCTGGATCCGGCCGGCCGAATTGGTGCCGTACTCGAGCCAGCAATGCGACCACGAGCCGCTGTAGATGATGCCGAGTGCCGTGTCATGAGTCGTCTCACTGGCAACGGTGTCGTCACTGCCGTCGGCCGGAGTCCCGTGCTCGTCGTAGGTGCGCGTGCTGACGCCCGAGTCGTTCGACTCGAGGTTCACCCGGAAGATGTTCCACGCCGAGCCGTCCTCGTAGAAGTAGTCGTGCCCGAACGCTCCGTTCATCAGCGCGTCCTGCACCCAGTTGTCGAAGATGGTCTGATCCCCGGCCGCGAAGCCGTCGCCAAGGATCGCGAGGTTTCGTTTCGAGCCGACGGGTCCGGCTCTTCGAATCTGCGTCATGCTCTCGGCCACAGTGAAACCCCCTTGCGCCCAAGACCGGCGAACGGTCGCGACTCCATCGTACAGATCACGACGCATAGAGAAGTACAGCGAGATGTTGATACACGGAAACGCCCGGCCACCCTCGGTCGCTAGGGTGAGCCTCCATGACCCGAGGTCCCCAGTCCACCGAGCAGATGTTGCGCACGGTGCTCGGTCGACACCCTGAGGTGCTGGCCGCCCTCACGGACGCCCACGAGGTCGCCTGGAGCGTCGTCGACGCCGACCTGCTCGACCTCTGCCGAGTGCACATCGCTGCGCTGCTCGGCCACGATGCCGGACTCGAAGCCCCCTGCCTCGATGCCGAACTCCTCGCCGAGCTACCCGGGTGGTTCACGTCGCCCCGGTTCTCGGCGGCGCAGCGAGCATGCCTGGCGTTCACCGAGCAGTTCACGATCGATGCCGCGTCCATCGACGACGATCTTGTCGCCGCGGTCGCCGCCGAACTCGGCCCGGACGGCCTCGTGAACTTCGTGAACGCTCTGCTCGTCGTCGAACAGCGTCAGCGCCTCCACCTCATCTGGAGCCGGCTCCTCGCGCAGGTCGCGTCGTGACCGACGCGGTGCGCATCCCAACCGGTGCCCGCATCCACGACGATCTCCGCCGGGCGATGAACCGCTGGCAGGCGGCGGTCGTGGCGCTCGACGGGGTCGACGACGTCACCACCGAGGTCGTGAGGCTCCGGGCGGCAAGACACCACGACTGTCACACTTGACTGTCGATCCGCCTGGCAGTTGTCAAGCAGGACGAACGAAACGGCGAGACGGTCGAGATGGCCCTCAGCCCCGCCGCCGAGGGTTTGGCCGAACCTCACCGGTTGGCCGTTGCGCTGGCCGACAGCCTCATGACCCGGCCGGGCGACATCGACGACTCCGTGGTGGAGGGGTTGCGCGAACATTTCTCCGCGGACCAGCTCGTCGAGATCTCGCTCAAGGTGATGAAGTTCAACATCCAGAAGGTCCTCGTGAGCCTCGGTACCCATTCGTGGATCACGGCCGACGAGATCGACCAGATCAGCTGGAACCGCGACGGCACGTACGTCGTCGCCGACTGACTCAAGGTCCCACTGGCTGTGGAGTCGTCATGACCGACCGTGGGGTCCGTCGCCTCGTCGCCGCAGCCGCGCTGTTGCTCGGCGTGACGGACCTTGTTCTCGCGGCCGGCCACCGCACTCGTCTCCAGGCCGGGTTCCTGGGGGCGGGCTGGGTGCTCGACGCCGTGTTCGGCGCGCGCTACGTCTTGCTGATCGCTGGGATCGCGTTGATCGTCGTCGCCCGTTCGCTCCTCCACGGCAAACGCAACGCCTGGTGGATCGCGCTGGCCGCAGCCATCGTCTCGACGATGGGTCATCACGTGAAAGAGGCTGATGCCGCCGGTCTCGCCCTGTCGGTGGCTGTGGTCGTCGGGGTCGTTGCGGCGCGTCGCCGGTTCCCGGCCCGTTCCGACCCCGCACTGGCCCGCCGTGGAGTGCAGGTTCTCGGAATCGGTCTGCTCGCGGTGTTCGCGTACGGCACGATCGGGCTCTACCTGCTCGACCGGAATTTCCAGACGAGCACGACGTTCGGGGAGTCGATCGAGGGCGCGCTGCGGCTGCTCGCGCTCCTGCCGGCGTCCGCGATCGAACCGGTCACTCGCCACGGGCGCTGGTTCGTCGACTCGGTTCGGTTCGCGGCGCTCGCGGTGGTACTCGTCGGTCTGGCACGCATCGTCGCCACCGTGGTGTTCCGACGGGACCGCCGCGATAGCACGACCGTCGTCGACATCCTGCAGCGATGGGCAACTACCTCCCTGGCCCACTTCGAGCTGCTCGACGACAAGAGCTGGTTGATCGCCGAGGATCGTCAGGCGTTCATCGGGTACAAGGTGATCGGCACCACTGCTGTCGCGTTGGGTGAACCGATCGGTGCGTTCGACTCGTGCCGCCAGGTCCTCCAAGAGTTCGCCCGATTGTGCGAACTGAACGGCTGGACACCGGCGCTCCATCAGGTCACTCCGACCGGCGAACAACTCCTCACCACCACAGGTTTCAAGACCCTGAAGATCGGCGAGGAAGCGATCATCGAGGTGCAGGCGTGGTCGGTCGACGCGAAGGAATACAAGTCGCTCCGATCGGCGCTGCGGCGAGTCGAACGCGCCGGACTGGAACTCTTCGAGCTACCCAGACCGATCGACGACGCGACGATGGACCAGTTACGCGACGTGTCCGACTCGTGGATGAGTGGGGGCGGCCAACGCGAGCGGACGTTCACCGTCGGCAAGTTCGACCCCGACTATCTGCAGAGCACAACCGTCCTGGTCGTGCGTCATCGCGAGACCGGTGAGATCGTCGCGTTCGCCAACGTGCTCCCCTCGTATCAGAGCGGCGAGGGGAACTTCGATCTCATGCGGCGCCGGGATGACGCCCCGAACGGGGTGATGGAATTCCTGTTCGTCGGCCTCATCGATCGGTTCCGGGCCGAGGGCCGGGAAGGGATGAACCTCGGTCTCGCGCCACTTGCGAACATCACCGGTGACTCACTGGCCGACCGCGCGCTTCGCGTCCTGTACGAGCGTGGCGACAAGGCGTTCCATTACCAGGGGCTGCGCACATTCAAGGACAAGTGGCACCCCCGATGGGAAGATCGTTACCTTGGCTACCGAAACGACGCCGATCTCCCGAAGATCGCGACGGCGGTGATACGGGCCGGCGAGCTTCCCAAACCGCGCAGTGCGTGGGGTCGCGTTCGTTCGATCGCCCGGGCGTTCCCGGTCAGCCTCGCGGTCAGTGGATTGATCATCTGGCTGATGGCGGTGAGCGCCATCGACCGTGAGAGCCATGCCAGCATCCTGCGCCATTTCGGGCTTGGTTGGCACGATCTCGCCCGCCTGCAACTGTGGCGCCTCCCGTCGTCGCAGCTCATCGAGGACCGCCCAGGTTTCGTCTGGTCGAACGTCGCGCTGTGTCTCATCGTGCTCCCGATCGCCGAATGGACCGTGAAGAGCCGTCGCACGATCGCCACCTTCTTTCTCGGCGACTGGATCAGCACCGTCCCGGTGCTCATCGCGGTGCGGCTCGCATCGGCTTCGGGCAACTCGAGCGCGATCGAGACCATTCGTGGCCGCGACAGTGGACCGTCTTCGGGGGCCTGGGCGCTCGCTGCCACCGTCGCCATGTCGTTGGAGCACCGCATCGCACGTCGCGTGGCAGTCGGAACGATCTTCGTCTTCCTCTTGGGTGCTCTCTTGCTCCATCACCGGCTGTTCGATATCCAACATGTCGTATCGGCCACGGCTGCGGCGGCATTCACCCTCGTGCTCGGGCGGCGAGCGAAGCGGGATCGCCCCGCCCGCTGATGGGACTACCTTGGTTCATCAGAGGCATCCACCCACGTCGAGAGAGCACCGAGGAGACCCAAGTCGATGCCGAGCCCTTCCGCGACCTGACGCACGACGGCGACATCCTTGGTCAGGTACGGCCGTGCCGACTCGGTGATAGCCGCCGGCGGAGCCTGTTGGAGCAGCGCGACGGCGTAGCTGTTTCCACTGCAGGTGGCCAGAACCCGCGCGAGGTCGGCCGGTTCGATGCCGACGGACTGGCCGAGGCGAGCGGCCTCCAGCGCGATCCGAAGGTGAACGGTGAACAGCAGGTTGTTGACCAGTTTGATCCGCTGCCCGTCGCCGACTCCGCCAACATGGATGACCGGGTCGGAGTAGGCAGCGAGCACCGGACGGACTGATTCGAAGTCTTCGGCGGTGGCACCGACGAGCAGGGTGAGCCGCCCCGCACGTATGTCCCGGTCGGTGCCGCTCATCGGGGCATCCACATAGCGGACGCCGTGTGGCGCACGCCTCGCCAGTTCTTGAGCGAGCACCGGACTCCCGGTGACGTGGTTGACGAGGTACGAGCCGGGCCGCAACGCGTCGATCACCGGGGGGCGCGGTTTGTCGCCGTCGGAGTTCGCACCGAGGAGTACCTCCGTGAGCTGGGTGTCGGAGAAGAGGCAGACGCAGAGCACGTCGGCCGCAGCGGCGACGTCGGCCGGTGTTGGAAGTACGTGGGCGCCGGCACTCGCGAGCTCCGCCGCGACCTGCGGCCGCCGGACATACACAGTGACCGGGTAACCAGCCGCAAGCAAGCGGTCGACCATCGGGCGTCCCATCTGCCCCACACCAATGAACCCCACCCGAAATTCAGCCATCCGGCTCCCCTGTCTCGCGACCCCACTCGCCCGTTCGACGTCCGCGGGCGCTGACGTCGTAGCCATCGCTGACGTGGCGTCGCCTCGGACGGGCGCGTTTCCTGGAGCCATTGATCACCGCATGACAAACGGGTCGGGCATCGCAGCCGAGGAGGTGTTGATCCACACCGTCTTGGGACGGGTGTAGTCGAGCAGAGACTCCGATCCACTCTCGCGCCCGTAGCCGGTGTCGCCGTTGCCGCCGAAGGGCACCATCGGCGAGACCACCCGGTAGGTGTTCACATAGACGATCCCGGCCCGCAGACGGCGGGTGATTCGCATCGCCCGGCCGACGTCGGCGGTAAACACGCCGGACGCGTAGTGGTATGGGCTGTCGTTGGCGGCTCGAATGACTGCGTCTTCGTCGGTGAAGCGAAACGCGCTGAGCACCGGGCCGAACAATTCCTCGCGCGCCGCGGTGATGTCGTTCGACGGGCAGGCCAGAACCGTCGGCTCGTAGTACCACCCGTCGCCGAAACCCTCCGGGCGACCCCCGCCGGCGACGAGCGTGGCGCCCTCGCCCAGCGACGAAGCGACTGCGGCCGTCACATGGTCGAGTTGGCTGCGGGTTGCAAGCGGTCCGACCTCGGTCGTCGCGGCCATCGGGTCGCCGACGATGAGGCGGCGGGCGCGCTCTGCGACGCGCTCCACGAGTGAATCGTAGATTCGTTCGTGGATATAGGCCCGGGTGCCGGCGACGCAACTCTGCCCGGTGGCGCCGAAGTTGGCGGCAACGATACCGTTGACCGCGTTGTCGAGATTGGCGTCGTCGAACACGATGATCGGCGACTTGCCGCCCAGTTCGAGGGTGACGACGGCGAAGTTTTCGGCAGAGTTCCTCACCACGTGACGGGCTGCCGTCGTTCCGCCGGTGAAAGCGATCCGGGCGATGAGGGGATGTGACGTCAGCGCCGTCCCGCACGGGTCGCCCTCGCCTGTGACCACGTTGAGCACACCCGGCGGGATACCCGCCTCCTCGCCGAGACGGGCGAGTTCGAGCAGGGCGGCAGGGCCGTGCTCGGACGCTTTGAGCACCACGGCGTTCCCGCACGCCAGCGCGGGTCCGACCTTCACACATGAGAGAAGGAGTTGGTTGTTCCACGGGATGACCCCGGCGACGACACCGATGGGTTCGCGCAATGTGAACGCCATCAGGTCGGGCTTGTCGGTGGAGAACGTGGCACCCTGCACCTTGTCGGCCGCTCCTGCGAAGTATTGGTAGTACTCCGCCACGTAGGTGGTCGTCGCGTTGGTCTCGCGCAGCAGCTTACCCGTGTCGCGGGTCTCGACCGCGGCAACGTCGCCGGCGCGTTCGGCCACCAGATCGCCGAGGCGACGCAACGCCCGGCCCCGCTGGCTGGCGGTCATCGTCGACCACGGGCCCTCGTACATCGCGGTGTGAGCGGCTCGCACGGCCCGGTCTACGTCATTGCGGGTGGCGGCCGGAAAGGTGGCCCACGGCCGACCGCTCGACGGGTCGATGCTCTCGATCGTTCTGCCGTCCTCGGCGTCGCACCACACACCGCCGATGTACATCCGTAGCGCAACAAGCTCAGACATCGCAGCCTCCCAAGAAGTCGTTGATCAGCGCGGCGAGGGTATCCGGCACCTCCAGCGGCAGGAGATGGCGGGCGCCCTCGACGACGTGGACCCGCCCGTTCCCAAGCCGCGCGGCGAGGGCGCACGC
This sequence comes from Actinomycetes bacterium, assembly GCA_025358125.1. Taxonomy (GTDB): domain Bacteria; phylum Actinomycetota; class Acidimicrobiia; order Acidimicrobiales; family Ilumatobacteraceae; genus WLMZ01. Next base: position 33,766 of record JANYKS010000092.1, read on the forward strand.
CATTGCCGGGGTGGAACGGGGATCATTTGCACCGGTGACCACCAGCGTCGGCTGCGTGATCCGATGTAGCTGAGCTGCCAACTCGGTGTCAGCCGTAGCGAAGACCTCGTAGGCATCGGCGTAGGCGCGCTCGTCGTTGGCAGCCAGACACTCGCGCACCCGCGCAACGACCTCCGGGTGTGAAGCGGCGAACCTCGGCGTAAACCAACGGAGCAGAGCCGCTTCGAACCCGGCCGCGAAGCCGTTGTTGCGCACATCGGCCACACGCTCGATGATCGCTGCACACTCGGCCGGGGAGCGGTCGAATACCGCACTGACCAGTACCAACCGCCGCACACGTGCCGGGTTGGCGAGGGCAAATCCCTCGGCGACGAGTGCCCCCATCGAAAAGCCCACCACATCGAACCGCTGCCCTCGACACCGATCGACCCGATCGACCCGATCCGCCAGCTGATCGACAAAAGCGGCGAGGGAGTAAGGACCCGGCGGTTTGGAGGCGCAGCCGTGACCGATCATGTCGTAGGCGAACGGGTCGAGGCCGGCATCGAGCCGGGCGATGACCGGCTCCCACATCGACGCGTCGAGCCCTACGCCGTGGATCAAGACAACGCCGGGCCGGGCGTCGGCAGCGCTCATACGGTCTCGGCGCCTGATGCCGCCACGGCCTCGGCGGCCATCTCCTCGATATCGATGTAGCGGTTGCCGATGCGGGGATGAAGCCGCCCGCCAGTCGACGCACCGAGCGCAACGATCAACTCGTCGGGGCCAGGCGCGTCAGGGACGGCGAAATTCAGTGTCAGATAGTGCGAGCGCAAGCCCTCGTCGAGCTTGTGCATCATCGGGATGGCAATCGATGCTCCCGCCCCGCCGCGGCTGTTGGTGAAAGACAGGTACGACGTGCCACCGACCGCGTCGCGATAAACGTTCCCGAAACGCAGCGTGTGGATCAGCGCCGAGGCATGCTCGATCTCGCCGTTCACGCCGACCAGCGCGGCCTTGCCGTACGCCTCGACCCGGTCGCCGCCGCCACACAATTCGAGCACGGCATCGACAAGCACTGCGCCCAGCCGGGGAGCAATCACGAGGATCTCCGGCCTGAGGTTCTCGACGAAGCCGCGGCCGGCCCACGGGTTGCTCAGAACGGCAGCGACGCCGACCATTCGCACTGGATCGCCCGGTTTGCCGTCGCTGTAGATGTCCTCGACGTAACGAACCAGTTTGCGGATCTCGTCCATTTTCCCGACTCTATCGAAGGCCAGGAGGTGCCGGCGCTACTCCGCGGTCCCACCATTGGGGCGTGAGAGATCTCAGCGGAACGCTGGCATGACCTCGTCGATGAACAAGCGAAGCGAGCGCTTCTGGTCGGCGATGGAGGCGCCGTAGCTTGCGCAGTAGAGGAAGTCGGTCCCGAGTGCCTCGTACCTGCGCAGCTTGGTGATCACCTGCTCGGGCGTGCCGAACATCAGGTTCTCCATCAGGGTTTCGGCCTTGTACTCCTCACGGTGGGCAAGCTGGTCGAGATCGACCGATTCAGCGAAGCCGTTGTCGACCCCGCCAAGCTGCTTGAACAGGTTCTCGAATTGGCCGGCTTGGCGTTGTAGTGCCCGGATGTAGCGGGGCGCGTCGGCGGGGTCCGCCCACACCGCGGCATAGCGCATGGCCGTCATGCGCGGCCTGGCGATCGGGCCGGCGCCCGCCGCGGAGGCTTTGGCGACCGCTTCGTCCATCCGCCCGACGTACGCCTCGAGCTCGGCCATCGGGCGCATCAGCGGCCAGCACATGATGTTGCATCCCTTGGCGACCGCCCATTCGTAGGTGTCAGGATCGCGGGCCGCGACCCAGATCGGTGGATGAGGGTCCTGTACCGGCTTGGGGCACGACGTCGATGCAGGGAACGACCAGCGGTCGCCCTCGTGGGCGTAGTCGCCGGCCCACAATGCCTTCACTGCCGGCAGGAGCTCGCGCAGTGCCGCTGATGCGGTGACCGGGTCGAGACCAGGAACCATCCGGTCGTATTCGCGCTGATAAGCACCCCGACCGAGTCCCAACTCGGCCCGACCACCGCTCAACAGGTCGAGCAACGCGCACTCACCAGCGAGACGAATCGGATGCCAATACGCGGCCACGGCGACGGCGGTCCCCAGACGGATTCGCGACGTATGAGCGGCCCACCAGGCGAGCAGTTGGAACGGCCCAGGAGCGATGGTCATCTCGATCGCGTGGTGCTCCGCGGCCCACGCGACCTCGAATCCGGCCTCCTCGGCCATCTGCACCATCTCAAGGGTGTGCTCGGCGACAGCACCCATGTCATCGACCGGGTCCATCCGCTCGAGGTTGATCGCCAAGCTGAACTTCATCCGCCCAAATCTAGCATTCGCCGCCAAACTGCGATGTGCTGCCAGACGATTGGCGGCCCTCGCGCAGCTGATCAATCACGAGACCAGCTGGGCCGTCATTCATGCTGTCAGCGAGGATCGACTGACTACGCTGCGGCCATGTCCAGCTCGATGCCGGTGTTGTTCTTCGATCGCTACCTTCCCGACGAGTTCCGCGACCTCGTGGAGGGTCGAGCCCTCGTCGTCGGACCCGACGATGACGATCTTGCGCAGGCCGACGCGGTGGTGGCAGGGATGCGCATATGGGATGCCGCAGCAATCGCCAAGGGCAGACGTTTGCGAGTGATCTCGCGCACCGGCGTCGGATACGACACGGTCGACGTGGAGGCAGCCACCGCCGCTGGCATCACGGTGTGTTACGCACCGCAAGCACCCACCGTCTCCACGGCGGAACATACCATTGCGCTGCTGATGGCTGTCACCAAGGGGCTTGGTGCAGCCCGGGCACGTGCCCAACAAGGCCTGCCGGGTGGGCCGGCCACAGCGCTGGAACTTGACGGCCGCGTCCTGGGACTGCTCGGTTTTGGGCGCATCGCCCGCCGAGTGGCCGGCGTCGGTGCCTCGTTCGGGATGACGATCATCGCCCATGATCCGCTCCTCCCGGCCAGCGCAGGCAGCCCGGAGCCGGCAACGATGGTGCCGTTCGACGAACTCTGGACGAAGTCCGATGTCATCTCACTACACGCCCCGGCAACGCCCGCCACCCGCCACGTCGTCAACGAGCGCACCTTGGCGATGATGCAGCGCGGCACCTATCTGGTCAACTGCGCGAGAGGGGCGTTGGTGGATCAGAATGCGTTGCTGAATGCTCTCGACAGCGGCCATCTCGCCGGGGCAGGCCTCGACGTCACCGAGCCGGAGCCGCTCCCTGCAGGCCACCCCCTGCTCGAGCACCCTCGTGCGCTGGTGACCCCGCACATCGCGTCGAGCACGGCCGCCGGTCGACGTCGGCTGTACGAGCACGCGATTCACCATGCCCTTGCAACACTGGCCGGCACGCCAACCAGTGTCGTGCCGGAGCAGTGCTGAACCCTCCGCGCGGTACAGTGCGCCACATGAACCTGCGTGAACTCTGGGCCGATCAGCAACCGACGTTCGGGGCGTGGCTGAGCGTTGCATCCACTGCCAGCGCCGAAGCGACGGCGCGCGTCGGGTTCGATTACGTGTGCGCCGACAACCAGCACGGCGCGATGGACTACCAGGCGACGGTGGGCATCGTGCAGGGCGTGCTGCTCGGCGGCTCACGACCGATCGCACGCGTGCCGTGGAACGAACCGGGAATCATCGGCAAGATGCTCGATGCCGGCGCCGAGGGAGTCGTGGTTCCAATGGTGAACACGGTTGCCGAGGCCGAAGCCGTGGTGCGAGCATGCCGCTATCCACCACTCGGGGCACGGAGCTACGGACCCGTACTGGCGGGCATCCGCTCCGGCGAATACGCGGCGGGTGCGAATGCGAACGTTGCGGTCATCCCAATGATCGAAACCGTGCAGGCACTCCAGAACATCGACGACATCCTGGCAGTCCCAGGTGTTGATGCCATCTATGTCGGCCCGGCAGATCTTTCGCTGAGCCTCGGCCTTGCGCCCGGCAACAACGACGACCGTGCCGAGTTCACCGAAGCACTGCTCACGATCACGGCCGCCTGCCGCCGCGCGGGCGTGGTGCCAGGAATTCACGCGTCGGGCGCGCTTGCCGAGCGCCGCCTACAACAGGGCTTCCAAATGATCACGACCTCCGCAGATCTGCTTGCCATGCGCACCCGCATGGGTGAAGAATTGGCGCAAGCCCGCGGTGCCGAACGCCCAGCCGGCTCGACCGCCATCTACTGACGGGCGGGACCTCGCAGGCGGTGTCGTCGCGCGTCTTCTTCGACTGATCTACAGTCGACGCATGAGTGTTCTGAGTTCATCCCGCGAGCGGAGGCGCCTCAACGCGTATGGCGTGATCCTGGCGATGGTTTCCGTTGTGTCGTGCTCGTCGTCGACCGCGCTCACGAGCACCAGTGGCGCCGTCTCCACCGCCGCGCCGACGACGGCGGCACCGCCGGCGGCGACTACGGCCACGACGACCACCACGACAGCGGCGTCGACGACGACCACGACCACTCCGGTGGACGTGTCATCGACGCCATACGGTGTGGAGCTCGCGAATGTCGCCGACGATGGTGTCCGGTCGCTTGACTCGACGTTGAGGCTGTTCTCGCTAGCGGTCGCGCCGTTGCCAGGTGTGAACGTGACGCCAGACAGAGCGGGCGTGCGTTCTGGAACATTGGCACTCAAGAATGTGCTGGCCCACTACGACGAGCTGACGCCGGAGCAGAAGGCTGCGGTCGATGCGGCGCGTCAGCCGCCGCCGTCCGCCGAAACCGCGATCGTACCGGCAGGTTTCGTGCGAACTCCGCAGACGGCCGTGAAGGACGCTGTCGTCGCAGCGGTGAAACAGTATCGCGCCGCCATCGCTGCCAAGATCGGCAACATTCCCGGCGACATCAGCGTGGTCGTCGTTGCACTCCCGACCGCATACGGTACCGCCGATCCGCACTTCAAGGATGGCACGTACAGCGGTTGCACGGTGAGGATCGATGCGGTCAAGCAGACCGATCCCTTGGTGATCCTCAACACGGTTGGCCATGAAGTGTTCCACTGCTTCGAGGCTGCCGGGGCCAAGACGGTGGCGGTGTGGAACGCGACCGGCGACTGGATGATCGAGGGTGCTTCGGAGTGGGCCGGAAGCGAGCTTGCCGCGCCTGACGGAACGGATGCCGGATATTGGCGCGACTACCTGACGAAGCCAAAGACCCCGCTCTTTGCTTGGACCTACCAGGGGATCGGGTTTTTCTCCCACCTCGCCGAGACCGGCACGAGCCCGTGGTCGGTGTTCCCTGCGATGTTCAAAGCGGTCGGCAGCGCTGCCGAGTTCGCGGCCTCCGGGGCCGACGCGGATCCGTTCATGACCTCGTGGGCGTCAGGTTTCTACCGTGATCGCGCTCGCGGGTCGGCGTGGGACACGACCGGGCCGGGGATCACCGATGACTCGGTCGTACCAACGAGGTTGTCGATCGGCAACGGTGAAAGCAAGCCGTTTGTCGCCCCGCCGTACCAGCACGCCAGCTTCGTGCTTCAGGTCACGGCCGATGTCCTGATCGTGCAGGCGAGCGGATATGCGCGACTCAACGACGGATCAACCGATGTCGCAAAGCTGAGCGCCGAGAAGTACTGCACCCGTTCGGGTGGTTGCGGCAAGTGCCCCGACGGCACACCGTTGCAGGACAATCCGGGCCCGTTGGCTACCGATCCACTGCTCGCTGTGTCGAGCGGCGCCACCCAGTCCAGTGGCACCGTCGTTGGTCTCACTGTCGAGGACTACTGCAAGAACCAGACCAAGGTGTGGGTCCATTTCGAGCGGCCGGCCACACCCGGGCTCATCGCCGGCAATGTCGTGGAACTGTACGGGTGCCAGGGTCCGTTCGGTCCATGGCAGGGGGTCCTGCGCTCCGGCGGCCTCGACGACGGAAATGGTTTCACCGTCGCATTCTCAGACATCCCCGTGTCCTTCGCCTTCGCCGGTTTCGGTTCCCAGACGGTCCACACCTCAGCCAACGGCAACGTACCGACACCCGTCGGCAACATCACCCTCGCGCTCGAGTTGGACATCGGCATCGACACCACCGGATCGACGATGTCGATCACCGGCACCGGCACCGCCGCTTCCAACATCATCTCGGTCAGCGACTACCTCGGCACTGCCGCGAGCGCGCTACCGATCGAACCCGCACCAGCCGGAACCTGCCAATGACAGCATCTCACCCTCGAGCGTGACGGAAGGTTCGGAACGCGCCCGGGACACGACGACGACCGGACCGCCATCGAGATCACTTCACGGCGTGGAGATGCCGTACTGATCGGGATCGATGACTATCGCGCGCTTGAAGCGACGGCCCATCTGTTGCGCTCGCAAGCGCATGGTCGCGCCGAATCGATGAAGAGCACCGCCTCGTGTACCTCGTCGAGGGCGAAGACGTCGTGATGCTGCAATCCCGCTACCACTACGGATAAACCGCCGTAACTCTCGCTCCGAGGACGGCCAACCACACGATGTCGACCGCCAAACGTGGATCATGAGTTGGCTCGGCTGTCGGCGGACGAGTTGTGGTGGCGGGTCGGCGCGTGCCCGGTGAGAGCCACGAGGAACGGCTCACGTTCGATCGCGAAGAGCCTCGTCTCGGTGACTGTTCTGACGGTCGCCGTCCGCGGCACCTCGTGGAGCAACGCGATCTCGCCGAAGCCCTCCCCGCGTCCGAGTGTGTTCACGACCACGTCGTCTCTCAGCACCTCGACCGTTCCGTCTGCGATCGCGTAGTAGCGGTCACCCGGCTCTCCCTGGCGGACGATCGCCTGCCCGGCGGGGACGGAAACGTCCAACGCGTTCTGCGCGACGCCCTCGAGCGCCGGTACGGGCAGGGCACGGAAGATGCCGAGCGAGCGAAGAAGCGCGATCGTGACTGTAGGAATGGTTTCCGCCGCGTCCACGGCGAGAAGTGGCCGGAAGCGAAGGAGAACGAGCACCGGCACGATCGCGCCGGTGAAGAAGAGGGCACCCCGAATGTCGGCAAGCGCGATCACGATGGGGACGGAGACCGAGCCAAGACCCCACGCCGCCATCGCCAGGCCTTCCTTGAACGCGAAGACACGGGCGAGCAGCTCCGTCGAAGTGACGCGCTGGAGGAGCGTCTGCCCCGACACCTCGAGCAAGCTGCGTGAGACGCCTGTCACCGCTGCGACGATGAACGCAACGACCGCTGAAATCTGAAGGCCGAGCAAAATGAACGCGCCAGCCGAAAGCAGCGCCGCGCCGAGCATGATGGGAACGAGACGAGCCCGTCCGACGAGTGCCAGCGATGTGACGGCGCCGAGCACCGCACCGGCACCGTGAGCCGCCGTCAAATATCCGGCACCGGAGCCTCCGATCCCGAGCGATCCCACAGCAAGCACGACCACGAGCACGTCGAATGCGCCGATCATTAGAAACGTGGCGCCGAGGACGATCACCACCTCCCTCGGCGCGCTCGATCGGGCGAGCGCGCGACCCCCTTCGTCGAGTTGACGGAACGCGCCAGCTTCGGGGGCGTTGGTGTCGCGCGCGAGCGGAGGGACGAGATCGCGAAGCGGCGCCACGAGCAACGTGGCGAGGACGAGGCAGGCCGAGCCGACCGCGTACACCGCACCCGGCGTCGAGACTGCGAGAATCAGTCCCGCACCCGCTGGCGCAAGGACGAGACCGACGCTGAGGATCCATCCGGTGATCGCGTTCAGCGCTACAAGCTGCTCGGCCGTGCGGGCGATGCCCGGCGACGCCACTGCATGAGCAGGGTGGGTGACGACGACCAGCATCGCCGTCAGCGCGCCAAGGACGTATGTCACAAGCGATGGCGCCCCGAAGAGCAGCGAGGCAGCGGTAGCCCCCATGGCGACTGCCTGAGAGGCGTAAGCACCAACAAGAACTCGGGTTGCGCCGAACCGATCGATCAGCGGGCCAGCAAACGGCGCAAAGAGCGCAGTCGGTATGAGCAACGCGAGCGAGACGACACCGGTCGCCGTCGCGCCTCCCCGCGAGTAGGCATACACCAGCATTGCCATCCAAGGCCCGAACTCCGCCAGCCGGTACAGCCCAAGCGCGGCCGCTTCCCTACGGAGGATGCGGTTGACTGCCAGCGAACGAAGCGGAGAAGGTTGGGCGCCCACGGGTCGCGACCATACAGGCGCCGACGGCGGCCGCTGACCACAGTGCTATCTGAACACCGCTCGAAAATCGCTTTCGATAATCCGACCATCCGGGTCGCTCAACTTCGCGTGTTGAACGCTCCTCACATCGCGAGCACGCACGCACTCGGCCTGCTCACGACCGGCGATCTTTGGCGTAGACGCGTTCGGCACCGGCGACGGTCAACTCGTACGCGCTGACGAGGCGGACCGATTCGTCCGTTGCTCTACCTCCCGGCGATGAGCGCGCGGCGCGTCTCGACCGCCCGCGTTTCGCGCTCCGTTGGGTGGGCACCGAGATCGGTATCCCGATCCGGGCTCGACGTGCGGAAGATCGATGACGGAACCAAGCCATGCGCGTCCACTGCGCGAGATTGCCCGTTGACTCGCGCGCTCCGCTATCGGACAATTCGGGGACATCGCCGGACCGGGGTATGGAGGCCGCGGCTGTAATGGAGGGACGAAAATGCGCCCGAACATGTTACTGCTCGTTGGTGGGATCGCCTCGCTGACGATGGGGCTGTTGCCATCGGCTGCGAGTGCGGACCCCGAACCCGCTCCGAGCGTCGGGGGCTCTGAGGACGGGCCCGCGCTCGATGATCATGGTCAACACGAGGCCCCAGGAGGCCACCTGCCGGCGTCGTCGGAGAACGTCGAGCTGGTGGGCAAGCTCGACAGCCTCACCAACGTGAAGGGCGGCATCGCGGACGTCGCTGCCTTCGGAAACTACGCCTACCTCAACGCGTTCAGCCCGGAGTGCGCTGGACGCCCCGGTGCGCAAGGGACGGGCGTGCATGTGGTCGATATCAGCGACCCGGCGCAGCCCAGCAAGGTCGGCTTCCTTGCGGCAGAGGTGAACAGCTACGTGGGCGAGGGCGTGCACGTGATCGCCTTCGGCAACCGCCAGATCCTGCTGCACAACAACGAGACGTGCAACGCCAGCCTGCCCGTGACCTCCGGGTTCTCGGTGTGGGACGTCACCAACCCCCTGGCGGCGACGAAGCTCGGCCAGTTCGGTGACACGACGCCCCTCATCCCGCGGCAGGCCTACCACACCACCCACTCCGTGCAGGGGTTCACCTGGAACGGTAGGGCGTACGCGGTCGCCCAGGACAACCAGGACCTGAAGGACGTCGACATCTTCGATATCACCCCGGCGATCGATGGAACCGGCCCGGCCGTGCTCGTCTCCGAGGTCGGCCTCGAGGACTGGCCCGGGGCCCAAGGGGGGTCCTTCGCCAACGGCGACTCGGTCTTCAACCACGACTTCCAGCAGAAGGTGATCGACGGGCACAACTACCTCCTCGTCTCCTACTGGGATGCCGGCCAGGTGCTGCTCAACATCGACAACCCCGCGGCGCCGCAGTTCGTTGGTGACTCGGACTTCTCGAGCCCCGATCCGGAGACCGGGTTCCAGATCGCCGAGGGCAACAGCCACCAGGGCTACTGGTCCTCCGACGGCAAGTACGTACTGTCAACCGACGAGGACTTCTCGCCCACCCGCACCCTGTGTCAGATCACATCCGGGCCCAATGCCGGGGCCACCGGGTGTGGCGAGTTCGGGTGGACCATGCCGCTGGGTGCGAGCCCCGTCGAGGGCTCGACGGTGTTCGGCGGTTCGGGATGCGACACCGACCTCAACGGCAATGGCGTCTCTGATCGGGCCGAGGTGCCCTCGGCCGCGTCGACCGGCGCGGCCATCGTGGTCTTCAGCCGTGGCAGCTGCTTCTTCTCCGACAAGGTGGCCACCGGCGAGGCGGCCGGCTATCCGGTCGTCGCCATCGGCAACAGTCATTCCGGAAGCCGAAACGGGCTCGTGGCCGATGCCTTCCTGTGCGGCGGCCAAGGCAGCCCGGTTGCGGGGACGGCCAAGGGCGTCTGCATCGGGCACCGCGGCATGCACCAGCTGTTCAACGACGCGCCTGCCTACGCCGCCCCTGAGGGCTATGTGGCTGGCGGCGACCTGCCGGCCATCGGCACGCTCGGCGCCACCCTCCGGGCTCAAGGCGGCGTGTTCGACGGGTGGGGCTACGTGCACCTGCACGACGCCACCGACCCGAACCTTCCAGAGCTCGACACCTACGCGATCCCCGAGGCCCTCGACCCTGCCTACGCCACCGGCTTCGGCAACTTGACGGTGCACGAGGTGAAGACCGATCCGAGGTTCAAGAAGAACCTGGCGTACTTCTCGTACTACGCCGCAGGGCTGCGCGTTGCCTCGTTCGGACCGGGGGGGATCCAGGAGATCGGCCACTACATCGCAGAGGGCGGTAACGACTTCTGGGGTGTGTTCCCGCTCTGCACCGGACAGTGCCAGCTCAACGACCGCGACCAGGGTCGTGGCAACGACAACGCGAAACGGCCGCTGCTGCTCATGAGCGACCGCGACAGCGGACTATGGATCCTCCGCTACACCGGCAAGGAGTAGCCAGGCGGCGACGGCGGCGCGAAGGTCGTTGCCGGCCACTGCCAGAACGAAACGAGCATCATCCATTTGCAAGGGATCGCGTCGGGTGACTCGGCACCGAGCGGATGGACTTGCCATGACGGCCGGCAGCTTCATCCCCGGCCAGGGCCACTTCCGGCCGTGCGCACGGGATCCGACCCATCGTCGCCTCGCACCAGCGTGTCGTGAACTCGGTCATGACTGTGCGCCTCTTTCGTGAAGGTGGCGGAGCAGAGCACACTCGGCGTGCTCAGCGAAACCCGTCTGGAGCGTGGATAGATCGAAGTAGTCGCGCCACGCCGTGATCTGACCGTCATGGACCGCGAACACGCCAGTGGCCGGCAATTCGGCCCAGCCGTTGGGTAGGCGGTGCCGGTCGAGGCGCTCCATGAACACGACTGAGCCATTGGCTACGGTGGTCTTGATGATCCACTCGTTCTCGATCGTCGGCGCGAAGAACGCAGTGACTCGCACCCCGCGCGCTCGGCAGCAACGCAGCGGCATCCAATCGTGAACACGAGCAGCTCGAGCAGACCGATAGCAAGATCATGAACACTCATGTCGATCCATTCTCGGGACGACACAGTCGGTCGGGGAAGGTCGGTCACGCGCTGAGCCTTACCGAACCAACGGTCACCCGTGCTTGGAGATCGTCCTCATCGGGGCGATGACCTGCTCGGCGAAGCGGAGCACGGGCTCCACCTGAAGGGGGTGGCCGAAGTCCATCACGAAGTACGTCACACCGAGCTCGGACAGATGCCTCAGCCGGTCCAGCCACTGCTCAGATGCTGCGTCCGAGTCAGGAAGCTCAGCAGCCACAGTGACGCTGCTCTCGATGTCGGCTGGACTCCTGCCGGCATCGACCGCAGCAGCGTCGACGATGTCGCGCTTGCGCTTCCAGTCGTCATCGCCCCTATGCGCCCCGTTCCAGATGTCGGCGTGTCGTCCAACGATCGGGAGGCCGATCTTGTCGCCGGAGCTACCGATGCAGATCGGCGGAACAATGTCGGGGCGGGGTGTAGCTGCGGCGTCGTCGATCTGGAAGTACGTGCCACTGAACGTGGGATGCTCCTCGGTCCACATCAGACGGCAAATCTGGACCACCTCTTCCAGCTGACGCAGCCGGACGGCGGCAGCAGGGAACTCATAGCCGTAGGAGCGGTACTCGTCCTCGCGCCAGCCGGCGCCGATACCCAGCATGAAACGCCCGCCGGACAGCACTTGGAGCGTCGCCGCCATCTTCGCTGTCAGGGCGGGATTACGATAGCCGTGGCCAAGCACGTGATGACACAACATGACGTCGGGGAACTTCGCCGCCAGCCACGCCAGTGTGACCCAGGCTTCGAGGAAGCCCTCCTTCTTCGACTTGTCGAAACCATAGAAATGATCGGCGATCCAAAGCGAGTCGAAATGAGGCAACGCTTCGGGAAGGATGTGCTCCTGCTGGAACATCACGATCGGTTGATAATTGCTCCCCTGATGACCGGCAACCGGCGACAACCAGCCAAATTTTGTCACGACCACAACCTTTTCCGAACGGCGCCCAGGACACTCCCAAACGCGCGGTCCCGGACCTCGAGCCCCCAACCCTGCCACGTTTCCGGCTCACTCACAATCGCTTCGACGATTGAGTCGAAAACAACGGCAGGTCGACCTCGGTCAGCGCATCGCACCCGCGGGTGCCCTATAACAGCGGATCGGTGCGCCAGACGCGCTATCGGGCCCTTTGTGTCAGGATTCTGTGAGACGCCCGCAGTTGCGGGCTGCCTCGTGCCCAAAGAACCGACATGAGAGGCGCATCATGAGCAACTTCTTCCAGGACTACTTCGCCGCGTGGGATCGTCTCGATCTCGAGCGCGTGCTCGGGTACTTCACCGATGACGTCGTCTACGAGGACACCACGATCAAGCACGGCGCGTCCGGCGCCAAGCAGATGCGCAAGTTCATCCAAGCCTCGTTCGACAACGTGCCTGACGCGACCTTCGACTACATCGGCCATGTGATGACCGACACCGACTTCGCGGTGGAGTGGGTGATGCAGCCGATGAACGTGCGCGGAGTTTCGATCGGCAAGCTGCGCGACGGCAAGATCTGCGAGCAGCGCGACTACTGGAACGGAGCCGCGTTCGCGGTTCCCAACACGTGACGGGCCACCTCGTCCAGTGGTGCTTCCACACCACCGCGATGGTGGCCGACTACGAGCGGACGCGCGACGCGCTGACCCGCCTCGTCGGGCTGCGCGTGCTGGAGGACAGCCGGATCGAGGACCCCGCGATCGGTCGCCGTGGCGGCATGGCGTGGGTGGGCGACAACGTCATCGAGATCGGAGAACCGATTGTCACCGGTGGCGCCGTCGACCGGTTCGTCAGCCGCTTCGGTTCGCACATGAGCTCGATCGCCGTGCAGGTCGCCGACATCGACGCGACCGTCGAGCGCCTCGCCGAGCACGGTGTGCGGGTGGCGTCTCGAATCGACGGTCACATCGTGTTCACCCACCCCGGCGACACCGCCGGGGTCGTGGTCGAGTGGTTCGGCACCGAGGAGCCGCTCGACCCGCGCTTCGGGGCACCGATGCCACCGCCGATCACCGACCCGGTGCTCCAGGTCGAGCGGATGGCGTTCGGCGGTGCCGTGGTCGACGATCCGGTCGCCGCCGCCTGGCGCCTCGCCGAGCTGTTCGGCCACGGCGTGTCGTTCGTCGACGAGCACGCGTCGCCGGGTTCGCCGATGGCCGCGGTGTCGATGGGTGACGTGCAGCTCGCCCTGTACCCGATCCCCGCTGCCGACGAGAGCGAACGGCTGTGGGCCTGGCGCTACGACCGCGCCCAAACGTGCAACGTCGGCCTCAAGGTCGCCGACCTCGCCGCCGCCCGCCGCGCCCTCGCCTCCGCCGGCATCGCCGTCCACCGCGACGAAGCGCACCAGCTCGTGATCGCCCCCGACGTCACTGGCGGCGTCACCCTGGTAATCGTCGATCAGCTCCTCGCGGGCGACCCCCGCCGCTGACGGCCCCGCGGTGCGGCCATCACCGCAGCCAGTCGGCGATCGACGCGGCGTACACCGGGTCACCGGTGTCGCGGCGGCCGAGCGTAGCGGTGTCGGCGGGCACCCAGCCGCCGGATGCCACGGGGTCGATCCGCGACCACTCGAAGACGCACACGCGAGCTGCTATCCGCCACTCGTGGTGCCGCCGCTCGACGTCGTCGACATAGCGGAGCCCGACGACGAAGTCGCGCTCGGGCTTCGTGCTGCTCGCGCGGAGGTGGTGCTGGGCGACGATGTAGCTCTCCGAACGTGCCCGGTCGCCGTCGACCTCGACCAGAACATTGCCGATGAAGTGCATGGTGCGTTCGAACCGGAGCAGACCCTTCTGGACGTAAGCAATGAAGTCCTCGACGCCGCCGCGGAAGTCGCCGTGGTCGTCGGTCGCGTCGGGGTGGTAGCAGCTCCGCACCAAGTCGTAGTCGCACCGGTCGATGCCGCGGCAGTAGCGGTAGATCACGTCGCGAACCTCCTGCTGGTCGACCGCACGGGCGACGCGCGCCAGGTTATGTTCGTTGGTGGTGGTCCCCGTGCTGATCATGATGCCCCCTGTGTGCTCTACACCAGGCTGTAGCTTTCTGACGTAAGTGTCAAGTCCGATGGAAGGGTGGCAATGGGGAAGCTGGATCAAAAGGTCGCGATCGTCACAGGAGCGGGGCGGGGCATCGGTCGCGTGATCGCGATCGAATACGCACGTGAAGGTGCCAAGGTGGTAGTCGCCTCGCGCACGGCATCCACCGTCGACTCGGTCGTCGCGGAGATCGAAGCGTTGGGCTTCGTGGCGCTCGGCGTGACGGTCGACGTGGGCGAGCGCGCCGATGTCGAGCGCATGGTCGCAGCCACCGTCGGGCGGTTCGGCCGGCTTGACATCCTCGTGAACAACGCCCAGGGCTTCGGCAGCGCGACAAAGCCCGAGGGCTCGCCCGGTTTCGTCCCGCTCGAACGCTTCCCCGACGACGTGTGGGCGCACACGTTCCAGACCGGCTTGATGGGCACGCTCTACGGCATGCAGGCCGCGTTCGCGCACCTGAAGGAACGGGGCGGCAAGATCATCAACTTCGGCTCGGGCAACGGCATCGGCGCGATGAAGGGCACTGCGGCCTACAACGCGACGAAGGAGGCGATCCGCTCGCTCAGCCGCACCGGTGCCGCCGAATGGGGCAAGCACGGGATCTGCGTGAACGTGATCATCCCGACCATGCTCACCGACTCGGCCGACGCCTTCTTCGAGGCCCGACCGGGCATCCGCGAGAAGCTCGCCAAGCAGATCCCGCTGCGCCGCTTCGGTGACGTGGAGCATGACATCGGGCCGGTCGCCGTTTTCCTGGCCAGCAGCGACTCCGACTTCGTCACCGGCCAGGCCCTCCACGTCGACGGCGGCCAGATCCTCCGCCCATGAACGCGATGCCACCCCTCGGCTACTTCGGCGCGATGGTGTCGGTCACACGAATCACTCGCTGCTGAACCAGCTCGAGGCGACGTTGCCGTCGACGTAGACACGGCGTTTCTGTAACTTCCACGTGCCGTCGATCCGCACGTACTCATCGATGTACCGGCCCCAGTGGTCGACGCCACCCGGCTCGACCGCGTTGCCGATGATCACTGCGAAGTAGCAGCGACCGGTGGCGTGGTCCGCGTCGACGAGGTCGATCTGGTGGGTCGCGGTGAAGTGGCGGATGTAGGTGGTGTTGGCCGCTTCGTCCTGCGATTGGACGCGGCCTTTGGCACCCGTGAAGATCTCCTTGACCTCATCGAGGCCAGTGTGGGTGCGCCGCTCGCCGCGGGCCGGCCCGACCTCCATCACGGCGTCGTTCGCGAATAGCGGCCACAGCAGATCGAACTTGCCGGTGTCGCCGTACGAGTTGTAGCGGGCGACCAGGTCGCGAATGCCTTCGCGGGCGAGGAGATCGTCGAGCGTCATGCTGGCTACCGTAGCGACACGACCGCCAGATGATCGGTCCGGCTGCAGATCGTCGTGTATGCCGCGGCCCCTTCCTCACTGTTCCTCGTAGCGCGGGTCGTGTCGTCCACCCTGCCACCGTCCCGGGTTCCAGCCGTCCTCTGCGTCAGGAACACCGCATGCCGGGACTCTGAGTTTCGTCGGCCGAGAGGCGAGAAAGTAGTGTCCTGACTTCGGGCCGGTCCCCTACCGCCGGCCGTTTTGGGGTCCGACGATGGCTGCTGCGACCACTGGAGTTGGGCCGCTCGACGGTTTGCGCACCGTCGAGCTGTCGACGACAGTGACCGGGTTCCAGGCCGGCCAAGTGCTTGCCGACTTCGGCACCGCGGTCGTGCACGTCGAACCGCCGGGAGGCAGCCCGCTGCTCGACCTGCGGCAAGGCCCTGAACGACGTCAAGGTCGTCTTCGAATGAAGGTGTTCACGTGACGCTTCCTGACAGGATCTGTGATCCTCACCATCACCTGTGGTTGCGAGCCGGGATGGAGTACCTTCCGGCCGACCTGCGGGCCGACATCGCGACCGTGCCGCAAGTGGTGCGGACGGTGTTCGTCGAGTGCGACGCCTGGTACCGCGAGCTCGGCCCCGAGCACCTGCGTGTGGTCGGCGAGACCGAGTGGGTGGTCGAGAACGCCGACCCGTTCGTCGAGGGCATCGTCGGCACCGGCGACCTCCGGCTCGGCGGGCGCACCGAGGAGATGCTGCACGCGCATGTCGCCGCCGGCTCGGGCCGGTTCCGCGGCATCCGCCAACGCGCCACGTGGGACGGTGATCCGGCCATCCGTCCGAGCGACCCCGACCCGGGGCCCGGACTGCTGCTCGACCTCGCGTTCCGGCAGGGGTTCGACGTGCTCCACTCGCTCGGCCTGTCGTTCGACGCGTGGATGTACTTCCAACAGCTGCCCGACCTGGTCGACCTCGCCCGCACCTATCCCGAGGCGACGATCGTCCTCAACCACCTCGGTGCGCCGATCACGATTGGCCCGTACGGCGACCGTGAGGCGACGCACGCCATGTGGCGCGAACTGATGACCGAGGTGGCGACGTGCGAAAACGTGGTGCTCAAGGTCGGCGGCATCGGCATGCCGAGGTACGGCAGCACGTGGCACAAGGCGAGCACGCAGCCCGGCCCCGACGAGGT
>JANYKS010000118.1 GCA_025358125.1 Actinomycetes bacterium
GTGAACAGCCTCGCGGGCCGACTCGTGACGATTCTGGTCGGCCTCGCGCTGGCGCGAATTCTCGTGCCGAAAGAGTTCGGGACGTTCGCTGTCGCGTTCCTCGTGCTTGCCATCGTTCAGAGCATGAACGAACTCGGTGTCAGTGTTGCCGTGTTGCGATGGCCTGGAGACGCATCTCGAGTGGCAAGGACCGCGGCGACGCTCGCCATCTTCATGAGCGTTCTGTTGTACCTGGGCGTAATCGTCGCCGCGCCCGTCATCGCATCAGCGGTCAGAACCCCGGGGGCCGTGTCCGTGATCAGGATTCTCGGCATCGGAATCGTCATCGACGGGATCACGTCGATTCCCGGAGCGATGATGGCGCGAGAGTTCATGCAGAAACGGCGGGCCATCGCCGACATCGCCGGGTTGATCCCGACGTCGGCGCTGAGCATCGTGCTCGCTCTCTCCGGATTCGGAGCGCTGAGCCTGGTATGGGGGTCGCTTGCCGGTAACGCCGTGTCCGCAGTGTTGATCCTGGTGCTCTCCCCGAGCCGACCGATGCCCGGATGGCACCGCGAAGACGCGGGCGCGTTGTTGCGGATCGGGCTGCCGCTCGCGGGTACCAGTCTGGTGCTCATCGCAACTCTGAACGTTGACTACATCGTCGTCGGCCGCACACTCGGCACCGTCGCTCTTGGTTATTACCTGTTGGCCTTCAATCTTTCTAGCTGGCCGGTGAACCTGCTGTCGGTAGCGGTGCGGCGTGTGGCAATCGCCGGCTTTTCCCGGGTGAACGACGATGCCGATGCACTTGTGGCGGCATTCCGCCGTTCGCTCGCCACGCTCTCGGCAATGGCGTTCCTCGCGGCGGTGTTGCTCGCGACTCTCGCTGAGCCCTTGATCGAAGTCGCCTATGGGACCATCTGGGAGCCGGCGGCTGCGGCACTGGAGATGCTCGCTGTTCTGGGTGGACTCCGGGTGGCGTACGATCTGACCTATGACCTCCTCGCTGCGGTTGGGTTATCGCGTCGGTTGCTGGTCGTGCAGCTGGCGTGGCTCGCAGGTTTGGTGATCGCCCTACCGCTCGGCGCCCGCCTAGGTGGAATCCGGGGTGTGGGCATTGCGCACTGCATCGTCGCCCTGACTGTGGTGGGGCCGCTCTACCTCGCCGCGCTCGTCCGACTCGGAATCTCGCTACGAGTCGTAGGCGCGGCGTTGCTCGCACCGACGATCGCCGTCACGGTCTCGGCCACGATCATCTTGATCGGGCGCCGCGCCGGATGGGCGCCAGCCGTCGAGGTACTTGTGCTCGGGCCTGCGGGTGCGTTGTCGTTCCTCGCGGTGGTCGGCCTCGCCCCCGACCATCGACCGATAGTGAGTCGTCTCATCGCAGCGCGACGGGCCCGCCGAATCCTCTGATCAGGATCATCATTTCGACTCGACAGCTCGGGACTTTCGTGACTGGCGAAATCGAGCGAGGTCGCTTATGCTGGCGCGAATTCGGTCCAGCTCGGCGAAGTTGGGCAATTCGGGTGGACGAACGGATCGCCTTTCGTGGACTTCTTGGCACTTCTCCGATTACTTCGACGGCAGGTGTGGGTGGTCGTCCCTGCTGTCCTCCTGTCGGGCGGTCTCCTCGCCGCAACCCTCGTCCTCGTGCCCCCGACCTATCGAGCGAGCAGCTCGGTCGTGCTGTTGAATCCGCCAACGCCGCCGGAGGCAGACGTCAAGTCGTCGAAACCGACAGGCGACTACCAGAACCCGTACGCCCGGTTCGGCGACCTGTCGATCGTCGTCGACATCCTCAGACGGATCATGACGAGCAGCCCACTGATGGACAAGCTCCGCCAAGAGGGGCTTGTCGGCACCTACACCGTGGCCGCCAACATCGACTTCTCGCGGGGGCCGATCATCGACATCGCCAGCGAGGCGAGTACTGCGCCGGACGCTCTGGGGTCGACGGCGCTCGTGGTCAAAGAACTCGGCCTCCAGCTCGGCGCACTCCAGGCACAGCAGGGAACGCGCCCTGACTACTTCATCAGGAGCGAGGTCGTCGTCTCCGCCACGCGGAGCACCCGCGTCTTTTCGAGCACGCTCCGACGACTCATTGCAGTCGGCGCGTTGGGGTTCGGGCTCGTCATCAGCACGGCGATCATCGGCGACTCGATCAGTCGGCGAAAGCGCCGCAAGTCCGACACTCGGAAGGCTCCTACCAGCACCGAGAGTCCGTGACCGTGGTCGTCGACAGCGCGGAGATGGTGCGGGCGCCGATCAGCAGTCGCCGCCGCGGCGGCACGGTGCTGATGCTGCAGATCCAGATCTGGCTGCTGTTCCTGATTCCTGCCGGCCTTCGATTCGCGCCGCTGGGGGCCGTTGGGAACCCCGCCATCATCTTCGGGGTCGTCCTCTTCTTGGTCTGGGCGGTCGCGGTGTTGGCGCCCTCGATCGACGAATCAAGTCCGTGCCGGCCGATACGGCTCGTACTCAGCCTCTTGTGGGCATCGACCCTCCTCAGCTACGCCGTCATGAATCGGCATGCGGTCGTCGCCGACGAGTTGTCCAACTCGGACCGCTACCTCATCTCGCTACTGTCGTTCAGCGGTGTGGCGCTGGTCGCCGCCGAGGGCCTCCGCGACAAGACCGACCTGATGCGCGTCGTGAGAACTTCGATCGCAGCGGTTGCGACCATGGCCGTGATCGCGCTGCTCCAATCCCGTGCCGGATTCGATGCCACGAGATACGTCGATCGAATCCCGTTGTTCTCCACCTACCATCCGCTCCGGAGCGTGTTCGGCCGCTCAGGTCTCGCCAGACCCGCAGGCACAGCGACACACCCGATCGAGTTCGGCGTGGTCGTCGGCCTCTGTCTGGCGCTGTCGATCCACGTCGTACTCTATGACCGGGTCTGGCCACGGTGGCGCAGCCGGTTCGCGCTCGGCGTCATTGCGTTGGGAATCCCGATCTCGATCAGTCGATCGGCACTGCTCGTCGGCGTCACCGTCCTCGTGGTGTTCATCGCTGGCACGACGGGAGCGTTGAGAATTCGCACGGCAACGATCGTCGCGGTCTTCACCGTGTTCGTGTTCGTGTCTGTCCCCGGACTGCTCGGAACCCTTCGCAACTACGTCTTCCTCGGGCAGAACGACTCGTCGATCTCGACGCGTACCAGCGACTACGCCGCAGTCGCCCACTACCTGCGTCAATCGCCATGGCTCGGGAGCGGGCCGGGCACGTTCCTTCCGCGTCTGCGTATTCTCGACAATCAATACCTGCTGACGCTGATCGAGTCGGGACTCGTCGGGTTGTTCGTGTTACTCGCTCTGTTCTCCGCCACCGCGTTGCTCGGCCGTTCGGGGCGCGATTGGCACAGCTCCGTCGAGGACCGCAATCTCGGTCAGATGTTCTTCGGGTGTGGTTTGGGGACCATCTTCGCAGCCGTCACGTTCGACGCCTTCTCGTTCCCGATGTTCACGATGTTTTCCGCGCTCCTCGCCGGATTGGCGGGAACCTACTGGCGTTTGGGTCGACAGGAGCGGACCCGGTGCCAGATCGTTCGCTGATCTTCGCCGCGATTGCGATCGCCTTTGGTCTGCCGGGCCTGGTGACCGCTGTCCACATGTCCGTTCTGGCGATCGGCTCATTGCTCTATCGGGAGCGCTTGCCGGCGGACCCCGTCCCAGCCGTACGATTCCTCGTGGTCGTCCCGGCGCACAACGAGGAACTCGTGCTCGAGCGAACGCTGCAGGCGATACGCCGAAGTCTGAGACCCCGCGATCAGTTGCTCGTTGTCGATGACCGGAGCTCGGACCGGACCGGCCAGATCGCCGCAGCGTTCGGTGCCATGGTCCTGCGACGCGAGCCATGTGAAGAGCCGGGGCGGGCCGCTGCCCGGCAGGCCGCACTTGCCCGCTCGACGTCGCTCGACTGGGACGCGATGGTGATGATCGACGCCGATTCCGTCGTCGCCCCCGGCTTCTTCGACGTGTGCGAACGGATGCTGGCAACGGGCGCGGTGGCCCTCCAAGCGCGCAGCGAGGCGGCGATCGGCAGGCGCCTCGTGGACCAAGCTGCGCTCGCTTCGTTCGCGATCCAGGGTGTGGTGATGCCACGTGGTCGAGATCACCTGCACATGTTGGTTCGACTGCGAGGCACGGGGATGATCCTGCGGCGCGAGATCATCGAACGGTTCAGCTTCAGGGCTCCGGCTTCGGAAGACCTCGTCTACTCGCTCGATCTCTGCCAGGCCGGGATCCGGGTCCGGCATGTCGAATCCGCTCGTTTGCGCTCGCAGAACGCCGGGTCGTGGAAAACAGCGACCCAGCAGAAGCTTCGCTACGAGGCCGGCCGGATCGCGGCAGCCCGCGAATTCGCGCGGCCGCTGGTTTCCAGCGGCGGTGTTGCGGGCTTGGAGGCTGCGTGGTTCTTGCTGTCACCCCCGTTCGCGACCGCGGTTGCATTGTTGGCCGTCGCCCTCGGGTTTGCGGCCCTCGCTGGGCACCTGTGGCTGGTGATGATCCTTGCAGCCGCTTTGGCGGCGTTGTTCGTGGTTCTCCTGCTCGGGATCGTGCAGGCCAGGTTGCATCCGCGGGTTTTGCTGGCTTTGACGATCGCACCTGCCTACCTGATCTGGAAGGTCGTCGTGCAGATCCGTGCTGCGATCATCGTGCGAAGCGGGCGCCGTGAGTTCGGCGCAACCGAGCGTCACCGCGGGTGAGGAAGCGATGGCGACTGTGGGCCGCCGGGACCTGCTCCGGTGGGAGGACGCAGGCCCCGACAACCCGACGGGACCCTGGGGGCGGAACCAGGGCCCGTTCGCGACGCGGAGCCGGCACGACGCTGCGCGCCGGCAATTCCAACATCGACGAAGGCAGGATGAAATGAGGTGAGCGGGTCATGATGCCGCGAGGCCCGGTGGCTCGATCACCGCGAGTTTCGGTGGCTCGCTCGCTGTGTGCCGGATGGCATTGATCCCGCGGCCGAGCACGGTTGGGACCGTGCGGACGAGGATCGCGAGATCCAGCGAGATGGACCAGTTCTCGAGGTAGAAGATGTCGAGGCGGCGGTATTGGTCGAACGACGCTGAGTCCCGCTGTTCGACTTGCCACAATCCGGTGACGCCGGGCCGGACTCGCTGTCGCTCCGCGAGGCGGTGGTCGAATACTACGGCTTCGTCCGGCAGTGCCGGCCTCGGTCCGACAAGGCTCATGTCCCCCCGGAGAACGCACCACAGTTGCGGTAGCTCGTCAATGCTCGTCGCCCGGAGGAAACATCCTACCTTCGTGACCCGCGGGTCGTTCGTCATCTTGAAGAGTGGGCCGCCGTCGCGTTCGTTCAGGTGCCGCAATTCGAGCAGGCGCGCCTCGGCGTTGCAGTGCATCGTCCGAAGCTTGCACAGACGAAATGGGATCCCGTTCAGGCCGACACGTTGCTGCTTGAACAAGATCGGGCCTCCGTCCTCGAGCTTGATCGCTGCAGCGGCGAGCAGGATGACCGGAGCGGCGAGGCCGAGAAGGATTGACCCGAGGAGGATATCGACGCACCGCTTGAGGGCTTGTTGGCATCGTTCGAATCGGGGTTCTTCGAGGTACAGAAACGGGTCGTGACCGATTGTGGCAGTACGGAGTTGGCGGTAGTGCACGCCCTTGAGCCCGGAGAAGAAGTGCACCGTGACCCCGCGGCGACGGAGTATGGGGAGCTGCTCGTGGATGTAGTCGACGCAGAGCCTGTTCGGCGCCAGCACGACGCTCGTTGCGCCACATTCGTCAACCACGTCGACGATGTTCTCGTCGGTTCCCTTCCACGGCAGGCCACGGGTGTGCGCTGACGTCTGGCACCGACCGAGGCACGCGACGACATGGAAACCTGCCGCTCCGTATTCGTCGAGGAGATCGAACATTCCGTCCTCGTCGTCGGCGATGAGCACGACCCTCGCCGACGGAACGCCGGCTCGTCGGGCTGAGGTCTGGCGGTCGAGGATCGCACGCGCGCACACGGCGAACACGGCTGCGAGCGCGGAACCCACCACCGATTGAACGCGACCGATCTGGTCCTCGAGCATTGAATTGAGGCCGAGGACGACCAACCCTGTGATGGCGCACGCCCTGATGATCCGCCGGAGCGCGATAATTCGCATCTGGCCGTCGAACTGGCAGTGCACCCCTGCCGCCGACGAGATCGTCATCGTCAGCGCGGTCAGCGCCACGACGAGCGCGATCATCGTCGCCCAGTGGCCGTTCCCCGGCGCGAGCGTCAGAGTCCACGCCAGCGCAAATGAGCTGAGGTCGGCGCCGAACTCACGTCGCCTGCGCACTGTCCGTTCCGACTTCTGCGGCCGCACCTCCTGTGATTGGACGAGGCTGCGCCGCGGTCGATGGTCGATGAATTGCGCCCGCTGCCCCATTTGACACCCCATCTGGTTCGCCCGGCCAGCCTCGCGCCGACAAGTGGAGAGCAGTGTCCTCCTCGACCTTGAAGGTCTGTTGGGATTGGGCTGAAGGGTCCCTTTTGATCCGCCCCCGCGAATCCTGAGGTTCTGCTGAAGAAAGCGGGGATTTGACTAGCGCTCCCGCCATGGATCTCCTACGATGCCCATCTCAGAGCCAAGGAGCTATCGCCGACGAATACGGCGATGCCTAAGCCCCGCGTGGGGGGAGGCGGTGGACTGTGGAGCTAAGGAATGGGCGAGTACTAGTTCTCGATGATGCGCCGTTACGGCGTCGGCTCGTCTGCGCGAGGTTGGCCATGAGGGGCCACACCGTGATGGGGGAGGCGGCAAATTTCGACTCTGCCACCGTCGTCGACACGTTCGAGCCCGATGCCGTGGTCGTCGAACTCAACGGCGAGAGTCCGGTCAAGGTGATTTCGACGCTTCGTCTCACCAGCCCGAGACGGGTCGTGTTCGTCGCCTCGCACAACTCGACCACGGCGGCTCGCATCGCGGCGACCCAAGCCGGCGCCGACGGGGTTTTCGTCGAACCGTTCGATATCGACGAGTTGGTTGCCTGCCTCGAAACGATGATGTCATGGGGTATTCGCCGCCAGAGCGTGCTTCGCCTGCACGACCTCGAGATCGACGAAGGCGCACACACGGTCACGCGTGGTTCCCTCGACCTGGCCCTGACGGTGACCGAGTTCAAACTCCTCGTCGTACTCGTTCTCAACGTCGGCCTGGTCATGTCGAAGCGGAACCTGCTCGAGCTGGTGTGGGGCTTCGGTGACTACGACCCGAATGTCGTCGAGGTCCACGTGTCGGCATTGCGCAAGAAGCTCGAAACGACAGGCGCTCCCATGATCGAGACGGTGCGAGGCGTCGGCTACGTCATCCGCAAGACGCACCAACAACGATTGCCGTTGAGCGACAAGGAAACCCGTTTTGCACCGGTTGGCCCCCGTCCGATCCATGCGCCGACGCCCACACAGCTCTATCCTTGTTCCCTGCGGGGGGATTTTCTCTGAGTGCTTTGGTCGGCGGTCTTGCTGAGGAGTCGCTGATGAGCCGCTGATGAGCTGCTGAGGAGTCGCCGAATTCGCTGGTCAGATTCCAGCGTCGGTGTTAATCCTACCTCTGTCGGATTTTGGGGCGAGAGGAATAACATGCGGGCAGGGCACGAAAGCGTGAGGCATCGGTCGCCTCGGAATCCGGATGCAGGCTGATGGCCGCCGCAGACAGGCCAGGCTTCACCCGCCGAAAGTTCTTGGTGGGCGCTGCGGTCGGGGCGGGAACGGCGGCAAGCGATCTTGCTGCATTCACCACACTTGCCGCAGCCGCGACCAACCCGATTGCGACCGAGAACGCCCTCGCCGGCACGGACGACGACTGGAATCCGCAAGTCCTCGACAGTTCGATCGAGGGATTCGCGACCGAGTATTCGGTGAATGCAGGCGACACCATCGGCTTCAAGATCAGAACGGCCTCAACGAACTACCGTGTCCTTGTGTACCGCCTCGGCTGGTACCAGGGCAAGGGCGCTCGGCGGGTCGCCAACTTGAGGCCGTCGGTCACACTTCCGCAGACTCAGCCCAATCCGACCGTCGACAGCGTCACCGGGTTGGTCGACTGCAGCAACTGGGCCGTGTCGGCGTCGTGGCAGGTTCCGACCTCGGCCGTGTCCGGGATCTACGTCGCCAACTTCGAGCGGCTCGACTCGCAGGGCGGCCGCAACCGGACCCTCTTCGTCGTGCGCAACGACGGTCGGATCAGCGACATCCTCGTGAAGACATCTGACACGACCTATCAGGCCTACAACACCTGGGGTGGGAACAGCCTGTACGGAGGGTCCGCATACTGGGGCCGGGCCACGAAGGTGAGCTACAACCGCCCGTCGTCGATCGACGAGCTGGAGAACGACTTCTTCTACGGCGAACATCCCCTTGTTCGATGGCTCGAGCGGAATGGCTTCGACGTCTCGTACTGCGGATCCGTCGATATCGAGCGCAAGCCTGCCGAGCTCACCAAGCACAAGGTGTTCGTCTCCTCCGGTCACGACGAGTACTGGTCGGGCGCGATGCGTGCCAGCGTCGAGGCGGCCCGTGATGCCGGAGTCAACATCGTGTTCATGTCGGGGAACGAGGTCTTCTGGCGCATTCGGTGGGAGCCCAACTCCGCGGGCACCCCCTACAAGACCTTGGTCTGCTACAAGGAAACCCTCGCGAATGCCAAGATCGACCCCAGCCCGGAATGGACCGGGACATGGCGGGACAAGCGGTTCTCCCCGCCGAGCAACGGCGGTAATCCGGAAAACGCGCTGACCGGCACGCTCTTCAGGGCGATCAACCCGCTCGATTCGGCCGACTTCGCGCTCAGCGTGCCGGCCCAGTACAAATCGCTCCGTATCTGGCGGAACACCAACATCGCGACGCTCGCCGCGGGGCAGTCCGCCACACTGTCACCAGCCACGATCGGGTACGAATGGGACACCGATGTCGACAACGGCGTGCGCCCGGCCGGGCTGATCCGGATGTCGGAGACCACCAATGTCGCCGCGCAGGTGCTGCAGGACGAAGGCGCGACTTACATCCAGGCGCCGTTGACCCACTATCTCACCATGTACCGGGCGCCCAGCGGTGCGCTGGTCTGGGGTACCGGGACTGTGCAGTGGGCGTGGGGTCTCGACGATTACCACACGAATCGACCTGACGTCCCGGTCCCGACGGATGTACGCATGCAGCAGGCCACGTTGAACGTGCTCGCCGACATGGGCTCCCAGCCCGCGACCCGCCAATCGGGTCTGGTAGCCGCGACCAAGTCGACCGATGCGATTGCGCCGGTCTCGGTGATCTCGGCGCCGGCCGATGGCGCATCGGTCGCAGTCGGGACGGTCGTCACGATCACCGGTACGGCGGTCGACAGCGGTGGTGGCGTCGTTGCGGGCGTCGAGGTGTCCGTCGACGGCGGGCAGACGTGGCATCCGGCTACCGGCACATCGACGTGGAGCTATGCGTTCATGCCGATGACGGTCGGGTCGCGCACGCTTCGCTCGCGTGCCGTGGACGACAGTTGCAATCTCGAAACACCGTCACCGGGGAGAACGTTGATCGGCACCCAGCGGGCGATGCCGTGTTCGATCTGGGACAATGCGGCGGTTCCCGCTGTTGCAGCGGCCAACGACGCGACGCGGCTGGAACTCGGCGTGAAGTTCCGGACCAATCTGAACGGCTTCGTCAAGGGCATCCGCTTCTACAAGGGGCAGGGCAACCTCGGACAGCACGTCGGCAAGCTCTACCGCAACGACGGAACGTTGCTTGCTTCGGCGATCTTCGTCAACGAAACCTCGACCGGCTGGCAGACCGTCCAGTTCGCGGCTCCCGTACCGGTTACGGCCGGTGTCACCCATGTCGCGTCCTATCTTGCGCCGAGCGGGCGCTACGGCGCTGACGTGGGTTACTTCGCGACGGCCCGCCAGTTCGACCCGCTCCGCGCCCTGGCCTCAGGCGAGGACGGACCAAACGGCGTCTATGCGGTCGGTGGCGGCTTCCCGCGGCAGACCTACGGCTCGACCAACTACTGGGTCGACATCGTGTTCGACACCGACGACGGGTTGAACCCGTCCGTCGTCGATCTGTCGCCTGCATCCGGAGTCGGATCGGTTGATGCCTCGACAGTGGTCGCGGCCACCTTCAGCGAGTGGGTCGATCCCACCAAGATCGTGTTCCAACTCGCTGCTCCGGGTGGCGCGAACGTGGCCGGCACGACGTCCTACGACGTGACGACGAGAACGGCGCGGTTCACACCGTCGGCACCGCTCGCCGCCCCCGTTACGTATACCGCGACCGTCTCCGGCGCCGTCGACGGCGTCGGCAATCCGATGACCGGCCCGGTCTCGTGGTCGTTCACGACCGCCGGTCTGCCGGGGTCCGTGCCGACCAGCATCTGGACGAGCGCGACCGTGCCGGCGGTCGCGTCGATCAATGATCCGAACGCAGTCGAGGTCGGTCTCAGGTTCACGAGCAGCATCGACGGGCTCGTGACGGCATTGCGGTTCTACAAGGGGCCAGCGAACAGCGGCTCTCACGTGGGTCACCTCTGGACGCTCGCCGGATCATTGCTCGGAACGGTGACGTTCGCCCAGGAGAGCTCGCAGGGTTGGCAGCAGGCAAATTTTGCCGGGCCGATCGCGATCTCGAAGAATCAGATCTATGTCGCGTCGTATTACCTTACCAATGGCGGCTATTCGGCCGATGCTGGCGGATTCGCCACGAGCGGGGTCACCCGAGGGCCACTGCGCGCCCTGTCGGCGGGCGAGGCCGGCGCCAACGGCGTGTTCGCATACGGCGCGGGCGGATTCCCGACGAGTTCGTGGGGTAACGCCAACTACTGGGTCGATCTGGTCTTCACCACACCGCCCGACCTCTCCCCACCTGTCGTGGCCAACGTCGTACCGGCCCCCGCGCTGCAGGCCGTCGGCCCGGGCGAACCGATCGTCGTCACGTTCGACGAGCCGGTCGATCCGGCCTCGCTGAACTTGACCCTGAGCGCGTCGGGCGGCAGCGTTGTCGCTTCCACGCTCGCCTGGATCAACCCGTCGACGGCCAGCCTGACGCCGAACGCACCGCTCGCGGCCGGCGCCAAGTACGACGCATCCGTCCTCGCCACCGACCTCGTCGGCAACAGAATGAGCGCACCGTTCGTGTGGTCGTTCACCACCGCTGTGGC
Source organism: Actinomycetes bacterium (assembly GCA_025358125.1). Classification (GTDB taxonomy): domain Bacteria; phylum Actinomycetota; class Acidimicrobiia; order Acidimicrobiales; family Ilumatobacteraceae; genus WLMZ01. The sequence goes on from JANYKS010000118.1 coordinate 11,135, forward strand.
CGCTGGACTGACACCGGCGACGTTGTGGGACACCTCGACACGCCCTGCGACGGACTCGGTGAACGACAACGGCGCGGTCGAGGTCGGTGTCAAGTTCCGTTCTGATATCGATGGTTCCATCGTCGCGATCCGGTTCTACAAGGGTCCGGGGAACACCGGTGCCCACACGGGGCGGATCTGGGCTGCGAACGCCACGTTGCTCGGATCCGTTCTCGTGACCGGTGAGACGGCAACCGGTTGGCAGCAGGCGAACTTCGGTTCGCCGATCCCGATTCAGGCCGGTCTGACGTACGTCGCTTCCTACTTCGCCCCGGCTGGGCACTACTCGGCGACCAGCGGTGGACTCTCGACTGCGGTCGATCGTCCACCCCTCCACGCGATGGCATCGGCAGCGGTGGGCGGCAACGGTGTCTACAGCTACGGCACCGGTTCGTTCCCGAATCAGACCTCGGGGAGCGCGAACTATTTCGTCGATGTCGTGTTCGCCGATGTCGCTGCGCCCCGCGTTGTCAACACGTCGCCGGCTTCCGGCGCCGTCAACGTCGATTTGGCGACCGACATCGTGATCGACTTCAGCGAACCGATCGCGGCAGGGTCGGCACAGGTCGAACTCCGCGACTCGGCCGGCGCGCTCGTATCGGTCGGGCTGCTCCAGGCGCCCGGATCCGCGACCGTTACCGCCCGTCCCTCCGCCGCCCTGGCGGGTGGCACCAGCTACACCGTCAGCGTTCTCGCCGCCAAAGATCTCGCCGGCAACGCTCTTGCCGCACCGGTCAGTTGGGCATTCACCACGATCGATCCTCGTCTGTTCTCGCTGTTCGGCGCGGCCGTCCCGGCGACGGCGGCCTCCGGCGATTCATCTCTCATCGAGGTCGGCACGAAGTTCCGTGTGACCCAGCCGTGCGCCCTGACTTCGATCAGGTTCTACAAGGGCCCTGGCAACACCGGGACGCACGTCGGGACGCTGTGGACGGCATCAGGCCAGCAGTTGGCCCAGGTCACTTTCACGGGCGAGTCGGCCGGGGGCTGGCAGTCGATCGCGTTGGCGGCAGCGGTGACGCTGACGGTCGGCACCACGTACGTGGTGTCGTACCTGGCGCCTGTCGGTCAATATTCGGTCAACGGCGGATTCTTCAACGCCGGACCGTTCACGAACGGCCCGATCGTCGGCAACGCGAACGTGGCCGGTGACCCCAACGGGGTGTTCGCCTACGGGGGTGGGTTCCCCACCGGCTCGTTCAACGGCTCGAATTACTGGGTGGATGTGATCGTACGCACCAGCGGTGTCTGATCATAGTGAGACGAATGAAGGGTGGAGTCGAACATGCTGGTCAATTCTGTGGAAAAGGCGGCACCGTTGCCTGTCGCCGTGATCGGGGCGGGCTATTGGGGTCCGAACCTCGTGCGCAACATTGCGATGAACCCGTCGACGTCGCTGAGCTGGGTGTGCGACGTCGACCTCGCCCGGGCCGAACGGCTGGCGTCCACATACGCGGGGGCGCGCGCGATCGATGACGTGTGGGCCGTGCTGGGCGACGTGGACGTTGAGGCACTGGCAATCGCCACACCCCCGTCGACGCATGCCGAATTGGCCATCGCCGCGCTGCAGGCCGGCAAGCATGTGCTGATCGAGAAGCCTCTCGCCTCGTCGATCGAAGATGCCGAAAAGATGGTCGCCGAGGCGGAGGCGAATGACCGTGTGCTGATGTGTGACCACACCTATTGCTACACGCCCGCCGTCCAGTACATGCGAGACGTCGTGCACCGCGGCGAGTTGGGCGAGCTGCAGTTCATCGACTCGGTTCGCATCAATCTCGGCATCGTGCAACGTGATGTCGACGTTGTGTGGGATCTCGCCCCACACGATCTCTCGGTGCTCGATGTCGTGCTGCCGCCAGGCGTCGGTGTGCGATCGGTCTCGGCCACCGGCGCTGATCCGATTCGTTCCGGGCAGACGTGCGTCGCGTACCTGTCGATGGAGCTCGATGGTGGGGCGATCGCGCACGTACACGTCAATTGGCTCAGCCCGACCAAGGTGCGAACGATGATCCTTGGTGGTTCGCGGCGCACACTTCGGTGGGACGATCTCGATCCGACCCAACGGATCAGCATCTATGACCGCGGGGTCGAGGTGTCGCTCGACGCGGAACCGAATTCACCCAGTACACGACAGATCGCCTACCGCATCGGCGACATGGTGGCTCCGGCCCTCCGCGAACGCGAGGCATTGAGCGGTGTGCTCGATGAGTTCGTCGCCTCGATCCGCGAGCATCGGGCGCCGTTGACCGATGCCAGATCCGGTCTTCGAGTGCTGCGTCTGCTCGATGCCGCACGGACCAGCATCGCGAACGGCGGTTGCGCGATCCCGATCGAAGGATGGTGCACGACATGATCGACCTATCCGGGGCGCGGGTCTTGATCACGGGAGGTGCCGGCTTCATCGGTTCGACCATCGCGGATCAACTGCTCGACACTGGTGTCTCGAACATCGTCATCCTCGACAATCTGGCGCGGGGCCGCCTCGACAACCTCCACCGCGCGGGGTCGAGCGGTGAGGTCGAACTGGTCGTCGGAGACATCCGTGACCGGTCGATGGTGGGCGAGACCATGGACGGCGTGGATATCGTGTTCCACCAGGCGGCCCTGCGCATCACCCAGTGCGCTGAGGATCCGCGGATGGCCGTCGAGGTGATGGCGGACGGAACCCTCAACGTCTTGGAGGCCGCGGTCGCGGCCAAGGTGTCGAAGGTCATCGCCGCCTCGTCGGCCTCTGTGTACGGGTTGGCTGCAACGTTCCCGACCCCCGAGGACCACCCTGCATATGACAACCGCACGTTGTACGGGGCGGCGAAGCTCTTCAACGAAGGCATGCTCCGCAGTTTCAATGAGATGTACGGCCTCGATTACGTGGCCCTGCGCTACTTCAACGTGTACGGCCCGCGGATGGACATCCATGGCGTGTACACCGAGGTGTTGGTGCGTTGGATGGAGCGGATCAGTGCCGGGGAACCGCCGATGATCTTTGGGGACGGCAGTCAGACGATGGATTTCGTCTACGTCGACGACGTAGCGCGGGCGAACTTGCTCGCGGCGAGCGCCAAGGTCACCGACCGCGTCTACAACGTCGCCAGCGGCATGGAGACCAGCCTGAGCGGGTTGGCGGACACGCTGTTGAAAGTGATGGACAGCGACCAGCACCCGTCGTTCGGTCCGGAACGCAAGGTGAACGCGGTTCGCCGTCGCAGGGCCGATACCACAGCTGCCGCCGCCGATCTGGGCTTCGACGCGCGTGTCGGGCTTGCGGACGGATTGGCGCGAACGGTCGCGTGGTGGCGTGCTGGACGAAACATGGAGGGACGATGAACCCGTCGGGTAGCGAGGGCGTGGCCGTGGCGCCGCGGAGTGTGGCATCGATCCCGCTGATGCGGCCCGTGCTGGGCGACGCGGAGATCGAGGCCGTCACCGCTGTGTTGCGCAGCGGATGGGTGGCACAAGGCCCGCGCGTCAGCGAGTTCGAACGCGCCGTCGCCGGGCGCGTCGGCGCCGCCGACGCCGTCGCCGTCTCGAGTTGCACGACAGGTCTGCATCTCGCGCTGGTTCTGCTCGGAGTCGGACCCGGTGACGAAGTCATCGTCCCGTCGCTGTCGTTCATCGCGACGACGAACGCTGCGGTGTACGTCGGGGCGACGCCGGTGTACGCCGACATCGATCTCGAGACCGGCAACGTCACGGCTGAGACCGTCGCGGCCAAACTGACGCACCGGACGCGTGTCGTCATCGTGGTTCACCAAGCGGGAGTCCCGGCCGATCTCGAAGCCATCTGCGCCGTTTGCAACGAAGCCGGCGTGGCGATCCTCGAAGACGCTGCGTGTGCCATCGGCTCGACCCTCGGTGGACGCCTCATCGGCGGTCACGGGAACCTCGCGGCGTTCTCGTTCCATCCGCGAAAGATTCTCACCACGGGGGAGGGTGGCATGCTGACCTTCCACGACACGTCGCTGGTGGCCAGAGCGCGACGGCTACGCGAGCACGGCATGAGCGTGAGCGCTGCCGATCGTCACGTCGAGCGCGGACTGGTGTTCGAGGAGTATCTGGAGACGGGATACAACTTTCGGTTGACCGATCTGCAGGCGGCAGTCGGGCTGGTGCAGCTCGAGCGGCTGGCAGGCGTGGTGGCGCGGCGGCGAACCCTGGCGGCTGGCTACCACCGGCGTTTGCACGACATCCCCGCACTGACATGCGTGGCGGATCCGCCCGGTGGCACGACCAATTTCCAATCATTCTGGATCCGCCTGCATCACGAGTTCCCCATCACGCGGAACGAACTCATGGTCCGACTCGAAGACGCCGGTGTGGCGAGCCGCCGAGGCATCATGGCGGCCCACCTGCACCCGGCCGGCGCGAGGTGGCAAACCGGTCCGTTGCCGGTCACCGAGGTCCTGAGTTCGACGTCGGTCATCCTTCCTCTCTTCCACGAGATGTCCGACGACGACCTCGATCGGGTCGCCGAAGTTATCGCCGGGGCCGCACGATGATGACGCCGCTCGTCGTGGTCGGCGCGGGGGGCTTCGGGCGCGAGACGGTAGAACTCGTCCGGGCAATCAACGCTGTGTCACCTCGCTTCGACCTGCGCGGCTTCGTCGATGACGATGCAGCTCTCATCGGAGGGCAGCGTGTCGGGCTCTCCATCCTCGGGCCACTGGCGTGGCTCGCGGAACACGACGACGTGACCGTCGTGGCGTGCGTCGGGAGCCCTTCATCGATCGGTCTTCGGCGTCGAGTCGTGGAGCGTCTCGGACTGCCTCCGCGGCGGTACGCGACGCTCGTCCACCCGGCGGCTGTCGTCTCCCCGTCGGTCGCGCTCGGCGTGGGCACGATCATCCACGCGACATCGGTGTGCACGGCGGACATCACCATTGGCGCGCATGTCGCGATGATGCCAGGGGTCGTCCTCACCCACGACGATGTTGTCGGCGACTTCGTCACCTTCGGTGCCGGTGCACGGCTTGCGGGCTCTGTGTCCGTCGGGCCCGATGCGTACCTCGGATCTTCTGCCGTAGTCCGTGAACGACTGGAGATCGGCGCGACTGCGATCGTCGGGATGGGCTCTGTGGTCACCACGTCGATTCCTGCCGGACAGGTGTGGGCGGGGAATCCCGCCCGCTTCCTGCGGTTGGTCGGCGAACGGACAGCCATCGGATCGGTGAGCGCGGCATGAGGATCATCGTGTACCCGCACGACCTGTTCGTCGGCGGGAGCCAGATCAACGCGATCGATCTCGCCGCAGCGGTACGCGATCTCGGCCACCAGGTTTACGTGTACGGCATCCCCGGGCCACTCGTCGAGCATGTCCAAGCGCGTGGCCTTTCGTTCGTGGAAGCGCCCAGTTCGCCACGCCGGCCTTCGCCACATCGCATCGCCCATCTGGCCCGTCTCGCACGTCGGGACCAGGTCGACGTCATCCACGGCTACGAATGGCCGCCGTGCCTTGACGCCTACTTCGGCGCTCATCTCGTCGGTGGTGTCGGATTACTCTGCACGGTGCTGTCGATGGCCGTCTCGCCGCTCGTGCCCCGATCGATTCCGCTGATCATGGGGACCGCCGAACTCGGGAGAACCGCTCGCACCGACGGCTTCGCCGACGTGACGGTCATCGAACCGCCGATCGACACCGTGTCGGATCACCCCGGCATCGACGGAGGTGGGGTCCGCGCCGCATACGGAGTGGGTCCGTCGGCGGAGCTCGTGGTTAGCGTCTCGCGCCTGGCGATCGAGCTCAAGCTCGACGCGCTGGAACGAGCCATCGACGCCGTTGCCCTTCTGGCGGAGCATCGACCGATCCGGTTGCTCATCGTCGGTGAGGGAGAAGCGCAGCCGCACCTGAGGGCGCGGGCCGGGGCGGTCAACGCCCGGCGAGGTCGTGAGGTCGTGACGCTCGTGGGTCAGCAGCTCGATCCTCGACCTTTCTACGCGGCCGCCGATGTCGTGGTCGCGATGGGGAGTTCGGCACTCCGGGCGATGTCGATCGGTCGACCCGTCGTTGTCCAAGGAGAGCGAGGCTTCTCGGAAGTCTGCGAACCCGACACTTCGCCGATGTTCCTCCGAAACGGGTTCTGGGGGATCGGTGGCGACGAGCCCGATGCGCTCCGTCTGGCCGGTCATATCCAGCGACTCCTCGATGACGCCGAGCTCCGCGCGTCATTGGGCGCGTTCGGCCGCACACTGGTGGTCGAGCGATTCGATCTGCGAACTGCAGCACAGAAACTTCTGCTCCGCTACGAAGATCTCGCTCGGCGATCCACGCCGCGCGTCGCGCGCGATGCCGCCGTCACAGCGGTGCGCGCCGGCCGGGCCGAGCTCCGCCTGCACGACCCGCGCCGCAAGCGGGCGAGATCAGCACACGAGGCCGCCAGACTCGCGGCGGCGGCGGTGCCCGGCCGGTCCGTTCAGATGGTGGGCCGGCGGCGCGTCGATCTGGGGGCGGCATCGTGACCGCATCCATTGCCCTGACCGATCTCGCCGCGCAACACCGCGAAATCGAACAGGATGTGCGTGAAGGCTTCGAGCGAGTTCTCGCGTCGGCCTCGTTCATCGGGGGGTCCGATGTCGGAGAGTTCGAACGTGAATTCGCCTCCTTCTGCGGGGCGCGCGAGTGCATCGGGGTGGCGAACGGAACCGATGCGATCGAACTCATCCTGCGCGGACTCGGAATCGGGTCCGGCGACGAAGTCCTGTTGCCGGCGAACACCTTCATCGCAACAGCCGGTGCCGTGCATCGGTCGGGAGCAACGCCGGTGTTCGTCGACTGCGACGACAAGTACCTGCTGATCGACCCCGATTGTGTTCGCTCTCGCCTGACGCCGCGGACGAGGGCTGTCATCGGTGTCGACCTCTATGGGCAGATCGCGCCGTTCGATCACCTCGCAGACATCCTCGCCGGCTACGACGTCGCCATCGTCGAGGACGCGGCCCAGTCCCAGGGAGCGACCAGGCGTTGCCGGCCGATCGGCGCGCACGTCGCAGCAGCAGCCACCAGCTTCTATCCCGGCAAGAACCTCGGGGCTTACGGTGATGGTGGCGCGGTGCTGACCGATGACAAGGAACTCGCCGCCGATGTGCGCGCCCTTGCCAACCATGGTGGGATCAACCGCTACGACCATCGCCTCCCAGGCTTCAACTCCCGTCTCGACACGCTCCAGGCGGTGGTCCTGCGAGCCAAGCTGCGCCGGCTCGGATGCTGGAACGAGGCGCGTCGGCGAGCTGCCCGGCGCTATGACCAACTGCTCGAGGGGGCGAACTCGATCCGCCGGATTCCGGCCGCGCCGGGAAACATGCACGTCTGGCATTTGTATGTCGTGCGCGTCCGGGATCGCGATCGCGTCCTGGCCCAGTTGCACGAATCGGGGATCGCGGCATCGATTCACTATCCGCTGCCACTTCATCTGACCGACGCGTTCTCGTGGCTCGGCCACGGTCCCGGAGACTTCCCCGTCGCAGAAGCGGCGAGCAGGACGATCATCTCGTTGCCGATCCATCCGCACATCACCTACGACGCCCAGGCGCGGGTGTGCGAAGTCCTGCTCGGGGCTGTCGGATGACGGACGACTCCGTCTTCGTTCACCCCGACGGCCGGTGCGAGAGCGTCATGGTGGGAGCAGGAACGCGGGTCTGGGCGTTCGCGCACGTGCTGGCGGGTGCAGTGATCGGGACAGGGTGCAATATCGGCGATCACGCATTCGTCGAGGGCGGAGCCGTAATCGGCAATGGTGTCACGGTGAAGAACGGCGTGCTCATTTGGGATGGCGTGACGATCGAGGACCATGTGTTCGTCGGGCCGGCAGTCGTGTTCACCAACGATTTCAATCCGCGGGCCCACGTCAAGAAGGGCCGTGCCGAGTTCCTGCCGACGCTCGTGCAAACAGGCGCGACGATCGGGGCAAATGCAACGATCGTGTGCGGCGTGACGATCGGGGCGTACGCGTTCGTCGCCGCCGGCGCCGTCGTCACACGCGACGTGGCGCCTCATGCCCTCGTCCGGGGGAATCCGGCGCGCCGGACCGGATGGGTCTGTACATGCGGGCGCCCGCAGAACGAGGA
>JANYKS010000035.1 GCA_025358125.1 Actinomycetes bacterium
CACCCACGCCCACGCCTCCACCCACGCCCACGCGTCCACCCACGCCCACGCGTCCACCCCCTCCTCCACCCCCTCCTCCACCCCCTCCGCCACTCCCGAACATGTCCCCACCTCCCGGCTATGTGGCATACGGCGCGCAGAATCAGGGCGGGTACGGTTCGTTCCAGAACGTGCGCGGGATCGCCAGGACGATCGGCATCCTGATCATGATCCTGATCCCTGTTCAAGTCATCTCGCTGATCGTCTTCAACTCGGTTCGCCAAAAGGCGAACGATCTCCTGAACGGCAACCTCACCGACAGCGAGTTCAAGAACTCGATCGGGACGTCGGGGGTGGTCAGCGTGGTCTCGTCGGGTCTGATGCTCGCCATCGCGGTGCTGACCGTCATCTGGATGTTCCGGATGGCGAAGAACCAGCGCGAGTTGGGGCGCGCCGGCACGTGGGGCCCGGGGTGGGCCGTCGGCGGATGGTTCGTGCCACCGTGCGTTCTCTATGTCGTTCCGTACCTGATGTTGCGTGATCTGTGGAAGAGCTCGGATCCCGACTCGAATCCCGACTGGCGCAGTAATCGCGTCGGCGCCATCGTGCACCTCTGGTGGGTCCTGTTCGGGCTCGTCCCGATCCTGTTCCTGACCGTCACGTTCAGTTCATTCGACCTCACGAGCAAGACCACCGACCAAAGGGCCAGGGACTTCGACAAGTCCGCCAACATCACGATCCTGTCAAATGCCGTGTCGATCGCGACTGCGGTGGTCTACCTACTGCTCGTACGTCAGCTCACTGCTCGCCACGCCCAGACAACCAACGAGAGCTGATGATCTTCCTCGTCCGCCACGCCAAAGCAGGCCATCGCAACGACGAGTCACCGTCCGACAGCCAGCGACCGCTGACCGCAGCCGGCTGGGAGCAGGCCAACAAAATCGTCGGGCCGCTGATCGAGGCCGGCGCAATGGGTCCGCTGTTGTCCAGTCCGTTCGTGCGCTGCCAGCAAACGCTGTCTGTCTTGGCGCAACGACTCGGACAGGACGTGCAGCTCGACTCGCGTCTGCGCGAGGGCAAAGCCTTTCTGCCGATGCTGGAGCTAATGGCGCAGACGGCGGACGGGTCCGTTCTGTGCAGCCATGGCGACATGATCCCGGATGTGATGACCGCGATCGAACGCCGCGGTTGTCTGATCACAACGACGGCGAACTGGAAGAAGGGGTCGGTGTGGGCAATCGAGCGCAGTGTCGACGGCGAATTCATCACAGCGGGGTCGTGGCCGCCCCCTGGGTGATCACGGCTCGCGCCGGGATCTCAGTTGCTGTAGCAGCGGAACGATGACCCGTCACGGACGCACCGGTCGCTGGTGGCGACGTATATCCAAAAGATCGCTCCGAGGACAATGAAGACGATGCCGACGACGATGCCCGCGATCGCAAGGCCTTTGCCCTTGGCGCCCGGGTTATGGCTGATCTGGCCGCGACCGACGAAACCGAAGATCACGCCGAGCAGCGCCGGTAGTGGCAAGAACCAGAAGCACGGGATCACGTTGACGAGGCTCAGCACGAGACTGGCGATGCTCAGCCCGTTGGTCTTCTGCGGCCCGACCGGTTCCATCCCGTATGGCTGATAGCCCGTCGGCGGCTGCTGGCCGGGATTGTACGGTGGCGGGCTCTGACCTGGGGGCGGGGGCGGCGGCATGCTCATAATGCTGGTGACCCTAGCCGCGTTGCTCAGGGCAGGGTTGTGATGGCCGGCTCAGCGGTTGATGTTGAATCGAGTATTGCCGGCTACCAGCAGCAGAACGAACAGCGCCATACCGATGATGCCGAGGACCAGCCCGGCGACGGCCATTCCCCGACCGGAGAACGTGTTCGGGTGCTCCTTGAACTGTTTCAGAGCGACGCCACCGAAGATCGTCGCGAGCAGCGGTGGGATTGCGTAGAGACAGAACAACACGATCCCGACGATGCCGAGCACCATGCTCGCAACCGCGAAGCCGTTCGTTCGCAGCTGGGCGACCTGGGGCATGCCGTACGGTTGATAACCGACCGGGCCTTGCTGATACGGCTGTTGCTGATACGGCTGTTGCGGATACTGCTGTTGAACGGGCTGCGGCTGCTGGAACGGTGGTGGCGGCGGCTGCGGGGGGTACGGCGGCTGCGGGGGGTACGGCGGCTGCTGCGGGTACGGCTGCTGGAACGGCGATGGCGGCTGCTGCTGCGGGTTCTGATCCGGTGGAGGCAGCGGAAGGCTCATGATGAGCCGACATTACCCGCCCGAGGACGGCGTCGAAGACGATGACCCAGTCTTCAGCGGGTCGATGTACTGCACCATCAGCCCACGCATGTCGGCCGACGGGAAATTGGCGAGGCATTCCTCCTCGCGCGAGAACGCGGTCGCAAGGTCGGTCTCGAACAGGCCGGCGACGATGGCGAGAAAGCAGTAGGGGTCGGCGAACGTCGGGTCGATCGAGATCGCCTCGGTGAGGAACTGCTTGCCGGCGGCCAGTGTCTTGGCACCGGCAGCCTTGTCTTGCTGATCGGCCGACGATCTGGCGAGCAACCATCCGGCATACGTGCGCGCCTCGACGTTGTTGGGGTCGATCTTCAGCACCGCCAGGAAGCGTTGGCTGGCGTCGGAAACGTTCTGGACGCCCATCAGCTCACGGCCCTGGCTGAGCAGGATCGCCACCTGATCGGGCGAGGTGCCACCGGTGATCGTGTCGCCGACACCGCGCTGACCCGAAGCCCTGGCAACGAGCACCCCCGCCACAACCCCGAACAGCGCGACCGCGACGCCGATGCCGATCAGCCGGAGCCAGTTCCGCGGCGGCTTCGGAGCACGCACCGAGCGTCCCTCCTCGATCGCGCGCAAGACCGTCGCGGCTCGAGCGGTGTAGCCATCGCGCAGCGCGTGATAGTCGGAGTCGTCGATATCGCCCGCTTCTCGCTCGCGTTCGAGATCAGCGATCGAGCGCAGTAGGAAACGGCGTTCCTCCTCCAATTCGGCCAGCCGGTCAGGATCGATCATTCATCACCCTGCTCGCGCAACGCGGCATCGACGATGGCCTGGTCCGCTTCGGTCGGCACCGTATCGGGGGACATCTTCCAACGCCGGAACGCAACCGCGAGACCGGCGACAGCGCACACCCCGGCGAACACCGGCAGCGCCCAGACCAAGGAGTCGAAGCCGGTAGCCTTGGGCACCAATTGGGTCTTCGCGTCGAACTTGGTTTCGATGTATTGGATGATCTGATCGTCGGAGTAGGCGCCCTGCTGGATCAGCGCCTTGATCTGTTGGCGGATGCCGGTGGCAGCCGGTGACTGCGATTCATAGACGCTTTCGCCGTCGCATACCGGACATGCCAGCCGCTGCGAGATCCCGTCGAGCCGGTCGTCGTCGGTGAGCGGGCCAGACGAGCGGGTGGCCCCGATGATCAGCGCGACGAGCGCGATCGCGACGAGCGCAATCCAGCCCGGCCAACCCTTGACCTGCTTGTTGAGCCGGTTCCCACCATCCCCGGCGACGATTGTCTCGGCGGTCGTGGTCATCGCGCGAGAGCCAGGTTGAAGTCGGACTTGAGTTGGGCGAGCACCCGGGTGAGAAGGTCATCGGTGACGATGCTGATGGCGCGCCAGCGGACGTAGCCGTTCGGGTCGATGATCCAGGTTTCGGGAACCTTGGCAACCCCGAAGGCGACGGTGATACTGGCATCGTCGTCGAGCAGGATCGGCCATGAGCCGCCCCTCTTGGCGAAGAACGCGCGCACATCGCCGTGGTCGTTGCCCTGTGAGACGACGGTGTAGAACTCCGAGCCGTCGAGCCCCAAGGCTGACTGCTCGCCGGCGAACTTGACCAGCTCCGGATGTTCCTTGATGCACGGCACGCAGGTCGAGTTGAAGAAGTTGAGCACCACCCAACTGCCCTTACGGCGCTGGAGATCGAACGCCTTGCCGTCGAGCGTTGTCGTCTTCACCACCGGTGCCGGTTTGCCCATCAACGGAGTGTCGGCCGTATCGGACTCGCCGCTCTTGGCCCCGATCAGGATCCAGAAGAGACCGGCGACGACGACCGCGATGACGATCACGATCAATGGTGCGACGCGCTTCGCAGCAGCGGCCGTCGGCAGCGGGTCGCCCTCGCGGTCGCCGTCGCGATCGGCTCCGGGCGCCGCGGCGCCACCTGCGAACGGGTCAGGCATTGACCGGCTCCTCTTGCGGCAGATCATCGAGTCGCACCGGCGCCGATGTCGGCTCTGTCGGCCGTCGGCGGCGCTTGCCGGGGAAGCCGGCCAGCGCGGTGCCGGCCACCATCATCGCCCCGCCGATCCACAGCCAGACGATCAGCGGCTTGATGAAGACCTTGATCGCGGCGGTCGTCGACCCGGCCTTGGCGCCGGATTCGAGCGTGAGATAGATGTCGTTGACGATGCCGTTGCGGACCGAGGGTGTCGGGATGTTGTCGCCGAAGTTGGTGAACGTCGTGATCGCGGGTGCGTAGGTCTTCGCGTTGTCGACGAGGATCTGGGCCCGCACCCCGGTGCTGCGCGGGGTCGTGAACTTCTGGACTTCGACGAGTTCGAACGTATGCCCGGCGTAGGCGGCCGGCTGCCCCGTCTCCAGGATCAGCCGCGACGAGTGGGTGTAGCTCGTCGAGGCGACGAGTGCGATCGCGACGATGATGACGCCGAGGTGCACGATCATCCCGCCGTTGGCGCGCCCGAGCAGACCACGCACACCTTGGCGGCGCGTCGCGAGCGCGAGTTGGCGCAGCGCCGAGCCGCCGGCGAAACCGCCGAGGCCGAACGCGAGCAGCGGGGCCAGGCCGTTGGCGCCGAAGATCAACGGGATCACGATCGCGACGACGCCACCCCACGCCGGCCAGAACAGCCGCTCACGGAGCAGCTCACCACTCGCCTTGCGCCACGGCAACACCGGCGCGATGGCCATCAGGAACAGCAAGGTGATGCCGAACGGAATGGACAGGCTCTCGAAGTATGGCGACCCGACCTTGATCGTGCGGTTCTGCAGCGCCTCGACGATCAGCGGGAACACCGTGCCGAGCAGCACCACGAACGCGAACAACGTGAACAGCACGTTGTTGGCGAGGAACGCCCCTTCGCGCGACAGCGGTGAATCGATGGCGCCAGGCGAACGAAGACGGTCGCCGCGCCACGCGATCAGCCCGAGCGACACGACCATGACCAGTCCGAAGAACCCGAGCAGGTACGGACCGATCGTGCCGTTGCTGAACGCGTGCACGCTCTTGATCACGCCGGACCGGGTCAGGAAGGTGCCGAGGATCGTGAGCGCGAACGTGGACACCAGCAGGGTCAGGTTCCACACCCGCAACATGCCGCGCCGCTCTTGGACCAGCACCGAGTGGATGTACGCGGTGCCGGTGAGCCACGGCAGCAGGCTCGCGTTCTCGACCGGATCCCAGCCCCAAACGCCGCTCCAGCCGAGGACCTCGTAGCTCCACCATCCGCCGAGGAGAATGCCGATCGTGAGGAAAGCCCACGCGAACAGCGCGAACCGGCGGGTCTCGGTCAGCCACCGCTCGCCGACACGGCCGGTGATCAACGCCGCGATCGCGAACGCGAACGGCACGGTCATGCCGACGTAACCGAGGTACAGGATCGGCGGGTGGAACAAGACGAGGATGTGGTTCTGGAGGAGCGGGTTCGGGCCGGGGCCGCTCGTGATGCCCTCGGCGCCTCGCGCGAACGCGTCGGTGGGTCCGAGGGTGAGCAGGAAGAAGAACATGCAGACCACGAACATCACGACGAGTGCCCAGGCGACGAGCGGATCGTCGAGTCGCTTGCGGAAGCGACGGGCGATGACCACGGTGTAGCCGACCAGGATCACGAGCCAGAGCAGGATGCTGCCCTCGAGCGCGCTCCAGATCGCGGTGACGTTGAACAGGAACGGCGTGTCGGCCGAGCCGACCGTCTGCACATATTTGAGCGAGAAGTCGCGCTGGACGATCGCCCGCTCCATCACCGCGAATGCGGCGACACCGGCGAGCGCGACGCCGATCGCGTAGCGCTGCGTGCTGCGCAGCAGCCGGCCGTCGTGGGTGCGAATGCCGTACACGGTGGAGAGCGCACCGAACGTTGCGCAGACCAGCCCGACGAGCAGGATCGAATGCCCGACGGTGCCGTTCATCGACGCTGCGAGCATGCCGGCGATTCCGCTGTCGTGAGCCGGCTCTTGTTCTTCGCGGTGTATTCGTTGCTGTGCTTGACCTCGACTTCGTCACCGGCGAACACGCCGTCCTTCATCACCCCGTGGACGACGACCGGAATGCACTCCTGGAACAGACCGCCGGGATCGAGTGAGTCGTAGACGACGGGCACGGTGACATGATTGAAGGTGACGGTGAAATGGGTGACTCCGTTCGTGGCCTTGACCGAGCCCTCGTCGACGGTGCCCTGGATGCGCAGCCGGCGGCCGGCCTCGCACCCGGCCTTGACGCCGACCTCGTCGACGTTGCAGTAGTAGTCGAGCGAGCTGGTGAGGAACTTGGTGACGACGAGTCCGCCGGCGCCGAGCACGGCCACGAGCAGCCCGATCGACAGAACTTTGCGACGGTTGCCGAGCCGCCCCGGCGCGACGGGGCCTGTGGCCCGGGGGCTCAGGTCCACGGTTTGTCCTGCGGCGGGAGTTGGGCGGCGAGCGCTCGCCCGCGGCGCAGGACGTAGACCGCGAGAAGCGCCGACGAGGCGAACGTGGCGATGTAGGCCGCGAGGATGAAGCCGATGTCTTTCATCAGCCATCACCTTCGTCGCGCCGCTGCTGCAGCGCATAATCGAGGCCCTTGTCATCGAGCGCGTCCTGCATCGCCATCACCCGCTGGCGGTGGATGACCAGCCACGAGTACAGCAGCGTGAACGCGATCACGGCGATGAACAGCGAGAACAGCATCTGGTCGTGCAGCTTGACCTTGGTCGTGTCGGTGACGCTGGAATCCTGGTGGAGGCCGCGCCACAGCTTGACGCTGAAGTGCACGAGCGGGATCTCGAGCACTGCGAGCAGGGCCACCACGGCCGAGCGCCGGCCGCGCTGATGATGGCTGCCGCCAAGCCCGCGGACGGCGAGGTATCCGATGTAGGTGATGAACAAGAAGGCCGTCGTGGTGACCCTGGCGTCCCACACCCAGAACTTGCCCCACGCCAGGCGGCCCCACAGCGCACCGGCGAACAGGGTGAGCGCCATGAACAGCACACCGACCTCGGCGCTCGCTCCGGCGATCCGGTCCCAGATCAACGACGTCGTACGCTTCCACAAGAACGCGGCGGATGCGAGCGCGGTCACACTGAACGCGAGGTATGCCACCCACACCGTGCCGACGTGGATGTAGAGGATCCGCACGCTCTCGCCCTGGATGACGTCGGCGGGCGAAACGAACAGGCCGAAGACGATCAGCAGCGCCATCGACGCGATGGTGGCGATTCCGAGCAGCCGCGTGAACCGGGTGCCGGTGCCGCTCTTGAACGCTCCGGTGATGTCCGAGCCCGACAAGTCGCCGGGTGTTCGATTGTCCGTGACTGCGTTGTCGGTGACTGGCATGTCTCATTCCTCGATCAAGGGCCCGAATGCCAAGGTGCCGCCAACGCCGAACAGTGCGACGAAGACAGTGAGTAGACCAACCCAGGACCAACCATCTGCCACCACCGCACCGCCGGTGCCGAGCGCAGCTTCCGTTGCGCGGGTGGCACCAATCAGCACGGGCGCCACTACCGGAAGGAGGAGGAGCGGGAGCAACGTCTCCCGTCCGCGAACGCCGGCAGCAAGGCCGCCATAGAGCGTACCCACGAGTGCGAGCCCACAGGTCGCGGCAACGAATGTGGTGACCAAGAGCACCAACCCGCTGAGGCGGAACTCGGCGCTGTAGAGCACCACGGCAGTGAACAGCAAGACGAGCTCCAGCACCGCCAGTTGGGCGGCGAGAGCGATCGCCTTGCCGAGGAAGATCCCGGCCGGATCCACCCCGGCCCCCCGGAGCGCGTCGGTGGCGCCGTCGGCGGTTTCGACCGCAAACGAGCGTTGGACGAGAGTGAGCAGGCTGAACAGGGTCGCGAGCCAGACCAGGCCGGGAGCCACTTTCTGCACGACCGAGTCGGTGTTGAACGCGAACGCGAACATCACCATCACGATCGCGGCAAACGGCAGTACCTGGTTGGTGACCACGCGGCTGCGCAGCTCGATCCGCAGGTCCTTGGCCGCGATGAGACGGGCGACGCGCAACATCACAGGCTCCGTTCACGCGTCTGGCCGCCGACGACTTCGACCAGCCGTGTTGCCAGGGCGCCGGCGCGCTCCAACTCGTGGCTGGCAACGATGATCGTTGCCCCAGCGTTGGTCGCCTCGCGTAGCGTTGTGTCGAGTTCGTCGCGCCCGTTTGCGTCGAGACCGGCGTGCGGTTCATCGAGCAGCCACAGTTCCGCCCGACGGGCCACCAGGCAGGCAAGTGCCGTTCGCCGCCGCTGCCCGGCCGACAATCTGTTCACGGGGACCTTGGCCAGCCGTTTGGCAAGCCCCATCCGCTGCATCGCGGCATCGACTTCGGCCACGCTCGCGCCAACCGTCGAGCCCCAGAACCGGACGTTCTCGGTGACGGTGAGATCGGCGTACAACCCGTTCGCGTGCCCGAGCAGACCGACCCGTTTGCGAACGCCGTCACGATCCGTCATCAGGTCGCATCCGAGCACGATCGCCTCCCCCCGGACGAGGGGCAGCAGCCCCGCGCAGAGACGGAGCAAAGAGGTCTTGCCCGCGCCGTTCGGGCCTTGGAGGAGAACGATCTCGCCCTTTGCGACCTCGAGGTCGACGCCGGCCAACACAGGGAACCGTCCGAGCACCGCCACTGCGTTCGAGAGATGCACGACGGTTTCCATGGGGCACTACAACGCTAGCGACGTTGCGGCATCGCGACCCAGCGCCCGGAGACAGTTTGCCAGGCCGGGCCGCTAGCGTCGCGGCCTGTGACTGATGTCCCGGAGAGCGACACGCCGGCGGGCGACGGCAAATCCCCGCTGTCGTCGACTCCGTCGAGTCCGTCGCTGAAGCGGCTGGACGAGATGAGCGAACCGGTGGCATCGAATCGCAACAAACGAAAGGTCAGTCGCTGGGAGCGCCCACCGGAGCCACGCGACTGGCGATGGGTCGTCGGCCACTTCGGTAGAGCCCTGATCACACTCGGATTGTTGATGTTCGGGTTCGTTGCCTATCAGCTCTGGGGAACCGGGATCGAAACGCTGCGGGCGCAGAGCAAGTTGGAGTCCGATTTCAACTCCCAGCTCGAGGCAAAAGGCATCACCGCTGCCACTCTCGGGCCGACAACGTCGGCCAGCACCGCGACCACCGCGACGGCGGCGACCAGCACAACGACGGCGACGACGGCTGGCACCACGGTTGGCACCACGGTTGGCACCACGGCTGGCACGGGTGCGGCAGCGACGGCCGCCACCTCCACTTCCACCTCCACCACCTCCACCACCAGCTTGGCCCCCGAACCCGTGCCCCAGAACTACGGAGCGATCCAGCCGGGCGATGTCCTCGCCCGGCTGAAGATCCCGAAGATCGGCCTCGATTTCTACGTCGTCGCCGGCGTCAACGTGAAGGACCTGCGCAAGGGTGTCGGCCATTTCCCGAACACGCCATTGCCCGGCCAGCTCGGCAACTCGGCGCTCGCCGGCCATCGCACGTCGCACCTGCAGCCGTTCTACAGCCTCGACGAACTCAAGCCGGGTGACGAAATCCAGGTCTTCACCAAGCTCGGCGATGGATACGCGTACATCGTCACCGATTCCCTGGTCGTCAACCCCAGCGACTACTACGTGATCACCGACAGCGATCCGAAGGTGGCCACATTGACGCTGATCACATGCACGCCGCTCGGAACATCGAGCCACCGCCTGGTGGTCCACGCCACACTCGACCCGACCCGGTCGTCGGCGATCGGGATGCCGGTGATCAACTACGGGCAGCCAGATCCGATCCCGGCCGACACGGCACTTCCCGGCGACGACACCGTGCCGACCGATACCGCGCCGACCGATACCGTGCCGACCGAAAACGCGCCGCCTTCATCGGTGGCGCTCGATCCGGCAACTGGCCCTGCGGCAACGACGGGTGCTGTCGTGACGGCATCCACCAGCCAGGTTGCGCCGGGCGCATCAACGGCGTCGACCAGGTCGAGCGGCTTCACCGGCGACGCGTTCAGCCAGGGCTGGTTCGCCGACAGCGGTGCATGGCCTCACGTCATTGGTTGGGGCGTTGCGTTCGGGCTGCTGTGGTACGGCCTGTTCCGCCTCGCCAAGCGGTTCCGTCGGCTCTGGCTGATGCTCGTCGTCGGTTTCGTGCCGATGCTCGTCGTCTTGTTCTTCTTCTACGAGAACGTCAACCGGTTACTGCCGGCTGCAATCTGACCCGGTTCGGCGCATGTCGAGTTGCACGGTCAGCGGGTGCTCGGCTCTACCATGCGACGGAACCGTATGATCCCGCCCGACCCGTCAACCTCTCCGACATCTCCAACGTCGGCACCTCACGATCCGGTCAGGGCACGGAGGGCGGCGGTCGCGAAGTGGAACAAGGTCGCGACGCGCCTTGGCTATGTGTTGTTCCTGGTCGCGATCGTGATGTTCTTCGTCGCACTTGGCACCAGTTTTTCGCAGGGCAAGGTCACCGTCATCACGACGTCGATGATCATCGGTTCGGTACTGCTCGCTCCGGCGATCGTGGTCGGATACGCCGTCAAGGCGGCCGAGAAGGACGACGTCGCCAGGGGGCTCTAGAAATCGAGATCCGTAGCGATTGACCCTTCTCGCTGATTACCCTTGAGTAACAATATGTCGATCCGCCTACCAGCATCTGCCCGCCGCGAACAGCTTCTCGACGTCGCCCTCCAGGTCTTCGCCCACCAGGGATATCACGGTGCTTCGATGAACGATGTGGCCGACGCCGCCGGCGTCACCAAGCCGGTCGTGTATCAACACTTCGATTCCAAGCGCGATCTCTACCTGGCCCTACTCGACGAGGTCGGTGAGCGCCTGCTGACCCAGATCGCGAAGGCAACTGCCGGCGCCACCGACGGCAAGCACCAGACCGAGCTCGGTTTCCGGGCCTACTTTCGCTGGGTTGCCGACGATCATGACGCATTCCTCCTGCTTTTCGGTAGCGGCGCCCGCCGCGACGAAGAATTCAACGACGCCGTCCGCAAGGTGACAGCGCAGGTTGCCGAGGCGATCAAGCCGTTGATCACTGCCGATATCGACCCCGAACATCAGCGAACTCTGGCCCACGCCCTCGTCGGCCTGGCAGAAGGTGTCAGCCGGCGGTTGGTCGACAACGGCGTCGACTTCGACCCGGATCTCCTCGCCCGCCAGGTCAGCGACCTCGCGTGGGCGGGCCTGCGCGTCGTCGGGCGCAAGATCTCCTGACGATTCGCGACTGGGATATTCTGCGGCGGTGACCCATCCACTGCGGTTCCATGTGTTGATGTTGCCGAACGTCGAGTGGGGCGAGTTGACGGCTCGATTCGTTCGGCTCGAGCAGCTCGGCGTGGAGGTCGGCGCGCTCGCCGATCATTTCGTCGACTGGACGAACCCGGTCGTTGCGTGGTTCGAGACGTGGACATCGCTTGCGGCCGTCGCCCAAGCCACGAGCACGATCCGGCTCACGACCTGCGTCACCCAGATCCCGCTCCGCAACCCGGCGATGCTCGCCCGTCAGGTACTCACGCTCGATCACATCTCCACCGGCCGGATCGAGCTCGGACTCGGGACGGGCCTCACGATCGATCCGTCATACGCGATGACGGGGCTGGCGAACTGGGAGCCCAAAGAGCGCGTCGACCGCTTCGGGGAGTACGTCGACCTGGTCGGGCAGCTGCTCTCACAGGAGGTCACAACCTTCGCAGGGCGTTATTACCAGGTCGAGGGATCGGTCATGAATCCCCGCCCGGTACAGTCGCCCCGACCGCCGATCATGGTTGCCGGCCTCGCCCCTCGGATGATGCGCCACGCAGTGCACCACGGCGACATCTGGAACAGCCTGTCGTTCCTTGCGTCCTTCGACGATCAGCTCGCCGAGACCCGGGGGCGCTGTCAGGCGATCGATGAATACTGCGCCGCCATCGGCCGCGAGCCGTCGTCGCTGCGACGCTCGTACACCATGTTCGACTCCCAGGCACGCCCCAAAGGTGGCGCGATCATCTACTACGAGTCGACCGAGAGGTTCATCGACCACGTCAGTCGGGTGGTGGAGCTCGGGATCAGCGACGTCGGCCTCTACTACCCACTCGATCCGGCACAGTTGTCCACGTTCGAAAAGATCGCCACCGACGTACTCCCCGGCCTACGCGCCGAGTACTCGTCCGTCTGACGACCGGACCCGCGTCAACCGATCAGCGAGGACAAGAGCGATTCGACGGTTGGTCGCTTTGGGAGGATCCATCTCGCGGCCCGGCGTGACTCGTTGCGGGTGGCCCGCAGCTGCGACACTCGCCAATCAATCACTCGCGCGCCGCGCCCGACCAAAGGATCGATCATGAGTTATGACATTGCCAACGATACGCGCCTCGACCCTCGCCTCAAAGTGTTGCTGGCGAACATGCCCAGCTTCGAGGGCGCCGACGTCGCGAGCCGCGATCAGTTGCTGGCGGAAGCGCAGACCGAGGAGGCCCGGAATTCGGCGAACCTGTACAAGTCGATGATGGAAACGTGCGATGTCGAGTCGGTCGCTCCGTCGGCCGGGCTGAGAATCCACACCGAAACTGTCGTATCGGACCCGGACGGCAATTCGATCAATATCCAGTTCATCCGCGCCGACGACGACGAGACCCTGCCCTGCGTCTACTACATCCACGGCGGTGGGATGCAGACGCTGTCGTGCTTCGACGGCAACTACCGAGCCTGGGGCAAGATCATTGCCGCGCACGGCGTGGCCGTCGCAATGGTCGACTTCCGCAATGCCCTCACCCCCTCGTCGGCGCCGGAAGTGGCGCCATTCCCAGCGGGTCTCAACGACTGTGTGTCCGGTCTGAAGTGGATACACGCAAACGCCGACACGCTGAACATCGACGCCAGCCGCATCATCGTGGCCGGCGAGAGCGGTGGCGGCAACCTGACCCTGGCGAGCGGATTGAAGCTGAAACAAGATGGCGATCTTCACCTGATCAAAGGCCTGTACGCACTCTGCCCCTACATCGCCGGTGAGTGGCCACTGCCTCAGAACCCGTCGTCGGTCGAGAACAACGGCATCCTGCTCGACCTCCACAGCAACCGAGGTGCAATGGCGTACGGCGTCGAGGCGTTTGATGCCCGAAATCCACTGGCGTGGCCCGGTTTCGCCACTGCCGACGATGTCACGGGTCTGCCCCCAACGGTGATCAACGTCAACGAGTGCGACCCGCTACGCGACGAAGGCATCAACTTCTACCGACTGCTCATTGCAAACGGAGTGAGCGCACGGTGCCGGCAGATGATGGGCACGATGCACGCCACAGAGGTCTTCCCGGTCGTGTGCCCGGAGATCAGCCGCGACACCGCCCGTGACATCGCTGGATTCTGCAAGGAGTAGCAGGCAACGCCGGCACTGGTACCGAACCGCTGATCGCCAACAACGCGGCATCGTGACCGCCGGTGTGAAAGAGCACCCACTACGGTCAACCAGCATGACCTTTCGCCGGCGCCTCGTCATAGCGGCATGCGCAGTGGCGCTTTCAGCTGGCGCGTTCACGGTGATCGAGCGATCGATCTCGTCCGAGCCCCGGGTTCGGGCGGCAACCGCTCGGCCGATCATCGACACATCGAACCCGTTCCGCACCGGCCACACCTTGGTGATCCCGCACGGCGGTGGCGACGGCTTGTTCCCGGAAAATACTCTGCTGGCGTTCGAAAAGACGATGGCGATGGGCGCCGACGTCGTCGACGTCGATCTCCAGCTGTCCGGTGATGGAGTGGTGATCGCGTTCCACGACCCGACAGTCGGTCGGACTACCGGAGCCACCGGCGACGTGAGCAAGATGACGTACCAGCAGTTGAGTCAGCTCGACGCCGGTTGGGCATTCACGCCGTCCGGCCCGTCGGCAGCGAGCGGCGACGCTCACCCCTTCCGTGGCACAGGGGTGACGATCCCCACGTTCGAATCGATCCTGCAGAAATTCCCGACGACACTGTTGTCATTGGACCTGAAGAACGAGTCGATCGCGATGGTCCAGCCGGTGTGCGATCTGTTACGCCACTACCACCGGCTCAACGACGTCTTCGTCGGCTCGAACAGCGACCCGCAGATCCTCGAACTCCGCAGACGATGCCCGGACGTGCGCACGAGCGCGATCATGAAAGACGTGTACGCATCCCGGGACGCCCAGGCCAACGGCGACACCGGTTTCGTGCCGGCTGTCACGGTGGATCAGCCACCGTTTCGCGTCGATGGTCGCCCGATCGTCAACAAGGCATCGCTCGCTTGGGCCCACGAGCACGGCGTGGCCATCCTGACATGGGTGGTCAACGACGAAGCGGACATGCGACTGCTGATCGACCTCGGAGTCGATGGAATTTACACCTCGTTCCCGGACCGCCTTCTCAAGATCCTCGGTCGATGCGCGGGATCCTGCTGAAGAGAACAGGGCCGGTGAACCGCCACCCGCTTCTGTTCTTCTCCTCCACATCCTGTTCTCCTCCGCCCCCTCGCCGAGTAGCGGATCGTGCCGATGCGCAAGGGTGCCGACACGGTGAGGATTTTCTCCCCTGAGCCGGCCGAATGAGCGCACAATGGGGGCGTGGCGACTTCGATACAACCGGAACCGTCCGTGCGGGACCCGTCCGGTGTACCGGAACCGTCCGTGCGGGAACCGTCCGGTGTACTGGCGTGGTTCGAGGCGACCGGCGGCGACGTGTTCGCTTCGCTGTGCCGTCTCACCGCCGGTGATCGCCAACTCGCCGACGATCTGCTCGTTGCCACATATCAGCGTCTCTACCATCTTGGCGTCACCGGCGCGGTCGCCGCTGTTGACACGACGGCTGTTCGCATCATCGCCCACCGTTTGATCGTGGAGACGAACCACGGGAATGGGCCGGGGCCTGCGACCAACGCCCTCGCGCAACTCACCCCGGCGCAGCGGGTTGCGATCAACCTGCACGATGTCGAGGACCGACCAATGTCAGAGGTCGCCGATGTCCTCGGTATCGCGGAGCCGGACGCCGAGACGGTGCTGGCCCAGGCGCGCGAGGTGCTGGCCACAGCCGCGCCGGGGGAACCGCTGGACCGTGTCGTCCACGCGGCGGAGTTGTGGCTCGATGACACGGCCCGAGATCGGGTCCGGGCCGCATTGCGGCAGGCCGCCGATTCTGGAAACCCGCTCGACACTCCCTCACCGGTGGCCGCTCGTCACCCGGATCCCGGCGGCACCTCGCGAACGTCGCGAACGTCGCGAACGTCGCGAACCTCGCGAACCTCGCGGACCTCGCGGACATCGCGGACCTCGCGGACGTCGCGGACCTCGCGAACCTCGCGGACATCGCGGACCTCGCGGACCTCGCCTCGAACATCGCCGTGGCTCACCATTGGTATCGCGGTCGGCCTGTTCGGCTTGCTCGCTGTCGGATTCTTGTGGGTGTCGCCATCGAAGCGGGCGCGGCCGAACGATTCCACCCAAACCGTGACATCGCTCAACCTGGCAACCAGTCCGGCAACCAGTCCGGCCAGCACCGACGCGACCGTCACCGACACGATCGAGCCGGTGCCGCTCCCGGGCTCCATCGGGCCACCGGGTTACCTCATCGATCACCCCCCGAACGGGTTCCAAATCCAGGGTGGCGACGCGCAAGCTGTCGGCGTTTTCGGCGGCGGTTGGTTCGAGTTGTGGGCGTCACCCGGCGCCACCCGCACCAGCGGCCGATGGTTCGCGACCGGATCTGGAGCGACGCTGCCGGGATTCGGTATGACCGCGTCGGCGAACCGGATCACGATCAACGGCGTCCCGGCTTTGATCCGAAAATCCGCCGACGGTCTCGACGAGATCACGACGTTTGCAGCGCTGAAAGCATCGGATGCTCCGAGCGAGACGAGCGCAACAGTTACCCGCGTGGCGACCTACGGAGAGGTGTTGACCGTCACCGGGTTCGGTTTCACCCGCGACGAGTTGACCAGCTTGGCAGGGGCGATCACCATCGTGGATCGCAAGCCGACGTTCGTCGGCGCCGACGCACTCGTGTCGGGCACGCAGCGGTTGATTTCACGCTCGACGCCGGGGATCGATTTGGGTGGCCAGGTATACGCACCTGGTGGTCAGGACACCTCCTACACCACCGCCGACGGCTCGGGACACATCAGGGTTTCCGTGACCGCGCAGACCGCAAACGATCTGGCGGTGGCGCAGTTGCTGCTGCCACCGTCGCCGGACCCCCGCGCATCGAATCTGTTCACCCGCACGATCGAGGTCGGCGATGGCGCCGATGCGCACCCGGTCACCGTCAGCTCGGACTCGGACGGCAACACGGTCCTGCAATGGCACGACGCCGGCAACACGATCACCATGTCGGGCTCTCTCGGGCTCGACGCGATGCTGCAGTCCGCCGGGTCAGTCCGCCAGGCGACTCCGCCCGAG
>JANYKS010000048.1 GCA_025358125.1 Actinomycetes bacterium
GACAAACACCACCACCACAAATTTGGTGTCACCGGCAACGCCGACATCGCCGGCGGCCTCCAATTTCGTGACGAACGGGGCCGGATCATCGCCGCATCCGCCCAACCCAACCCGCCAAACAGGCCACCCCCACCACCACCCGAACCGTACACCCACCCCACCGGTGAGACGATGCACACCAAATGGCTCCACTTCCACAACGCCTGAAACGGCCGCGTGCCCGCTGCGACAGCTGAACAGGCCGCGTCCCGTTCTTCGATCTGTTGTGCGCCTACCCCGACTGCGACTGTGCGGCCCAGCCGAGGGCTTCGGCGGCCGAGAGGACCGCGCGCAGTGGCCAGCCCAGCGCCTGTGCGGCGGCCGCGGCGTCATCGTGTTCTACCTTCACTCGGCCGGAGGCGAGCTTGACACGAATGGAATGGCCCTCGATCTCGACCGTGCTCTGGGTGCGCTGTTGGGGCCAGCGTTCGATCGTGGTGCCGCGCACGCCGAGCGATCCGGTTTCGGCGACGAGGACGGCCGCAATCGTCGCACCGAGTGCGGGGTCGCACAGAACATGAACGGTGTGCGCCGGGCGACCCTTCTTCATCACGATCGGGGTGGCCCACGCATCGTGCGCGCCCGCCGCAAGCAGGGCCGCGATCGTATGGCCGATGACCTCGCCGGTCGCATCGTCGAGGTTCACCTCGAACACGCGCACCGGCTCGCCACGCCCCGCCATCGGCGACGGCACGTGTTCGGTGCCGACCACGACCTGCACGACGTTCGGTCGACTGGGCGTGTCGGCTGTGCCAGCGCCGTACCCGACGGATTCCACGATCATCGGGGGCAGCGGTGCGAACTCGTCGGCCAAGGCTGTCATCAACGCCACTCCGGTCGGCGTGGCAACCTCCATGCGGGTGTCGATGCCGAACGCCGGAGCCTGGCGGCGCGCCAACAAGGCCACGACAGCGGGCGCCGGCGCCGGCAGCTCACCGTGCGCAGCCTGCACCGTGCCGCGGCTGACGGCAATCGGGCTGCAGACGATGTGATCGATGCCGAGCACCTCCAGCGCGGCGCACGAACCAACGATGTCGACGATCGCATCGACAGAGCCGACCTCGTGGAACTCGACATCGAGCGGCGGCATCCGATGCAGCGCGCCTTCGACGTCCGCAAGGGCGTCGAATGTCGCGAGCGCTCGCTCACGGACCCGCGGTGGAAGGTCGGCGCCCAGGAGCAGTTCGCGGATCACGCGGTACGGCCGATGGCCGTGCTCCTGCTCCTGCTCCTGCTCCTGCTCCTGCTCGTGATCCCGCAGCTGCTTGCGCACCGGCGCGTCATCGTCGTGCGAATGATCGTTGACGACCACGACGGCGTGCGTCGCGGCGAGGCCGCAGCGCAGCACTGGCTCGAACGTCAGCGCGTAGTCGTCGAGGTCGAGCCGGGCGACGATCGCGGCGACGGCACCCGGATCCGCCCCGGCATCAACGAGCGCGCCGAGGGTCATGTCGCCGGCCGTTCCGGCGAAGCAGTGGAACCAGGCTGTCCTCATGACTTCATCATCCGGGCGATCGCGCACGCCGCTCCGAATCCGTTGTCGATGCCGACGACAGCGACGCCACTCGCGCACGATGCATGCATTGCCAAGAGCGCGGTCACGCCCTGCAGGCCGGCGCCGTATCCGACGCTGGTCGGCACGGCCACGATCGGGGCAGCGCTCAGCCCACCGATGACGCTGGCGAGAGCGCCTTCCATCCCGGCGACGACGATGATCGCGTCGGCGCTCGTGATCTCGTCGATGTGCGCGAGCAGACGGTGCAAACCGGCCACGCCGACGTCGCTGCGCTGGGTAGCGTCGAAACCATGAGCGGCCAGGGTGATGAGACACTCGTCGACGACGGGCTGATCGGCCGTCCCGGCCGAGATCACGAGCACCGCCGATGTGCGCCACGGCCTCGGCTGGCGCCACAGCACCGAACCACCGAGTCGTCGGGCCGAACCGTGAGCGGCGAGGACGGTCGAGATCTGCTCGGCCGAGCCGCGGGTCAACAGCACCGGATCGCTGCCGTGGGCAAGTAGTTCGCCGACGATCACGGTCACCTGCTCCGGCGTCTTGCCCGGCCCGTAGACAGCTTCCGGCATCCCCTGGCGCAGCGAGCGGTGGTGATCGACCAGCGCATCGCCGACGTCGGCAAAGGGCAACCGGCGCAGCGTCGCGACCGCGTCGTCGGCACTGAGCGTGCCGCTGCGTACACCGTCGAGCAACTGACGGATGTCGGCCTCGTTCACGGCAAGCATGCTGCCACGGGCCTGGCGGAACCGGGCGAATTGAGATGCCGCCGGTGGGGTCGTGCCGTAGCCTGAGCCGATGATCAAGAGCCCGCGTGTCGGATACTTCGGACCGGCCGGTACGTACACGGAGCAGGCGCTGTTGACCCAGCGCGATCTCGCAGACGGCCAGCTCGTGCCCTTTCGTACCGTCCCCGATGTGCTCGACGCGGTCGAGGCCGGCGAGATGGATCTCGGGTTCGTGCCGATCGAGAACTCGATCGAGGGCACTGTCAACTTCACCCAGGATGCATTGGCCTTCGACTATCAGCTGTTGATCCAGCGCGAGGTCGTACTCGACATCGTGCACTGCCTGGTCGCTCCGGTCGGGACAGCTCTGACCGATATCAAAGTCGTCGTCTCGATCCCGGTCGCGACCGCGCAGTGCCATCAGTTCCTCCGCAGAGAACTTCCCGACGTTGAACTACACGCCGCGCACAGCACCGCCGACGCGGCCCGTTCGCTCGGTGAGAATCCGGCGCCCGGCGTCGCCGCGATCGCGCCGCGCAATGCGGCAGCGCTGTACGGCCTCCAGGTGCTCGCTTCGGGTATCGCCGACAACGACGCCAATCAGACCCGGTTCGTGCTCGTTGGCAAAGGCCATGTGGCGCCGCCAACGGGTCACGACCGAACCGCGCTCGTCGTGTATCAACGAGCCGACGAACCCGGCAGCCTGATCAGCATCCTCCAAGAGTTCGCTGCGCGGCGGATCAACCTCAGCAACTTGCTCAGCCGGCCGACCAAGCGGGGCGGCCTCGGCGATTATTGCTTCATCCTGTACGCCGATGGGCACGTGTCCGACGAAATCGTGGCCGACGCGATGCGGTCGCTGCACGCGAAACACGGCGCGGTCAAGTTCCTCGGGTCGTATCCGGCCGCCGGAGAGCACGCCCACAGTGCCCGCGAGCACGCCGATGCCCGTTGGCGCGAAGCCGACGATTGGGTCGAGGCACTGCGGGCCCAGATCTACCATGGCTGAATCGAATGGCTGAATCGCACGTCTGAATTCGAGTCGAATTCTCACCCTGCTCTTACGCGGACCGGCTAGATCTATGGGTGTGAATGGGTCTCTGGGCGTCAATGGAGGCGTTCGAATCGTTATCGCCGAAGACGAACGCGCCGTGCGCGAGTCGTTGGCTCGCGCCCTCACGCTCGAGGGATACAACGTGACGGCGGTGTCAGACGGCGCGCAAGCACTCGAAGCACTGCACGCCGAGCCGGCCGATGTCGTCGTGCTCGACGTGATGATGCCCGTCGTCGACGGGCTCACTGCGTGCCGAGTGCTGCGCAGCGAGAAGAACCGGGTCCCGATCCTGTTGCTCACGGCCCGCACGAACACATCCGATCGCGTCGCCGGCCTCGACGCGGGCGCTGATGACTATCTGTCCAAGCCGTTCGCGCTCGACGAACTGCTGGCCCGTCTACGCGCCCTGCTGCGTCGCTCGCAACCAGACGATGACGCCGCATCGGCGGCCCTGTCGGTCGGCGACATGCGCGTCGATTCGGCTGCTCGCCGGGTGTGGGTGGCCGACAGCGAGATCGAGCTGTCCAAGACCGAGTTCGATCTGCTCGAACTGCTGGTCCGCAACGCCGGCATCGTGCTCGATCAGACCACGATCTACGAGCGGATCTGGGGCTACGACTTCGGCCCGGATTCGAAGAATCTTGCGGTGTACATCGGCTATCTCCGCCGCAAGATCGATGTAGACGGGCGTCGACCGCTGATCCACACGGTTCGCGGAGTTGGCTACACGGTGCGGGCGCGATGAGTCTGCGCGCCAAGTTTGCTCTTTCGCTCGCCTCCCTCGCTGCCCTTGCAGCCGTCGGTGTCGGCTGGCTCAGCTATGACGCGACGAGCACCCGCATGCTGTCGGAAATCGATCGCTCCCTCGGCTCGTCGAAACGGTTCGACGGTCGCAACGCTGGCGGAGCCGACGGTCCGGGCAAGCCCAACTTTCCGGGAGGCGATCGCCCGCTGGGGATCGAGCAACTCGTGGTCCAGGTTCTCGACAAGGACGGGGTGCGCGTCGACGACTTCGGCACAACCGGCCTGCAGTTGCAGGTCAACGACGCAGAGCGCAGGATTGCCTCCAGCGGCGAGGGCACGAGCCTGCGCACTGTCACCGGCTCTGACGGTCATCAATTCAGGGTGCTGACCCGTTCGTCACAGGGTTACGCCTATCAGATCGGTCGGGATCTGTCGGAGATGAATCGGGTGCTGAGCGACCTGCGCACCCGAATCCTGCTCGTCGGTAGCATCGCCGTCGGCTTCGCCGCTTTCGCCGGATGGTTCGCCGCGAGAGGACTCACCCGTTCGCTGCGTCAACTCACCGATGCCGCTGCGGAGGTTTCTACGACCGGACGGCTCGACATCGACGTCAACGCCAACGGTCGCGATGAAGTCGGCCGCTTGGGAACGGCGTTCTCGTCGATGCTCGGCGCGCTCTCGCGATCACGAGAGGAGCAACGCCGGCTCGTGCAGGATGCCGGCCACGAATTGCGGACCCCGCTCACGAGCCTGCGCACGAACGTAGACGTGTTGCGCCGTCACAGCGACCTGCCGGCTGACGTGCGCACGAAGGTCCTCGACGATCTCGATGTCGAAGTGGCCGAGCTGTCCTCGCTCGTCGAAGAGGTGGTGGCCGTCGGGTCGGGGCGCATATCGGATGAGCCGGCGAGGCCGGTGTCGCTGGCCGAGGCCGTTGAGGCAGCAGTCGAGCGCGTCGGGCGCCGCACGGGTCGGACCATCAACGTCGATACGGACTCAGCCGTCGTGGTCGCCCAACGATCCCTGCTCGAACGGGCGATTACCAACCTGTTGGACAACGCCGCCAAGTTCGATCGCACTGGTGGGCCGATCTCGATCTCGGCCCGCCAGGGCCGGATCGCGGTACGCGACCACGGACCGGGGATCGCCGAGGCCGATCTGGCTCACGTGTTCGACCGGTTCTTCCGGGCCGTCACGGCCCGATCCCAACCCGGCTCCGGCCTCGGGCTGTCGATCGTGACCGAGGTCGCCGCTGCCCACGGCGGCAGCACCTTTGCCGAGAACCATCCAGAGGGCGGCGCGGTCGTCGGGCTCCGGCTGCCCGTCGCCGCTCACTGACGGAATAACATCGGTGATGACCAGTTCTACTGCT
Source organism: Actinomycetes bacterium (assembly GCA_025358125.1). Taxonomy (GTDB): domain Bacteria; phylum Actinomycetota; class Acidimicrobiia; order Acidimicrobiales; family Ilumatobacteraceae; genus WLMZ01. Next base: position 5,451 of record JANYKS010000048.1, read on the forward strand.
TCTACTGCCGAGGTTCCTGTTGCCGTTGTGACCGGTGCGAACTCGGGAATCGGGCGGGCAACCGCGATCCAACTCGCGAGCACGGGCTACACCGTTTACGGAACCGTACGTAGCGTGGCCAAGGCCTCCAAGCTGCAGGCGATGGCTGCCGATAGGGGCGTGGCCGTGCGCCTCGTCGAACTCGACATCGGCTCGGATGGCTCCGTTCGTGACGGCTTCGCAACAATCCTGAGCGACGCCGGCCGGATCGATGTCTTGGTCAACAATGCCGGGGTTGGCGCCAATGCTGTCGCCGAAGAGTGTCCGACGGACGTGTACCTCCAGGTGATGAACATCAATCTCTGCGGAGCGGTGCGCTGCATCCAGGCCGTGCTCCCCCAGATGCGCAAGCGCGGCAGCGGATGCATCGTCAACGTCACCTCGGTCGCCGGTCGTGTCGCCTCACTCGCGCAATCGCCCTACGTCACATCCAAGTGGGCGTTCGAGGGCTTCTCCGAGGGCCTCGCCCAGGAGGTCGCACCGTTCGGCATTCGAGTTGCGATCATCGAGCCGGGCGTCACGAAGTCGGCGATCTTCGCCAAGAACATCGACGCGCCGAATCAGAGCGGCGCCTACGATCCGCACTACCGCAGGATGTTCCAGTTCTACGCAACGGGCCTGGCCCACGCCACCGATCCGTTCGAAGTCGGCGCGCTCATCAACCACGCAATCACCACCGACACTCCCCAACTGCGCTATCCGTGCAGTTGGGGAGGGCCGGAGTTGGTCGATGGCCGCGCCGGGATGACCGATGCCGAGTGGGTCGCTCTGGCAACCGCTGAGGACGACGCCGAGTACTACGCGAAGTTCAACGACGCGTTCGGTGTCGACCTGTCGTAGCACGGTGCGGTCGATTGACGCAGTGTCGGTGTGAAATGCGCTACAACGTTGGCGTGAGACTGTCGAAGAGCACCCTGGAGCGGCGACTGGTCACCATTCCGGCGCTCATCGCGGTGGCCGTCACGCTCACGCTCACCGTTCCGTTGTGGCTTCCGCTCACCGCTGTTTTCGACGCACTGCGCGGCCGGCTGCGTCTGCCGACAGTACGTCTGCTCGCGTTCGGAGTCTGTTGGGCGTGGCTCGAGACTGCGGGAGTGCTCGCCGCGTTCGGCCTGTGGATCAGCGGTCAGGGCCGCCGCCAGGGGCTCCACTACGCGCTGCAGGCCTGGTGGGCCAAGAACCTGCTCACCGCGCTCGGAGCCACATGCGGAATCCGGCTCGAGGTCGACAACGTCGAAGCGTTCACGCCCGGTCCGGCCGTGCTGTTCGTTCGCCACGCCAGCCTCGCCGACTCGCTCGTGTCCGCGTTCGTCACGACCAACCTTGCGGGGCTCAGGCCGCGCTATGTGCTCAAACGCGAGTTACTCCTCGATCCCTGTTTGGACGTTGTCGGCCAGCGCATCCCGAATTACTTCCTCGACCGCGCCTCGACCGATTCAGCGCCCGAACTGGCCGCGCTCGAGCGCCTCACGACCGGGCTCGGCCAACACGACATCGCGATCATCTTCCCGGAGGGCACGCGCGCCAATCCACGCAAACGCGAGAAGTCGTTGGAGAAGATTGCCGAGCACGACCCTGAGCGTGCCCGCAAACTTTCGGCCCTGCGCAATCTGCTCCCTCCCCGACCGTCGGGCGCTGCTGCGATGATGCGCGGCGCCCCCGACGTCGATGTGATCCTCGCCTGGCATGTCGGCTTCGAAGGTCTCGACACCTTCGGCGGCATTCTCGCCGCGCTCAACCGTCGCCCGGCCCCGATCCTGTTCTCGGCTCGGAGGGTCGCGAACAGCGATGTCCCGCGGGGTCGCGCGTTCAATGAATGGCTCGATCGACAATGGGTTCGAATGGACGCCGAAGTGGGCGCTGCGTTCGCATCCCGACACGACAACGAGACGTGATGGGTCACGCCGCGCTGGTCGCAGGAATTGCGATTGCGACCTTGATGGTCGGCACATGGCTGCTGAGTGTGGTGCTCAAGAACGCGTCGATCGTCGACATCGTGTGGGGCCTCGGTTTCGTCGTCGTGGCGTGGTCCGTGCGACTGACGGCGGATCACGGCGACGAGTCCCGCCAAGGGCTGCTCGTGATCATGACGACGGTGTGGGGGCTGCGGCTCGCAACCCATCTCTTCCTGCGCAACCATGGCAAGGGCGAGGACTTCCGATACCGGGCGATGCGCAAGCACTACGGTTCGCGTTTCGCGCTCGTCAGTCTCGTCACGGTCTACGCGCTGCAGGGCGTGTTGATGTTCGTCGTGTCGTTGCCGGTACAACTCGGCCAGACGGATCCCACGCCCAAGGTCGCAGCGATTGCATACATCGGTGTTGCGCTGTGGTCGGTCGGTCTGTTCTTCGAGACCGTCGGCGATGCCCAACTCGCCAGGTTCAAGGCGGATCCGGCCAACGCCGGCAAGGTGATGAACGTCGGTCTGTGGCGATACACACGCCACCCCAACTACTTCGGCGACGCGTGCGTGTGGTGGGGCATCGGTCTCGTCGCCGCCGAGACGGGACGTGGAGCATGGGGCCTGATCGGCCCGGTCGTGCTGACGATCCTGCTCCGGCGGGTGTCGGGCGTGACGCTGCTCGAGAAGTCGCTCGTGAAACGACGACAGGGCTATACCGACTACGTCGCGCGGACGAGCCCCTTCATCCCGAGGCCACCGAAGAGGGTTTAGCAGGTCGCGAAATCGTTGACTCCGTAGATCGTTGCCACGCCTGTTACATCCGTTCGCACGACGAATCCGATCCCGACCGATTTGTAGATCGAGTTGGTGAGGTTGGCGAGGTGCGTCGGCGATGCGAACCACATGCTGTACATGTGGGCCGTCGATACGGCGCCGGACAGCGCGATGTTCTCGCCGGCGGGACAACCGGCCGCTGCCGAGCGGCCGTTCGGGTCGGAGTGGGACAAACCAGAACCGGCTTGGGCGAGCTGCAGCGCCCACGAACATGCCCACCCCTCGGCCCCCGCATTGATCACGAGCGGGGCGACGCCAACGCTCGTCCGTTTGCCGTTGATCGTCGCCAGCCCGTCGTGGGTGCATGCCGAGAAGGTGGGTTGTGGCGTCGGCGGTTGGGTGTTGGTCGGCGGAGCGAGCGTTGCCGTCGCCGACGGTCCGGAGAACCAGCCCTGGAGGTCGATCAGCAGATGAGTCCTCGATTGACTGAAGAGGCCGAGGCCCCTGTTCGAGACCTGCGTGACCGCGAAGTTGGCGACCACGTCGCTAGCACCGACCGAGTTGACGCTGGACGTCGACGGGCGGTTGGCGCCGGCCGGAAACGCACTGACGTAGCCGGCGTCGCCGGCGACGGCTGTGATGTTGTACACCATCGACCCACCCTGTGAAACCGGCAGCTCCAGGCCGCCGCCGGGATAGAGCGGCACCGCTGTCCCGAGCGGACTCGTGCCGCGCGTATCCAGCAGGCGGGTCGGATCGTAAGCCGTGAACAACCCCTGTGTGCCGGCACCGGCCGACGGCCCGGTGAAGTAGCCGAGCAGGTCGACGATGATGTGTCCACCCCCCGAAGAAAACAGTGCAACGCCGGCCGCAGAGATCGGGAAGATGCCAGCGGCGGCTCGCGTCTGGTCGGCCTGATCGACGTTGAGGATCGACGAGGTCGGCATCTGCCGACCAGCTGGGAACTCGGTGACGAAACCGGGGCCGGACGATTCGGTGACAGTGATGTTGAGCACGAGCGCGACCGCGTCAGCCGGCACGCCGGATGGGAGTGCGAGCGTGAGCGACGAGGACGGGCTCAGCTTGGCGGCCGGGCGCGAGTCGTACCACCGTGTTGCCGGGCGCGAAACGAAACGGCCAGTTGCTACGGCACCGCTCGCAACGAAGGCCCCGACCACGTCGACGACGACCTGCGCGGGTACCGACGTGAAGACCCGGAACGATCCTGACGAGTCGACACTGGTGATTGAACCGTTCGCTCTGACCTCGGATCCGTTGAAGTTCAGATTCGAGACGGTCGGGCGAGCCTGATCAGCAGGCCATGCGGTGAGGAAACCCGTCGCCTCGGGCTTCACGACTGTCAGCGTCAGGGCCAGCGAAGTCGCCCCGTTCGGCAGTCCGCAGACGCCCCGCGTCGAGATCTGGAGCGTCAGCGGATCGAGTCGCGCGTAACCTCCGGTGAGGCGGGTGTCGGCCAGGCGACATGGCTGGATCGGCACGTACGCGGCTGCGGTGGCGGGGGCCGCCTCGGCTGTGATCACGTGTAACGATGTCAATGGAGCAGAGAAGAAAAGCAGCAGGCTTGCCAGCCCCAACGCGCAAAGACCTTTGAGCCGCCCCCTGAGCTGATGGATCTGTCGGGCGCGGGACTCGTACGGTCCCGCCGCGTTCCAGTTCGCCAAGTTGGTGCTCCGATGTTACAACGCCCAGCGGACAGGCTACCCCGAACAAGAAGGTGTAATCACGCCCTTTCCGACTGACGCTCTGCAGCGACGTCAGTCGATCGCCGCGAGCGCTAGCGGGTTCGTGTCGTGTGGAGGCGTGTAACGCAATACGGAAAGGCCGAACTTGATCAACGGACCGAGCGCGAACGCGAAGATCACCGTCGCGATCCCGACCGCGCCTCCGAGGAGTGCGCCGATCACGAGCGGCACGCCGTCGGTGATCCACCGGGCGGCAACGATGGGGACGTTGCGCCTGATCAGGCCGAGCATCAGCACCTCGGTCGGGCCGGCTCCGAGTTCGGTCGTGATCACGAGACAGACCGCGGTCGCCAGGATCAAGCTGGCGGCGACCATCATCACCGAACGGGCGATGATGGTCCCGGGCTCCGGTAGGGCAGAGCGAAAGACGCCGATGAGCGGGCCGATCACGAAGGTACCGACGACGCTCGCCCACCCGGCGCGCCCCCCGAGCAGCATTCCGATCGCATAGAACAGCAATGAGACACCCAGGTACACAAGCGCGAAGGAGGCCCCGACAACCCTCGCCACGCCCGTGTTCAGCACGTCGAACGGGGCGACGCCGAGCCGCGCCTTCAGCAGCATCGCGATACCCAACGAAACGGCGGGCCATGCGATGACGAGCCGCAGCACCCGGGCCCGGATCGAGAGGGGAGCGTTCGATTCGATCGTGCAAGCGTACCGAGCCCCGTGCAGTCCAGTGGGCCTCAGCCGACCAGGTCGGCTCGGAGCCCGATCGCGAAATGGGGATCGAGCGCCGGGTTGATCGTGCGCAATGCCGTGACGAGGGCGTCGTGACCGACCGACACGCAACCGGATGTCGGCTTGGTCTGCCCTGTGGCCGTGACGGCGTCGCGGTGGAGGAAGATCGCTGCAGCGTAGGGGATCTCGCCCGCCGCGTCTCCGCTGACGTTCGGTTCGGTGTTCGCTCCGATCAACACGGCGTGTTCGTAGGTCTGCACGTTGTTGGCGAGCAACTCATCGTCGCCGGCGCAACCAACGGTGTCGACACGCCAATGCCCGTACCCGGGCGTATTCGGATTTGCCCCGTAGCAATCGCCTGGCTGGATCCGCCGGTAGTGGCCCAGCGCGCCGGGGTCGGCACTGTTGCCGAAGAACGAGATCGGTCCCTGCGGCGTGGCGACGACACCGAGCGGAAAGATACCGGACGGCGTGGTGCCGTCATCGCTGCGCCGCTGCTCGATCGCCCGGATGCCCTGGCGGCCGACTCGTGCGACCGTCTGCGCCAACGTGCATCGCCACGCGTCGTGGCTGACGGTGGCAATGGCCAAGGTGGCCGTGGTCGACGAAGTCGTTGGCAGAACGACCATGATCCACTGCGACGCGGCCGGGTTGGTCTGCGTCAACGCTTGCAGCAACGCGGCGTCGCAACCGGCCAATGCAGGGTTGTCGACCGCTGGTGCCGGGGGGAATGGTCCGGCCTGCGTCCTGCCACTTGGTCGTGCGGGGGCTGAGGCCGAGGCCGGCGCGCTGATCTGGATACCCGACACGGCAACGTCACCCCCCGAGGTTTGACGTGTCAACGGTGCTCGTGCAGACCTGGGCTGCGCAGACGGTGCTCGTGTCGACGGGGGCTGTGCCGATCGGGCGGCGGCGAGCGGTGCCAGTGTGATCGTCGCAATCAGGATCGACCCGATCGTTCGGACCGTCGAATGCAGTGCATGAACGGCCATCGGCGAAAATGATACGGAGTCGAGCGGCCGCCGGCATCGTCAGCGCCGGCATCGTCAGCGCCGGCGAGCACCGCGGCGGCGCAGGCGGCTCCCCATCCACACGACGTTGGCGGGAAGGAAGAACGCTCGGGCTGCCAGCGACGATTCGTTCCACGGCAGTTTCGAGATCGGAGCCCTCCACGCCAGCAGGCGGTAGATGAGGAACAACACGATCGATGCGTGCATCGCGACCATCGCCCACAGGAAGCCGTTGGCGCCGATGACCATCATCATCACCGAAACGATCGGTGGTCCGACGAGCGCGCCAGCCCCGTACAACAGCACGAGTTGGGACGCGGCGCCGCTCACGTGCTCCGGCTCGACCCAGTCGTTGGTGTAGGCAGAAGCGATCGAGTACAGCGGGAAGCTGGCCCCGCCGAGCACGGCCATCGCGGCCAATCCCTGCCAGCCGGAGGGGCCCGATACGAGCAACCACACCGCCGCCGCGATCGCGTGGAGGGCGGCTACCGCGCCGACGAAGCGGCGGTCGATCTCGTCCGATGCCGACGCGAGCGGCCACTGCGTCAGCACTCCGCCAACGGCCGTCGCGGCGATGAAACGACCCGCTTGCGCCGGTGAGAGACCGACGCGGGTGGCGTACACAACACCCATCGCGACCAGCGCGCCGTGGGTGACCCCGACGAGCAGGCAGGTGCCGACACCGGTTGGCACCAGTTTGGCCAGCTGACGGAGTTGCAAAGTGGCCGACTGCTCGATCGGCGGGGGCACGGCGTCCTCCGACAGCGCGACGGGCGCGACGGCGAGCGAGGTCAGCATGGCCGCCAGCGCGAACGCAGTCACCGTGCGCGGGTCGACTTGGCCGACGAGAATCTGACCGACGCCGTATGCCCCGCTGGTGACCACCATGTAGATCGCCAACAGCCGGCCGCGGTTGTCGTTCGTCGCCAACTGATTGAGCCACGACTCGGCCACCACGTACAGTCCCGCGATGCACGCGCCGCTGATGAACCGCATCACGGTCCACGCCGCCGGTGAGTTCGTGAGGCCGACGACGATCATCGTGGCCGACAGCACCGAGGCAAGCGCGGCGTAGACACGGATGTGTCCGACTCGTGAGAGCGCATCGAGCGTCAGCCTCGCTCCGGCGAGGAAGCCGCCGTAGTACGCGGCGCCGATCAGGCCGATCTGCCAGTCGGGGTAACGGTTCAGCGCAGCCCTGACGCCAACCGTGGTCGCGAACAGACCGACTCCGACGAGCAGCATTCCGAGCCCCACGAACAGCGACCACATCGCCCACGCGATCGAGGTGCCGACCGGTGTGCCGCAGTCCATTGTGGTGACCGGTCGTTCCTCGCCCGGGGTACCCATCACATCGCGATCGTAGCGGCCGAGCACATCGCGTTCCGGGGAGTATCAGCCGTCGGTCGCTCTGGTACCCGGGATCAGTGGCGGCCACGGCGACCCTGCAATCGGAACGCAACCGGGCTGCGACTCATAGGCTTGCTCCGATGGCAGACGAGGAAATCCTCGATCGCGACGTCGTGGCCCGGATCTTGCGGCGCGCGACCGAACTCGAGCAACGGACCCTGCCGTCAAACTCCGGTTCCGGCTTCGGCGAAGCGGCGCTGCTCGCTGCCGCCGACGAGGTCGGTCTCTGCGTCGAGGCGGTTCGCCGATCGATCGCTCTCGAGCGGCTCGGTCCATCGCCGCCGCGTCGGGTGGGTGACCGCATCCTCGGGGCGGGTGTGCTCGTCGTCGATGACGAGATCGCCGGTCAGCCGGCCGAGGTGCTGGCGCGCCTCGATGCCTGGATGGTCGCCGGCCATCACCTTCGTCGCGATCGCCTTCGCGACGACTCGGGCGAGTGGAGCAAGCGATCGGGCATGGTGGGTGTCGTGATCAGGGCCCTTCGCGGCGCGACGGGTGAGGGCCGGCTCGGCGAGTTCCGGCGAGTGAGTGCCACCGCCCGTGATGCCGGCAGCGGCTCCTCCGTCGTCAGAGTGTCTGTCGACCGCAGCCACAGTCGTCGGGCTGCAGCCGGTGGCGGGACCATCGTCGCCGTCGGTGGAACGGTCGGTGTCGTGATCGGCGCGGCAGCCGCCGGACCAGTGCTGTTGCTCGCGGCGCCGGTGGCGATCCTTGCAGGAGTGGGAGTGGCCCTCACCGGACGCGGCCGAGCCAAGAAGGCCGAGCTGGAAATGGGGCGACTGCTCGAAGCGGTGCATCAGGGCAATCGCCCCACTCGCCTCGGGGTCGATGTCGTCAAGCGGGTCACGCGCGGCGCGCGCGCTCGCTGATCTCGGCGCCTGGACCAGCATGGCCCCGGGGGCACAAGCCACCTAGATTGACAGCGATGGAAGTGCGCGGTCGAGACGTCCTGGCCAACCGGTACCGGAACAAGGGCACGGCGTTCACCGCTGAAGAACGCGACCGGCTGGGTCTGCACGGTCTGCTCCCGCCGGTGATCGAGGATCTCGAGACGCAGCTGATGCGGGTGCAGGTGGAGTACGACGCCAAGACGACCGACCTCGACCGACACATCTATCTCCGGTTGCTGCAGCAACGCAGCACGGTGCTGTTCTACAAGTTCCTGACAGAGCACCTCGCTGAGCTGCTCCCGATCGTGTACACGCCGACCGTCGGCCTGGCATGCCTGGAGTGGTCGCGGATCTATCGCCGCGAGCACGGCCTCTACATCTCGGCCGGCGACCGTGGTCGCGTCCGCGAACTGCTCGATAACGCGACTGCGCAGGTCGACGTCGTGAGGGTGGTTGTCGTGACCGACGGTGAGCGAATCCTCGGCCTCGGCGATCTCGGTGTCGGTGGGATGGGCATCTCGATCGGCAAGCTCGCGCTCTACTCGGCTGTCGGTGGAGTCGATCCCGAGACCACCCTGCCGATCCTGCTCGACATCGGCACGGACAACGAGACACTGTTGTCGGATCCGCTCTACCTCGGTCGTCGGCACCGTCGTGTTCGTGATGAGGAATACGACGAACTCGTCGACGAACTGGTCGACGCGCTGCAGGATCGGTGCCCCGGCGTCTTGTTGCAGTGGGAGGATTTCGCGCAGCGCAACGCCGGGCGCCTGTTGGCTCGTCATCGCCACCGGATCTGTTCGTTCAACGACGACATCCAGGGCACCGCGGCGGTGACCGCAGCGGCGATCATCGCCGGAATGCGGATCGCCGAGGAGCCGATCGCAGAACTGCGCGCCGTAATCGTCGGCGCCGGATCGGCCGGAGTCGGCATCGCCAATCAGCTGGTTGCCACGCTCGTGATGACCGGTGTCGACCCCGGCACGGCACGTTCGCAGATCTGGCTGGTGGACCGTGAAGGCCTCGTCAGGGAAGGGCAGGCCGACATCCGACCGTTCCAGCAGCCGTTCGTCCGCCCGACGAGCGACGTCACGTCATGGGCAATCGGCGCCGATGACCGAATCGACCTGGCCGAGATCGTGCGCCGGGTGCGCCCCCACGCGCTGATCGGCGTGACGGGTCAGCCAGGGCTGTTCTCCGAAGAGGTCATTCGGTTGATGGGCGACGGGGTGCTGCGCCCGATCGTGATGCCGCTCTCGAATCCGACGCTGCGGGCCGAGGCGATCCCGGCAGATGTCATTTCGTGGACCGGCGGACGGGCGCTGATCGGTACTGGCAGCCCGTTCGCCCCGGTGGCACATGCTGGCGAGATCTACCCGATTGCGCAGGTCAACAACGTATACGTGTTCCCTGGGCTCGGGCTCGGGGTGATCGCGTGCGGCGCGACCGAAGTCACCGACGAGATGATCACGGCAGCGTCACTCGCCGTCGCCGAACGCGCGGCTGAGTCTCGTGCGGGTGCGCCGTCGCTGGTGCCGCCGATCGAGCACAGCCACATCGTCGCGCGTGCGGTCGCGTTGGCCGTGGCCCGCCAAGCCGTCATCGAAGGTGTTGCGCCACACGTCGACGACGCGACGCTCATTCGCCGGATCGACGAATCGTGCTGGTATCCCGCCTACTGATGTTGTCGAAATGCAGGCGGCGACCGACTGCAGGCTCACCCGAACTGGCAGGCGACCTCGTTCCAGAATCGCTCGATCGCCTCGCGCCGCTGAGCCGGAGTTTCGCCGAGGGTGAAGTCCGGCAGCGCGAATTCATCGACGCCGGCATCGACGTACCCGCCGATCAGATCGACGAGCTGAGCACTGTTGCCGACGAGTGAGCGACCCTCCGGCACGCGCTTGGTCAGCTTGTCCCGGGCTGCGTCGTCGGCGGTGAAGAACACCATCGCCTGTGCCGAACGCCGCATGGTCTGCGGATCGCGCCCGACGGCCTCGCACGCCGCGACAAACTGCTCGGTGCGCTCACGCACCTGAGGGGGGTCACCCCATGTGTTCCACTCGTTCGCGTATCTCGCCGTTGCGCGCATCATCCGCGGACTACCCGTGCCGACGAGGAGCGGCAACGGTGACTGCACCGGCTTCGGTTCGAATGCAGCGTCGGTCAGCGTGTACCAACGGCCGGCGAAGTTGGCCCGCGTGTCGTCGAGGAGATGACGAATCACCTGGATCGACTCGATGAAGTGGGTCACCCGTTCGCCCGGATCTGGCAGGTCGAAGCCGTAGGCCCGGTGCTCGTTGACCTGCCACCCGGCTCCGAGACCGAACACGACGCGACCACCGCTGATCTGGTCGACCGTCGTCACGCGCTTGGCGAGCACGACGGGATGATGGATGGTGACGGGCGAGACCATCGACGTCAGCCGCAGCCGTGGCACGGCCGCGGCGATTGCCGCGAGGATGCTCCAGCATTCGAGCGCCGGCCCATCGCCGGTTGAATCGTCGTCGGTCTGCGCCATGAAGTGATCGGCGTACCAGAGGCTGTGCCAACCGGCCCCGTCAGCGTACGTGGCGATGTCGAGCATCTCCGACCACGGGCGGGCATTCGAGGTCCAGATCGAGAACTTCACAGGCGCCGACGTTAGCTCGCCATCGGGGGTCGCCGTGGGCCGCAGATGGTCGCGATTTCGCCGCGGCTTGGACGCCACTGGGTCCGCTCCTGGGGCCGACCCTCTACAGGTGAGCGCCGGCGGCGGCCTTGAGCAATGCCTCGTTCGGATGCTCGGGGAGTTGCCCGAGCGGCTCGGCCAATTCGGCAACGGTCGGTCCGTGATCGTGGGCGTAGGTGGCGAGCCGATCGAGCTCGAACCCGTACAGCGCGGCGGCGTTGCCGCCGAGGATCTTGCGCATGTCGTCGGTCGACGTGGCGTGGAACACCTGGCGCAGGTGCTCGCGAGTGAACGGATACGTGCCTTCGTCGTGCGGGTAGTCGCTGCCCCACATGAACCGGTCGCGCCCGATCGCGTCGAGCGCGGCGACGTCAGCCGGTCCCGGCTGGCTGACGCCGACCCAGCAGTTCTGGGCGAAGTACTCGCTGGCCAGTTTCGGTAGCACGACGTCTTTGGAGTATCGGATCTCGCCCGTTGCTCCAGTATCTCGAATCTTGGCCATCGTCGAGTCGAGGCGAGCGAGCAGCGGCGGAACCCACGCGGCACCCGTCTCGGTGATCACGAACTTGAGCCGCGGGAAGCGCTCGAACACCCCTGACAGGATCAGTTGCACGAGCGGGCGCTGCGAGTAGAACACGACCTCGTTGATGTACAGCAATGGTGAAACGGCGAAGTTGCCGTAGTTCGGAGCACCCGTGCCGCCGTGCACGTTGACCGGAAGTTCGAGTGCCTCGAGCTCTGCCCACAATCGATCGTATGCGGGGTCGTAAAGCGGACTGACCCATGAGACGTCGGGGGCGATGTTGGGGAGCAGTATGCCGCCGCGGAGATCGTTGTCCTTGATCCAGCGGGCGTCCGTGATCGCATCGTCGAGGTCATTGGTGAAAATCTGGCCGATCCCAGCCCGCCGCTGCGGCGCCTCGGCGACGAAGTCCACGATCCAGCGATTGTGGGCCCGGATCCCGGCAAGCCGGTGAACGTACTCGTCGGGCCTGGGGGGCTGGGCGAAGAGCACGAAGCTCGGGAAGAACGGCGGAACAGTGTTCGGGTAGATCACCTCGGCAACGACACCATCGGCCTCCTGCTCGGCCCACCGCCGCGCGCTGTCCCAGTTTCGGGCGCGACGGTCGTCCTTGAGGTCCTTGAACGGGTTCTTGTATTTCCCCCGCCATGCATCGAAGTCGTCGCGGAACTCGAGGTCGAGGTACTCGCGGTACTGGGCGTGGCTACCACCGGCGTGGCTGTCGGCAGTGATGATCGTGTAGTGATCGTGCGTACTGGGCACCGTCATCGTCTTCTCCTTCTCTCGAGACGGTTCGTCATTCCGCGCGAGTCGATTTGGAGAAAATTACCAGTGACGGTGGATTTCACGGCACCGCAGGTGTGGCCGGCGGAACTCCGACCGGAAGCATGTGCGCCAACCTCCTCCGGGCTGTGACCCGCAGCGTCCGAAGTCGGGTGCGGCGGGCAGCCGCTCGAACCCAGTTCTACCGGCCGTGTCGGATCATGCTGGCCGGCGACGTGTGAGCGACAGCATGGTGAGGCCGAGCAGGACCAAGAAACCGCCGAACTCCAACCACATCGTGTCCGTGGCGCCGGTGACAGGCAGGCTCCCGGTGAGGTCAGGGGCCGGGGCCGGGGCCTCGTTACCCACCTGATCAGGGTTGCTGGTGGTGGGGGCGATCGGGACCAAGCTCTGGATCGTGGTGGTCGTCGCAGTGGTGGTCGTCGCAGCCGCAGTGGTGGTCGTCGCAGCCGCAGTGGTGGTCGTCGCAGCCGCAGTGGTGGTCGTCGCAGCCGCAGTGGTGGTCGTCGCAGCCTCAGTGGTGGTCGTCGCAGCCTCAGTGGTGGT
>JANYKS010000088.1 GCA_025358125.1 Actinomycetes bacterium
CTCACGATTTTCGCCTCCTGCGCACACCACTCGAACTCGTTGAAACATTGAGGACAGCAGAACTGTCGAGAGTGATCGGGGAAGATCAGCAACACCAACCATAACCGAACTGACGTTCGTACACAACACCGTCCACAAGAAATATTCAGAATCTTGCGGATCGGTTCCATGGATCGGTTCCATGGATCGGTTCGCGGTCTCGGCGTCCGTGGGCGTTCGACGACGATCGTCTAACCTCGGCCCGTGCCCTTCACACAAGAGAGCCTGAACGACTGGCTCGAAGGCGCACGGATTCCGGCGGCATCTCGTGGTCGCACGTAGTGAACAGGCTGCTGTCGTGACAACACCCGAGCAGCGCAGGGTGGTCCTGGTCGGAGGTGGTGGGCATGCGGCGGTCTGCCTCGACGTGTTGCGTGCAGCAGGGCACGAAATTCTGGGCTACATCGCAAACGACCCGAGCGAACTCGACCTCGTTCACCTTGGCGACGACTCGATCATCAACGAACTATCCACCACGGAATGTTCCATTTTCGTCGCCGTAGGCGACAACAAGCTGCGGATGCGGTTGATCCAGAACGCGGCCCGGCGTGGACACCGGTTCGCACGCGCCGTCAGCCCGAACGCCGTGGTATCGGCCTCGGTCACCATTGGGGAGTGCTCGGTCATCATGCCCGGCGTCGTCATCAATGCCCGCACAACGATAGGTGTCGGTGTCATCGTGAACACCAGCGCTTCCATCGACCACGACGGCCGTGTAGGCGATTTCGCTCATATCGCCCCAGGGTGCCACCTCGCCGGATCCGTGAGCGTCGGTTCGGGTGCATTCCTCGGCGTTGGCGTCAGCGTGATCCCAGGCCGATCGATCGGCGATTGGGCCATCGTCGGCGCGGGCGCAGCCGTTGTCACCGACATTGCGCCATCCGTGACGGCCGTTGGCGTGCCGGCCCGGCCTCTGATCGCCACTGCTGACTGAAAGCGCCACCCGACGCGGCGACACTGAATGTCATAATCGCCAGGGTCGAGAACCCGGCGACCGACAAGATCTGTCGGGCCTTGCGGGCGCTGGCTGATTGCTGAGATGCTGACTCGATCTGCGGCCAACCGGCGCTTGGTTACATCACGTAGCCGAAGACATCCACGATGATGTCGGTCGAGCCATGGGCGTTGAACGCGTCGAGCGCGCCACCGCTGCCGACACGCAGATATGCCTGATTCGGGACCGCCGCACCGGGCCGCGGGTTGAGCGTGGACGCGAGCGGTTGCAGCGACGATGTCGGCCAGACCGTGATGTACGACGGCATCGAACTGTTGACCGAGGTGACATTGACGATGACGGCCTTCGCGCCTGCCGGAACCGGATTCGCGTTGGCCACCGGCAGCGTTTGGGTTTCGGCGCTGCCGACACCGCCGGCCGGGCCACCCGTGCCGTCACGGGTGTCGATCAGGCGTTGCGGGGCGACGGGCACGAACAGCCCGCCCACCGACGAGAAGTAGCCGATCACGTCGGCAACGACATGCGTGCCCCCTGCCGAGTTGAAGATGCTCACCTGGCCGTTCGCGCCAACCTTGGCGAGAACGAGGTTGGCGACCGTGAGCCCCGGTACGAAGTTGTGGGTCGAAGCGTTCGGGCGCGCTTCCCCGGCCGGCCACACGGTGAGGTAGCCGGTACCCGTTGGTTGGTCGACGGTGACGTTGAGGGCGACTGCCGTGACCCCGGTGCTCGGCACCCCGCCGACTCCCGTCACACCGAGGTTGATCGTCTGCGTTGCTCCCAGCGCAGCATTGACGCCGCCCGTCCCGTTACGAGTGTCGAGCAGTCGGGCCGGTGTCAGCGCGGTGAAGCGGCCGCCGTTCTGGGGCGCTGCCGGCGTGTAGTAGCCGACGACGTCGGCGATGACATGGGTGTCGCCGGAGGAGTTGAACAGGTTGACCCTTCCGTTCGCGCCGACCTTGACGGTCACCAGGTTCGGCACCTCCTGGCCGGCAACGAAATTGAGGTTCGACACGAGTGGTCTCGGTTCGCCGGACGGCCACGCGGTGATGAAACCTGACGACGTCGGACCCGTCGCGGTCACGTTCATCACGACCGCCGTGACACCCGTCTCCGGCACACCCCCGACGCCTGTGACGTCGAGTTCGGTGAACACTCTGGAGCCGAGCGCCGACAGGTTGCCACCCTCGCCGGTACGGGTGTCGAGCACGCGGGCAGGCGTCAGCGGCACATAGAAGCTCGGCGTCGGGGGCACCGGCTTCTCGATCCGCACCGGTCCGGTCGAATACCCGACGCCCGTTCCCCAGGCGTTGCGCATCACGACGTACACCCAGTAGGTGCCGTTCGGCATCGGCTGGCCACGCTCGTCGGGACCCGACCAGGTGAAGGTATTGGTGCCGGGTGCCACCGCGATGTTGGCCGCTACCCGGGTGCCGTCGTACGCGTTGCGGTTGGTGGTCACGTAGATGTCGGCTGTCGTTCGCGGGGCGTTGCCGGCGTCGTCGAACGTGATCGGGTAGCTGGTCGAGAACGCGGCGTCGTCGGCCAATTTCACGTTCTTGAGCGTGAAGTTGCGAGAGCCGCGATCTTCGTTGAGATCGAAACGGAGATCGGAGACGCTGATTCCTCGCCATCCGGTCGGGTTCGTGCTGTTCTCGTCATTGATGGCCGAGGCGGGATTGGTGACCATGTCGAACGACACCGTGTGGCATCCGGGGAACACCACGAAGTCCTGGGTTTCGGTGGGGATCAGGGTGCCGCGCTTGGTCCACACGATGCGGCCGACCATGCCGCCGCCCGGCGCATCAGCCAGGCTGAAAGGGCCGTCGTAACAGACGTCCACGGTGAGCCGGTGATACCTGTCGGTGTTGAGTTCCGGGCCGAGCGGCAGTTCCACGAACGGATCGTTGGCAACGGTCGTGCCCGTCAGAGCGCCGTCGACGATGGCGAGGTTGGTGATGTCGTGGGTTCCTGCCACGTCGTCCATCGCCGCGAAATCCCACGGGTTGCCGCGTTCCACCGTTGCGTAGTCGGCGCCGCCCGTCTCGTTGGGGGTCAACACCTGCGGAACCGGCAGATTTGCGGGGAGTACCTGTGGGGCGTCGGCACGATGGAGGCGGAACCAGTCGACTTGAACATTGACAGTCGGGTTACCGGCCACCTGGCCGCGGAAGAGTTCGAAACGGGTGATCGGACCCGCCCAAGGTCCCGAGCCGGCCCCGCGAACACTGGGATCGGCAAGATTGAAGTGCAACGTCTGAAAGCCGCCGGCAGCAAGATTGAACGGGACGTACCCGCTTTCCCCGGCCGGGTTGAACCAGCGCAAGGCCATCGGCAGGTTGGCATCGGCACGAATGCTGAACGTGGCCTGCGTGTAACGGGCTGCGTCGATCGGATGTGCCCACCCGTCGCGGCCCCATGGGATCACCCCCGGCCACTTCATCAACAGCCTGATCTCCGCCGCGTTCTGGGTGGCAACCGTCAGCACACCGTTGCTGATGTCCACCTTCGACGCCACACCGACGCCAACACCGACCGTCGGGATCACGTCTTCGATGTTGCTGAAGTCCCACGGGTCGCCGAACGTGTCGGTTGCGAAGTCCCCTGACGTCGACAGTTTCGCGTCGGGCGACAGCCACGGCGAGAGGTCGACCTGGCTACCGCTGACCCACGCTGCCGCTGGTTTGGCTGCTTGCAGTGGGATGAGAGCAGCCACGAGACCGGCGATTGGGAGAAGGGATCGTCGAAAGCGCATCACACCTACTATCGGCGCTGAACGTGCCGAGGTTGAATTGCCCGCTGCGGGTCACGCTATCGGCACTCGACCCCCCGAGAGATCGGCCGTCACCCCCTCTGGCGAACGCCCGGTCGTTCTCCCGAGTACGCCGAATCGCGCAGTCACCGGTCAAGGCCGCAGAGTCGATCGGCGAGGGACCGAGCTTCAGGGATCATCTGTGGGAGATCGGAGTCCCCAGTGTCGTCGTCCTCCTACTCGGAGCGACGGCGTGGATGCTCCGGATCAAAGAGCGCGAACCACAAGAAGGCGAGGCGAACCAGCCGGCATGAGCATGCGACGCAACGGATGACGCTCCAGCAGAGGTACCTCGCTCTCGAATTGCCAGGAAGGCAGCAGCGCGATGGCAGAGGTCAGGCGGCGTCGGCGAAGGGATCTGAATTGTCCCGCGGGACGCGGGCCGCAACGACATTCCTCAGGATGACCCGCAACTCATCACCCGCCGTGTAGTACCTGCCCCGCTTTTCGCCGTGAGAGATCAGTAGTCCAGCTTCGTGAAGCTGTTTGAGATCGCGCGACGCTGCGGCCTCCGTGATCTCTTCGTCGTCCTCGCTGACGATGGTCGCCCGATAGGTGGCGTTGCGGACCCTGAAGCCGATCATTGCTTCGTAGAGAGCAAATGTTCCTCTCGGATTCAGTTTCCGATGTGCGACAAGGCGGTCCAATTCGGCCCAGATTCGCTCGACTTCCTGAGCGCGACGAAGCGTCGTTCGGGCTTGGCGCAAGTGAGCAGTCAGAATGAATCTCAACCACGGTCGAGCGTCGTTCTGGGGGTTCCATCGACCCTGCCCGACCTGCGCGAGCACCTCGTAATACGCCTGCGTGTTTTGGCCGAGGTATTCCTCGATGCTGCAAAACACGGGAGACAGCACACCACTCCGAGCGAGAACGAGACTCTGTAGGCATCGGCCCATTCGTCCGTTGCCGTCTCGGAACGGGTGAATCATGACCAGGTTCAAGTGAGCCATCGCTGCACGCACAATCGGCGGGCCGTGCGTGCTGACTTCAAGCTCTTGCGCAAGGGAGTGCATGAGGCCCGCCACCTCCTCGACATCAGGCCCCTCATAGACGGTCTCTCCCGATGCCTCGTTCTGCACCCAGATGGCCCCAGCCCGCCACAGGCCAGGGCGATTGCGTAGATCGTGTCCCATCATCATGAAATGCAAGCTGCGGAGCAGTTGTTCGCCGAAGTGGAAGTTGGGTTCTTTGTGAAGTTGCAGCACGTAGGTCATCGCGTCTGCGTACCCCTTCAGCGCAAGCCGCGTCTCTTCGTCCACGTCGAGCGGCGCCTGACCCAGATCGATGGCGGCTGTATCGTCCAGCGAGGCGTTGTAGCCCTCGATGCTGTTCGACCCTTGCACAGCGCGAGCGAACTGGACGCGTCGCAGTGATCCGCTCCACCGGCTTGGGTTGTGCAGGCGCAGTCGCAGCCGCTCATTCAATTCGTCGATCTCGCGGATCACTGCCTCCTCGGCAGCCCGGACCTTTGGAGTCTCGAATATCACGCGTGAAACTTGGTTATCATCCGACATGATGAGGATGCTATCATACATTGTATTTAAAAGAAACCAACAACGTGTCGGTTTATTTCGGTCGATCCATCAACTCGTCGGTCTGCTGGATACGCCGAAGTGAACTGACCCACATCAATGAGCGGGTGTCGGGCCGTTCGAGTCCAGCTGCTCGGCCACCGCGCCGATCCGGTCGCCGAGATCGTCGGTGATCGTGCGCAGCTGCTCCTTGATCGCCTCGATCATCAGCTCCGCTTTGGCGGCCTCGGCCTGTCTGGTGTCGAGCCGGGCGACGACGCCGGTGAGCGCCTCCACCTTGTCTTGAAGTTCGCGAAGTTCGGTCGCGTAGCTGGCGACGGCCGCGTTCGTCTGCGATGCGCCGTGGCGGATCCAGCCCAGTTGTGCTCTCAGTCCCATGATGTCTGTCCTTTCGGTGGATCGATCCCGGCCAGCCGGGCGATGAGGCGGCCCGTCTCAACTGCCGACGGCTGTTGCTGCATCCGTTGCCGCGCCCGCCCGCCGAGCTCGGTTGCGAGCGCCGGATTCTCCACCAGCCGCCGCATCCATTGCGCGGCCTGGCCGATGTCCGGGTCGGCCCACATCGCCTCGGTCGGGTAGACGCCTTCCCCGTGCAAGACGGGTACGAGCTCGTAGTCGATCAGCGCAGCGCACGAATCGTCCATGAAGTCGAGGTTGCCCGAGTAGCGGGTCGCGATCACCGGCTTGGCGAGCCACATCGCCTCCGCACAGTGGAGCCCGAGTCCCTCGGACCGGTGCAGCGACACGAGGCAGTCGGCCGCGGCGAGCACCGCCATCTGATCCGGCCGGGACAGGTGCTCGTCCCACACGACGATGTCGGAACGACCGACCGCGGCAAGCAGGAGCCGTTCGTGGTTGCTCCAACGGATGTCGCCGTTCACGGTCTTGATCACCAACAGCGGTCCCTCGCCATCGTTGAACGCGGCCCGAAATGCCTCGATCGAGCCGAACGGGTTCTTCCGTTCGGTCACGCTGAAATGATCGAAGGTCGTCACGAAGATGAATCGATCGGAGGGCAATCCGAAGTCGGTTCGGGAACGGTGAGACGGCACGGGTTCGTCGATCGGGATCGGCACGTGACGGACCGGTTTGTCGGTCACGGCGGCGAACGCTTCGGCCACGAACCGGCTTCCGACCCAGATCTCGTCGACGGATGCGGTGGCTTGCACCATGTGCGCCGGAACGTGCTGCAGTTCCCAGAACCAGTAACCGATGGTGCGGCGACCGGCGAGCAGCGCCTCGGAGTGATCGGCCACCAAGAACTCGAACTGGTCGGCGTTGACGACGATCAGATTGGTCGCGTACGGCACCTGCCTGGTGGTGCTCGGCGGATGCAGCTGCGCCGGGCTTCCCGTGCGGTGGTGGTCGATGGCTGCCACGGGAACGCCGACTTCGTGGAGCGCGGCGACGATCTCGCGGGCGATCAGGCCGAGGCCCAGATCGTGGGTGTGGTAGCCAACGACGTTGAGTCCCGAGGGATCAACCCCGACCGACGTCAGCGGCACCACAAACCCATCGGCGCTCGCGTGAAGCAGAACCGACCCGCCCGGGTAGCGCCAACTCGCCCGGGTCCATTCCACGAATCGGTCGAAGTCGGGTCCGTCGGGCTTCGGGAAAGCGACCTGGAGATCGGCTCGATCTGCGCCCAACTGGCGCCAGTACCGCCCGTAGTCGGCCGCCCACACCGGTGCAGGCGTTTCCAGCCAGCGGAGGAACTGCGAGTTGTGGGCGCTGAACGGCTCGGGCGGGAATCGTCGTGGGTCGCCCGTTCGCAATGCGGCGGCGACGAGCCGGCGGATCGATACGTCGATCCGCAGATCTCCGGGCAAGGCAACCGGCATCGCCCGACCCGAACGTTGGGCCAGCCCGGCGCTGACCGCAGCGGCGAGGCCATGCTGCTCTGACAGTCGCTGGCGCGCCGGCCGGCCGGCGAAGGAGAAACGCCAGGGCTCATCGGGGTCGAGCGAGTCGAGGTCGAGCACGATCGGCATCGTTGTGGCTCCGACTTGCGATGGTGCCGAATCCGGGCCCCAACCCGCTACCACGATGGCCGGATCCGAACACGTTCCAGCGGTGAACAGCGTGGCCATCCGCTCGAGCCAGCGGCCGACGCCCCCGACGCTCTCTCCGCCGTCCCCGCCGCCGCCGTCCCCGCTGCCGTCTCCGCCGATGTCGATCGCGTGTCGGGCGAGCCACTCGAGCGCCGGCTCCGCGCCGGTGCGGAACCCGGCGATGCACGTACTGAACCGGCCGTGGCGGATCACATCCGCCTCTGTCGGCGCGAGACCGTCTGCCGGCAGACCCCCGCTCGTCCTCGCCACCAGCGTGACAGGCTGATCACCGATCAGGGCCGAGGCATCGCCGAACACCGCTACCGAGCCGACTCGCAGCACAGCCACCGACGCGATCCCCTGCTCGAGCTGGCGCTTGACCGCGGCAGCCACCCGAACCCATTCGTAGGCAGGCTCGCAGAGCGCGACGAGCAGCCGATTCCACCCCGCTCCGCACGGCTCCTCCAGTGCGAGATCGCTCCATCCGACCGACAGCGACGGATCCAGCACCGGCCGCAGGTGCGGATCGCCGCACCACACCGCGGTGACAGCAGTGCCGGGATGGTGCTCGCGCAGCGCGGTGACGAGCGCCGAAATCTGCCAGGTTCCCGAAGGCACCATCAGGCACACGGCCTCGAGGGCACCGGTCTGAGCGGCCATGTCAGCGCAGCGGTCGCTCGACCCAGTCGTCGCGGAACGGCGCCAGGTTCGGGTTGTAGTACGGATCGCCGTAGAGCTTGTCGGACCAACGGTGGCGGATGACGAGGTGCTCGTACTCGGTCGGCGTCGGCACGCGGGTCTGGCTCTCGAAGTGGTACATCTCCACGTACGGGGTCCACACGATGCGGTAGCCGGCGCCGCGGATCTTCATGCTGAAGTCCACGTCGTTGAAGTTCGAGTGCAGCAGCGGGGTGAATCCGCCGATCTCGTCGAACACCTCGGCTCGCATCAGGGCACATGCCGCGGTGACACCGATGCATTCGCGCTGCACCACGAGCAGACCTGACGGCCCGAGCTCGTCGCCGCCCCAGCGGAACATCGCGTGGTACGGGTCACCGTTGTAGACGTGGCCCGCGTGCTGCAGGGTGCCATCGGCGAAGTACAGCTTCGCGCCGACCATCCCGATGCATTGATCTTGGGCGATGGGTACCAGTGTCGACAAGAAGTCTGGCGTGATCACCTGCATGTCGTCGTTGAGCATGAGCAGCAACTGTCCGGTGGCGTGGGCTGCGCCGAGGTTGCACTTCTCGCTGAAGTTGAACTTGCGGTCGTACCACACCACCTTCAACCGCTCGCCGAGCAGGTGCTCGAGGCCCGAGATCACCGCGGGTGGGGTCACGGTGTCGGCGACGATGATGAACTCGAGGTCGGGGTAGGTCTCCTTGTCGAGCACGCTCTGCACCGTCTCGACGACCAGGTTGCGCTGCACCCCCCAGACGAGCGAGGACGTACCTCGCGTCGGGATGATGATGCTCACCCGTGGCGTGGAGGTGGCGTGGCGGCGGAAACGGTACGTGCCGAGCGGTTCTTGCATCTCGACGGTCGCTGCGATGCCGAGCCGATCCGCGTGTTCCTGCAACGCCCGGCGGCCGGATTCGTACGCGTACGGTTTCGCGTTGCGATCGCCCGCGACAGAGGTCGGAAGCTGGCGCCACAGGTACATGATCCATTGGAAATGATGGATGTAACGAGCCTTCTCCGTCACCCGCAGGATCAGGTCGTAGTCCTGGCTGCCGTCGAAGCCGGCGCGGAATCCGCCGACCTCGTTGACCAGCGATCGGCGCAACACCGAGAAGTGGGTGCAGTAGTTCTGGCTGCGGAACCGCTCGGGCGACCAATCAGGCTTGTAGAACGGCGTGACGACGTTGCCCTCAGGGCTGAGGTGGGCTTCGTCGCTGTAGGAGTAGTCGAGGTTCGGATGTTGGTCGGCGATCAACGCCACCGCTTCGAGCGCGCCCTCGTGGAGCAGGTCGTCGTGATCGAGCAGCGCAACGAATTCACCCGTGGCCATCGCAAGAGCGTCGGCCGAAGCCGCCGTGATGCCACCGTTCTCGGTGCGATGCAGCACCTTGATCCGCGCATCCGAGCGGGCTGCGTCGTCGAGCAGCGACGCGATGGTGGCGTCCGTGGAGCAGTCGTCGACGAGGCACAACTCCCAGTCGGCGAAGGTCTGGGTACGCACCGATTCGATCGTTGCGAGCAGTACGTCGGGGGGTGGGTCGTAGACCGGTGTGAGGACCGAAATTCGAGCAGTCACTTGACCAACGTCCGGCGGACCTTGGAGACGACGCGGCGATGCAACAACCGGTATGCCTTGAGCCGATTGATGATCTCAGCCTTGAACCACTGCTGTTCCTTGATGGCCCTCGTCAGCTCGGCTTCCAACGAACGCACACGCCCACGCAGCATCCCGACCTCGGCTTCGGCGCCGATGACGGCATCGCGGGCCGACCACGCATCGGTCTTCAACTTGATGTAGGACTGCTCGCTCGGACCGACCAGATCGCGCAGGCGGGCGACCTCGGCCCGGAGTTGTTCCAGTTCGACTTCTGCAGAAACCGGTGTACCGGTGGGCTTCGTAGGCATGGGTCAACAGGCTAGCCCTGCCGCCCGAAGGTTCGAGGAGCCGCACCCGTCAACCCCGCAACCGACACCAACGATGCCGTCGGTGCGCCTGGTTGGGGCTCGGCGTATAGTCGCGTCGCAACGCACCCGCAACGTGCCCGCAACCCGCTGGCCTGTCTGCTCACCAGAGGATCGCCAGCCGAAATGTTTCGCAAGAAGACACCCAGCCCCACACCGCCGGCCGAGGTCGCGCCTCCGGCCCCGGAACAGGCGCCCCACTCGGGGATCCTCGACCAGTACGTGCGCACCCTCCCGTCGGAGCAGAATGCACTCGATCTGTTCGCGGGGAGCTGGTCGTCCGCGTTGCCGGGCCTGTTGGGCCTCGCTGCCGGGCCGCTGCCCATCTTCGACGACGACCGGATCAAGAAGGTGCTCGCCCATTTCGACAACAACATCACGGGATTCAAGGTGCTCGAGCTCGGCCCGCTCGAAGGCGGGCACACCTACATGCTGCACGAGGCCGGCGCCGAGGTGACCGCGATCGAGGGCAGCTCGAAGGCCTACCTCAAGTGCCTGGTCGTCAAAGAGATCCTCCACATGAACAGGGCATCGTTCCATCTCGGCGATTTCACCCCGTACCTGGAGCAGAGCGACGACACGTTCGACCTGGTGCTGGCGAGCGGAGTGCTCTACCACACGCTCGATCCGGTCGGCCTGCTCGAACTCGTCGCGAAGGTGACCGACAAGGTCGCGATCTGGACGCATTACTGGGAAGAGGACGCAGTACGCAGCGACGAGAAGATCTCGCGGGTGTTCCTCGACGATCCGCTCGACCAGCAGTGGCGGGGCCGCACGATCCGGCTCCACCCGCGGCACTATCGCGAGGCCCTCGGCTGGTCGGGTTTCTGCGGAGGTCCCGAAACCTCGGCCCGCTGGATGGAGCGCGACGGCTTGATGACGGTGCTCACAGAACTGGGCTTGCACAACATCACCGTGCTCGAGGAGGAAACTGACCACCTCAACGGCCCGGCGATCCTGCTCGTCGCGCAGCGGTGACAACCGCCCGGTAGACACCGATGGCTGTGTCGCCCCGGCGCGCGGCGTCAGCCGTACACTGTGGCCCGCATGTCACTCAGATCGGCGATGGCGCATCGCAACCTTCTCTACCTCCTGTCGCTGAAGGAGCTTCGCACCCGCTACAAGAAGTCGATACTCGGCTGGGCGTGGAGCCTCTTCAACCCGCTGTCGCAGATGCTCATCTTCACGGTGATCTTCATCTACGTCTTCAAAGCCTCGGCGCCGATCGGTGACCCGAGCGGGCTCAAGAACTTCCCTCTGTACTTCATGTCAGGACTGCTGCCGTTCAACTTCTTCTCGATCACGGTCGGGGTGTCGATCGGCGCCGTCCAGGGCGGTGCCGGCCTGATCAAGAAGGTGCAGTTCCCCCACGAGCACCTCGTCTTTTCCGTGGTGGTCGCTCAGTTCATCACGCTGATGATCGAGCTGACGATGCTCGCGGTGGCGATGTTCATCGGCGGCAACAACATCTTGCCCTGGCTCCCGTTGCTCTTCGTCGTCCTGATCTTCCTCGCGCTGTTCTCGAGCGGCGTTGCGCTGATGCTCAGTGCTGCAAATGTCTTCTACCACGACATCAATTATCTGTGGGGCATCCTTTCGCAGATTCTGTTCTACGCCACTCCCATCATCTACAACCCGGCGACAATCAATCTGAGAGCACTCGTGCTGATCGCCAACTATGGGCCCACCGGCAGCTTCATCACGGCTATCCACAACATCGTCTACGACCTGCGGGTACCTGGCACGGGTCGGTTGCTCGAGCTTGCTGTCATCGGCATCGCGACGTTCTTCTTCGGCCTATGGGTCTTCAATCGGCTGTCGCCGCACTTTGCTGAGGAGATGTAGTCATGGCTGCAGCCGCGCTCACGGTCGATCACCTGACGAAGACGTTCCGTCTCCACAGCGAGAAGAACAATTCGCTCAAGATGCTCATCGCCGGCAAGAAGCGCAACCGGTATGAGGAGTTCACCGCGTTGCGCGATGTCACCTTCGACGTCAAAGAGGGTGAGGTCTTCGGCGTCATCGGTGAGAACGGCTCAGGCAAGTCGACCCTCCTGAAATGCATGGCGGGCATCTTGCAGCCGAACGCCGGTTCCGTTCACGTCAGTAAGCGAATGTCAGCGCTGCTCGAACTCGGGGCGGGTTTTCACCCTGAGTTGTCCGGTCGCGACAACGTGTTCCTCAACGCGGCAATCCTCGGTATGGCCCGTCGCGAGATCGCCGGCCGTTTCGACGAGATCGTGGAGTTCTCCGGTCTGGAGAGCTTCATCGACTCCCCCGTCAAGACCTACTCGACGGGCATGTATGTTCGGCTCGCGTTCGCGGTTGCCATCAACGTCGATCCGCAGCTGCTCATCATCGACGAGATCCTCGCTGTGGGCGACGTGACCTTCCAGCAGAAATGTCTGGAGAAGTTCGTCGACTTCCGCAACGAGGGACGCACCATCGTGCTCGTCACCCACGCGATGAACAGCGTCAAGGACATGTGCGACCGGGCGATCTGGCTGACCCACGGTGTCGTGACCGGCGAGGGCGATCCAGCCGAACTGGTGGAGGCGTACACCGAGATGATGTTGGGTGACCGCAACCGTAACGAAGACGGCAGCGTGCGTCGGGGTTCCGGGGAGATCCAGATCGAGCGGGTGGAACTCTTCGTCGGGGCTTCGGAAACGCCGGTGAAGAGGTTCCGCACGAGTGACTCGATTCGGTTGCGGCTGCACTACCGAGCCGAGAAATCGGTGCCGAAACCCGTCTTCGGTTTCGCGATCGAGCACCTCGGCGGCGCAACCGTCACCGCGCCGTGCACCCGAGACGTCGGCCTCCTCCCCGCGTCCGTCTCGGGCGAGGGCTACGTCGAGATTGCAATGGACAACGTCGCGATGCTGCCCGGCACGTACGACCTGCACACCTCGATCACCGACTTCAACCGCCAGCACGAATACGACAACCTGCACCTCGCGCTGCGCTTCGATGTGATGACGGGCAAGCCCTACGAGACCGGCGGGTTGGTCACGATGCGACCGACGTGGACGATTCAGTCGTGACCGAATCGAGTCGTGTGAGCGAGATGAGGCGGCTGATCGGAGAACTCACCGAACGCGTTGTCGATCATGCCAACCAGGCAGAGGTGACACGGCCCCCCACAGGCGCAACGATCCACGAGCATCTCACAGCGATGCTCGACAACGCATCGCTCGACGAGATGCCCGATCCGCCCGGACGCAGTCGGCTTCTCAAGAAGCTCGTCCTCCGGCTGGCGGGTTTCAGCCTGAGCCGTCAGCGGGCGACCAACCACGCGATGATCGGCATCGTCAATGCCCTCGTGGACGAGATCGACTTTCTCAACGCCGCCATCGAGCAAGAGCGGCGAAGGACCACCGCCGCGATCGGCGCGCTCCAACAGGATCGAGGCACGGGATTCGATCCTGTCGTCGGTTTGTCGAGTTCCGTAGAAGCGGCGTCCGGTGCTCGCCCGATCAATGCGCGAGTGCGATCATCCAAGAAGCTGCACGTCGCGGTCGTCAAACCCGACTGGAACATCCGCGGTGGGTTCGAACTGGTGCTCGACCGGCTGGTGGAACACATGCAGGGCGCGGGGCACCACGTCGACATGCTCAGATTCCAGGCCCACGGCCATGGCCGTCGGTGCTACGGCACACGAATCGACCCAGAGCAGTGGGCATCGAGCCCCCTCTTCTTCAACTACGTCTCTCAGGTGGAGGCGGCCCGGGCGGTGGACGTCGGGAACGCCGACCTGGTCATCACCACCCAGCCGCCGAGCTTCGTGGTCGACCATCCACGGCATCTCTCGATCTTTTATCACCACATCCGTCCCTGCTACGAACTCGGTGACGTCTTCGTTCGGGCCGGTCTGGTGGAGCCAGAGATCCATGCGCTGGCGACCGAATCGGTCCGCAGAATCGACCAACCCGCAATCGAACGGGTCACCCACATTCTGGCCGGCTCGGAATCGGTCGCCGAGAGGTTGCGCCACTACAACGGCCGCGCCACGGCAATGAGCATCTTCCATGCCGGCCCGAACACTCGGCGCGCCATCGAGCCGGACGGCGCAGACGCCGGCCGGCACGTCCTCTGCGTGAGCCGCCACGACTTCCCGAAACGCACAGAGCTGTTCGTGCATGCGGCGCGGCTCGCTCCTGAACTGCCCTCTGTCGCCGTCGGCACCGGCGGGCTCCTGCCGTACGTCAAGGCCCTCGACAACCGCTTCTCGGCCGAAGGCGTCCCCGAGACGATCGATGACACCGACCTCTGGTTGATCCGCCCTCCTGCCAAGGTGCCGGTGGTGACAACCTCGGCGCGGTCGAACCTTCGTCTCGCCGGGGCCATTCCGGACGACGAGCTGGACCGGCTCTACAGGGACGCGATCTGCGTCGTCGCTCCTGCCTTGCTCGAAGACTACGGGCTCACAGTGATCGAGGCCATGAGCTACGGCAAGCCCGTCATCGTCTGCAACGACGGAGGCCATCTACGTCACGTGGTCCAGCATGGGGTGAACGGACTCGTGGTCGAGCCGACAGGCGCAGCGATCGCCGCCGCGATGCGACAGCTCGCCAACGACCCGCGGCTCACCCGAGAGATGGGTGCCGCAGCCCGCGAGACGGCTGCCGCATTCACCTGGGATCGAGCCTTCAGCGAGTTCGACGAAGGACTCGAACAGGTGATGTCGTAGCGGACGCTCCTCAGCGGGGCGAACTCGTTCGAGAAAACGTAGGCGTGATCAGTCGCTCGTCGATTCCACCAGGTCGTGCCATACCGACCGCGCATAATCGTCCCACGTCGGCCACACCCTGGCCCGGGCTTCGGCTGCAAGACGGTCACACAGTTCGTCGTCGGTGAGTAGGCTTTTCATCGCAGCAACCGTTTCGG
>JANYKS010000005.1 GCA_025358125.1 Actinomycetes bacterium
CGACCTTGACCCGGCCCTCCTTGAAGTAGAAGCTCAGCGGCACGAGCGAGAGCCGCTCCTGTGCAGTCCGCGCCGCGATCTTGGCGATCTCCTCGGAGTGCATCAACAGCTTGCGGGCGCGGTCGGGATCATGGGCACCGACTCCGTGGGCGAACTGATATGGCGGGATGTGGACCCCGTCGAGCCAGATCTGCCCGTCGATCACGCGGGCGTACGCATCGGCGATCTGGAGGTGACCGAGGCGGAGTACCTTGACCTCGCTGCCGTGCAGCACGATGCCGGCCTCGTACGTGTCGAGGATGCTGTAGTCGAAGCGTGCCTTGCGGTTGCTGGCGATGAATTTGCGGGTGTCGTTCTTGGTTGCCACGGTCAATCCGAACAGGAGAAGGCGCCAGCGTACCGCTACCCTTCTCCCCCGATGTTGGCTGTTTCCCGTTCCGCTCTCTGCGAGATGATCGCCGACGCCTACGACTGCTATCCGGAGGAGGCGTGCGGTCTGCTCGTCGGCCACCCGGCGAGCAACGGCATCGTCCGGTTCGTCGTCTGCGAGAACATGGCGCACTCGGCGAAGGTCTACAGCGTCGAGCCGAAGGTGTTGATGCGCGCCGAGCGCGAGGCCGAGGCCGACGGTCTGGAGGTGATCGGCGTGATGCACAGCCATACCCATACCGAGCCGTATCCCAGCCCAACCGATGTCGATCAGGCCCCGGATCCGACATGGCACTACGTGATCGTGAGCTTGAAGCGTGAGTCGCCGGAGGTTCGCAGCTATCTTCTGGTCGACGGCGTGATCACCGAAGAACAGATCGCCGTCGGCTGAGCACGCTCGATCAGGGGGGACACCATGGCGACAGTCATCAACGACACCGAACATGTCGAGGTCGAAGCGGTGCTCGATTCGCGTTGGCTGATGCAGCCGGCGGCGTTCAGCGCGCTCACCGGTTGGACACTCAAGCCGGAGGGGATGTGCCGCGAGGACGTGTGTGCGCCGATCTACCACCGGGACCAGGTCATCTCCGCCGACGGGCTGATCGACCTCCAGCATGCTGCGCCAGTCGTCGGCCTCAGCGCCGTCGTCGATCCCGAGCGCAGGGTCGCGGCGCTCGCAGCCTCGGCGCCGATCAGGGCACAGGAGATGATCTCGCTTGCGGCGCCCGAGTTCACCCTGGCAAACCTCTCCGGTGATCCGGTCAGCCTCCACGACTTCGATCGCCGCAAGGTGCTACTGCTCGCTTGGTCCAGCTGGTGAGGTTGTCGCTATGAGCTGCCCGTGTGGCAGCAACTCCAACAAGAACTCGGGCCGCACGGCCTGTCCATCATCGCGGTAGCGATCGACAGCGACGTCGACGCGGTGCGCGAATGGGCGGCCCACGCGCCCGAACTCACGGTTGTCATCGACCGCGAATACACCGTGGCCGAGCGCTACGGCATCGTCAACGTTCCGGCAACCGTCTGGATCGACGAGGACGGCCACATCGTTCGCCCGGCTGACACCGCGATGGGCGATGATCGCTTCCGCGCCTTCGCCCACGTTGATTCGTCCGTGCACCACACGCTGCTGCGCAAATGGGTGATGAACGACGAGCGCGATCTCGATGACGGCACCGTGGCGTCGCTGATGGAGCGACCCTCGCCGGAGCTGCAACTCGCCCGACTGCACCGCCGGATCGCGGTGCTGCTCCACGACCGAGGCGATATGGACGGAGCAGGCATTCATCTCGCCGCGGCGACTGCCTTGGCACCCAACGACTGGGTGATCAGAAGGGGCAGCATGCCGATGACCGGGGTCGACCCGTTCGGCGCCGAGTTCTTCTCCTTCGTCGAGGAATGGATGGCTGCGGGCAGTCCTGGCTACCGCCTCCGCACGGGTCGTGAGGACATCACCGGCTGACGACATTTTCTGAGCGACGATCCCGATGAATTGATATAATTCCGATAGGAAACATCGGGAATCAATGCTGAGTCATCGGGAGGTCGCCCGTGGTGCCATTCGAAAACGTGCTCGACATGATCGGCAACACGCCGATGGTGGATGTCAGCATCCTGTCGCCCAATCCCGATGTCCGCATCTACGCCAAGCTCGAGGGTCAAAATCCGTTCGGCTCGGTGAAGGACCGGATCGCCAAGAACATGATCGAGCAGGCCGAGAAAGACGGCCGGCTGTCGCCGGGGCAGACCATCCTCGAACCGTCGTCTGGCAACACCGGGATCGCGCTCGCCGCGATCGCGAAGATGAAGGGTTACCCGATCAAGATCCTGATGCCGGAGAGCGTCAGCATCGAGCGGCGCCAGATGCTCGAGGTGTTCGGCGCCGAACTCATCCTCACGCCAGGCGAAGAGGGCAGCAACGGCGCGGTGCGCAGGGCGCAGGAGATTGCCGCAGCCCATCCGGAATACTGCTTCTTGTATCAGTACGGCAACGACGCCAATCCGCAGGCCCACTACGAAGGCACCGGCCCGGAGATCTGGCGCGATCTTCCCGAGATCACCCACTTCGTGGCCGGCCTCGGCACGAGCGGCACGCTGATGGGTACTGGTCGATACCTCAAGGAGCAGAATCCGCAGATCAAGATCATTGCGATCGAGCCACCACTCGGCGAGCGCGTCGAAGGACTCCGCAATCTCGAAGACGGCTACATCCCCCCGGTGTTCGAGCAGTGGAACGGCTTCGATCTGCTCGACCGGAAGCGGGTCGTTCGCCCCCGCGAGAGCTTGGAGTGGACCCGTCGACTCGTGCTCGAATGCGGCATCTTCGCCGGCATCTCAGGCGGCGCGGCGATGGCCGGCGCGGCCAAGGTGGCCTCCGAGATCGAAGACGGCGTGATCGCGTTCATCGTCTCCGACGGCGGCTGGAAGTACCTCTCCACCGGCGCCTACACCGACGATCTCGACGCAGCAGAAGCCACGGCCGAGAGCATCATCTACTTCTGATCCGTACCGTTACTCGCCTTCAGCTGGTGACACCTGGATTACTGCCCGCGGGCCAGGGCATCGAACAACGCGAGCACATTTGCACCACCGATACCCACCCGGTGGCCCGTTCGTGAGATGAAACCGAGCTGCAGACCGATCGTCGGATCG
Source organism: Actinomycetes bacterium (assembly GCA_025358125.1). GTDB lineage: Bacteria > Actinomycetota > Acidimicrobiia > Acidimicrobiales > Ilumatobacteraceae > WLMZ01. The sequence goes on from JANYKS010000005.1 coordinate 3,082, forward strand.
TGGATCGTGAAGAACTGCTCGTGGCCGTTCGCGTCGACGACGACCTCGGTCAACAACGGTGCGTCGACGGCGGTGAGCGCAGCTCGCGCATAGCCCGCGTTGAGGACGTCGATGGCCAGATGTTGGATGCCGCTGCCGTGTTCGGCGAGGTACGTGGCCACCGATGGACTCGCCTCCTGACCAACGAGCACCATCGTGACGCCGCCGGCCGCCACCGCGCACATGCCGACGACCTCGCCTCCGGCGAGCGGGACGCGATGGAAACCGAGCCGGTCGGTGAACGTGCTCGCGGCCACATCGAGATCGTCGACCGCGATCACCACATGATCGATGCGAGTCGCGACCGTGTCCAGGGCCGAGCGGGCGCTCTCCGGTGCAGCTGCCTTGTCTGGGGACGCGTCGGGGCCGGCGACCTCGATCCGATGGGTCTCCGCGAGCAGGACCCGGAACACCTGCTCGGCGAAGTCGGGATCGACGTGGGCGTCGATGGCCCACTGGCGCCGGGTGGTGATCACGTCGCGGACGCGGGCAGGCTGGATGACGGGTGTGTCGGTGCCTTCCTTGACCCTCGCCACCTCGGTGCAGACCGACAGCCGTTCGGCCAGTACCTCGACGAGCCGCCGGTCGAGCTGATCGATTCGGGCACGGAGTTCGGTCAGGGCGCTCACTCGATGAACCGTAGCCACTGAGCGTGGAGAGGAGCGCGGCGGGGACGCGGACGCGACGACAGCGCCTGGCGATCGGCGAGCGGCGGGACCAAGGTTGCCAGGGGCGTAGCGCGGCCATAGCCTTGCAGGGTCCGTCAGGGCTCTGCTTTGTGCAGTTGCTCTCGCGAGATGCCACCGGATCGTTGGTTCGGGGCGACCTCCGTTTGGAAGGCATGCCAAGTCACATCATGGAAAAGCAAGAAGTCATCGGCGATCACAAACTTCACGACACCGACACCGGTTCACCGGAAGTGCAGATCGCGCTGCTCACGGCACGCATCAATCACCTCACCGACCACCTCAAGATGCACAAGAAGGATCACCACAGCCGTCGTGGCCTGCTGATGCTCGTCGGTCGTCGTCGCAGCATGCTCGACTACGTCCGCAATCGCGACGTGCAACGCTACCGCGACATCATCGCCAAGCTCGGCCTGCGCCGCTGACGCGCCGCGGCGCGCCGTCGAAGTACAGCAACATGAACAGCGGCGTGTGAACGCTCGGTTGATCGGGTATCAATGTGCTGTATGCGCAAACCAGACCTCGACGGCAAACCACAGACCCTCGTCGGCATTTCGTTCGCTGATCCGTTCCGCGCCCAGGAATTCATGACGGCGGCGTCGGGCCTGGCCGCGCAGCATCATCTGCAACTCCACGACGCGGTCGTCGTCACCAAGAACGCGGACGGCAACACGCATGTCGTCGAGACGATCGACCCGCAACCCGGTCGGGCCGCGCTGTCCGGCGCGATGTGGGCCGGCCTGCTCGGGCTGCTGCTCGGTGGGCCGGTCGGGTGGATTGCCGGCGGCGTCATCGGAGCCGGCGCCGGAGCTGTTACGGCCAAGGTTGTCGATCTCGGAGTTCCCGACGTTTGGGTGCAATGGTTCCGCGATGCCGTACAACCCGGCACCACGACCGTCGTGCTGTTGCTCACGGATGTCAAGGTCGATGCGCTGGTCGCCGAGGCGAAGCGTTTCGTCGGCGCCAAATTGGTGTACTCGAACCTCGATGCGGCCGGTTTCGACCGGGTCGTGGCGGCTCTCGGCCACTCGAACGACTCCTCGCAGGCCGAGGTCGTGTTGCCGCCAACCGAGGTCTGACACCGTCTCGCCAGCGATGCTGGTAGGCTGCGAACCAACTGGGGCTGTTCCCCGGCCCAAAACTAATCATCAGAGCGGACAACTGGATCGGTTGTCAGTCGCCTCTGCCGGTCTCCTTGAAGGCATTCTTGCCTTGCATACCGACACTGCCGACTGGGAACCGGCCTCCGCTCCAAATGCCGAGGCGTGAGAAAAACCGCGTCCGGCCGAAAGGAGCTCGCAATGGCTGATGCCATACGAGTGTCGGGTCCCGTCACGGGTACCGACAAGACCCTGTCGTTCGAAACGGGCAAGCTTGCCCAGCAATCGCAGGGAGCGGTGCTTGCCAGTATTGGCCGGACCATCGTCCTCGCGACAGCGAACGCAGCCAAGGAAGCCCGCCCCGGGATGGACTTCTTCCCACTCACCGTCGACGTCGAAGAGCGTGCATATGCAGCCGGAAAGATCCCCGGTTCGTTCTTCCGCCGTGAGGGCCGCCCGACCGAGGCAGCCATTCTCACCTGTCGCCTCACCGACCGCCCCTTGCGCCCGTGCTTCCCCGACGGTTTCCGCAACGAGACCCAGGTCGTGCTCACCGTTCTCGGCGCCGACCAGGAGAACCCGCACGACGTGCTCGCGATCAATGCCGCTTCTGCAGCGTTCATGATCAGCGGCATCCCGTTCGACGGCCCGATCGGCGCCGTGCGAATTGCCTTCGGCCAGGACGGCGAGTGGATTCCACACCCCACCTATGGCGAGGGTGAGGCGTCCACGTTCGAACTCGTCGTCGCCGGACGTCAGCTCGACAGCGGCGACATCGCGATCATGATGGTCGAGGCCGGCGGTACCGAGAAAAGCTTCGCGTACTACGCCGATGGCGCACCGAAGGTCGACGAGAGTGTTCTGGCCGGTGGCCTCGAAGCGTGCAAGGTCTGGATCAAGGATTCGATCCAGCTCCAGCGCCAGCTCGTCGCGAGTGTCATCGCCACCACGGGCCCGATCACGCCGCTGCAGTTCAGCGTGCAGGCCGACTACACGCCTGAGGTCGCGACGGCAGTCGAGGGCGCCGTCAAAGACGCGTTGGCTCACGCCATCACCATCAGCGTCAAGGCCGATCGCAACGCGGCCACCGATGCCGCAGCGGCCGAGGCCATCGCCAAGCTCGCCGGAGAAGGCGGACCGTTTGCCGGGCGCGAGAAGGAGATCAAGGAGGCTGTCCGCAGCCTGACCAAGAAGCTTGTCCGCAAGCGCATCGTCGAGGAGGGCAAGCGCATCGATGGTCGCGGGCCGCGGGATCTGCGTCCGGTCTCTTCCGAGGTCGGCATCCTTCCGACGGCACATGGCACCGGCCTGTTCGAGCGCGGCGAGACCCAGGTCATGAACGTCGCAACGCTGGCCATGCCGCGCATGAACCAGTTGCTCGACACGCTCGATCCGGAGACGCACAAGTACTTCCTGTTCCACTACAACATGGCGCCATGGGCCAATGGTGAAACCGGTCGCGTCGGTTCGCCGAAGCGCCGTGAGATCGGCCACGGTGCGCTCGCCGCCCGTGCGCTCACCCCGGTTCTGCCGAGCCAGGACGAGTTCAGCTACACCCTGCGTCTCGTCGCCGAAGTGCTTGCCTCGAACGGTTCCACGAGTATGGCCTCGGTCTGCTCGGGCAGCCTCGCGCTGATGGATGCCGGTGTGCCGATCAAGGCTGCTGTGGCCGGCATCGCGATGGGCCTCGTCTACGCAGAGGGCAAGTACACAACCCTCACCGACATCCTCGGGGCAGAAGACGCGTTCGGTGACATGGACTTCAAGGTCGCCGGTACCGCCGACGCGATCACGGCACTGCAACTCGACACCAAGATCGCCGGCATCCCCGCCGATGTCTTGATTGCAGCGTTGGCCCAGGCCAAGGAAGCCCGCGATCAGATCCTCGCGAACATGAACGCCTGCATCGCCGCACCGCGCCCGGAGGTGTCGGAGACCGCGCCGAAGATCATCTCGGTCACCGTTCCGCTCGACAAGGTCGGCGAGATCATCGGGCCAAAGGGCAAGGTCATCAACACCATCCAGCAAGAGACCGGCGCCGACATCAACGTCGACGACGACGGTGTCGTCGGCATCGTCACCATCGGTTCGGTCGATGGATTCCGGGTGGAGGAGGCCAAGGCCCGCATTCTCAGCATCATCGATCCGCCCAAGGCCGACGTCGGCGCGGTGTACATGGGCCGCGTCGTGAACATCACCAAGTTCGGTGCGTTCGTGAACATCCTCCCCGGTCGCGACGGTCTCGTTCACATCTCCAAGTTGGGCCGCGGTAAGCGGATCAACGCTGTCGAAGATGTGCTCAGCCTCGGTGATGAGATCGAGGTCCGCGTCGACGAGATCGACGACAAGGGCAAGGTCAGCCTGTCGCCAGCCGGTGACCCGCCGGCCGAGTCCTCCGAGGGTGGCGCCGCCGGCGAGCGTGCACCTCGCGAACGCGGCAGCGAGCGCGGTGACCGCGGCAGCGAGCGCGGCGATCGTGGCGGCGACCGCGGCGATCGTGGCGACCGCGCCCCGCGCCGCGAGTCGAACGGCGTCGACACCAAGGTCGCAACGGTGAGCTTCGAGGATGCGTTCGACAACGAACTTCGTGGCGATCTGGGCGACCTCGGTCCTGCGAGTGAGGCGCCGCAGACCGATCGCCCACCGCGCAACGATCGTGACCGGGACAGCCGCGACCGCGGCCCCCGTCGTCACCGCTGACCCCCAGCCGAACGTAGAGTTGACCATCGGCGATTCACACGCAGCGAACGGTCTTCGCATCACTCAACTGTCCAATGGCCTGACGGTCGCAACCGAACGGATCCCTGGGGCGCTCTCGATCGCGGCAGGCGCGTGGGTCGGCGTCGGTGCTCGGGATGAGCCCGAGCACCTCTGCGGCGTGAGCCATTTCCTCGAGCATCTGTTGTTCAAGGGTTCTGAGACCCGTTCGGCCAGGGAGATCAGTCAGACCGTCGATCGTGTCGGTGGCGACATCAACGCGTTCACGGCCAAGGAATACACCGCCTACTACTGCCGGCTGCCGGCTCGTCATCAATCGCTTGCGATCGGTCTGCTCGGCGAGGTGTTGACCTCGCCGGCGCTGCGCGGAGAAGACGTCGACAACGAGCGCCAGGTGATCCTCGAAGAGTTGGCGATGGACGATGACAGCCCCGACGATGTCGCCCACCGGGCCTTCATGCGTCATCTGTTCCCCGACCACCCGCTCGGCTGGGAGACTGCCGGTACGGTGGAAACGGTGCAGGCGATTACTCCCGCCGACGTACGCGAGTTCTTCTCGGCGCACTACCGGGCCGGATCCTGCGTCGTTGCCGTCAGCGGCCCGCTCGATCACGACGACGCCCTTGTCGAGATCGAGGCAGCCTTTGCCGCCTTGGCGACCGGAGATGGCCGCGTGACCCGCGACGTGGCTGGAGATTCGACCAGCGGTGAGGTTCTCGAGGACGACACCGAGCAGGTCCACATCGTGCTCGGGATGCAGGCCTTGTCACGCGATGATCCGGATCGAGAAGCACTCGACGTCGTCAATCACGTGTTCGGTGGCGGCCTGTCGAGCCGCCTGTTCGACGAGATCCGCGAGCGCCGCGGCCTCGCGTACAGCGTGTACAGCGGGGTGTCGTCGTACACCGATGCGGGCGCATTCACGATCTACGCCGGCACCCAGCCGCCCCACGCGGCCGAGGTCATGGGGTTGATCCATGAGCAACTTGCGCTGCTGATCAAGGACGGCATCACCGATGACGAACTCGACATCGCCAAGGGTTATCTGACCGGCGCGTTCGAGCTCGGGTTGGAAGACACGGGTTCGCGCATGGCCCGTGTCGCTTCGCTACTCGTCACCACCGGTGAGGTGCGTCCGGTCGGCGAGCAGGTGGCACGGTGGGACGCCGTGCAGCAGGTAGATGCTCGCCGCGTGATCGAACGGATCCTGAGTATGCCGCTCACGGTCGTGGCCCTCGGCCCGATCGACGCCGCGACTGCGCCGGCGCTGCGACTGGGTTCGGCGACATGACGATCAGAGTCGGAGTTGTCGGTGCCGGTGGGCGAATGGGGCGATCGATCTGCGACGCGATCGCGGCGGACCCCGATCTGGTACTCGTGGCTGTCGTGGATCCGCGAGCGGCCGGCGTGGAGGTCCATGGCCTCACCATCGGCGCTGAACTGAGGGGACTCGCCGATGCCGGCGCCGAAGTCGTGATCGACTTCACCGTCGCCGACGCAGCACGGGTGACGTTGCCGTGGTTGGCGATGCACGGCATCCACGCGGTCGTCGGCACCACCGGCCTGAGCGACGACGACATCGACACCTTCCGGTCGGCCTTCAGCGGTAGCAACTGTCTGATCACATCGAACTTCGCGATCAGCGCAGTGTTGATGATGCGCTTCGCGGAACTCGCTGCGCCGTACTTCGACAGTGCCGAGATCGTCGAGTTGCACCACGACGGCAAAGCGGACGCGCCGTCGGGCACCGCCGTCGCGACGGCTAAACGGATGGCCGCCGCATCAGCGGACTGGGCGCCGGACCGCACTCAGCACGAGGTCTATCCGGGTGCCCGTGGCGGCAAAGGCCCCGCCGGCATCCGTATCCACGCGCTGCGCCTACGCGGTGTCATCGCCCATCAGGAGGTGATCCTCGGCACTGTCGGTCAGACGCTGACGATCCGTCAGGACAGCTACGACAACGCCAGCTACATGCCCGGCATCCTGTTGGCGTGCAAGAAGGTCTCGTCCGTGCCGGGCCTCACGGTCGGGCTCGACGGGTACATGGATCTGTAACTACGTCGCTCGCCGCGGCGCGTTGCCGCAGCGCGTTGCCAAAGAGCGCGTTGCCAAAGAATGTGGTGCCAAAGAATGTGGTGCCAAAGACCGTGGTGCCGGCGATCGCGTTGCCGACGATCGCGTTGCCGACGAGCGTCAGCCGAGCGCTCCGAGAGCTGCCTCGTAGTTCGGCTCGTTGGCGATCTCGGACACGAGTTCGGTGTGCACGACCACGCCCGACTCGTCGGTGACGACGACGGCGCGGGCCAACAGGCCGCTCAGCTTGCCGTCGGCGAGGGCGACGCCGAACGACTCGCCGAAGTGGCCGCGGAAGGTCGAGCCGGTGATCACGTTGGACAGTCCCTCCGCCCCGCAGAACCGGCTCTGTGCGAACGGCAAATCGGCGCTGACACACAGCACGACGGTGTTGTCGAGAGCACTCGCGGCCTCGTTGAACCTGCGCACGCTCGTTGCGCAGGTTGCTGTGTCGATGGACGGGAAGATGTTGAGAACGACCTTCTTGCCGCTCAGACTCTGCGGCGTGATTTCAGCGAGGTCCGAGCCGGTGACCGAGAAGTCGGGTGCCTTCGAGCCGATTTCGGGGAGCTCGCCGACGGTGTGAACGGGGTTGCCCCCGAGGGTGATTACAGCCATACGTCTTGTCTAGCGGTGATTTCACGGCTTCGGCGAGGACGGAGAATTTTTTGTCGCCTTGCGAGCACCCTGGGCGACGCTGAGCACGAAGAAGGCCGCGACCAGCCACCACTGATACTTCTCGATCCAACCGAGGATCCGCTTCAGTTCGCTGTCGAACAGCCGGGCAGCGATCCACAGCCAGATCAGCCGGAAGGCGATACCGAGGGATATCCAGATCGCGAAACGGCGGGGGGCCATCTTGCGCTGGCCGACGAGCACGCAGACGATGTTGCTTCCCGGCATGAAGAACGTCAGCGGCGCCCCGGCGCGGTCGGCAGCGCGCTGCAACCACCGGAACGTTGCCGGGGTGTCTCCGTTGGACTGACGCTCCAACCATGCCACACCGCGGTCGCCGTAGAAATAGCCGAGCGCGAAACATACCCATGCCGCGGCGGAGAGCCGCAGGAAGCCGACGACCGAGTAGCCGATCGGGTTGATGCCGGCCGGAACGGCGAACAGCAAGTGGCGCATTCGCGAGGACAACGCGAGCAGCAAAGTCGGGCTGCGCTTGATCAGCGTGGGGAAGATGATCCCGCCGACCTGGGTGCAGGCGACCAGGGCGGTGAAGGTCGCGATCAGATACGCCAAGCGCATGTCGCGGCCGGCCCGGGCTTGCGGCTGTTGTTCCAACGAGGCTTCATCCACGATGAGTGGACAGTAACGTATGCCGCGTCGGCTCGGGGTTGCAGCCGAAGCGTTCCATTCACTACCGCCGCCGGGCGGATCACAGCACCAAGGGGTATGCCGTGCAAGGGCTCATGCAGGAAACGCCACTCTCGATCATCCACTTGTTCGATCGAGCGGAGAAGTATCACGGCACCAAGACGATCACCACGGCCACTGCCGCCGGGCTCGAGCGCACCGACTATGCCACGTGGGCCAACCGCACCCGGCGCCTCGGTGGAGTGCTGAATCAGCTCGGCATCTCCTCGAGCGGGCGCGTCGCGACGTTCGCGTGGAACACGGCCCGCCATCTCGAGCTGTACTTCGCAGCACCGTGCAGCGGACGTGTCCTACACACCCTGAACATTCGCCTGTTCCCCGAGCAACTGACCTACATCGTCAATCATGCCGAGGACGAGGTGATCTTCGTCGACCGATCACTGCTCGCGCTGCTGCAGCCTTTGCTGAAGACATTCGAGACGGTGAAGCAGCTCGTGCTGATGGACGACGGCAAGGGCGACATCCCGGACGACCTGAGCGGAATCCCGCTGCACGACTACGAGCAATTGCTGGCAGCCGCCGAGCCCGTGCAGTGGACGGTCGTACCGGAGAACACCGCGGCCAGCATGTGTTACACGAGCGGCACCACCGGAAATCCGAAAGGCGTTGTCTACAGTCATCGCAGCACGTACCTGCACACGTTCGGGGCGATGACGGTCGATTCGCTCGGGGCCCGCGAGTCCGACGTGATCCTGCCGGTCGTGCCGATGTTCCATGCCAACGCCTGGGGGCTCGCCCATGCCGCGGTGGCCTCTGGCGCGAGCCTCGTGATGCCCGGCCCCGATCTGTCCGGCAAGGCGATCGCCGACCTCATCGTCAACGAGAAGGTCACCGTCGCAGCCGGAGTGCCGACGATCTGGATGACTGTCCTGCCGGAGTTGAAGGGTCGCGACACGAGCCACCTGCGCGTCATCCCGTGCGGTGGATCGGCCGTTCCGAAGGCGCTGAGCGAGGCATATCGCGACGCGACCGGGCTGCCGATCTTGCAGGCGTGGGGAATGACCGAGACCAGCCCGATCGCAGCGGTGTGCACGCTGTGGGAGGCCGAGCGCCAGTTGCCCGTCGAGCAGCAGGCCGATCTGCGCACGACGGTCGGAGTCATCGCGTTCGGCGTCGATTGCCGCGTCGTCGAGCCGGGAACGACCACCCCTGTTCCCTGGGACGGCGAGACGAGTGGCGAATTGCAGTGCGCCGGTACGTGGATCGCGGCCGACTACTACAACGATCCGCGCTCGCGCGAAAGCTTCACCGACGACGCCTGGTTGCGGACCGGTGATGTCGCGGTGATGGATCCGACCGGCCGGATTCGTCTCGTCGACCGCACCAAGGATCTGATCAAGAGCGGCGGTGAGTGGATCAGCTCGGTCGAGTTGGAGAACGAGCTGATGGCCCATCCCAAGATCAGAGAAGCTGCCGTTATCGGCGTTGCGCACCCTCGATGGAGCGAGCGCCCGCTCGCCTGCGTCGTGCTCCAGCCCGGCCAGGAGATGACGAAGGACGAAGTGATCCAGTTCCTCACCCCTCGCGTCGCGAAATGGCAGGTTCCCGACGATGTCGTGTTCATCGACGAGGTGCCCAAGACGAGCGTCGGCAAGTTCAGCAAGAAGACCTTGCGCGACCGCTTTGCGGACTACGTGCTGCCCGACCAATAATCCGACGCATTACATCGTCGGAGGTCGTCGTGAACAAGGGACTGCAATTGCTGCGCGCGCTCGTGCTCGGGGGAGTGCTCGCCGCGGCGCTGATCGGATGTGGGCCCGACGCGAACGACGTTCAAACGGCGTCGGGGCAGGAGGTCGCGGTCACGAATCGGCCCGACGTCCACAAGACCGGGGTCGTCGTCAGGGTGCTCGCCACCGACAACCTGTTCCGCGCACCGAACACCTCCGCCAAGGTCGGCGACACCGTGCACTGGACCAACAAGGGCAAGAACGACCATGACGTACTCCCCCAGGAGGGCAACGCGTGGGGCGTCCGGACCGAGGGATTCCATCCGGGAGCGGTCTACGAGTACGTCTTCACCGAGCCCGGCGTCTACGCGTACTACTGTTCGATCCACGGTACGAACAAGGCCGGGATGGTTGCAACGATTACCGTCACGAAGTAATCGATCGCACTGATCAGGGGGGACGATGACCAGGGGGACGAGAGTGACCAGGACGAGAGTGACCGGGACGGGAGTGGCCAGGGGATGTCGATTCTTGGCAGTCGTTGCGCTGACGCTCGTCGCCGTCGGTTGCGCAAGTGCCGCCAAGCCGTCGAGCAATCCTGCCGCTGGCTTGGCGACGACGGCAACGGCGACAGCGGCAACGGCGACAGACGGCTCGGGAGCGCCGGTCAGTTCCGCGGGCGCGGCGTCGATCCCGCCGCCCGACACGGTGCAGCCGAGCAACCCGTCGGCGCCGGTTGCAGTCGGCGCAACGATCAACGTGCCCGCTGATGCCCCGACCATCCAGGGTGCTGTCGACATGGCCAAGCCGGGCGACCTGATCCTGATCCAGCCGGGTACCTACAACGAGGCCGTCACGGTCGAGACCAACAATCTGACGATCCGCGGCATCGATCGCAACAAGACCGTCCTCGACGGCAAGTTCGCACTCGACAACGGCGTCCGCGTCGTCGGAGCAAACGGGGTCGCGATCGAGAACCTCACAGCCCGCAACTACACCAAGAACGGTTTTTTCTGGACCGGCGTCACGGGCTACCGCGGGTCATACCTCACTGCGTTCCGCAACGGTGACTACGGCGTGTACGCGTTCTTGTCCTACAAGGGCCAGATCGATCACAGCTACGGCGCGGGGAGTCCGGACGCCGGCTTCTACATCGGTGGCTGCTATCCGTGCGAGGCGCTGATCAATGGGGTCACATCCGAGCACAACGGGCTCGGCTACTCGGGCACGAACTCCGGCGGCGACTTGTTGATCGTCAACTCGATCTTCCGCTTCAACCGCGCCGGCGTCGTTCCCAACAGCGGCAGCTACGAGGTGTGCTACCCGGAGCGGGCGAGCACGATCATCGGCAACGTCGTCTACTCGAACAACCAACCGGACACCCCAGCCATTGATGTTTCCCTCCTCGCGATGGGCAACGGCATCCTCAGCGCAGGAGGGGTCAACAACACCATCGAGCGCAACCTCGTCTACGACCACGACAAGACCGGTATCGGCCTCGTCCCGTTCCTCGAGCAGGACCCGAGCGACGATCAACCAAAGCCCGACAAGTGGACGAGGCGGTGTGCTGACACGGTGAAGGACCCGTTGCCCGACCCCGCGACAGTGCCCAAAGTCGTGCTGTGGGATTCGCACGCCAACAGCGTCAAGGACAACGTGCTCGAGAACAACCGCGTCGCCGACATCGCCGTCGATTCAGCCGGGACGGACCTCTCGACCCTCGGGAACTGCTTCAGCGGTAACACGTTCACGACGTCTGCTCCGACCGGCCTCGAGACGTTGGCGCCGTGCGGCGGTGCAGCCGGCGCCGGCGACTGGACAAAGGGCGTGCTCAACGTCGTCGGCTGGCTCGGGGACACGCATCCACCGTCGCAGGACTACAAGACGTCTTCGCCGGAGCCGCCGGAGCAGACCAACATGGCCGATGCACGAACAGCGCCTGCTCATCCGGCTACCGACGTGCCGGAAAAGGTAGACACCGACTCGATCAAGGTGCCGTCCAAGCCGACATCGTGAAGTGCCGGTCCCTGACGTTGCTCGTCTTCGTCGGTCTTGCTGCGGGGTGCAGCGGGGCGACCAACCCGACGCCGTCGAACGGCGCGACCAACCCGACGTCGTCGAACGGCGCGACGTCCACCATTTCCGGCGTCGGGTCGGCCGCCGTTTCGGCGGGGCCCATCTCGAACGCCGCGCCCGACACGCCGGTCGCCGGCGCGCAGGGCCGGGTGCCGCAGTTCCTCGTCGAATGTCCGTACAGCCATTCGGGCGCCGACGACCCGATCGTGTTCCCCGGCCAGCCCGGTGCCTCGCACATGCACGTGTTCTTCGGCAACGACACCGCGAATGCGTCGTCCACCTACGAATCACTCCTCGCCGGGCGTTCCCAGTGCGATCAGCAATTGGATACGGCCTCGTATTGGGCGCCGGCCCTGCTCGATCGGGGGACGGTGCTCACTCCCGTCAAGAGCGTTGCCTACTATCGCCCTGGCGAGGGGATCGATCCCACCTCGGTGAAGCCGTATCCGCCGGGACTGAAGATCGTCGCCGGCAACGCGGCTGCGTTCGAACCCCAGTCGAGCGGTGTCGTCGCGTGGACCTGCGGTACGGGCGTTGCCCGCGACACGACGCCGCCGGCATGCCCGTCGGCGCGCCCGTTGCGGATGCTCGTCACGTTCCCCGACTGTTGGGACGGTGTCAACGTCGACAGCGCCGACCACCACTCGCACATGGCGTACAGCAGCAGGGGAGCGTGCCCCGCCTCGCATCCGGTTGCGGTGCCGCAGTTGCAGTTCTCCGTCGTCTACCGGTTCAGCGGCGATCCGGGCGGATTGTCGCTCGCGAGCGGACCACTCACCACCGGCCACGCCGACTTCTTCAACGCGTGGAACCAGGACAAGCTGACGAGCGAGATCATCTTGTGCATCCACCGCTTGGTGATCTGCGGGGTGACCAGCGGCCGCAAGTAGCGCTCAGCCTGGTCATCGCGCCATTTGCGAGGTCGGACAGCGGCGGGTTGTTGCTCATTCACCGTGTGCATGTGTCGGCTATGGTTTGGCTCTCACTATCGGGGAGAACGACAACTGATGACAATGCGCAAGTATGCAGCACTCGCAATCGCCGGCACCGTCCTGCTCGCGGCCTGCGGCAGCACCAAGAACGCGACTTCGGCGACCACGCCGGCAGCCGGCTCGACGGCGGCTGGATCGACAGTCGACTGCAAGCCGATCAAGGCCGGCGTGCTGACCGTGGTGACGAGCCTCCCGGGCCCGAACTTCTGGGGCACGTCCAACGGCGAGAGCGATCCCGACAAGATCAAGAGCGGCATCGAATACGACCTCGCCAACGACATTGCCGCGAAGTGCGGTCTGAAGATGGAATTCCACAACGTGGGTTTTGACGCCCTCGTCGCCGGCCAGATCAAGGCCGACAGCTATGACCTGACGCTGTCCCAAGTCACGATCACGCCCGATCGCGCCAAGGTCGTCGACTTTTCGGTCGGCTACTTCAAGAGCGACCAGGGCTTGCTCGTGAAGGCCGGCACCAAGGTCAAGACGTGGGACGACGTCAAGAAGCTCAAGATCGGCGTTCAGGCCTCGACCACCGCCGAGGATTTCTTCCTCAGCGGCAACAAGCCCGGCTGGAAGCTCGACGGCATGAAGTCGTTCCCCGATCTGTCCTCGGCGTACGCGGCGTTGAACGCCGGCCAGGTCGATGGCATCATCATCGACACACCGATCCAACTCGGCCAGGCGGCCCAGTCCGGCGGCAAGCTCGAAGTGGTCGCCCAGTTCAAGACCGGAGAGGTTTACGGCGCCATCTACGGCAAGGGCAACGGCAAGAAGGCGATCTTCGATCCAATCATCCAAGGTTTGATCGACGACGCGACGGTGACGGCGCTGATCAAGAAATACCTCGGTGGCGACCCTGCGACGGTGCCGTTCATCGAGATCCCAGCCGGCTGAGAACTTCTTGAGTCAGCCGGGCCTCGTCGCCGGCTCACCCGCTGTGAAGCGGGTGGGCCGGGTGCTCACCTACCGCAAGGCGGCTGTTGCCAGCTTGCTGTTCCCACCCGCTGGAATTCCGGCGCTGCTGTACTCGATCCGGTCCTCGAGGCTTGCGGCGCAGGGTGAGGTCGAGTCGGCGCGGATCGAGGGGGAAAAGGCGAGGGACTGGTCGTGGTACGCGGTCGGATACGGGCTCACCGTCTATCTCATCGCGTTCATGACATGGCTGTTGTTCACCAATGGCGGCAGCGTCCGCATCGTCTTCCTCGCCTGGTCGATCCTCACCGACGGCGACGGATGGCGGTCGCTCCTCAAAGGCTTCTGGATCAATGTCCAAGTCTTTCTCATCGCCGAAGTCATCGTGCTCGCGTGGGCCCTCGTCGTCGCAGTCGTTCGGCTGCTGCCGGGCAAGGCCTGTCGGCCGATTCGATTTCTGGCAACGGCGTACGTCGATGCGTTTCGGGCATTCCCGGCGATCCTCGTCGTGTACCTCGTCGGACTCGGCTTCGCTCAGGCAAACGTCCCCGTGCTCGGCTCGCTGTCGGACATGCAGTACGCGATCCTCGGGCTCTCGCTCACGTACGGGGCCTATGTATCCGAGGTCTATCGCGCCGGCATCGAATCAATCCATTGGAGCCAAGTCGCAGCGGCGCGATCACTCGGCCTGTCGTATACGCAAACGATGCGCCACGTCGTCGTGCCCCAAGCCGTTCGCCGCGTCGTGCCGCCATTGCTCAACGACTTCATCGGCCTCCAGAAGGACACGGCGATCATCTCTGTAATCGGGGTGCTCGACGTCGTCAGCCGGGCCCGCTTCCTCAACAACGCCAAGGGAACCCTCGCCGGCTATTCCATGGCTGCCTTCCTCTTCTTGCTCGTCACCATTCCCTTCACGCGCTGGCTCGAATGGATGCAGCGGCGGAATCAGGCCCGAACGGCCGGAGGTCGATAGCGGATGTCATTGCTCGAGATCCGCGATGTGCACAAACACTTCGGGCACGCGCACGTGCTGCGCGGTATCAACCTCAGTGTCGACCTGCATCAGGTGGTGTGTCTCATCGGCGCGTCGGGCAGCGGCAAGAGCACACTGCTGCGCTGCATCAACGCGCTCGAAGA
>JANYKS010000038.1 GCA_025358125.1 Actinomycetes bacterium
CTCACGATTTTCGCCTCCTGCGCACACCACTCGAACTCGTTGAAACATTGAGGACAGCAGAACTGTCGAGAGTGATCGGGGAAGATCAGCAACACCAACCATAACCGAACTGACGTTCGTACACAACACCGTCCACAAGAATATTCGGAATGTTCGTCGGTGGGTTCGATCCGTCGGTGGCCGGCGCGTTGGGGACGGCCCACATTTTCCGCATCAACGTGATCATGAGGAGCTCTGTGGGTTGATGGAGAATCGAGACACGCCACGGGCGTGCAAGACTTGATCCGAACTGAGAGGGGGTAGCGATGGCGGCGAAGCAGCCGCTGGGTGACGTGGTCGTCCTGCTGCCGGGGATTCTCGGCAGCGTGCTCCGACGCGACGGCCACGATGTGTGGGCGCCATCCGGCGGCGCCGTCTGGCGCGCACTCCGGTCGCTCGGCCACAGCCTGCACGACCTCGAATTGGGGGCCGACGACCCGCAGGTCGACGACCTCGGCGACGGTGTGACGGCCACGCGCCTGGTGCCCGACGTCCACCTCGTGCCGGGGTTGTGGGGGATCGACGGTTATACCCGGATCAAGCGCACCATCGCCGCCCGTTTCGATGTCATCGAGGGCCAGAACTGGTTCGACTTCCCGTACGACTGGCGCCGGGACAATCGGGTCGCGGCGCGACAGTTGCTCGAAAATGCGCCACGTTGGCTGCGCGACTGGCGTTCGCACAGCGGCAACTCCGATGCCAAGCTCGTCATCGTCGCTCACTCGATGGGTGGTCTTGTCGCGACGCACTACCTCGAAGTCCTCGGCGGCTGGCAGGACGCCCGTTGCCTGGTGACCTTCGGGACACCGTTCCGCGGTTCGCTCAACGCGCTCGGCTTCCTGACGAATGGGTTCAAGAAGGGATTTGGTCCAGTCGGACTCGATCTCACCCGGCTGCTGCGCTCGCTCACATCCGTCTATCAGCTATTGCCGCGCTATCCGTGTGTCGACACCGGCTCGGGCAGTCTGCGCCGGATTGGCGAGATCGCCGATCTTCCCGGAGTGGATCAGGCTCGTGCGGCCGCTGCGTTGAGGTTCTATCTCGATATCGACCGGGTGATCGAAGAGCGCGGTGGCATCGGGGGAGCAATCCATCCCATCGTTGGAATCTTGCAGCCGACACCGCAGTCGGCCGTTGTGAGCGACGGCAAGGTGTCGCTGCTGAGATCATACGAGGGCAACGATCACGGCGGAGACGGCACGGTTCCGCGCCCTTCGGCCACTCCGGTTGCGTTGTCCGATCAGGGCAGGGAGATCTTCGTCGCCGATCGACACGCGTCGATCCAGAACAGAGACGGCGCGCTGACACAGTTGAGCGGGATCCTGTCCGCCAAGCCCACGGCCCGGTTTCGCAGTGACGAGCGAGGCATGTCGCTGGACATCGACGATCTGTACCTACGGGATGAGCCGATCTCTTTCACGGTGACAGCAGAGGAACCTCCACGCGTCGTCGCGGCCACCGTTGTCGAAGTGTCGTCGGGGCGTGAGCTGGCCAGCATCATCATCGAGCGCGATGGGGACGGACGGTTCCGGGGCGAGCTTGGGTCACTTTCGCCCGGCACCTACCGCCTGAGCGCGACCTCCGCCGAAGACAACGATCGGATCGCGCCGGTGACCGATCTCTTCCTCGTTCCGGGTGACGACGACGAGGGGTCGCTCGAATGACACCGCGAGTCGTGACACCGCGAGTCGTGACCGTGATCGTGACTGGTGCCGTCGCGGTGCTACTCACCATAATGTCGCCGCCAGACCGCTCGGTGTCCTCCTCCTCCTCCTCGTCGTCGTCATCGACTTCGATGTTGGTGCCGTTGTCGGCGGGCGCGCAAGCGCAAAACCACTGCGCACTGGTCATCAACGGGGTCGACGTCGCCGAGTTCGGCGAACCGGACCGTGCACTCCGCGTGCACGCCGACGATGTCGTACAGATCGATGCGCTCACCGCCGAACCTTCGGATCGAACGACCATCAGCATCGACTTGCCGATTGGGCCGTCGATACGAGTCGCCACGATCGAGCATCGCCTTGCGACCCGATCCACGGATCGGCTGGCGCTGACCGAGGTGAGCGATTTCGGTGTCGGTTGGTATCACCTCGAGGTCGAAAGTGCCGGTTGCCGAGGAGCTTTCTGGGTCAATGTCTACGGCCGCTCGCCACTGACGACGGTGGCAGGAATCAGCGCAACAGTCGTCGCCCTGGCGGTGGTCGCGTTGGTGGCGGTGTCGGTGCTGCGCCGACGTCGAGGCACGGGCAGGTGGGTGGTGGCCCTCGTCGGCGGAGCGGTGCTCGGCGTCGCTCTCTGCGTGTTGGCTCAACAGTTCAGTCTCGTCGCGTTCACGGCCCCCGCGATGGCCGCGTTCGTCGCAGGCGGCACAGCGGTCTCGGCCGGCGCGACCGCGAGCGTAGGCGCGCCCAGGGTCGGTGCGCGGGTGCCAGCCGGGGCTGGTCCGCCACCGGCGCCACCAGCACCACCACCAGCACCACCACCGTCACCCCCGCCGCCGCCAGCGCCACCACCACCGGGCTCAACTCCACCGGCCTCACCACCACCGCCGTCGACCTCGGGCCCGCCGTTGACCGCCGCCCCGACCGCGTCACGGCCACCGATTCCTCCGAGCGCCGACGCGGCTACCGCAGATCCGCCTCGCGTCGCCTTCGCCCGCCTGCTTGCGCCGGAGGTGGTGGTGGCCGGTGAGGAGTTCACCGTGATCGTGGGTTTGGCGCCCTCTCGCGTCGAGGGTGTCGTCGGCGCGCTGCTGGTGCGTCCGCCATCGAGCGTTGGTGACTACCTCCTCGAGGTCCAAATGGTTGCCGACGGGTTCTCGCTTCGCGCCAGTGAGACGTGGCGGCGAAGCCTGCCCGTCACTGCCCGTGACCCGTATCCCACTGTTGACTTCCACATCACCCCCGATCGGCAGGACGAAGCGGTCCATGCCCGCACGATCCAGGTGCTGTACTCGGTCGACGCCCAGACGATGGGTCTCGGAGCGCGCTCGGTCGCCGTCGTCGCAACCCCGGAGCTCGTGGCCTCGACGCTTCCCGGCCTGCCCGCGAGCGATCTCTTGCTGACGGTCCCGACGGCATCGACGGCGCCTGATCTCACTGTTCGGATCGTACGCGGCGAGGGATCGGGGCGTCTGCTGTGGACGTTCGACAGCCCCCATATCGACAACCTGCCCGACGGCGAGATCGTGACCGACATCGGCCCGGAACCCCACGACTTCGCCCGGCAGGTTCTTTCCGAGGTGGCGGTTCACGAGAACCAGCTCACGCTTGGCTTGGCGTTGCGAGGCATCGGCCAGACCATCGGCGACGAGGTTCCAGCGCAGATGTGGGAGCTGCTGGCGAAGGTCAATGCCGCGATCTCGGGGTCGGGGTCCAGGCCCACACTGCTGCTGCTGTCCGACGAGGCCTACGTGCCATGGGAGCTCGCCGTGATGGACCCGCCGCTCGATCCAGGATCTCCTCCGTACCTCGGGGCGCAAGTGGTGATGGGTCGATGGGTGCTCGGCACACGGCGACCGGCGCTTCCACCGCCGACGGTCGTCGACGTGCACGCGATGGCTGTGGTCTCCGGTGTGTACGAGCAACCCGGATGGCGCCGGTTGATCGAGGCCGAGCATGAAGCAGCAACGCTGAGTCAGCGATACCAGGCAGTCGCCGTCGAAGCAGTGACCGAAGATGTCGTGGCATGCCTCGGCGGTACGCCCGTCGCTCAAGCCCTGCACTTCGCCCTTCATGGCCGATACGATCCATCGTCCACCAAGCAAGGATTGATCCTGATCGACGGCAACCCGCTCGACCCGTTCGTGGTGAAGGGCGCCCGTCTGACCAGTGGTCCGTTCGTCTTCCTCAACGCATGCCAGGTCGGCAGCGGCAACGAAGTGCTCGGTGACTACGCGGGCATGGCGGCATCGTTCCTGTACGCCGGTGCGGCAGCCGTCGTGGCGCCGCTTTGGTCGATCGATGATGGGGTTGCCCGCACGATCGCCGAGCATTTTTACGAGCAGGCGTTCGCCGGCATCGCCCCAGCGGAGATCCTGCGAAGCGAGCGAGCGTCGTTCGGTGCTGGTGCAACGACGCCGACGAGTTCCGCGTCTCTCGCGTATCAGTTCTTCGGCCATCCGTCGCTGCGGCTGCTGAGGACCGGCTGAGTTCGCAGCCGAGTGGGGTCGTGTTGAAGTCGAGTGGGGTGACAGCGTTGGCTTGCTGGAGCACTTCGCACGGCAGCGGCCATGGCTGAGCAGCTCAAATCCTTGAGCGGCGTTCGATGATGCCCTTCGCGTAGCTCGCCTGACCCGCATGCTGGATGCCGTCGTCGGCGATGCTGACGAGGCGCACACCGAGGGACACCGGTGGATCCCAGTTGTCGTCGACGATGCGGTCGAGATCGTGCGGAGTGGTCCGCTCGAGGAAGACATGCGTGCGGGCCGCCACCGCGTCGTAGTACTCGATCAGGACCTCGGCGCCGGTCGGCCGAATGGCTATCACGTCCTGTTCGGAATGGCCGTAACCGGTGTTGTCTGGGTCGGCCGCGACACCGAAGCGTGGCGCCCAGTCGCCGCTCACCCACACCTGCTCCTGCCCGAGAATCTCGGCGAGGTGATGGTCCTGGACGCGGGTGAGGTGCCATACCAGCCAGCCGATGGGGTTCGTACCGGGAACTGGCGGGGTGCTCAAGGCGTCGGCATCGAGGCCATCGACTGCGTCGTGGACGTTCTCGGCGATCCGTTCGAAGAGTTCGGTGAGCAGGTCGTTGAGTTCCACGCTGAGTATCTTCCCACGCATCGGCGTTCGCGTTGTCAGTTCTTGTGGAGTTCGCTGTTGAGGCCGTCCCACTTGGCGGAACGGGGGAGCGCCTCGACCGCGCCCGTCTGACTGTTGCGGCGATAGAGCAGGCCGCCATGACCACTCAGGACGCGGGCTTTGACGACCTCGCCATCGGGCAGTTTCACGAGCGTGCCGGCCGTGACGTACAGCCCTGCCTCGACGACGCACTCGTCGCCGAGGCTGATGCCGACGCCGCTTTCGGCGCCGAGCAGGCAGCGCTCGCCGATGGTGACCTGTTCCTTGCCGCCACCGGACAGGGTGCCCATGATCGAGGCGCCGCCGCCGATGTCGCTGCCGTCGCCGACGATGACACCGGCGGTGATCCGGCCTTCGACCATCGACGTGCCGAGCGTGCCGGCGTTGAAGTTGCAGAAGCCCTCGTGCATGACCGTTGTGCCCTCTGCCAGGTGGGCGCCGAGACGGACCCGATCGGCATCGGCGATCCGGACACCGGACGGAACGACATAGTCGGTCATCCGCGGGAATTTGTCGATGCTGTGGACCGTGAGCATCTGCCCGCCAGCGCGGGCACGTATCCGCACGGCGTCGACGGTCGCGATCGCAACGGGTCCGAGGTTGGTCCAGGCAACGTTGGTGAGCAGTCCGAACGCGCCGTCGAGGTTGATCTCGCGCGGCCGCATCAGTCGATGCGAGAGGAGGTGTAGCCGGAGGTAGACGTCGGCGGCGTCGTGCGGCGCGGCGTCGGTTTCGATCGCCAGTGAAACCGGGCTGCTCGTCACGCCGCGGATCTCGTCCGTGCGGTACAGCGGCTGCAGGTCGTCGGCGGCGCCCGGATTCGGCGCTTCGCCGAGGCCTAACGACGGATACCACGTGTCGAGCACCGAACCGTCTGCTGCGATCGTCGCGACGCCGCGACCCCATGCGGTGGCCATGTTGATTCCTCGATTCAGGTTGTCAGTGAACTTCTGGGCGAAGTGTCGGGAACAGGATGATCTCTTTGATCGACTGCGCGCCGGCGAGCAACATCGCGACTCGGTCCATGCCGATCCCGAGCCCGCCGGTCGGCGGCATGCCGTACTCCAGCGCGCGCAGATAATCCTCGTCGACGCCGGTGGCCTCGTCGTCGCCGGCGTCCTTGGCAGCCTGCTCGTCCTCGAACCGCATCCGCTGCTCGACGGGATCGTTGAGTTCGCTGTAGCCGTTGGCGAGTTCGCGCCGGTTGACGAACAACTCGAACCGCTCGGTGAGGAACGGGTCGTTTCGGTCGGTGCGGGCGAGCGGGCTCGTCTCCACCGGGTGCCCGGTGACGAACGTGGGGCGCACGAGCATGTGCTCGGCGGTCGCTTCGAACAGTTCCTCGATGATCTTGCCGGAGCCCCAGCGGGGTGCGCACGAGACCCCGTGCTGCGCGGCCAGGGCGCGCAGCTGCTCGACCGGTTGCGACGGGTGGACCTCGACGCCGATCGCAACGGCGACGAGATCGATCATCCGCGCTTGGCGCCACGGTTCGGCGAGATCGACTTGCTCGCCGTCGATGTCGACAACCGTCGTTGCGAGTGCATCGCGTGCGGCGGTGACGATCAGCTCCTCGGTCAGCGCGATGATGTCGCTGACGTCGGCGAAGGCCTGATACGACTCCATCATCGTGAACTCGGGATTGTGGCGAGTGCTGATGCCTTCGTTGCGGAAGATCCGACCGATCTCGAACACGCGTTCCATCCCGCCGACGATCAGCCGTTTGAGATGCAGCTCGAGCGCGATCCGCAGGTAGAGGTTCATGTCCAGCGTGTTGTGATGGGTGATGAACGGCCGCGCGTGTGCGCCACCGGCCTCGACATGCAGGACTGGCGTCTCGACCTCGATGTAGCCGTGGCCGGAGAGCGTGTTGCGGAAGCTGGAGATGACGGCGTGGCGGACCTGGAAGTTGCGCCGCGCCTGCTCGTTGACGATCAGGTCCGCGTAGCGCTGGCGGTAGCGGGTATCGGTGTCGGTGAGGCCCTTCCACTTGTCCGGCAGCGGGCGCACCGCCTTCGACAGCAACTGGAGGGTCTCGACCTTGACGCTGAGCTCGCCCTTGCGTGTGGCCATGACGACGCCGCCGACACCGACCCAATCGCCGAGGTCGAGGTTGGCGATGAACTCGAACGCGTCGTCGCCGACCGTTGCCTTGGAGATGAACAGTTGCAGTTCGTCGCTGCGATCGCGAAGGGTGGCGAAGATCAGCTTGCCCTGCTCGCGCTTGAGCATCATCCTGCCGGCGACGGCGACGCGGGCGTCGGTCTCGGTGCCGGCTTCGAGCGAACCGTGCTCTGCACGCACCTCGGCGAGGGTGTGGGTGCGATCGAACCGATACGGGTACGGCTCCGCCCCGCCAGCCCGCATGTCATCGAGCTTGGCCAGCCGCTTGGCCTTCTCGGCAACCAGGCCACTACCGCTGAGCAGGCCGGATTCGTCTTCGAGCGGAGCAGGCGGCATGTCGTTCACAGATTTCCAACGGTACCGGATCAGACCTGCGCCAACGCGAGCCAATTCCGGCTCCCTCCCCGGCACCAGGACTGCGGTTAGCCTCCGGTGTCATGAAACGGCCTCTCGTAGTCATCGCCTGCGCGCTCGTGGTGGCCTCAACGGTCGCCGACGCAGCGGCCGTTGAACCGATCGCGACCGTTGGCGCACCGGCACAGGCAACGTTGCAGGCCGAATCGATGTTCACACCGGTGGACGTCGTGTCGATCTATCAGCGGTCGAATGCGCTGTCGCCAGACGTAGGAGCGCGGGCGATCTCGGCGATCGAAAACGTCCGCGGGGCGTGGGCGCTCGGCCGCGGCGCGAGCGTCGGCATGGCGCGGGTGAGTCGCAACGGAGCGACCATCCAACAGGCGCCGGACGGCTTCGCGTACCCGATGAGCACGACCGCGCTGCCGCCGGAGGCCGTCGGCGCGCTGATGGGGCGCAACGTGTCGGGCATCCTCGCGCAGGGCCAGGTGGTCATGGGCGCGACCACCGCCAACCTGCGCGGCGCGAAGGCGGGCGATGTCGTCGATGTCGTCGCAGCAAATGGCAGCGTCGTCTCGTTGACCGTCGGCATGGTTGCGCCGGACGCGGTCGTCGGCGGCACGGAGCTGTTGATGTCCACCGCCGAGGCCGATCACATCGGGGTGACCGTCGACGGCCGGATCGTGCTGTGGGGATTTTCGTCGCGCGCCGCGCTGGATCAGGCCATCTCCGGGGTCGGGCTCGATGGGCGGGCCGATACGCGTGTGCGACGCAGTTGGGATCCGTCGGACCCGGACTCGACACTCGGCATGGCAGCCACCAAAGCCCTGCTCGGAGAGTTCGCCTATCGGGTCAATCCTGGCGGGATCGACATCACCATCACCGGTGACTGGGTCGCGGCCCACCTTCCCCCCGATCGAGAGCCGCTGAATCCCGACATCGGGATCAATGCCCGCTGCAATCTTGCGATCCGAAGCGACCTGCAGGCAGCGCTCACCGAGGTGAACGCGGCGGGACTGGCAGGCGCCATCGATGTCGGCAACGCAAACACGTACGGGGGCTGCTTCTATCCAAGGTTCAATCGCCTGTCGGGCAGCCTCGGTTTTATCTCCCGTCATGCGTGGGCGCAGGCGCTCGACACCAACACCGTCTCCAACGCGCAGGGCAGAGTTCCGCAGATGAACTGCGACGTCGTGCGCATTCTGCGCAAGCACAACTTCGCGTGGGGCGGCAACTTTCTCACTCCGGACGGCATGCATTTCGAATGGGTGGGCCAGCGCCGCGACCTGCTCCAGTATCCCTCCACGTACTGCCCCAACCTGCCGGTCGCGCCTGGCGCCAACGGCGCTCCAGCCCAACGCCCCACCGCCGGCAACGGGCTTCCACCGAGCAGGGCCACGCTGTTCGCCGACGACGGCTGGGCCAACGGTGAGTAGCGACAACTGACAACGAATGCTCTCGACCGGTAGTCTCGGCGCCTGTGGCAACGAGGTTCGTGATCATCGGCGGTGGTCCGGCAGGCAATTCGGCGGCGACCTACGCGGCCCGCCTCGGCGCGCAGGTCACGCTGATCGAGCGCGACGTGATCGGCGGCGCCGCCCACCTGTGGGACTGCATCCCGTCCAAGACGATGATCGCCACCGGCGGAGCGATGAGCTTCACGAGGCGCATCGGCGGGATGGGCCTCGAGCAGCAAGACGCAGAAGTCGACGTCGCTGCGCTCACCGGCCGGATCGAGGACATCAAGGGCCGGCTGCAACGAAACACCATCCAACTGCTCGAGAGTCAGGGTGTACGGATGATCGCTGGCGGGGCTCGCCTGCTCGGCCCGAACCGGGTCGAGGTCACGACGTCATCGTCGGTCGAGGTGATCGAGGCGGACGCAATCCTGATTTCGACCGGCTCGCGCCCGCGGATCCCCGACTGGTGCCATCCCGACGGCGAGCGGATCCTGACGACGCGTGATTGCTACCCGCCAAATCAGTTCCCGACGAGTATCACCGTGGTCGGCTCCGGTGTGACGGGCGTCGAATTCGTGCACATGTTCTCGTCGTTCGGTGCGCAGGTAACCCTCGTGGTCAGCCGCCAGCAGGTGCTGCCCAACAAGGACGCCGAGGTCGCGGCCGTTCTGGAGGACGACTTCTTGCGCCGCGGCGTCCGGTTGCTCAAGGGCGCGAGGGCGACCTCGATCGAACGCGTCGATGATCAGGTCGTCGTCAGCTGCGACGACGGGCGGGTCGTGCACAGCAGCCACGCAGTGCTGGCGATCGGCTCGGTGCCCAACACGGACGGGCTCGGTCTGGAGGCTGCCGGCGTAGCAGCCGAACGCGGCTACGTCATCATCAACCGACACTGCCAGAGCAACGTCTCTCACATCTACGCGGCCGGCGACGTCAGCGGCAAGCTACCGCTGTCGTCGGTGGCGAGCATGCAGGGGCGCAAAGTGGCCGAGCACGTGATGGGCCTGCAAAAGGTCGCCCACCGTCACCTCGACTACGACAAGGCAGCATCGGCGATCTTCACCGAGCCCGAGATCGCCGACGTGGGGCTGGCCGAGACGGAGGCGTTCGCCCAAGGGCGCAAGATCCGCGTCACCAAGGTTCCGTTCAGCGCGACGCCGAAGGCACTCATCAACAACGACTCGCGTGGATTCGTCAAGATCGTGTCCGACCCGGCAACGGGCGTCGTGCTCGGCGGTTCCATCGTCGGGCGCCATGCCGCGGAGCTGATCAGCGTGATCGCGCTCGCCGTCACCGCGCACTTGAAGGTGAGCGACATCGTCGAGAGCTTGTTCGTCCATCCAGCGCTGGCCGAGGCGTTGGCCGAGGCTGCTGAGTGAGTTCGAACGGCGATGGGCTCGATCTGGTCCAGCGAAACGTTGCGCTCGGGCTCCCTGGCGCTGTGACGCTGGCGCCGTTGTGGCGGCGTCTCGTTGCCCAGATCCTGGATCAAGTGCTCGTGTTCGCGCCGGTCATATTGGTCGCTCTCGCACTCGGGGTGCGCAGCTCCAGAGACGTCACCGATCACGCCTTCGCAATCAACGTCGCGGTCATCACGGTCGCGTTCTCGTACGATTTCGTGATGATCGCGCTCTTGGGCCGAACGGTCGGCAAGCTCGCGTTGGGCACTCGGGTGGTCCGCGTCGACACCGCAGGACCCGTGCTGTGGTCATCAGCCGCGATCCGCGCGCTCGTGCCGCTCGCCGCAGGAGTCATCCCCGGAGTCGGGGCGTTCGCGAGCATGGTCGTCTACGCGACTGCGTTCTTCGACAGGCGTCGACAGGGATGGCACGACAAAGCGGCGGGAACCATCGTCGTGATGCACCGCTTTGCCGTTACGCGATGACGACTACGACATCGCCGGCGCCGACGGTGTCACCGGTCGTGACCTTGATCTCTTTCACCGTGCCGGTCTTTTCGGCCGCGATCTGATTCTCCATCTTCATCGCCTCGAGCACCACGACCGCCTGACCGGCCTCGACGGCTTGGCCGACTTCGACCAGGATCTTCACGATCGTTCCCTGCATCGGGGCGGTGACGTTGCCGCTTCCGTCGCCCGCCGCGCCGGCAGCGGTCGCGGCCCGAGCCGTTTTCTTCGCTACCGCCCTGCCGGGCGCAACGACAGCCAAGCCCTCGGGCACCCACATCTTGATGTCGAACCGCTTGCCGTTGACCTCGACCGTGGTGTTGCGCTGCACGAGCGTGCCGGCTGCACCGTCGTCAGCCGCCGCAGGCTTGGGCGCCTCGATACCGCTGAGGTCGAGGACTTCCTCGACCCATTTCGTGCTGTGCTTCATTGCGTGGAAGTCGGGATGCCGGAGAATCGCAAGGTCAGCTGGAATCGTGGTCGCGACACCCTCGATCACCATTTCCTCGAGCGCCCGGATCGTTCGGGCGATCGCCGTCTCGCGGTCCCTGCCCCACACGATCAGCTTGCCGACGAGGTTGTCGTAGTATTGGCTGATCTCGTCGCCGGCCTCGTAACCGCCGTCGAAGCGTACGCCGAAGCCGTGGGGTGCGGTGAGCTTGGTGATCATGCCGGGACTCGGCAGGAACTTACCGCCGGCCGGGTTCTCGGCATTGATTCGGATCTCGATGCTGTGGCCGTCGCGGCGGGCCGCGACCTCGGCCTGGGTCAGCGGCAACGGTTCGCCGCCGGCGACTCTGATCTGCCATTCGACGAGGTCGATCCGGGTGATCTCCTCGCTGACCGGGTGTTCGACCTGGAGCCGGGTGTTCATCTCGAGAAAGAAGAACTCGCCGTCTTGATAGATGAACTCGACAGTGCCCGCGTTGTAGTAGCCAACGGCCTTGGCGACCTTGATCGCGGCCTCGCCCATCGCGTCTTCCACGCCGTCCGGCAGGTGGGTGGCCGGTGCCTCCTCGACGAGCTTTTGGTGGCGGCGCTGGGCCGAGCAGTCGCGAGTGCTGACCCACACCATGTTGCCGTGCTGATCGCCGATCAACTGCACCTCGATGTGGCGCGGCCAGCTGAGGTAACGCTCGACGTACACCTCGTCGCGGCCGAAGTAGGCCTTGGCCTCGCGCTGGGCACTGTCCATCGCGTCCTGCACCTCGGCTGCGCTGTGCACGACCTTCATGCCCCGGCCGCCGCCGCCGAACGCGGCCTTGATCGCCACCGGCCAACCGTTCGAGTTGCCGAACTCGGTGATCTCGTCGGCGCTCTCGGCGAATTCGGTGGTGCCCGGAACGATCGGCGCGCCACCGGCAAGGGCGGCCTTGCGGCTGCTGACCTTGTCGCCCATCACGTCCACTGCCTCGGGCGGCGGTCCGATGAACGCGACCCCCATGGCCGTGATCGCACGGGCGAAGTCGGGGTTCTCGCTGAAGAAGCCGTAGCCGGGGTGCACACCGTCGGCGCCGCTCAGGCGGATCGCGTTCAGGATCGCTTCGGTGTTGAGGTAGCTCTCCGCCGCTGTCTGGCCCCCGAGCGCGTATGCCTCGTCGGCGAGGCGGACATGGAGCGCATTGCGATCGAGTTCGGAGTACACCGCGACGGTTGCGATTCCCAGCTCTTTGGCGGCCCGGATGACTCGGACGGCGATCTCTCCACGGTTGGCGATCAGGATCTTCTTCAGCACCCGCCAATGATGGCCGGTGGGCACCCTCGCACGCCAACCCTCCGAGGGTCCGCGTAGGGTGTGGCGATGGACGACGAAAGCGCTGGAGCCGATTCGCCGGTGGGATCGCCCAGTGGATCGCCAGCGGGATGGCCCAGTGGATCGCCTGCGCGAGGGCCGGGGGGATGGCCGGGGGGATGGCACGTCGAGTGGGTGCCAGAGACCGGTTCGACGAACGCCGATCTGCTCGCTGCGGGAACTGCCGGAGCGCCCGACCGCACGGTGCTTGCCGCTGATCATCAGACCGCTGGGCGGGGCCGGCTCGACCGGCGGTGGGAAGCACCGTCGGGCGTGAACCTGTTGACGAGTCTGCTGTTGCGCGATCTGCCCGAGCACGCCCACGAGGTCACCCAGCGTGTCGCGCTCGCCGCACTCGCTGGGTGTCGCGCCGTCTGGGGTGTCGAGCCGAGCCTCAAGTGGCCGAACGATCTCCTCCTCGATGGCGCCAAGCTGGCAGGGTTGCTGGCCCAGATGGGCACATCAGCGGGCGGCCCGTTCGTGGTGGTCGGCATCGGTGTCAACGTCGGGTGGGCGCCACCGGGTGCCGCCCGGCTCGGCGATGGCGGCGAGCCGCGCCGGCTGCTCCATGCGCTCCTCACCGAATACGACGCGCTGCCCGATGACGTCTCGCGGCTGTATCGCCGACACCTCGCGACGATCGGCCAACTGGTCAGGGTCGAGTTGCCCGACGAACAGTTCATCACCGGTACGGCGATCGATGTCGAAGCCGATGGCCGCCTCGTCGTGCTCGACGACTGCGCGATCTCGCATCGCATCGACACCGGCGACGTGATCCACCTCCGTCCGGCCTGAACGCAGGTGACCCGGAACGGCGCCGCCACCCGGCTACCGTCAATGGCCGTGCAGGTCGCACCATCCGCCCTCGAATCGCGCCGGTCTTCTCGGTCAAGTGATCCCGCCGGCCCGACATTCGTCCACCAAACCGGGCCGTCAGGGCCTCGCCGGCGACCCCATCGAGCCGCGACACTGCTGCTCACGGCACTGATCGTCGCTGCGGCCGGTTCGGCAGGTGTGCTCATCACGGCCCAGCAGCAGGTGACCCGTATCGCGCGGGTCAAAGGGTTGGAGAACGTCCTCAGCCCGCCGAACGCCAACGTCGAGAACTATCTGCTCGTCGGCTCCGATAGCCGCGCCGGGGAAGATCCGTCGTCGCCCGACTTCGGAGGCATCGGTGGCGTCGACACGGTGAATGGCAACCGCAGCGACACGATCATGGTCCTGCGCCGAGATCTCGCCGGCGGGCCGACCTCGCTGCTCTCACTGCCGCGAGACCTGTGGGTGGACATCCCCGGACGGCAGAACAAGAGCCGGATCAACGCCGCGTACCAGGACGGCCCGGCGGTGTTGATCCAGACCGTCCAACAATCGCTCGGGATCCCGATCCAGCACTATGTCGAAGTCGACTTCCAGGGTTTCAAATCGCTCGTCGACGCCATCGGCGGGGTGCGGGTGTGCTTCATCTCGCCGGCACGCGACACCCACACCGGGTTGAACATCCCGGTTCCCGGCTGTTTCGTCCTCGACGGCATCCAGGGTCTCGCCTACGCCCGCAGCCGTCACTACGAGACGTACGAGAACGACATGTGGAAGGAAGATCCCTCGTCGGATCTCGGCCGGATCAAGCGCCAGCAACAGTTCATCAACACCGCGCTTCAGGCCGCTCTCGCCAAGGTCAAGGGCAATCCTCTCACGGCCGGCGACGTCTTGGTGTCGAGCACGGGCGCGCTTCGGCTCGACTCCCAACTCGATGTGCTCGGAGCAGCCAGCGCCCTTCGCGGGGCCGTCGGCAGCGGATTGAAGACGTTTTCGCCGCCGGTCGTCGGCAAGACCATCAATGGCAATGCGGTGCTGGTTTTCGGCGCCGGAGCGCAGGCGTTTGTCGACTACTTCAGCGGCGTCAGCAATACACCTCCGGTTTCGGCTTAGTCTTTGCCCCGTTTGTTGACCCGCGCCAGACTGTGAACTCGACTGTGAACTGGATATGAAAGCACTCATTCTCGCCGGCGGGGCCGGTACGCGCCTGCGCCCCATCACCCACACGAGTGCCAAACAGCTGGTACCGGTCGCCAACAAGCCGATCCTCTTCTATGGCATCGAGGCAATGGCGGCTGCGGGCATCCGCGAGATCGGGATCATCGTCGGCGACACGCGGGTCGAGGTCATGTCGACGGTCGGCGACGGTGGCCAATTCGGGGTCGCGGTGACCTACATCCCCCAGGACGCTCCGCTCGGGCTTGCCCACTGCGTTCTCATCGCCCAGGAATTCCTCGGTGAGGACGATTTCGTGATGTACCTCGGCGACAACCTGCTCGAGCAGGACCTCGCCGCGTTCGTCCACTCGTTCGAGACGGCGCGCGCATCGAGCGAGCCACCGGCTGCCCAGATCCTGCTCAAGAAGGTTCCGGACCCGCACCGCTTCGGGATCGCATCGCTCGACGCCGGCGGAAACGTCGTGCATCTCGTCGAGAAGCCGGCCGACCCGACGAGCGACCTCGCCCTCGTCGGCGTCTACCTGTTCGACAAGACGATCCACACTGCGGTCGCTGCGATCGATCCCTCACCCCGCGGCGAGCTCGAGATCACCGACGCGATCCAGTGGCTGATCGACAGGGGCGACCGGGTTCGGTGCGAGCTGCTCACCGGCTGGTGGATCGACACCGGCAAGCTCACGCCATTGCTCGAAGCGAATCGGCTGCTTCTCGAAAAGATCGAGACCCGGATCGACGGCACCGTCGACGAACTCTCCTCGATCGACGGTCGAGTCGTCGTCGAGGCCGGTGCCGTCATCACCAACTCGAGCATCCGCGGGCCGGTGGCGATCGCAGCAGGGGCGCGGATCACCGACAGCTTCATCGGGCCGTTCACGGCCATTGGCGCCGATTGCGAGGTCACCAACAGCGAGATCGAGCATTCCGTGATCATGACCCGCAGTATCATCTCCGACATTCCCCGGCTCGAGGACAGCCTCATCGGGAAAGAGGCGGTCGTCGCCAGGACGCAGAAGCGACCACGGGCAACCCGGCTGATGGTCGGCGATCATTGTCAGATCGACGTGGAGTAGGAGCTATGCCAAACGTGTACGAAAGCGATGCCATTGCCGGTGTCTTCATCGTGGAGCCGAGCATCCACGGCGACCAACGCGGCCTGTTCATCGAGACCTACCGCCGCGAGTGGTTCCCGAACGGCCGGGAGATGCTCCAGGGCAACCGGGCCAATCGCCAGCAGGGTGCCGTCGTCGGTCTCCACTATCACCTCCATCAGGCCGACTACTGGTACGTTCCGTTCGGCACGGCGCGCGTGGTCCTGCACGATCTTCGTGAGGGTGGCCCCACCGACGCCACGACCCTGTGCCTCGATCTGAGCGGCGACAATCACATCGGCGTGTTCATCCCACCCGGTGTCGCCCATGGTTTCGCGGCGCTCACCGACATGGTCATCACCTATCTCGTCGACAGCTACTACAACCCCCAGGACGAACTCGGCGTGATGTGGAACGACCCGGACGTCGCCGGTGATTGGGGCGTGGAGACGCCGATCCTGTCGGGGCGCGACGAAACCAATCCGCGACGGGGCGACATTCCAGCTGGCCGCCGCCCGTACTGGAAGATGCGCACGTGAAGCAGTTCGTCACCGGCGCCGCCGGATTCATCGGCTCCAACTACGTGCGCCACATCCTGAACACCACCGACCACATCGTCACGGTGTACGACGCGCTCACGTATGCGGGCAATCTGGAGAGCATCCGTGATCTCATCGACGATCGCCGCTGCAGTTTCGTCAAGGGCGACATCTGCGATCAGGACGATGTCCTCACCGCGATGCGGGGCCACGACGCGGTCGTGCACTTCGCGGCCGAGACCCACGTCGACCGCTCGATCAACGACGGCTACTCGTTCGTCAAGACGAACTGTTTCGGGACCAACGTGTTGTGCGATGTCGCCCGCCAGGTCGGGGTCGAGCGGTTCGTGCACATCTCGACCGACGAGGTCTACGGCTCGATCGCGGAGGGCTCGTTCAGCGAGACCGATGCGCTCGGCCCGCGCTCGCCGTATTCGGCGGCCAAGGCCGGCAGCGATCTGATCGCGCTCAGCTACCACACGACGCATGGCCTGCCCGTGCTCGTCACCCGGTGCAGCAACAACTTCGGCCCGTATCAGTTCCCCGAGAAGCTGATCCCGCTGTTCACCACCAACCTCCTCGACGGCGCCAACGTGCCGCTGTACGGCGATGGCGGCAACGTGCGCGACTGGATCCACGTCAACGACCACAACACCGCTGTCGAGCTGATCCTTCGCAAAGGAACCGTCGGCGAGATCTACAACATCGGCGCAGGCAACGAGGTCACCAACAACGAGATCACGTATCGCCTGCTCGAGCTGACCGGCCGCGACGAGGGTTTCATCACTCCTGTCGCTGATCGGCTGGGTCACGACCGGCGCTACTCGATCACCCACGAGAAGGTCTCCGCGCTCGGTTGGAAGACCGAGCACAACCTCGTCGATGCTCTTGCCGAAACGGTGCAGTGGTACCGCGAGAATCGAGCCTGGTGGGAGCCGCTGAAGGCGAAGGCCGCGCTCTGATGAGCGATTCATCATGAGGGTCCCGGCATGAGGGTTTTGGCATGAGGGTTTTGGTCACCGGTGCGGGTGGCCAGCTCGGCCGCGATTGCGTGCTCGCCTGCGAAGCCGTCGGCGACGAGGTGTTCGGGTTCGATCACGCCTCACTGGATGTCGGCGACCGCGACTCGGTGATGGGCGCCATTACGTCGTTGCGCCCCGACGCAGTGTTGCACTGCGCGGCCTGGACCGCCGTCGACGATTGCGAGAGCGACCCCGACCGCGCCTACGGGGCAAACGCGCTGGCCGTGCGTTGGGTTGCGCAGGCCTGCGACAGCGCCGGTGCGCACCTCGTCAACATCAGCACCGACTACGTCTTCGACGGCGTCAAGGCAACGCCCTATCGGGAGTGGGACACGCCGAACCCGCAGTCGGTGTACGGTGCATCGAAGCTCGCCGGTGAACGCGAGGCGCTCGCACTCGGTGCACACGCGACGGTGGTCCGCACGAGTTGGCTGTGCGGCGAGTACGGCAACAACATGGTCAAGACCATCATGCGACTCGCGAACGAGCGGTCTGAGCTCGCGTTCGTCGACGATCAGGTCGGGCACCCGTCGCTGTGCGCAGACCTCGCGCCGATGATCCGCCGGTTGGCGCTCGACCGTCGCGCCGGAGTGCATCACGTCACCAATCAGGGTCCGGTCAGCTGGTATGGGTTCGCCCAGGCCGTTGTCGGCGCGATGGGCAAGCCACCTTCGATGGTCCGCCCGATCGCAACGGCCGATCTCAAGCCGCGGCGCCCAGCCGAACGACCTGCCAACAGCGTTCTCGACAACGCGGTGCTGCGGCTCGGCGGCGTAGAGCTGTTGCCGGATTTCCGGGAATCGGTCGCAACGCTCGTCGCCAAGCTGAGCGCGTCGACCGGGTCTGCACCCGCCTGACTTCGCTCAACGCGGTGGGCCGGACTCAGTGGCCGGCGGCCGTTGTCGTGGCGACCTCGCCTGCCTGGAACAGCCCGAGCGCCCCTTTGCCGACGTTGGCGAACTTGTGGGTCACGATCGGGTAGAGCCCTGCGGCATCGAGGGTGAACTCGACGAAGCCACCCTGTGCGGGCTGGAGATCGAGTGCTTGCGATCCACCGCTGCGGGCATCGGGCTGGAGGGTGTAGCTGCCCTCCTTGAACACAGTGTCGAATATGGTGCCGACGATGTGGAAGGAAGAGTTCTCCGATGGTCCGGCGTCGACCACCCACACCCGGACTCGCTGATTCGGCTCGACCCGGATCGGGCTGAACTTGTACTGGCTGGCGTAACCGTTGAAGACCACGGCATCGGGCTTCTCGTTGATCATCTTGGCGAGATCACCCGGCTGTCCCTGCGGGCCGGTGTAGATCTCGGACTGGACGAGGAGATACTCGTGGTCGACAGGAGCCAGGACGGGTGGATCGATGATGATCGCCCCGTACATACCGTTGCCGATGTGGTGCAGGGCAGGCGCCGTGCCACAGTGATACATGAACGCACCGGCGAACTTGGCTGTGAATTGGTAGACCAGAGATTCACCTGGCTTGATCGAGCGCATCTCGACGTTCCAGGCCACCTTGCTGGCATGGAAATCGAGCGAATGACTCAGTTTGCCGTCGTTCACGAGCGTGACCGTAAAGATGTCTCCGACCTTGCCGCGAAGAGCAGGTCCTGGCACTGAGTCGTCGAACGTCCACATCTGCTGGGTGACCCCCGGCGCAACCTCGATCACCTTCTCGGTCGCGTGCATGGTCAGTTGGTGCTCCGTGCCGCCGGGAGCCGGCTTCAGCGTCGGGTCGTATGGCGTCCAACCCGCTGCCGGCATTGCCTGGAAATCGATCGTGGCGTCGGCGCTCGCGGTTTTCGGCGCAGCCGCACCACTGGTCGAACCACGTGCGCTACCGGTACTACCGGAACTGACGTCCCGGCGACCGAGCGCGAGAGCGGAGAGGAACAAAGCGGCCACCCCGATGACGGCCGCAATGATCCACATGCCCCAGCCGACGGACGCACGGCCGGGCTTTGGCGCAGGAGCGCTCACAGCGTCGTCCTTGCTGTCGTTCTTGCTGTCGTTCTTGGTGTCGTTCTTGGTGGGGAGTTCTGTATCAATCACGGCGTATCTGACCTTCTGTCGAGTTCTGATGCCAGCCTGTTCCTCCAAAATTCGCCCGAGAAGGGCCATTGGTCCCTTGGTAGGTTTGCGACGACCGGCATCGCCTCGACCGGGAACTCGGGTTTCAGCGCTCGGCGGTGGCCAACCCCGGCGTGACGCCGGTGTCGGTGAACGCACTCAGGATCTGCGCGTCGCTGACGGGGCGGTAGTCCCAGACATCGACGCCGACGTTCACCTGCCGGCCGTTGACCTTCCATCGCTCGTGGACATGGCCGTTGAGCAGGACGAGGCCCGCGTCGGCCGGGCGCTGGCCGGCGAGGCGTTCGACGAGCGCGAGGCTGTCGGCGATCGGGCCGAGCGCGACATCGCCGAGGACCCACACCTCGTCGTCGCTCGACACCGTCTCGTTCCAGCGCCGAATGAGTTCGTCGTTCATCTCGCGCACGTCGGCAAACGGGCGATCGCAGTAGCGGATGATGTTCACGTGACCGAGGTGCAGGTCACTGGTCCAATATCTCGCCATACCGGAAGGCTAACGGCAGCCCACTCAGGCGGATGTCGCCGCAAGGCGGGCCTGCTGCCGACAATGGCGGGCCATTTCGTGTGGAAGGTCGTCGTCGACGAGGACCGCGACCGATGACTTCAGCGCGTGCTGGCGGAACCGCCGGAACGATCGAAACTGCTGTCCGGCGACCGAGGGTGAGAGTAGGGTCAAGAGTAGGTTCATTGGTCCCTCGTGAGTTCGATACCCAGCCAACCCCGGGGCGATTTAGACGCCTGTCGGTGCGCGTTCGGCTTCCTCGCGGTTGGCGAGATACCAGTCGAGCGTGCGCCTCAGGCCCTCTTCGAAGGCCATCTGGGCCCTCCACCCGAGGAGCTCCTCGGCGCGTTCCACCGATACCCGCCGACGCGGCTGGCCGTCGGGCTTCGTCGGGTCCCACACGAGGTCGCCGGTGTAGCCGACGAGGCGGGCGATCGTCTCGACGGTTTCGCGGATGGTGACCTCGCAGTCGTTGCCGATGTTGATCGGATCCGCACCGACATGAGTGCCGGCGGCGATCACGATTGCTTCGGCCGCATCCTCGACGTACAGGTATTCGCGGCTCGCCCGCCCGGTTCCCCAGACGTCGATCTTGTCGGCGCCGGATTCCTTCGCTTCCACGCACTTCTTGATCAGCGCCGGAATCACGTGGGAGACGGCCGGGTGGAACTTGTCGCCGGGCCCGTACAGGTTGGTCGGGATCAGATACGCGAACCGCTGCCCGTACTGCTGGGCGTTGACCTGGGCGTGGATCAGGTGGGCCTTCTTGGCGATGCCGTACGGCGCGTTTGTCTCCTCCGGGTAGCCGTCCCACAGGCTCGCCTCGCGGAACGGCACAGGGGTGAACTTCGGGTACGAGCAGACGGTGCCGACGAGCGTGGTCTTGTCGACCGAGCTCGATCCCCTTGCCGCCTCGATGATGTAGGTGCCCATCAGCAGGTTGTGCAGGTACAGCGTTGCGGGAGCGACCTGGTTGTAGCCGATGCCCCCGACTCTGGCCGCGAGATGGATGACATGATCGGGCTGCACATCGGCGAGCAGCCGCTCTGCTGTTCCGGGCACGGTGAGGTCGTATTCGGCGCTGCGTGGCGAAACGACGTGCGCATTCTGGGCCTTCAACCTGGCAACGACCACCCTGCCGAGGAACCCGGACCCGCCAGTGACGAGAACTGTCTTGCCGTTCCATTCTGCTGGGTCGGGACTGGTCTCCGCTGCGCTTCGACTGCTCCCTTCTGCTGGGTCGGGACTGGTCTCCGCTGCGCTTCGACTGCTCCCTTCTGCTGGGTCGGGACTGGTCTCCGCTGCGCTTCGACTGCTCCCTCCCGGCAGCTCGTCGCTGGCGCTTCCCTCGCTGCGTGCTGCTGGGTCGGGACTGGTCTCGGCTGCGCTTCCCTCGCTGCTGCTTGCGCTCATCTGCGCAATGCTACGTGTCGAGCAGGCATGATGGAGGGCGTGCGGGTGGCATACACGTTGGAACAATGTTGGCACCGGGTGCCGGGCGGCACCGGTGTGGCCGCGCTCCGAACCGCCGAGGCGATGGACGGTCTGCCCGATGTCGAACTGATCGGAGTCGCCGGCCGTCACGATCGGCTCCCCGCCGAGGAGTGGCGTCCGACGATCCCGTGGCGCGAGTTGCCGATCGCCTCGCCGTGGTTGTACGAGGGTTGGCTCCACCTCAACTGGCCTCGGCCGGAGTCCGTCACCGGCGCCGTCGATCTCGTTCACGCGACGACGCTGATCCCGTGCCCGACCAAACGTCCGCTGATCGTCACGCTCCACGATCTCGCCTTCTTGCATCGGCCCCAGAACTTCACCAAGCATGGGGTGCGGGTGTTCAACCGCAGCCTCAAGCTGATCAAGCGCTGGGCGGATCTCGTGCTGTGCTGCTCGCAGTCGACGATGGACGACTGCGTAGCTGCCGGACTGGACGCCGATCGGCTGCGCCTGGTGCCGCTCGGTGTCGACTACGAACACGCCGGCGCGACCGACATCGACAGGGTGCGCGCGATGTATCGACTGCCGGAGCGCTACCTGCTGTTTGTCGGCACCGTCGAGCCGCGCAAGAACCTGCGCCGACTGACCCGGGCGATCAGGCTCCTCGATGAGCCGCTACCTCTTGTGGTCGCCGGTGCGAACGGTTGGGGTGAGGCGGGCGCCGATGTCGAAGGCGATGTGCGTTTCCTCGGCTTCGTTCCCAAGCAAGACCTTTGGGCGCTCTATGCCGGCGCGCACGTGTTCTGCTATCCGAGCGTGCACGAGGGCTACGGGCTCCCCGTGCTCGAGGCGATGGCCCAGGGGACCCCCGTGGTCACGAGTAGCGACACGGCCACCGAGGAGGCCGCCGACGGGGCGGCCGTGCTCGTCGACCCGAACGACACCGCCGACATCGCCCGGGGCATCAGCGAGGCAGTCTCGCGCCGAGCCGAACTGGCCGGCAAGGGTCGCCATCGCGTCGCCAAAGCGACGTGGCACAAGACCGCCGAGATGACGGTCGCTGCCTACAACGAACTTGTATAGGTTGGCTCGAGTGGGTCACACACCGATACCGGTATCGGTCAATCTGCTCTGGTGCGTGCCCGCAAAGGTGGGGGGCAGCGAGGACTATCTCGTGCGTCAGCTCCTCGGCCTGGCGGAGATCGAGTCCGACATCGCGCCGACGCTGTACGCGCCGGCCGGTTTCGGAGCTGCCCATCCCGACCTGGCCATGCGGTTCCCGGTCGTCGAAGCGCCGATCGACGGATCGAACCGCACCCGGCGGGTGCTGGCCGAGCACGTCTGGCTCGCGAACAGGACGCGGGGCAGCCTTCTCGTCCACCACGGCGGCGGCACAGTCCCATCGCGCGGCACTCGCCCAATCGTGCTCACGATCCATGATCTGCAGTACCTCACCTATCCGCAGTATTTCAGCACGATCAAGCGGAACTACCTCCGCGCGGCGATGCCCAGATCCGTATCTCGGGCGGACGTGATCACCGTGCCGACCGAGTACGTTCGGGCGAGCGTGATCGAGACATTTCGAGTTGCGGATGAGCGGGTGATCGTCGTTCCCCACGGGATGGAGTCCACGCTCGGCAACGACGCAACCGATGCCGACACGCTCCGCGCCCGGTACGGGCTCGGCGATGGCCCGATCATCGTGCTTCCAGCGATGACACACCCGCACAAGGGTCATCTGTTCCTGCTCGGGATGATGGCTTCCCGATGGACCGATCCGTCGCTGCGGCTCGTGTTCACAGGGGGCGCGGGCGCCGCTGAGGCCGAGGTCCGCAGGTCGACCGAGCAGCTCGGGCTGGGAGATCGGGTGGTGCGTACCGGGCGGGTGCCGGCCGCCGACCGCGACGGGCTGTTGCGGATGGCCGCTGCGATGGTGTTCCCCAGCGAATACGAAGGATTCGGCGCGCCGGTGATCGAGGCGATGGCGCTCGGCGTTCCGGTGATCTGCAGCGACAGGGCATGCCTGCCCGAGGTTGCCGGTGATGCGGCGATCGTGCTCCCGCTGGAACCCGACGCGTGGTCCGGTGCGCTCGATCGCGCCGTGGCTGAACGGGACCATTTCGTAGTGGCCGGACGCGCCCGCGCGGCGCAGTTCACGGCGCGTCTTTCGGGACTGGCACTGCGGGACGCATACGGTCGTGCCCTGCGATGACAACTGCTACTCGCAAATTCGAGCGTCCGCTCCGTCTCGCGGTGCTGTGTCCGCATTTCGAGCCCGACACAGCGCCGACCGGAGCCGTGATGACGCGGATCGTGCGCGAGCTCGTCGCCGCCGGTCACGAGGTGCACGTGATCACGGCGCTGCCGTGGTACCGGAACCACGCGATCGAGCCGGGTTGGGGCGGACGTTGGATCCGGCGCGAGACGACGTCGTGGGGTTCGATCACCCGCGTCCACCCGTTCCCCGGCAACGACAAGGCCAACCTGTTGCGCCGCGCCCTCGGCTTCGTCGGCTTCAGCGCGCTGGCCGGTTGGTGCGGCATCCGTGGCGGGCGCGTCGACGGCGTGTTGTCGATGTCTCCGCCATTGACGAACGGCCTGATCGGGTGGACGATCAAGGTCGTTCGACGCGCCCCGCTCGTGTTCAACATCCAAGACGTCTTTCCCGACGCTGCGATCGAAACGGGCGCGATCACCAACCCCAGGTTGATCTCGTTCGCGTTCTGGCTCGAACGGGTCAGCTATCGGCGGGCCGACGCAGTGACAGTGCTCAGTACCGATCTGGGCGAAAATGTCGACGCCAAGATCCGACCCCGCGACGGCGCGAAGAACGCGAGTCGACCCGCCGAGCGGGTGCGGGTGATCCCGAACTTCGTGCTGACCGACGAGATCCGCCCGCTCGACCGCCTGACGCGCTACCGCGAAGAGCTTGGAATCGGGGACGAACCGGTCGTGCTGTACGCTGGCAACGTCGGATTCTCGCAGTCCCTCGAATTGATGCTTCACGCAGCTCGCGCCCTGCCGCACGCGACGTTCGTGATCAACGGCGACGGCGTTGCGAAGGCGTCGTTGACGAGTGCGGCGGCCGGCCTCGCGAACGTGCGCTTCGGCGGCTATCAGCCGATGGATCGCCTCGCAGAGGTGCTCGCCACCGGCGACATCCACGTCGTTGCGCTCAAGGCCGGCCTCGGCAGGGTCAGCGTGCCGTCGAAGACCTACTCGATCCTGGCAGCGGGGCGGCCCGTCGTCGCCGCGATCGATCCGGGCACCGAAGTGCCGAGGATCCTCGCTGGTTCGGGCGCCGGCATCGCCGTGGCTCCCGACGAGCCCGCGGCTTTCATCGACGCCGTTGCGGCACTGCTCGCCGATCCGGCGCGCCGCGAGGCCATGGGCCACGCCGGCCGGGCCTGGGTCGAGCATGCGGCCTCGCCGGCATCGGTCGCGATCGCCTACGAGGCGCTGTTCAGGGAACTCGCCGCGGCCCGCACCGGCCGACGGGGGAACGGGCGGCGAAGGCAGTAACCTCGCATACTCGTGGCTCCCCCATCGTCTGCCAACAAAGTCGCCAAGCTCGCTCAGAAGGGCAAAGGCAAGAAGGTGCGCTTCCAGGGCGGCGCCTTGTTCCCGCTGATCCTCACCGTGGTCGTGCTGTTGTTCGGCGGGCTCATCGTCTACGCCCGTCAGACCCGCCCCGGTCCTGGCGAGGGCGCTCCGACCTCCAACGACCACTGGCATGCCGCGATCGGCTTTTACACCTGCGACGACAAGGGCCTCCAGGTCCTGCCGAATCTCACCGGCGCGCTCGAGGAAACCGATCCCGCTACGGGCAACCTCAGCAACACCAATTTCGTCCGCACCGGAATCCACTCCCACGCCGACGGCGTCATGCACTGGCACCCGTCGAGCAGCGGCAAGGCCACCGGAACCAACGCCAAGCTGAAGGTCTTCCTCGACAACTACGGCGTCTCGCTGAGCAACACCAAGCTGACGTTCCCGGCATCGCAGGGTGGCAAGACCTTCGAAGAGGGCAAGACGGTCTGCAAGATCGACGGTGTCGAGAAGAAGGCATCGCTCAAGCTGTGGGTCTGGGACAACTACGCCACGGTCAAGACGGCGGATCCGTCCGTCTACACTGCGAACATGGGCGATGTCCGGATCAAGACCGACGGCATGGTGTTCATGATCGCGTTCGTGCCCGACGACGTGAAGCCGAAGCCACCGGATGCAGCGTTCAACCTGAAAGAACTCGGTGCGGCCGACGGCAGCGGCGGCGCAGCGGCTACGACGACAGTGGTCGGTGGCACAGGCGCTTCGACGATCCCGGGCACCGCGACCACCCTGTCCGGTACCGCGACCACCGTCTCGGCCAAGACGTCGACGAGCGTGGTAGGCGAACCGTCCGCCACGAGCACCACAGTCGCCGCGAAGTCGGCCACCACTACGACCGGCGGCTGATGCGCGCAGTCGTGCTCGTCGGTGGGTTCGGGACCCGTCTCCGCCCGCTCACGAACAGCGTCCCCAAGCCGTTGTTGCCGGTCGGACATGTGCCGATCATCGAGCGCCTGATCGCCAATCTCGTCCGCGGCGGCGTCACCGACGTGACCCTCGCGATCGGATTCAAGCCGGAGCCGTTCCTGGCTGCGTTCCCGGACGGCAGGTGTGCCGGCGCGACCCTGACCTATGCCGTCGAACCCGAGCCGCTCGACACCGCCGGGGCGATCCGCTTCGCAGCGATCCACACCGGCATCGACTCCACGTTCGTCGTCGCCAACGGCGACGTGCTCACCGACCTCGACATCGCGGCCCTGGTGGCGTTCCACCGCAGCCGCAAAGCGGAGGTCACGATGCACCTGACGCCCGTGCAGGACCCGTCGGCATTCGGCGTCGTCGACCGCGACGAGAACGGACTCGTGAGTCGCTTCATCGAGAAGCCGCCGCCGGGCGCCGCACCGAGCAACCTCATCAACGCCGGCACCTACGTTTTCGAACGGTCCGTCATCGATCGGATCCCCGATGGCCGCAAGGTGTCGGTCGAGCGCGAGATCTTCCCGGCCGTTGTCGCTGATCGGGGGCTGTGGGCGCTCCCGACGCAGGACTACTGGATCGATGCCGGCCAGCCCGATCTCTACCTGCAGGCCAACCTCGACGTCATCTCCCGCCGCCGCGCCGCGCCCAACTGGGCTGACGGCGTGGCGCCGGATGCCGTTCTCGGCGACGACGTCATGCTCACCGACTCGGTGGTCGCGCGGGGCGCCGTGGTCGGCGACGGAGCGAGCGTCGCCCGTTCGGTGCTGCTCGACGGGGCCTTCGTCGGCGCCGGCGCAACCGTCAGCAACAGCGTCGTGATGGGCCGTATCGGCGCCGGCGCACTCGTGACGAACTGCGTGCTCGGCGCCGACGCCGTCATCGAAGACGGCGAGAGTCGTTGCGATGAACGCATTCCGGCGCCAAGTACCTGACTTCGGCGCTGCGGGCTGACAGCATGGCCGACATGAACCCGATGGTCGTTGGCGGTGCCGGATTCGTCGGCTCGCACTTGGTCGACCGTCTTCTCGCCGAGGGCTACCCGACCGATGTCGTCGATGACCTCTCGTCCAGCTCGCTGCGCAATCTCGCCGACGCGAGGGCAGCCGGCGGCTCGCTGAAGATCCACACTCTCGATGTCCGCGCCGGCGACTTCGCCTCGTTGGTCGGAATGCGTCGGCCGGACGTAATCTATCACCTCGCCCTGCTCACCCCGGGCCAGAGCGAGCGCGACGCCGACGGCAGCGCGGTGTCGAACGTATTGGCCGTGCTCGAGGCGGCGCGTGCCCATGGGGTCGCCAAGGTGGTCGTCGCCCTGCCGGCCGGGCACCTCTACGGTGAGGTGCCGACGCGCGAGCTGCCAGTCAAGGACGGCCGCCCGTTCCTACCACTCGGACTGCGCGGTGTGCTCGCGAGGACGGTCACCGACCTGCTCTCGGTCTACCGCGACGACTACGCGGTGGAGCACACCGCGCTCGCGATGACATCGGTGTACGGGCCCCGCCAGCGGCCAGTTGACGGCGTCGTCGCAGCGTGGGCCGCTGCGTTTGCGCACGGTGAGCCGATGACCATCCACGGTGATGGGCGCCAGACACGCGACCTGCTCTATGTCGACGACGCCGTCGACGCCCTCGTGCGCGCCGGTCAGCGCGGCAGCGGACTCGTGGTCAACATCGGCACCGGAGTGCAGACCTCGATCCGTGACCTCGCGGCGATGATCGATCCCCAAGCCAATTTTGTCGCAGCACCTCGGCGTCACGGCGACCTGACGCGGATGGCGGTATCGATCACGCGGGCGCGGATCCACCTGCAATGGTCGCCGTGGACGGATCTCGCCTCCGGGTTGCGCGCAACTCTCGCGTCGTTCAGCCGCCTCGTCGGCGGCCCATAGCGACAAGCACGCCAGCGGCGGGCACGTCAGCGACAGGCACGTCACCGGCGAGCGCCGGCTGCGGCAAGGCTCGCCCTGGCAAGCGCGGCCGAGATCTCCGGCGTGCTCATGATCGACGGCACGACGACGGCTCGCATGCCTGCCGCCTCGACCTGATCGGCGAGATGGGCATCGACAGGATCGATGAGAAGTGCGGACGCGATCGGGGCGTACAGCCGGGCGACGCCCACGACCGACGACTCGAAGCCGAGTTCGTCCATCATCCGATCGGCCGGCCCCTTCAGCGCCGCGCCACCGACGATGGGGGAAACGGCCGAGACGGTGTCGCGCCGCGCTGCGAGCAGTTCGTCGAGGCCGGCCAGGGCGCGGAACGGCCCGATCGACACGAGCGGATTGGACGGCGCGATGACGACCGCTTCGGCAACGGTGAGGGCACGCACCGCCGCTGCGGTCATCGTCGCGTCATTCGCTCCGGCGAAGCGGACAGCGCTGACGGGGACGCTGTGGCGGCGCTCGACGAAGTACTCCTGGAAACTGATCTCGCCCTCGCCACGAACCGTGATCCGAGTGGCGACACGCTGGTCGGTCATCGCCAGCAGCGTGATCTCCACCCCGAATGCCCTGGCGATCTCGGCGGTGACTTCCGTCAATGTCGCCCCCTCGCCGAGGCGTGCGGTTCGGTAGAAGTGGGTGGCGAGATCCTGATCGCCGAGGTTGAACCAGGTCGGGGCCGCTGATGAACCGCTCGGGCGCACTCCGGCGAACCGGCCGAGAGCCTCCATCGCCCGCCAGGTCTCATTGCGCAAGCCCCACCCGCGGTCGGGGTCGATGGCTCCGGCGAGGGTGTAGATGACGGTGTCGATGTCCGGCGAGATCGACAACCCGTGGAGCACGGTGTCGTCGGCGGTGTTGATGATCGCCGTCACCTCGGCCGCAGGCACGACCTGCAGCAGCCCACGTAGATAACGTGCCGCTCCGACGCCTCCGCCAAGTACGGTGATCATCAGGCTCCTTCTTCGCCCAGTCGGTGATAGAGCGCGGCGAGTTGCTCGGCCGTGGTCGACCACGAATAGAAATGCACCCGTTCGATGCCGGCGGCGATCAGCCTGGCCCGTTCGGCTGTGTCCGTGAGAGCATGCTCCAACCCGGCGGCGAGAGCCGCGACGTCGTCGGCCGGTACGAGCACAGCGGCGTCGCCGGCCACCTCCGGGATCGACCCGGCGGTCGAGGCGACGACGGGCACGCGGTGTTGCATCGCCTCCAGGAGCGGGAATCCGAAGCCTTCGTCGAGCGACGGATAGGCAAGCACCTTGGCTCGCGAGAGCAGCCAGGCCTTGACCCGGTCGTCCATCCGGCCGGTGAGGATCACCCGTGATCGCGCCGACGGCTGGAGTGCATCGATCGCGAAGTTCACGGCCTCGCAGTCGTCGCCGTCGGAGCCTGCCAGGACGAGCCTCAGGTCGAGGTGCCGGTCGGCGAGGTCGGCGAATGCGGCCACGAGCCGCGGCAGGTTCTTGCGTCGCTCCAGCGTGCCGAGGGCGAGGATGAACGGGACGCCGATCAGCTCTGAGATCGGCGCGGGTTCCGCTCCGTTCGGGGCGACGTGGGGGAGCGCGGCGAGGGACACGACCTCGACCCTGTCCGTCCCCAGCAACTCACGGACCGCATCTGCGGTTGCCTGCGACGACGCGTGCACCATCGCGCCGCTCGCGACGGCCCGTCGCAACACCCGGCCGGCGCGCGAGACATCGCCCCTGGCGAACTGCGGGTTGCGTAAGAACCAGCAGTCGTAGACCGTCACC
Organism: Actinomycetes bacterium; assembly: GCA_025358125.1. Taxonomy (GTDB): domain Bacteria; phylum Actinomycetota; class Acidimicrobiia; order Acidimicrobiales; family Ilumatobacteraceae; genus WLMZ01. The sequence continues at coordinate 29,365 of JANYKS010000038.1, forward strand.
AGACGGGGGAGCCGGCTCGGCGCAACGGTGTAGTTGGTGCCATGAAGGACCTGGGCCGGGCGCAGCCAATGATCGAGACGCGGATATGACAGCCTGGCCCACATCCGCTGGGCAAGCGCGGCCGGGAGGGGCAGACGTGTCATCCCAGGATGGAGCCGGCCACGGAAGCTGCACGCAAACGGTTTCAGGTCGATGTCGCCGCGTTCACGCAAAGCTGTCGCGATCTGTCCGACGGCGGCGCCGATGCCCGTCAGCGGCCCGAGCAGGGGCCCCACATCGAGCGCAACCGTCAGGGTCGTTGGCTCTGACGTCACCCGCGCGAGCGTACCGGCCGGCGGCGCGATGGCGTGGCGCGACACGGGACTCCCCATAGACTGCGCTGTCCTGCACGCCCGTGCCGTTCCCGCCCCGAACCCCAGGAACTCACTATGCCCCGCGCCTTCATCACTGGAATCACCGGCCAAGACGGCCGCCATCTTGGCGAATTCCTCCACGGCAAAGGCTACGAAGTGTTCGGCATGGTGACCGGCCAGAACAATCCCAAGGTGACGACGCTGCTCGAGGAACTTCCCTTCGTCGAGGTCGTTCCGGGCGATCTCGCCGACCTGCCGTCGCTGATCAAGGCGCTGACACTGGCCCAGCCCGACGAGGTGTACAACCTCGGCGCGATTTCCTTCGTTGCGATGAGCTTCAATCAGGCCGAACTGACGGCCAACGTCACCGGCCTCGGCGTGCTGCGGATGCTCGAAGCAATTCGCATGGTCGGCGGCAACGAGAACAACCCGATCCGGTTTTATCAGGCGTCCTCGTCTGAGATGTTCGGCAAGGTCCGCGAGACCCCCCAGACAGAGCTCACGCCGTTCCACCCTCGTTCCCCGTACGGCTGCGCCAAGGTGTTCGGACACGACATCGCGGTCAACTACCGCGAGAGCTACGGCATGTTCGCGTGCAGCGGCATCCTGTTCAATCACGAAGGCCCGCGCCGCGGGCTCGAGTTCGTCACCCGCAAGGTCACCAACGCCGTCGCGCGGATCAAGCTCGGCCTGCAGCACGACATCGTGCTCGGCAACATCGACAGCAAGCGCGACTGGGGCTATGCCGGCGACTACGTCAAGGCGATGTGGCTGATGCTCCAGCAGGACGAGCCGGGAGACTTCGTCATCGCAACGGGCATCATGCACAGCATCGAGGATCTCGTCCAACGCGCCTTCGCCGAGGTGGGTATCGAGGATTGGCAGTCCTACGTCCGTCAGGATCAGCGCTTCTTCCGTCCGGCCGAGGTCGATCTGCTGATCGGCGACGCGACCAAGGCCAAGACCCAGCTCGGCTGGGAGCCAGAGGTGCAGTTCGCCGAACTGGTGAGCATGATGGTCGCCAACGACCTCCGGCTCGAATCGATCAAGCACGGAGTCAGCGCGAGCTGAGTTCGACAGACATGTGTGACGGCCGTTGAGTAACGTGCGGCGAGATGACCGACGATGTGTCCGCCCGGCTCAGACCTCGAACGGCACGTCGGAGACCGCGTCGAACAACGAGTCGGCGTCGGGCGCGATGCCGATCTTGAGACGATGCTGCAATGCGAACACGAAACATGCCGCGGCCACGACCGATGAGGAAACGAGGCCGAGCTCGACGCGCAGCGACGTGTCGTGCGAACTGAGCCAGGTGACGAGCCCGAACGAGAGCATGCCGGCCCCCCAGCCGAGGGCGACGAGGGCATGACCGTGGAGGGCGATGACCGCCTGCGCGTAGGTGAGCGCAACCATGTAGACCGCTGTGCCGAAGACGAGCATCGTGATCGTCCGGTGGCTGAGGTCGGCGTTGTAGACCTTGCTCAGCACGAACGGCCCGAGCAAAGCGGAGCCGGTGACGCCGAGCGCGCCCACGCTGAGAACGACGACGAGCAGCTTGCGGAAGTTCTGGCGGAATTCGTCCAGTTCCCCAAGCACGGCCAACCGTGCCAACCGCGGCAACAGCGCAGCCTGCACTGCCTGGAACAAGAACAGCGGAACACGCCCGAGCAACACCCCGTAACCGAACTGGGTGACCCTGTCGTTGGTGAACTTGGAGTCCCTCAAGAGATCGACGGCAATTGGGCCGGCGTTGACGAGGCCTGATGCGAACACCGATCCGAGCAGCAGCCAGCCGAGGTTCGGCGTGACCTCGGACCATTGCGCCGGTGGACCGGGCTCGGTCTTCAGCCCGCGCCTGGCCACGACGGCACCAACGCCGACGAGTGGGGCGAGCGCGACGACGAAGGCATACGCGCCGGTCGTGGTGACTCCGGTCATCCACAGAATGAGACAGCCGATGATGCGCGACGCGCCGTCGGCGCCCATCACGACGCCGTAGGAGGCGAACCGCCCGTTGCCCGAGCAGATGCCGCGAGCGAGGTGGGCCGGAGCGTAGGACACGAAACCGACGACCAACGCGGCCGTCACGACCCAGTCACCTTCGAAGAAACGGTCGGTGATCTGCCCGGAAGCGATCAGGATCACGAGACCGACGATGCCGGTGAGCGCGATCGCCAGCGGTATCACCCGCCGCACGACGGGCTGACCACCCTGCCCGAGGCCTCTGCGGTGGGCGAGGGCGCGGCCGAGTTCCTGCTCGAGCGGCAGGAAGAATCCGGGTGCGAGGAAGAATGTGGCGAACCACAACGTGCTGATCGGCTTGAAGCCGTCCTTGCCGAGTGCGGCCGCACCGACTTTGAAGAAGGCATAGCTCGATACCCCGGCGATGAGCAGGCCAACACCGACCGGCAGCGTCCCCTCCGGCAGTGGCAGACGTTGGAGCGCGGAGGTCTGTTCGTTGTCTTCGGCCACGGGTCGCAAGGCTATCGGTCGATCCTTCGAGCGAGGGCACAGCTCGATCATGCCGGCCGTGGCTTGAATCCTTCACGTTCAGCAACTAAGACTTCATCCGAAACGTCGACGCAGTCGGTGATGTGCCTGGTGAGGAGGCGACGCAATGAGGTCGAACGTGGTCATGGGCCGGCTCGTCGCGGCGGTCGTCGCCGTGTCATTGATCCCCGCCGCAGGCACGGCTGCGCCGGTTGCACATGCCGACGGGTCCGGCACCATCACACTCGACGGTCACGGTTACGGCCATGGCATCGGCCTCAGCCAGTACGGCGCTCTTGGCTATGCCATCAACTTCGGTTGGACGGCGGGTCAGATCCTCGATCACTACTACGGGGGGACCGTTGCCTCCACCGCAGAGAACACCGACATGACGGTCCGGATCACCGGACTCGATGGCGCCCAGACGGCGGTTGTGCACGACAAGGGAGCACTCGTCGTCGATGGGTACGCGCCCGCCGCCGGTCAGCCAGCGGCGTGGCGGTCGTTGGTGGCGCGCGAGACCAGCGAGGGTCACTATCGCGTGTGGGGCCGCCCCGACGCCAGCGTGTGTCCCGGCACGACGACGGATCTCGACAATGCTGACAACGGGTGGACGGTGGTGATCCCCGATCAGGCGACCTCGGTCACGTTCCGACCGCAATCCGACACGAGCGCTTCGTCCGACATCGGCGACCTCGCCGGCCTGTGCGAGCCCTCGACCGGGCGCGTTCGTTATTACCGTGGGTCGATTCGGGCCGTCAACAACAGTGCCCAGGCCAACCGCACCGTCAATCAGGTTCCGCTCGAGCAGTACCTCAGATCGGTCGTCGGCGGCGAGGTGTCCTACGGATGGGCTGCGCTGGGCGCCGGTTCGGGTGCCCAAGCGCTGCAGGCCCAGGCCGTCGCGGCGCGCAGCTACGGCCTGGCCGAGATCAAGGAGAGCTACGCGAAGACGTGTGACAACATCTGCCAGACCTATCGTGGCGCGGCGTACCGCACGGGCGTTTCCGGCGCGCTGGTCGCGCAGGAGTTCGGACCGACCGACGCGGCTGTGTCGGCGACGGCCGGAGTCGTCCGCCGTTACGGCTCGCAGTCCGGCGCGATCGCGTACACGATGTTCTCGTCGTCGTCGGGCGGATTCACCGCCAAGACGAGCCTTGGCTTCACGCCAGTCGTCGACGACGGTGATGGCGTCGCCGGCAATGCCGGCCACTCGTGGACGATGTCGCTCAGTGTTGCATCGATCGAAACGGCATACCCCGCGATCGGCGCCTACTCGGGTATCAGCGTCACCTCCCGCGAGGGCAACGGCGAGTGGGGCGGCAGGGTCCTGACAATGACCGTCAGCGGCACGGGCGGCGCCGTCAATATCACGGGAGCAGCGTTTCGCGCTGCGTTCGGGCTGAGGTCGAACTGGTTCCAGGTCCGCGGCGCCGGCTCTGCCGTAATTCCGACGCCGCCCACTCCGCAGGTGTGCCCAGGCCGCACGACCGAGCCCGTCGCAGGAGCGACCGCCGACGCGTCGGCGAGCCGATTCACGCCCCTGCCTCCGACGCGCCTGATCGACACTCGCATCGGGCTCGGTACCGAGGCGGTGGCACTTGGCGTCGGGTGCACACTCGAGGTGGATCCCCACGTGCCCGCCGACTCGACCGCGGTCGTCGTCAACGTCACCGCTGTCAATCCCGCAATGAACGGATACCTCACCGCGTATCCGTGTGGCGTCGACAGGCCGCTTGCATCGATCGTCCCCGTGGTCGCCGCCAGGATCGTGCCGGGAACCGCTGTCGTGCCGCTCAATGCCGACGGCCGGTTCTGCGTCTTCGCATCGACGACGACCGAGCTCGTGATCGACCTGAGCGGCGTCTACGAGACCGGGGCGGGGCAACCGTTCGAACCAATCGCAGCCCAGCGCCGGTTTGATTCACGCAACGGCGCGATGGTGCCGGGCGGCGTCGTGGTGCGGGTGCCGATATCGGGTAGTTACGGAATCCCCGCGTCGGCCACCGGCATCGCCGTCACCGCGCACAGCACGAACGCCGTCGCCGATGGCTACGTCACGATCTGGCCGTGCGATCCCGTGCGGCCGACGACCTCGGTGCTCAACGCGATCACCGGCGCGTCGGTCACGAATCACGTCCAGGTCGGTCTCGATGGTGCCGGCGCCGTGTGTCTGTACGCCCAGACCTCGATGCATCTCGTGCTGGACGTCAGCGGCTGGTTCGGTCCGACTGCGTCGTCGGACTTCCACGCGCTGATGCCGTCGCGTCTGCTCGACACGAGGGACGACGTCGGACTCGTCGGCTCGTTCTCGGCGAGTCAGAACCGGGCCATCTCCGTGGTCGGTTCCGGCGGCGTGCCCGCGACGGGCGTCACCGCTGTCTCGGCGGAGGTGACGTCGGTCGATGCGACGAGGGCCGGCTACATCACGGTGCACCCGTGCATCAGCCCGGTGCCGGGGATCTCGACGGTCCGCAACTTCGCCAACAGCACCGCGGCCACCACGGTCACAGGAATCGTCGACGGAGCCGGGCGATGGTGCTTGCAGGCCAGCGTCGCGATGAACGTGCTGATCGACATCAGCGGCTGGTACGGCAACGTCCGCTGAGTTCTGGATTCGGCCGAGCAGTGTGAGGGACCGGGCGCGGAGATGGCCCACCCTGTCGGGCGGGCCAAACCGGGCGAGCCGTCTCCATTCGAGACGTCTACAACCGTGGATCAGGCGGCGGCGATCCGGTCGCGCACTTGCCTGCGGGCTGCGCGGGCCTTGTCGTGAGCTTGATTGAGCAGCGCTCCGGCGCGCTCGGGCAGACGCCGCTCGAGATCCTCGACGGCGACGTCGAGCTTGCCCTCGAGAACTTCGATGCGGCTGTCGAGGGCGGCGAGGCGGGACTCGACCGTGCCGACGATGCCTTCGAACTGGCTCTTGCTGGAGCCGAGTTGGGTGCTCAGAACCTTCATCAGCTGATGCCGGCGCTCCTGGGCCTTCTGGAAGGCGAGCACCGCGAGGCCGATTGTCACATAAGCGGCATCCTTGGCAATGTTGGTGACGGCCTCGGTGTCGATGTTCGCAACATTGATCTTCGCAATATCGACTTTTGGGAGGTCGATTTTTGGGAAGTTGATCTTGGGGGGCTTGATCTTGGGGAGCTTGCCCAGATCGAGCTTGCTGAAATCGACGGACGGGAAGTTGGGGAATTTGATGGAGGCCATGACGGCGTCTCTCTTTCGGTGTGATGAGTTGTGGGTGGCGGGGAACCATCCGATGTAACACAGAATAGCGCAGAGTGCTAACTATTGCAAGCACTTGCGGGAGATTCTTCGCCGGTCACTCGCAAGCAGGCTGCCCTCGCTCGCGAGCTCGGTCCCGCTAGCCTCGGCTCCTCGTGGACGTCAACTCCGAACTCGCACCGTCTGTGGTGGCCGTGATGGTCGTCCACGAGCCGGGGCCTGTGTTCGATGACGTCCTCGACGCGTTGAGCGAGCAGGATTACCCGAATCTGAAGACGCTGTTCCTCGTCGCCGGTGACGCGCAAGATCTCCCTGCCCGCATCCGGGAGAAGGTGCCAGGCGCGTTCATCAGGGCGGTTCCCGGCAATCCTGGTTTCGGCGCAGCTGCCAACGAAGTGCTGCATCTCGTCGAGGGTGACAACGGCTTCTTCATGCTGATGCACGACGATGTCGCGCTGGAGCCGAGCGGTACCCGGCTGCTGGTCGAGGAGCTGTACCGCTCCAACGCCGGAATCGTCGGTCCCAAGCTCGTGCTCTGGGACGACCCGAGAGTTCTCCAGCATGTTGGCCTCGGTGTCGACCGATTCGGCGAGATCGACCCGCTCGTCGAGCCGGGCGAGGTCGATCAGGAACAGCACGACGCCGTCCGCGACGTATTCGCGCTGCCATCGGCGTGCATTCTCGCGCGCGCCGATCTGTTCCGGGCGCTCGGCGGGTTCGACGCGAGCACCAGCTTTCATGGCGACGGGCTCGACCTGTGCTGGCGCGCCCACCTCGGCGGCGCCCGAGTCGTCGTCGTCCCGGCCGCGCGGGCACGCCATCGCGAGCGGTTGACCGAGCGCCGCCCCGACCTGCCCCACCGCCTGCTCGAAGCGCGCCACCGGGCCCGCAGCGTGGCAACGCTCACGGGCGGGCTACGGCTTCCGCTCGTGCTCGTCCAGATGGTCCTGATCTCACTGCTGGAGATGGTTGTCGGATTGTTCACCGGCCGGTTGGGGGAGGCGTTCGCATCGCTGCGAGCAACGATCGGTCTCGCGCCGCGAGTCGTCTCGATCGTACGTCGCCGGCGCGACGTGGCCGCGTTGCGTCAGGTCCCGTATCGGGAGGTGGCCGGCCTCCAGATCCGCGGCAGCGCCCGCCTTGCGTCGTATCTGCGCACCCGCGAACAGCAGCACATGGCGGTCGACCACAGCGCGATCGGATCGCGTCGATTCACCCGCAACACGGCTGCGCAGCTCGGGGCATGGCTCTCGATCATCGTGCTCGCCGGGATCGGCAGCCGCAGCTTCATCCTCGACGGCGTCCCCAAAGTCGGTGAGTTCCTGCGCTTCCCCTCCAGTGCCGGCTCGTTGCTCGGTGACTATTGGTCGGGTTGGTGGGGTCATGGTCTCGGGAGCACCACCTCCGTCCCGACCGGCATCGGGCTGCTCGGTGCGATGGGCATCGCCGGCCTCGGCAAGATGGGATTCCTCCACACTGCGGCGGTGTTGGCGTGGCTGCCGTTCGGGTACTACGGCGCGTGGCGAATGATGTCGATCTTTCCGTCCTCGAGAGCCCGCATCATCGGTCTGATCGCGTTCGCTGCGGTACCGCTGCCCTACAGCGCCCTCGGTGCCGGGCGGTGGAGCGTCGTTGCCGTATACGGCGCAGCGCCATGGGTCGTGGATCTGCTCCGCAGAATCGCAACGATCGAACCGGCGCTCACTGCGAAGGCCGACGCCGACGTCGTCGACGCGTTTGCACCGCGGAAACCGCGCGAGCAGGTTCGCTGGCTTGCTCAACTCGCGCTCTTGACGGCCGTCGTCACCGCGTTCACCCCGACCTTCGCAGCCATTGTCGCGGTGATCGGTTTCGCGCTCGCGCTCGCCACGCTGCTGGCCCGCGGCTCGCTTTTCACCGCGCTCTCGCTGTTCGTCGGCGCGGTCGTGGCCGCACTGCTGGCGTTGGTGTTGAACCTGCCGTGGATAACGTCGATGTTCGGCGCCAATGGCTGGGACACTTTCGTCGGGGCGCCGGCAGCCACGTCATCCACGACCGGCGTCGTGCGGATGCTCCGTTTCGCCGTCGGGCCCGATCAGTTCGGCGTGCTCGCGGTGGCCCTGTGGATACCGGTCGTTGTTGCCCCGCTGCTCGCCCGCGGTTGGCGGCTGACGTGGGCGGCGCGTGGAGGTTTGCTGGCCGTCGTCTCGCTTGCGCTTGCTGCGCTCGGGGCGAGCGGATCGCTGCCCTTCCGCCTCCCCGAACTCGGCATCCTCCTTGCGCCGGCGGCGGTCGGGTTGGGGCTGTCGGCAGCGTGTGCGGCGGCCGCGTTCGAACAAGACGTTCGGGGCGGCAGCTTCGGGTGGCGTCAGCCGGTCGGAGTGCTCAGCGGCGCGGCGATACTCTTCGGCGCGATCCCGGCCATCGCCGCAACAGCCGACGGTCACTGGTCGACACCGACCAGCGCGCTGCTGCAGCCGGCGGAGCAGTTCGCAACGAACCCGCCCGAGGGCGACTCGCGGACCTTGTTCATCGGCGATACCCGTGTGATGCCGTTGGCCGGTTGGCGGTTCGACGACGCGGGGCGCTCGGGCGTGTCGTTTGCCATCGTCGACGACGGCCCGCTGACCGTCGCCGAGCATTGGCCAGGAGTCGCGTCGGATGGCGAGAAGGGCGTGCGCGCAGTCTTGGGTCTGTTGGCCCAGAATTCGACGGGTCGGATCGGACGGCTCCTCGCGCCGTACTCGGTGCGCTATATCGTCATCCCTCTTTTCAACGGTATCGACTCGACGGCCGGGAACCCGCTGCCGACGCCGACGGGGCTGACCGAGGGGTTGGCCGCTCAGCTCGACCTGCGCCGCCTGTACACACCGCCGAATTACATCGCCTTCGAAAACCTGGCCTGGATCCCGACACGGAGCACCCTCAGCATTTCGGCCGCGCAAGCGAGCAACGAGGCCGGTCCCGAGGCGCTCGCATCGCGCGACTTCACCGGTTCGGTGCCGGAACTGATCGGCATGCGTGGCCGTGGTCCGGCGACCGGCCCGATCGCGGCAGGCGTCTTCCACGTCGCGGTTCCGTTCGATCCGCGCTGGACGCTCGCGGTCAACGGTGGTCGGGTTGCGTCCACTGTGGCCTTCGGCAGCACGACCGCGTTCAATGTGTCGACCGCCGGGAAGGGCACGCTCGCCTATCAGACCGACACCGAGCGGCGGGCGGCCGTGCTGCTCCAGTTGGTCGCGTGGGTGGCGGCGCTCGTGGTGGCGAGCCGGATCCGATGGGGGTGGCTGCGGCCTCGGCGTACTCTCGGTGTCGTCGTCGACGGACCCGTGCTGATCCTTGGCGATCGGGGCCCCGACGTCGTGGCGTGGGTCGCCGATCCGACGTCGGCGCTCGCCGTTCAGGAGGAGTCGACATGAGCCTGCGCCGTACGCTGGTGGTCGCAACGATCCTGGCCGCCATCGTTGCCAGCATCGTCGTCGGCCAAGACTCGCGAGCAGCGACGACCACCCGGTTCGGCTCACTGCCGTTCGCGAGCCGGCCGTATGCGTCTCATCGCACCCCGATCACAACGACCTGGTACTGCCCCGGCATTCCCGCCTCGGACCCGAGCGTCGGCGGCAGCGTCGTCATCGTCAATCCGACCGATGTTGCCCTGCAGGGCCGGATCACCCTCCTCGGTTCTGATCAGAATGCGCCGATCACCAAGGACGTCACGGTGCCGGCGCGGAACAACTTCACGTTCGACGTCGCCGCCACGATGACTGCAACCATGGTGTCCGCGACCGTGGAGATCGATGGTGGCGAGGGGATGGTCGAGCAGCGAGCCCTGTTTCCCGCCGGCGACGCGGTTGCGTCCTGCACCACCCAGACGTCGGCGTCGTGGTATTTCGCCGACGGCTTCACCGTTCAGGGAAGCACCGAACAGCTCATCATCACCAACCCCTACGACGACACCGCAAGCGTTGACGTGTTCTTCGCAACGCAGTCAGGACCGCGCGAGCCGTCCGCGTTCCAGGGCTACTCGATCCCTCCCCATTCGGTGAAGGTCATCGCGGTTGCCCAAGCGGGGCTTGTCGATGAGCCGATCATCGGCGTCAAACTGATCGCCAGCAGAGGGCGAGTGATCGTGGCTCGGGCCGAGCACTACACCGACGGTCATCGGCTCGGGTACACGCTGAGCCTCGGCGCCCCCGCTCCCTCTGAGCAATTGTTCTTCGCGGAGGGTCAAAAGGGCGCTGGAATCACCGAGCAGTACGTGATCTTCAATCCCACGAAAGAGGACGCGATGGTAGACGTCACCGTGCTCGGCGTGACGCTCTCACCGGATGCGGTCGTCCTCGAACCGATCCCCGTGCTGGCCGGCAAGGTCGTCACGTTCGAATCGAGCACCGTCGCCGGCTTGCCGGACGGGCCGCACAGCATGGTGTTCTCGACATTGGCGGCGCCGTCGATCGTCGTCGAGCGGGTGCTCACCAAACCCGCTGGTGACAAAGTGGCCACGACCGTGGTGATGGGAATGACGCCGGAATACGCGGTGTCGCGCTGGTACGTTCCGATCGGGGTGGATGCCGCGACGCAGGGTGCGCTGGTGCTGTACAACGTCGATGCTGCCCAGGCCACCGTGACCGTGAAAGCCATCGGCCCCGGCGGCGCTGTTGCCGTCCCCGGCCTCGAGACGGTCACCTTGGTGGGGTCGGGCACCCTCTCGATCGATCTCACCGACCCGAGTGTGTTCGGGCGCCCGCTCGTCGTCGAATCGACTCAGCGCGTGTTCGTCGAGCGGCGGTTGCCACGGGGTCACAGCCTGCTCGGCCGCTCCGGCTCGTGGGCGCTCCCGGAATGTGGACCATGCAGTTTCTCATCGCCGCCGTCCTCATAGTCGCCGTCGCCGGGGCGGCGCTGGTGTTGCAGCGCCGACGCACCGTGGATCCTCCGACGCAGACCCGGTGGCAGGTCCCAGCCCAGCTCGACCGGGCCGACTTCGCAAACGCTGAGGCCGATTGGCTCGTCGTTACGTTCAGCTCCGCGTCGTGTCACACGTGCGCGGACGTCAGGCGCAAGGCGGCCGTGCTCGCCAGCGCGGAGGTGAGCGTCGTCGACGCCGACTTCCAGACGTCTCCAGAGCTGCACCGCCGGTACAACATCGAGGCGGTGCCCACCATCGTCATCGCCGACCGCGACGGCGTCGTCAGGGCCAGCTTTCTCGGCCCGGTGTCGGCCACCGACCTGTGGGCGGCCTGCGCCGAAGCGAGATCTCCCGGCGCATCACCCGAACCCGACCTCGGCC
>JANYKS010000060.1 GCA_025358125.1 Actinomycetes bacterium
TGCGGCATGGAGCGCACCGAGCAGGGCCTGCAGAAGGCCCTTTCCGAGATTCCCGCGTTGTACGAGGAGTTCAAGCAGGACCTGCGTGTCACGGGCGACGGTGTGAGCACCAACCAGACGTTGGAGAAGGCCGGCCGCGTCGACGATTTCTTCCAGTTGGGCATGCTGATGTGTCGCGACGCGCTCGAGCGTCGTGAGAGCTGCGGAGGCCACTTCCGGGCCGAGTATCAAGACGAGGAGGGCGAGGCCAAGCGCGACGACGAGAACTTCGCCCACGTCGCCGCCTGGGAATGGACCGGCAATCCGATGGAGTCGACCCGCAACATCGAGCCTCTCGAATTCGAAGCCGTCCACCTCGCAACACGGAGCTACAAGTGAGCCACCTCACCAACATCACCCTCACCATCTGGCGTCAGGCCGGGCCGAATGATGCCGGCCGGTTCCAGAGCTACCGTCTCGACTCGATCAGCGCAGAGGCGTCGTTTCTCGAGATGCTCGACGTGCTCAACGAAAAGTTGATCGGTGAGGGGCTCGAAGCGATCGCGTTCGATCATGACTGCCGCGAGGGCATCTGCGGAAGTTGCTCGCTGATGATCGACGGCCAGGCCCACGGCCCTCAGCGCGGCACCGCAACCTGTCAACTGCACATGCGCAAGTTCGAGAGCGGCGCGACCATCGTCGTCGAGCCTTGGCGGGCGACGGCATTCCCGATCATCAAGGACCTGATGGTCGATCGTGGCGCATTCGACCGCATCATCGAAGTCGGGGGTTACATCACTGCCCCCACTGGCGGAGCGCCCGACGCGAACCTGACTCTGATCGCCAAACCGGTGGCCGACGCGGCGATGGATGCGGCCGAGTGCATCGGCTGCGGAGCGTGTGTCGCGGCGTGCCCGAACGGCGCGGCCAACCTCTTCACCGGCGCCAAGATCTCCCATCTCAATCTGTTGCCCCAAGGCCTCCCGGAACGGTTCAGCCGCACCGAGGCAATGGTCGAGAAGATGGAGGAATTCTTCGGCTCGTGCACCAACCACGGTGAATGCGAGGCGGCGTGCCCGAAGGAGATCTCGATCGATGTCATCGCGCTGATGAACAAGGATTACCGCAAGGCCAAGATAACCAATCGCAAGGAACTTGCCCGGTCGTAGGCACTCGCACGGACTCGCTGGCGCTCGCCTGACGTTCGCTGATTCGCTGGTTCGCTGGTTCGCTGACCGCCGGGTCCACTGCGCGTGACCGCCGGGTCCACTGCGCGTCCCCGCCGGGTCCACTGCGCGTCCGCTGTCTGCCCTGGTGATGTCGCGACTGGGGCGATCTTGGACGGGCAGACTCGTGTCCGCCGGATGCGCGTCCGCCGGATCCGCTGTCTGCCCTGGTGATGTCGCGGCTGGGGCGATCTTGGACGGGCAGACCGTGTCCGCCGGATGCGCTGCGGCGACTGCCCTGGTGATGTCGCGGCTGGGGCGATTTCGGACGGGCAGACTCGTGTCCGGTGGTCCGCCCGCCCTCCTCGCTCGCCGCCGAATCCCGGCCGTGCGCACATTTCTTGCTCATAGTCCCTTCACATCTGTGGGTCACGCTCGTGGCATGGACGATCGCGCAGCTGTCTGCTGGCTACATCGAAGGGCGGGGTTCGGGCTGGCGCCGAAGGATCTCGAGGCTGCCGTGAGCCGGGGGCCGCTGGCAGAGGTCGATTCGATGATCTCGGCAGCCGCCGTTGCAGCCGCTGTCGCCGACGACCCCTGGAACAACGCTGACCTGCCGCTCGATCCGAGGGACCGAAAGGAGGCGGTGCAGGCGGTCGACACCTGGCTGGACCACATGATATCGACGACGACTCCACTCGTCGACAGGATGGCCTGGCTCTGGCACGGCCACTTCGTCAGCGCGTTGGACAAGGTCAAGGTGGCCCGGCTGATGGTGGATCAGCTACGGATGTTCCGCTCCGCTGGTCTTGGATCATTCGCCGATCTGCTCCGCGGCGTCACCCTCGATCCAGCCATGCTGTTGTACCTCGACGGCTCCGGATCGACCGGTGAGCACCCGAACGAGAACTTCGGCCGGGAAGTGCTGGAGCTGTTCACGATCGGACTCGGCGGATATTCCGAAGCCGATGTCAAGTCCGGGGCCGGCGCACTCAGCGGTTGGAGGGTGGCCCGCCGACGAGGCGTTGCCGAGTTCTCGGCTGCCCATCACGACGATACGCCACGGACCTACCTCGGCCAGGCGGGCGTCCACGACGTCGACACGGTGGTGGCCGCGATCACGTCGCATCGTGCGCTGAGCGGGTCCATCTCGGCGATGATCGCCCACGAACTGCTCGGCAGCAGCGAAGCAGACGTCGTCGATGCGCTCGCGAAGGCGTTCAGCGACAGCGGACTCGACATCACGGCGCTCGTGCGTGCCGCGCTGACGGCAGGGCTCGATGGCCGATCCCAGCCGGTGGTGCTCGCGCCCGTGCCGTGGCTCGTGATCGCGCAACGCGTGACCGGCGCAGCGATCAGGCCGAAGGTCCGTCTGGTCGGTTTGCGCACGGCCGGTCAGGTGCCGATGGCCCCGCCGAACGTCGCTGGCTGGCCGGGCGGTGCCGCGTGGTTCGGCTCGTCCACCGTCGTTGCCCGTGCCAATCTTGCGGCGGCCGTTGCCGATGCCGCACCGCACGACAATGCCGCGCGTGTTGCGGCCGACGGCGACGACCTCACGCGGCTCGCCACTGCGCTCGGCCTGCCGGATCCGTCGTTCGGTGCCGCGTCGAGCGCAGCTCTGGCGCACGCAAAGGCCGGCGTCCAGCGGCTGGCGCTCGCCCTCTGCACACCCGAATTCGTGCTCGCGTAGGGAGAGGGAGTCATGCTGAATCGTCGTCAATTCATCCACATCGGCACGGGAGCCGCTGTCACGGCGGCGCTCTACGGATGCTCCGCCACGACTCCGTCCAAGCGAGCAGCCGACACCCCGCCGTCGAACAGCCCGGCGGATGCCGGCACGGTGTCATCGCCCGCCTCGGTGTCATCGCCCGCCTCGGTGTCATCCACAGCCGGCGCGGCCTCCTCGGCCCCGTCGACGGCCGCCGGCGCCACGAGTGGGCAACGCACGCTCGTCGTCGTGCAACTCAACGGCGGCAACGACGCGCTCAACACACTGGTGCCCTCGGATGGCCGCTACCGCGACGCCCGGCCGACACTGGCGATTCCCGAGAGCGAACTCGTTGCCCTCGCCGGGACCACCGAATGGAGTCTGCATCCGCAACTCGCGGTGCTCGCGGCGTACTGGGCTGCCGGCCATGCGACGTTTCTCCCCGGGATCGGATTCAGCGATCCTGATCACTCCCACTTCGTCTCGCTCGATCGCTGGTGGCGCGCCGACGACTTCACCTCTGGCACCGGTTGGCTCGGCCGTGGCGTCAGCTCCAGCGGCGCCGATGTCGGTCCCCTGTACGCGACGGCGCTCGGCAATGGGGCGCCGCTCCTGCTCAGCGATCGCTACCAGGCTGCTGTCGTCCTGCAACCTGCGACCTTCCGCTTCCCGGCCCAGTTGCCGCCCGAATCGCTGCTGGAATTGACGCGGCCGCTGAGCCCGGACCGCTTCACCGCCTTGGCGCAGCGGTCGCTGGGATCGACCATCGAAGCGGTGAGTGCCTTCGCGGGGCTGCTCGGCCAGCAGCCGACCCCGACCGGCGACAACTCCTCCCGCGAAGGCGGATTCGGCTTTGCCCAAGGCCTCGATCTCGCGGCGAGCCTTGTCACCGGCGATGTCGGCGCGCGCATCGTCGTGGTGTCGGCCGGCGGGTTCGACACCCACTCGAATCAGCTCACCACCCATGCGGATCTGCTCACGGATCTGGCGGCGGGAATCGACGGGTTCATGAAGAGGGTGGCCGCCGCGGGGGCGGCGGAGCAGACGCTGTTGATCACGACCAGCGAGTTCGGCAGGCGCGTCGGCGAGAACGCGAGTGGCGGTTTCGACCACGGGGCGGGGGGAATGTCGATGATGTTCGGCCCGATGGTCAACAGCGGGATCCGGAGCACGATCGATCTCGGCGACCAACTCGACGGTGACGTGCGCCCGACGCTCGACCCGCGCACGATGTACACGGCGTGTCTCGACTGGCTCGGTCTCGATGTGTCGGCGGCACTCGGCAAGCGCTACGACGAAACGAAACTGTTGCGCGTGTAGATCGCAGGGGGCACGGCCCGGCGAGAACGATCGGGCTGGTGGCCGCGATCCCTCGGACCGTTTGCCGACCACTCGAACCGGCCGAGTTTTCGCCTGATGTAATGCCGTGGCTCGCTGACAGCCACCGCATTACATCAGGCGGCGCTACAGCGGCGCTTCAGCGCGCACGACCGACCCCGCTTCGACCGACCCCGCTTCGACCGACCCCGCTTCGCCCACCGCCCCGCCGTGGCACACTGCGCCACCGCCCCGCCGTGGCACACTGCGCCGTCGCGGCTCAGGCCGTGTGGACGATCTGGGTCTGACAACGGTTCGTTGCGGCGACGTGTTCGGCTTCGAGGGTGAGGTCCAGCCACAGTTCCCCCGGCGCGTCCGGCACCACGAACTGTAAGGTCGCGATCCGGGTGACGTCGTCGGCGTCGACGGTGCCGGTGAAGGTCCACTCGTGCTCGCCGTTCGACCACCGCAGGTGAGCGCGCAATGTGGCGCCTTCGAGCGCGGTGCGGAGATCGTTGACGACGTGCACGTCGAGCGCGATCGGATCGCCCGGCGAAACGGCGGCGGGCAAGCGATCGGCGACCACGATCACCGGCCTGCAGGCCTCGGTGACGGCGTGGTAGGCGAGCTTTGGCGAGCGCTTGTGGTCGAGGATGCTCCACGAAATCGACGGGCTCGCGTCGTTGAGCATGAACAGACAGAACCCACCGGCAGGGTGGTACTTCAGTCGGCGCAGCGTCTCGATGTGGTGGCGCAAGAGGTCCGCCTGATAGCGCTGCGTCGCCGTGCGCCACTGTTCGAACGTTGCGTACGCTGACGACGGTTGCACGAAGCGCTCGAGCACGGAGCGCTGCAGCCCGAACCGCGTCTCCAGCGCTTCCCAATCGAGCGTCGGCCACACGCCGGCATCGATGAACTCGGCGCTGTTCGGCACGGCCTGCGCGCCGAACTCGCTGACGAAGCGCACCATCCGCGGAAACGTGGCGGCGAAGCCGGCAAGATCGCGTTCGTCACCGTGATACCAACCGAAGTAGAGGTGGCTGTCGCTACCGCCGAGCTCGGGCAGGTGGGGCATCACACCGCTGTGTGACGTGGTCGGCCTGGTCTCGTCGGCCTTCTCGAACGCCCGCTTGACCCAACCGTCGAGGATGTTCTTGTTCCACGACGGCAGCTGCTGGCCGGCAACGTAACGCACCGCCGAACGCCATGTCGGCTTGTCGGAGCTGAGCCCGATCGCGGCACCCGTCGGCTCGTTGTGGGCGCACCACGTGATGATCGACGGATGATGGCCGAGTTCGAAGACCGCCTCCGTGGCCTGTGTGACCGCGCGTCGGCGCACGTCTCGCGCGTACGACCACTGCAGCGGGAAATCCTGCCACAGCAACATGCCGAGTTCGTCGGCCGCTTCGTACAGCGGCGGCGCCGAAATGTGGCCGTGGACGCGTAGCAGGTCGAGCCCGGCCTCTCGCGCAAGCTCCACGTCGCGGCGGAATTCGGATGGTGTCACCGAGGCAATGTCGAGTCGGGTCGGTGCGAGGTTGGCACCCTTGAGGAACAGCCGCTCGCCGTTGATCGACCACACCCAGTCCTGCATCGAGACCTCGCGCAGCCCGGTGCGCAGCACGCGGGTGTGGCTGACCTCACCGTCGACGACGACATCGACCTGGACCGTTGTGAGTGGCTGTTCGCCGAGCGACCACGGCCACCACAGTTGCGGGTTGTCGATGTCGAGCGTCCAGTCGACCTCGTTTGTGCCGCGTGCGAGCGACTGCTCCACCTCGGAGAGCACGGCTCCTCCGACGGTGGTTCGGATCCGCACCGTTCGCGGCGCGTCGCTGTCGAGCCGGCCGTGCAGGCGGAGATGAGCGCTGGCCTCGTTCGCGTCGCGGCACAGCACCCGGAGACGATCGAGGCGGACGGTCCCGGTCGTCTCGATTCGAACGGGCCGCCAGAGCCCCCCCGGATTCCACGTCGGATCTGCTGCGTCCCATTGCTGGAAGACGCCGGTGATGTTTCGCCGGCCTCGATGCGATTTGTGGGGCGAGCACGCAACCTCGACCGCGAGAACATGCTCGGTCGACAAACGGGCGAGCTGGGAGACATCGAAGGAATGAGGGAAGAAGTAGCCCTCCGGATCACCGATGTACGCGCCGTCGAACCAGATATCGGCCTGGTAGAAGATGCCGTCGAGGACGACCCACGCTCGTTCGTCGACGGACGGTTCCGGCAACTCGAAGTGGGTTCTGAGCAGCAAGGGGCCGTCGCTGTCGGCAAAAGTCGGCTCGTTTCGCCAATGGCCGGGGACCTGGACCTCCGGCCATTCGCTGTCGTCGCAGTACAGCCCGACCGCGGTTCGACGCAGCTGATCGTCGGCTGTCGCCGCCCGCCACCGCCCGCTGAGATCCATTCGGGGCAGCCTAATCCTCATCCCGCTGGTCACCCCCGTGTATCCGCTGGGTGCATCTCCGGCCGATCTTGGCTATCTTCGACCCATGACGCAGCTGGCAAACACACTCGGCGAACTGAGGGATTCGGGGTGGGAATCGGTCCCCGTGAAGGAGGAGATTCGTCGCAACGCGGTGCACAAGATCGCCGCCGGTGAGCCGCTGTTCGAGGGTGTTCTCGGCTACGAGGACACCGTCATGCCCCAGCTCGAGAACGCGCTTCTGGCCGGCCACGACATCATCTTCCTTGGCGAGCGAGGCCAGGCCAAGACCCGTATCATCCGCTCCCTCACCGGACTGCTCGATGAGTGGATGCCGATCATCGCCGGTAGCGAGATCAACGACGATCCGTACGCCCCGGTCTCCAAGCACGGGCGCGATGCCGTCGCCGAACTCGGTGACCGCACACCGATCACATGGGTCAATCGCGACGAGCGATTCGGCGAGAAGTTGGCCACCCCGGATACGTCGATCGCCGACCTGATCGGTGAAGTGGACCCGATCAAGGTGGCGGAGGGTCGCTACCTCAGCGATGAACTGACGCTCCACTACGGTCTCGTGCCGCGCACCAACCGGGGCATCTTCGCGATCAACGAGATCCCCGACCTCGCCGAGCGGATCCAGGTCGGCCTGCTCAACGTGTTGGAGGAGCGCGACGTGCAGATCCGCGGTTACAAGATCCGCCTTCCTCTCGATGTCATGTTGCTGGCATCCGCCAACCCCGACGACTACACCAACCGTGGGCGGATCATCAGCCCGTTGAAGGACCGTTTCGGGAGCCAGATCCGCACCCACTATCCGCTCGACGTCGCGACCGAGGTCGACATCATGCGTCAGGAATCGCGGTCCCCGAGCGTCGGCGATGTACGGGTCACGATGCCCGACTACATGGAAGAGGTGATCGCGACGCTCAGCCATCTCGCCAGGGCGAGCGCCCACGTCAATCAGCGCAGCGGCGTGTCCGTTCGGCTGTCCGTCAGCAACGGCGAGGTCCTGGCCGCGAACGCGCTGCGACGAGCGCTGCGCGCCGGCGAGCGCGAGGTCGTGCCCCGTGTGTGCGACCTCGGAGCGATCGCCGCTTCGACATCGGGCAAGATCGAGATCGAATCGCTCGAAGAGGGGCGCGAGGGTGCGATCCTGGAAAACCTCGTCCGCAGCGCGCTGCTGACGGTCTACAAGGAACGGGTCACTCCGGATCAAGTTCGCGAGGTCATCGCGGCATTCGACGAAGGAGTCGTCGCCCACACCGGCCAAGACGTGTCCTCCACCGATCTCGTGGCGCTACTGGAATCCGTGCCGGCGCTGCGCGCACCGGTGCTCGCGTTGACGGGTGGCAACGAGTCACCCCCCGCAGTCGCCGCGGCCGTGGAGTTCGTGCTCGAAGGCCTGCACCTGTCCAAGCGGCTGAACAAGGACTCCTCCGGAGCGCGTGCCACCTACCGCGGTCGCTGAGCGCTACGGCATCAGCGACCGGCCGCGGGGGTCAGCGGATGCGTGTTCAGGCCGGGAAGTAGCCGTTGATGTCGGTGAGGAGTTGGGTGGGGATGGATGTGTAGATGCAGACTTTGCCGGCTGTTCCGATTTTGGTGATGACGGCGTTGGGGACGGTGCCGCCGGGGGTGGTGTTGAGGTTGGAGACGGTGGGTCGGGTGGTTCCGCATGGGTAGACGGTGATGTATCCGGCTGCTTGTGCTTCTGTGGCGGTGACGTTGAGCACGACTGCGGTGGCGTCTGGTGGTACTCCGGCGCGTCCGGTGATCTGCAGTTCTGTGGTCGATCCGGCGTCGCGGAGTCCGATGTTGTTGAACTGTCCGTCGATGGTGGTCAGCCCTGGGCGCGATTCGAGGAGCCGGGCCGGATCGATCGCGGTGAACGATGATCCCGCCGGGAAGTAGCCGTTGATGTCGGTGAGGAGTTGGGTGGGGATGGATGTGTAGATGCAGACTTTGCCGGCTGTTCCGATTTTGGTGATGACGGC
>JANYKS010000071.1 GCA_025358125.1 Actinomycetes bacterium
GCCGCAGCCGACGCCGATCGCCGGCAACGAACTCGTGCTCGCGACGGGCAACCTGATGCAGCGCGCCCACCATCATGCGCGAGCAGGCTGGCTCGTGCGCGGCGAGTTCTACCGCCAGCTGTGCAGCTATTACCGGCTGCCACTGGACACCTCGATCGATCGATTGAGCGACATCGTCGGGCGCCGTTCGGGTGTCGATCCGAACGAGCTGCGCGCCGCTCTCGACAGCGAGGTCAACGGTGGCGAGCAACTGCTGCAGCTCGCCGCCCGGCTGGAGCGACTTCGCCACCTGACCATCTCGGCCGCAACGATCACGGAGAATGTATGAGTGACAACACCACGATGAGCATCAACCCGCCCTCGCAACCGGGCTCTCCGCGTGAGGCCGTGCTCGCCGTCCGCGATGAGGTTGCCAAGGTCGTGGTCGGTCAGGACGGCATCCTCACCGGTGTCATCGCGGCGCTGTTGGTGAACGGCCACGTTCTGCTCGAGGGAGTGCCCGGGGTCGCCAAGACCCTGATCGCGAAGAGTCTCGCGGCGGCGTTCGACATGAGGTTCAGCAGGGTCCAGTTCACTCCTGACCTGATGCCGGCCGACGTCATCGGTCAGAGCATCTACGAACTCGTTCCGGGCCAGTCCGCCGGCTTCCGATTCTGCGAGGGACCGGTGTTCACGAACCTGCTCCTCGCCGACGAGATCAACCGCACGCCACCCAAGACCCAGGCAGCGCTGTTGGAGGCAATGGAGGAGCGGCAGGTGTCGGTCGACGGCACGACGCGGCCGCTGCCGGATCCGTTCCTCGTCATCGCGACTCAGAACCCGATCGAGTACGAGGGCACCTACCCGCTGCCGGAGGCGCAACTCGACCGGTTCCTGTTCAAACTCCAGGTGCCGTACCCGAGCGCCGAGCAGGAGCAGGAGATGCTCGCCCGCCACGATCAGGGGCTCAACCCCCACGACGTTCGCGCGGCGGGGATCCGGCCGGTGGCCTCGGCCGCCGATCTGGCAGCCGGGCGGGCCGAGATTCAGGCGATCCGCGTCGATCCAGCGGTGCTCGCGTACATCGTCTCGCTGTGCAGGGCCACGCGTGAATCACCGTCGCTGCTGCTCGGCGTTTCGCCGCGAGGCGCGACGTGGCTGCTCCACGCGTCGAAGGCATGGGCATGGCTCAGCGGACGCACGTTCGTCACCCCCGACGAGGTCAAAGCAGTCGCCAAACCAACCCTGCGCCACCGGATCATGGTCAAGCCCGAACTCGAACTCGTCGGGGCGCTCGCCGACAGCATCCTCGACGGCATCCTCGCGACGGTTCCGACGCCACGCTGATCGATGACGATGCCTGTTCCCTCCGGACGATTCGCGTTGCTGATGGCCGCTACGGCCACCTTGTTCTTGTTCTGGCCGGGCCGCGACTGGCAGGTGCTGTGGCTCGTGGAGGCCGCGCTCATCGTGGTCTTGTTCGCAGACGCGCTCGCCGGCGTCGCGCCATCGCGGATCAAAGTCTTTCGCGAACACCCCGACAGCATCACGCTCGGTGAGACGGCGACGCTGACGTGGGTCATCGAGAATCATGCCCGCATGCCATCTCGGGTCACCGTCACTGATGCCCTGTGGCCCAGCCTGGGAGCGACCCGACGATCCGTCAGTGTGCGCATCGCAGGACGAGCGCGCCACGCCGCGACGGCGGAGCTGTGGCCGAGCCGGCGCGGCCGATTCCCGCTCGAGGACATCACGGTGCGCGTGGCGAGCCCGCTGCGCCTGGCGACCCGGCACCGCACCCGATCCCTGCCGTCGATGCTGCGCGTGCTGCCGGCGTTCCCGAGCCGTGACGAGATCCAGCGGCGGATGCGCCGGCCAAGGATCATTGATGTCGGTATCCGCACGCTGCGGGTCAAGGGCAGCGGTACCGACTTCGATCAGCTGCGCGAGTTCCGCCCCGGTGATGATTCGCGGCGAATAGATTGGGCCGCGACAGCGCGCAGCCAGCGCCCGATCGTTCGTCAGTACCGCGCGGAGCGCAACCAGTCCGTCGTGGTGTTGCTCGACAACGGCCGGATCATGGCCGGCTCGGTCGCCGGCGTCGCGCGGGTGGAGCACGCGATGGACGCAGCGCTCGGCCTGACGAAGTTGGCGACCCATCTCGGCGACAAGGTTGCCCTCGTGACGTTCGATCGCCAGGTCCGCACCGTTGTCGCACCGAGCCAGGCGCGGGTGCAGCAGTCCCGGGTTGCCGAGGCGATGTACCTGCTCGAGCCAGAGCTGAGCGAGAGCGCGTACCTCGCGGCCTTCACGTATGCGACGGCCCGGTTTCGGCGCAGGTCGCTGTACGTCGTGCTCACGGATCTGGCCGAATCAGCCGTCGAGGAGGCGATCCTGCCGGCGCTGCCGATGCTCTCGCGGCGCCACCTCGTCGTCGTCGCCGCCGTTCAGGATCCGCTCGTCCAACAGTGGGCTGCCGGCGGTCATCATCAAGCTGCTTCTGATACGTTCCGTCAGGCCGCCGCCGTCTCGCTGCTCCAGCAACGCCGGCGCAGTTCGGCCCGCCTCGCGGCTGCCGGAGCGGTGGTTGTCGATGCGCCACCGGGGCAGTTGGCGACCCAGCTCGTCGACACCTATTTGGAGCTCAAGGCCTCGGGCCGGTTGTAGCCCGCGCACCGGTGGGCGCAGCCCGGCCGGGATCGAATTTCGTCAGCTTGCGCGCCGCGGAGCGGTCGTGGCGGTCACGGCGGTCATCGGACATGTCGTTGCGACGCTGGTCAACCGCGAACGCGATGGTCCAACCCCAGAACAGCAAGAATCCGATGATGCCGATGCCGAGCCGCACCGATGTCGGCCACGGCTGGCCCGTGACGAAGCCCTCGATCATCGCGGCCATCAAGAATGCGACGACGAGCCCCATCACCACGGTGCCGACGCGACGGCCTTCCTCGCCGAGCGCGGCGAGGCGCGTCCGATCCCCTGGATCGATCACGGTCCAGCCGATCCGCAGACCGGCGCCGCCGGCGACGATCACCGCCGAGAGTTCGAGCAGGCCGTGGGGCAGGATCAGCCCCCAGAACTTCTGCCACTCTCCGACGTTGGTGAACAAACCGCCGCTCATCCCGGCGTGGGCACCGTTGTTGGCCAGGATCAACGCTGTGACCACGCACACGAGGATGCCGGCAGCGAACGCCAGGACTGCGACGCGCACGTTGTTCCAGAACACCTGGTTGGCGAACGCGGAGGCTGAGCCCGAACGGTAGTAGTCGACGAAATCGCTGTGGATGTATTGATCGCGCAGCGCCGCCGGGCCGACGGCATCGACAGCGCGCGGTGACACCGCCAGCCACACGTTGAACACGACCCAGGGGACGACGGTGAGGGCCCCGGACGCCGCGATGAACCAGCGGATGCCCCACACTGCGCGGGGGAACGTGACGGTGGCGAAGTCGCGCAGGCTGCGTTTCAGCTCGACGTCACGTTGGCTGTAGAGCACCGAGTGGGCGTCGGTGACAAGCAGTGTGAGCCGGCCGACGAGAGCTTGATCCCCGGCGTAGGTGACGCGGGCATCGGCGAGATGGGAGCTGACGCGCTGATAGAGCTGGACGAGTTCGTCGAGTTGATCGGCCGACAGCAGCCGTGGCTTGCGGGCCTGATCGGTCAGTTGGCCGAGCCGGAACCATGCACCCTGGTTGCGCACGACGAAGGCGTCGATGTCCATGTCTCGCCTAGGGTAGTTCCGATATGGGCATGAGTCCGAGCGGCGGCGAACGGAAATCGTCTGCTGCAATCGTGGCCGGCATCATCACCCCGGAGGCCGTCGTCCTCGAACTCGAGACGGCTGGTGTGGCATCGAGGTTGTTCTCGGGCGTCATCGACGCGCTCGCGCAGCTTGCGCTGTTGATGCTCCTCGCGATCGTCGTGGCGCTCGGTCTCTCGGCGGCCGGTGGTGTCAGCGTGCAGGTCCATCAGGCAATCGTCGCAATCCTCGTCTTCTTCGTGATCTTCCTCTACCCGCTGTTGTCGGAGATGCTGTCGCGCGGGCGCACACTGGGCAAGGCCGCAATGGGCTTGCGCGTCGTCACCGTCGAGGGCGCTCCGATCCGGTTCCGCCACGCTGCGCTGCGTTCGATGGGCGGCCTCGTCGACAAATGGGTCCCGCCGGGGGGTCTCGTCGGCATCTTCTTCGTCCTCGCCACGCCGACCCGCCAACGTATCGGCGATCTCCTCGCCGGCACGGTCGTGATTCGCGACCCCAACCGCACAGCGCTCCCTGCCGGCATTTGGTTTCCCGTGCCACCCGGCTACGAGGTCTACGCTGCCTCGATCGACCCCACCGCGTTCACTGTCGATCAGTACACCATCGTGCGCGCGTTTTTGATCCGGATCCGTGAGCTGACTCCGGCCGCTCGATACGCGGTGGCGCTCGACCTGGCCGATCGGGTCGAGCGCACGCTGCATCAACACCGATCCGCGCAGGTGCACCCGGAAACATTCCTGCTGTGCGTGATCGCCCGATATCAGCGACGCGCGTTCCCGGAATATCAGCCCCAAGCCTGGCAGCCGCGCTGACTCGCTGCGGCTCACGCATATCGAAGTCCTCAGGCGTCGTGTGGTCAACCGAGCGTCATGTTCGGTTCGCCGAGCGCGTTCAGGCCACTGCCGATTCTGCAGATGCCGCCCTTCGGAGCCCCGTTGTTGTACGACTGGCGGACGCAGTTGCGGATTGCCTTCTCACCCCAGTAGTTGGGGTGCAGCGACTCCTGCACGAAGTACGGGCCCAAGACGGTAGAGACGGTGCGGATCTGCTCGATCCACTCGGTGACGTTCACCGCGCCGGGATTGGTCCATGTCGTCAGACCCTTCTCCTCTAGCAACCCGACGGTGTTCTCACACAACCGCCGTCCGTTGAAGGCCGCGGCGAGATCCAGGACCTTGACGTTGTTGCCGCTGGCCGCGGAAGCCGACTTGACCGCATTGTTGATCTTGACGAGCGCGGTGCTGTTGGCCCAGTCGGCGTCCGAGTTCCAAAAGCCACAGCCCCCGGTGCTCTGGCGGGTGTAGCCGCTCTGCGAATAGCGGAATGCGCTGCCGTTCGGAATCGGTGACGGATAGGTCTGGACGACGATCGTGTAGTGGGTCTGGTCGTAACCGGCGTTGGCCATTGCCGCCTTGACGTTGCCGATCGCACCCGTGATGAGGGCCACCTTGGCATTGATGTTGGCCGTCGTGAAGTTGGCCGTGACGGAGCTGTCGTCGTAGCAGTAATCCTTCCACCAGGACGGGGAGAGCAGAAAGTCTTGCACGCACTGCTGAACGATCGAGGCGAAGTTGAAGTCGTTGCCGCCGATCGACAGCTGGATCATCGTCACGTTGTGGGTGGCCGCGAACTCCTGCAACATTCGTGCCTGGCCCTTGCGGCCATTTGCGTCGCTGTAGAAGTCGAGGCCCGGCTTGAAGTACTGGCCGCTCACATCGGTGGCGGTCTTTGCGCCGGAGCAGGCGAGGTTGGCGCTGTTGACGCCACCGCCGATGATGATCTCGGCAGCCTTGGAGCGGTGGCAGCGCTCGATGACCTCGGCGGTATTGCTCGCGTTGTCGAAGTACGCGGTGGGGCCGAGCGCGTCAGTGTAGGAAGAACTCTGATTGGAGTTGCCGGCCCAGCGCCCGGCCTCTCCGGAGATGTAGGAGTCGCCAACGCTGACGACCCACGGCGCACCAAAACCTGGCCCGTCGGCTGCCGCACTGGTCGGGTCGACAGAGACGATGCCGCCGACACCGAGGGCCAGGGCAAGCACAACTCGGATGTTACGAAACATCGTGGTGACCCCCAAGGTCTTGCTGGCGCCGTCGCCGGAGCGTCCCAATGTGACGCCGGTTGCAGACTAGCCGACGCCAACCGTGCAGCAAGCGTTCACGAGCGCTCGTCGCGGGTCGAACAGGGCGGTATCCTCAGCACGGTGCAGGAAGCAGAAACGCTCATCTATCTCGATCACGCGGCCACCACGCCGATGCGGCCGGAGGCGGTCGAGGCGATGCTGCCGTTCTTGACCGAGCGCTACGCCAATCCGAGTGGCTCGCATCGCTTTGCCCGCTCCGTGCGTCAGGCCGTCGACGAGGCGCGCGACGTCGTTGCCGATGTGGTTGGTTGTCGAGCCGGCGAAGTCGTATTCACCGGCTGCGGAACCGAGAGCGACAACGCTGCCATCGTCGGCACGCAGCGTCGCCACGGTGGAGTCGCAGTCTGCTCGGCCGCCGAGCATCACGCCGTCCTGCATGCCGTCGAGCACGGCGGTGGGCGAGTGGTCGGTGTTGATGCGGCGGGGCGGATCGACCTCGACGAATTGGCGGCGACGCTCGGCGACGACGTGACGGTCGTTGCGGTGATGGCGGTCAACAACGAGGTCGGCTCGATCAGCCCGGTGGCCGAGATTGCGACCGTCGTTCGCGAGCATGCGCCGAGGGCGTTGGTGCACACCGACGCGATCCAGGCGCCGTGCTGGCTCGATCTACGCATGCTCACACCCCATGTCGACCTGATGGCGCTGTCCGCCCACAAGTTCGGCGGCCCGAAGGGCGTCGGCGCGCTGATCGCCCGCCAGGGCACGGTGCTCGAGCCGCTGCTGCAGGGCGGCGGCCAGGAGCGCGATCGCCGCAGCGGAACCCACAATGTGGCCGGAATCGTCGCGATGGCAGAGGCCTTGCGGCTCACCGATATCGAGCGCGTCGCCGAGAACCTGCGCATACGGGCGCTGCGCGATCGCCTTGTCGACACGCTGCTCGCCCAGCTCGACGACGTGATCGAGACCGTCGAACGCGCATCCAAGATCGCCGGCTCTGCGCACATCTGCATTGCCGATGTCGAGAGTGAGGCGCTGCTTTATCTGCTCGACGAGGCCGGCGTCTGCGCATCTGCTGCCTCCGCGTGCGCGAGCGGAGCGATGGAGCCCTCGCACGTGCTCGCGGCGATGGGCGTCGAGAAGCGGTACTCGCTCGGTGCGTTGCGGATGAGCCTCGGGTGCACGACTACCGGCGCCGAGATCGACCGCACGATCGAGGTCCTCGTTGCCGCGGTCCGCCGCCTGCGGGGCATTTGATGAAGGTGATGATCGCAATGAGTGGCGGGGTCGACTCGTCGGTCGCCGCCGCGCTGCTGGTCGAGCAGGGTCACGACGTCGTTGGCGTCACGATGCGGTTGTGGGGCGGCGAGAGCGACACCGGTTGCTGCAGCGTGTCCGATGTCGACGATGCCCGCCGCGTCGCCCAGCAGCTCGGAATCGATCACCTCGTCTTCAACTTCACGGAAGACTTCAACGAGCACGTGGTCGACCCGTACGTGCATGCGCACACCGTCGGCATCACGCCGAACCCGTGCATCGAGTGCAACCGTCACGTCAAGTTCGCCCGGCTCAGCGGTCGGGCGACGTTGCTCGGTTTCGACGCCGTCGCGACCGGCCATCACGCACGCGTCACTCCGTCTGCGAACGGTGTCGAGTTGGAACGCGGCGCCGATCGGGCCAAGGACCAGAGCTATGTGGTCCACATGATCGATCAGGCCGAGCTCGCCCGAACGATGTTCCCCGTCGGCGCGATGACCAAGCCCGATGTCCGCGCCCACGCTGCCCGGCTCGGCCTGCGCACCGCGACCAAGCCCGACAGTCAGGACGTGTGCTTCATCACCAGTACCGGTGGCCGCACGGCCTTTCTCGGGCGGCGCATCCCGATGCGGTCTGCCACGGTCGTCGATACGTCCGGCACAACCGTCGGCACGGTGCCGGCGGTCGAGATGGTCACGCTCGGCCAGCGGCGCGGCATCGGTCTTCCAGGAGGAGGCCCGAAGAGGTTCGTGGTCGATGTCGATGTCGAGGCCGGCGTCGTCACGGTCGGTGACGAAGCCGATCTGTTGACCGATGGTCACGTCGTGCACGACATGACGTGGGTTCACGACGCCGAGATGGCCGCTGCGCACGACACCGTGCTGGTGCAGTCCAGCGCGCACGGCACACCGCAGCCGGCGACCGTTGATGTCGATGACGACGGCCGGGTGGCTCAGGTGCGCTGGCTCGAGCCACAACGCCGTATCGCGCCGGGGCAGAGCGTGGTGATCTACGACCCGGGCGACCGGTTCGTGCTCGGCGGCGGCATCGCCGCCAACCCGCTATAACGGCTCACGTCGGCTGTCGCCTGCTCAGTTTGCGTGAGGCGTTCTGCGAGGCCATCGGATAATAGCTCGCACAAACTTGTGTGAGTAGGAGAGCGTCCCGGAGCACCCGGTTCGACAGAGGCGGCGTTGCTCGCCGGTCACTGTAAGGTTCCGATGAGGTCCACCGCCAACGATGGCGCCCGCCTCGCAAAGGAGGAATCCAAGGATGTCGGGTGGGAGAACTGGCCACCGCTGGGTTGCGTTGTTGATCCCTCTCGTCGGCCTGGCGTGGGGGTGCTCACCGAACGCAGCTGGCAACACGAATCCGACGTCCGAGACAACGGGTGCGCCTGCAACATCGGGTACGTCCGAGACAACGGGTGCGCCTGCAACACCGGCATCGACGGCGAATCCGGTTGCGTCTGCAGCGACCGTCATTTCGGCCACTGGCTCGGCGCCGACGTTGCCTGCCATTTCCAGCGATGTCGCCACTTCCACGACTGCCGTCGGTGTAGTGGTCTTTGCAGGTTCCGGCGATTTCTACGACGTGCCGACCCCTCTGCCGAGTGGGCGCCCGGGTCAGGTGATCCGCGTTCAGCCTGTCACCGACACCCGGATCGTGAACGCGTTGGTGCTACGCGTGATGTATCACTCTCAGGACCTTGCCGGTGCCGACGTCGCTGTGACAGGCATCGTCGCCGTCCCTCAAGGAATTGGGCCACAGGCTGGCCGACCGGTCATCTCGTGGGGCCATGGCACCGTTGGGATGGGCCCATCATGTGCACCATCGAGATCGGACGACGCCGACATCGATCGACTCGCGCAACACTTCCTGGACGCCGGCTACGTCTGGGCCGCCACCGACTACAAGGGGTTGGGCCCGCCTGGGCAACGGCTTGCGTACCAATCCGGCGGCACGGAAGGCCGTTCGGCGATCGATATCGTGCGCGCCGCGCGCAACATTCCTACCGCTGACGCGGGAGCGAGTTGGGCGATGTACGGACACTCCCAAGGCGGCCACGCCGCGTTGTTCGCCGGACAACTCGCACCCACATACGCTCCCGAGTTGGCCCTTGTCGGCACCGTTGCGGCCGCGCCATCGTCGGACACGCCGTACTTGGCGGTCAATGCCGACAACGGCGCGCGGGCATTCTTGGTGATGGCGCTGCTCGGCCTTGCCGCGGACTACCCGCAGTTGCGGCCGGCCGACTATCTCACCCAGAAGGCGCTCGACCTCGCGCCCATCGTGGATGCTGGTTGTCTCCGGGACGTGTACACGGCCTACAAGACCCTCGCTCCAGGAGAAACACTGATCGCCAACCCGAACGAAGTCGAACCGGCAAAGACGATTTTCGCCGCGAACGCGCCAGGACAGGTGAGGACGGCAGTGCCGATTCTCATCGTCCATGGTACGAACGACACGACGATCCCACCTGCGACCACAAAGGTTCTCGCCGATCAAATGTGCGCGCTCGGGCAGGTCGTCGAGCGAGTGACCTACGACGGTGAGACGCATGCGACGATCATCGATGCCGTGACCGCTGACGTCGATCACTGGCTCGACGACCGCTTCGCCGGTGTCCCCGCGCCGACATCTTGTCCCTGACTTCAGCGCTCCGCGCGCTGCGGCGGAGCGTCGCGGCGGACTGATAAGTAGCGATACGCCTCAGCCGACGGGAAGGTGGCGCGCGGCGGCTGCAGCAAGCGCCTTGCCGGGGCGGCTCGGGCTGACGAGCACGCTCAGCACGTGGAGCGCGACGCCGGTCGGCTGATCCCGTGCCCCGACCTTCACCACCGTGTCGGTTTCGCGGAGCACGATCTCGATCGCGACACCCGCCGTGCCCCCTGTGAGATCCGCAGCTTCGGTCCCGGCGGGGGCGAGGCGGATCGCTGCCAACGCCGGACCGCGGAAGAGGGCGTTCTCGATCAGGATCATCGGGTCGTGGACGACCACGCCGGCCGGCACGACAACGAGCCAACGTCGCGACAGGAGATGGAATCGTGCGGCGACGAACGAGGTGATCGCAACGGCGAGCACGGCGAGCGCGCCCCCGACGATCCACCGCCGATTCGCCAACAGCACGACACCGGAGAGCGCCGATGCGCAGAGCACGATCCACGTGACCACCATTGGCACGAGAAACGGCACAGGAGGCTTGAGCGGGAACCGCTGCTCGGCGCCGTAGGCGGAACCTTGCGCGAGCATCGCGCCGGTCTCGCCGCTGAACCACACAACGACCGCGAGCAGCGATGCGCCGAGCCCGACGGCCACTTTCCAGCCGACGACGTCTGCAGCGAGCGCGCTCGTCAATGCCACCACCGGAGTGATCGGTGCGATCAGCCTGCCGACCGTGAGGCTGACGGTGCTCGGCACAAGGGTGCACAGCAGACCGACCGCCCACGCGGTCCACGCACCGGCTGCGATCACGACCCGCCCGAACGTGGAGACGTGAGCCGATGCGTCGTCGAGCAATGGCACGAGCGCCAATGGTTGCACGACCCAGACGATGCGCAGGATCCACGCGGGTAGCTTCGGGAATCGACTCATCGTCGCCTATCACACGACGAGTGATGTCGTCCACATCGCTGGGTTTGCATACGGCTTGCTCGACTCGCGATCGTCACGGAATGAAAACACGACCGGTAGCGCTTCTCCCGTTCGGCTGTGTCACGATAACGGCGCAAGTTCATCTGGCGGACTCGCGGAAGGAGGCGTAGTGGTGACGGAGCCCGCATCTCGGCGACCTGCGACACCTCCTGGCATGCCATCGCGGGTGCTTGGCGGCATGTCGATGGCGATCGGCAGTCTGCCCCACCGCTCGCTCACCGACGCGGTAGCGCTCAGCCTGACAGCGACGGACATCGTCACGATTCCGACGCTGCCTCGTCGCTCGCCGGCCGAGAGCATGATCGCGCAAGCGCTCGTCGGCCTCAGCGGGGTCACTGTCGGCCAGTACGGCGCGATCGCCGTCGACGCAACACGGATCGATCCGCACTCACCCGTTCGCACCGATCTCGATCACGACGCGTTCGGTGGTTTCCGCAGCTTCCTTGCCAATGCCGGTGAGTTCGCCGGACCGGTGAAGTGGCAGTTCGTCGGTCCAATCACACTCGGCCTGGCACTGCAGCGAGCGGGAGTGAGGAGTGAGGCCGCGTTCGACGTCGCGATGCTCGCGGTGCGGGCGCATACCACCAAACTGCTCGAAGCGGTCGCCCAGGCGTTGCCGCACAACGAGCAGATCGTCGTGCTCGACGAGCCGGGATTGGGTGCGCTGCTCGAGCCGGGATTCTCCGTCGCCCCGGACGTTGCGATGGATCTACTGTCGGGGGCGCTCGCCATCATCGAGCCCGTCGCGGTCGCTGGGGTGCACTGCTGCAGCGACGCCGACTGGTCGTCGCTGGTGTCCTCGGGACCGACTCTTCTCTCGGTGCCTGCCAGGATGGCGCTCGTCGAGAGCGCAGGGTACATCCAGCGCTTCCTCGAGACCGGCGGATGGATCGCGTGGGGCGCAGTCGCGACGGATGGCCCGGTGCCGATGTCGGCCGAACGCCCGTGGAAGCGGCTCTGCGAACTGTGGTGTCAGCTCGTGCAGCGCGGTTGTAGCCCGGCGCTCTTGCGCCAGCAAAGCCTCATCACGCCCGAGTGCGGCCTCGGTCTGCACAACAGCGCGGTCGCCGAGCGGGTGCTGCGGATCAACGCCGAGCTCTCCGCACGGGTCCGCGATCAGGCAGCGGCAACTCGATTCTCGTTCGGTGCGTGACGCCTCTTCTGTAGGGTTTTGGTGTGGCTGTTCCCTCCGACGTCGAAGCACGCATCACCGACCTCCGCGCCCGGCTCGCCTATCACAATCATCGCTACAACGACCTCGATGATCCAGAGATCAGCGATGCCGATTACGACGTGCTCATGCGTCAGCTCGGCGCCCTTGAGGAGCAATTTCCCGAAACTGCTGCTGCGGATTCGCCGGCGCTGAAGGTCGGTGGAGCGGTCTCGGCCACGTTCGCGCCCGTCGTGCATCGGGTGCCGATGACGAGCCTCGACAACGCGATGGACGGCGCCGAGCTGAGTGCATGGGGCAAGCGTTTGGTGCGCGGCGTCGGCGGCGAGGAGATCGCCTACGTGTGCGAACTCAAGATCGACGGTCTCGCGATCAGCCTCCGCTACGAGGGCGGCGAACTCGTGCAGGCAGCAACCCGTGGCGACGGGCGCGTCGGGGAAGATGTCACGGCGAACGTGAAGACCATCCGCGCTGTTCCCCATCGGCTCATGCCAGCCGGTGGCGTCGGCGTACCTGAGGTGCTCGAGGTGCGCGGCGAGGTCTACATGCCGCTCGCGAGTTTCGAGGCGCTCAACGCTGCAGCATTGGCGGCCGGTGAGAGGCTGTTGGTCAATCCCCGCAACGCGGCGGCTGGAAGCTTGCGCCAGAAGGACCACCGCATCACAGACAAGCGGTCGCTCAGCTTCTGGAGCTATCAACTCGGCGAGGTGAGAGGTGGTCCCGACTTCAGGTCGCACCACGACACGCTCGATCTGCTGCGCACGTTGGGCTTTCCGGTCAACCCGAACGTGCGCCAGTTCACCGATATCACCGGCGCCGCCGAATACTGCGCCCAGTGGCAAGAACAGCGCCACGACCTCGATTACGCGATCGACGGTTGCGTCGTGAAAGTCGATGACCTCGCCCAGCGCGAACGACTCGGGTTCACCTCGCGTGCGCCCCGATGGGCAATCGCGTACAAGTTCCCGCCGGAGGAACGCACCACCCTGATGAAAGACATCATGGTGTCGATCGGTCGCACGGGGCGGGCCACGCCGTTCGCAGTCCTCGAGCCGGTCTTCGTCGGCGGGTCCACGGTCGGTCTCTCGACATTGCACAACCAGGATCAGGTCGCGTTGAAAGACGTGCGTCCCGGCGACACCGTCATCGTCCGCAAGGCCGGCGACGTCATCCCCGAAGTCGTCGGCCCGGTGTTGTCGCTGCGTCCCGCCGACAGCCAGCCGTGGGTCTTCCCGATGCAGTGCCCCTGCCCGCTCGGCTCCGAGCTCGTGCGCCCGATCGGCGAGGCGAACATCGCGTGTATCGAGCCGGCCTGCCCGTTCCAGCGCGATCAGCGGATCATCCATTTTGCGACGCGTGCTGCGATGGACATCGAGGGACTCGGCGAACGCACCGTGTTCCAGCTCAGCGAGGCCGGTCTGGTCACCGATGCGGCAGACATCTATTCTCTGACGGTCGAGCAACTGCTCCAGCTCGAGGGCTTCGCCAAGATCAGTGCCGAGCGCCTGATTGCGGCGATCCAGGACTCGTTGCATCGGCCGCTTGTGAAGCTCTTGACGGCGCTCGGCATCAAGCACCTCGGCCCGTCTGCCGCTGAAGGGCTCAGCCGCGAGTTCGGCACGCTCGACGCGATCATGAACGCCGGCGAGGCCGACCTCGCGATGACGGAAGGCCTCGGTGGCGTCATCGCAGCCTCGATCGTTGCATGGTTCGCCAAGCCCGCCAACCGCGAGCTCATCGAGAAGCTCCGCGCTGGCGGCGTTGATTTCGGCAATGTCGTGGTCAGCCGGCTGCCGCAGATCCTGGCCGGTAGGGCCGTCGTTGTCACCGGAACGCTGCAGCACTACAGCCGCGAGGAAGCCGAGGCAGCCATCAAGGGCAGAGGCGGCAAGAGCCCTGGCAGCGTCAGTGCCAAGACCTTTGCGCTCGTCGCCGGCGCTGACCCCGGCGCCAGCAAGCTGACCAAGGCGACGGGTCTCGGTGTCCCCGTGCTCGACGACGTCGGCTTCGTTCATCTGCTCGAGACCGGCGAACTCCCTGCGCCCTGAGGCGCTGCCAATCCTGAGCGAGGTCGTGAACGCTCTACACGACGTCGAACTGCCATGTGAACGACTTCGTGAACGACGGGCCGTCGGTGAGTTTCCAGTAGCTGACCTGCACGGTGTTCACACCAGTTGCGAACTTCTCGATCGGGGCGCCTTTCACCGGCGTGTACGACAGCGTGTAATTGCCCGGCTCGAAGATCGTCGCGAGCGGCAAGGACACCTGCTGACCGGGCTGCGGATCTGGGAGATCACCCAGGCTGAAGGTTTGCAACACGACGTTGTTGATGGTCAGCACACCGGTGTACCCGTCGATCAAATCGACCTTGACGCTCTCCTGGGACTGCACCTGGGTCGCGCTGCGCACTGGGTTGATGCTCTGGATCTCCGGCGGCAGTTTTTGCGCATCGCGTCCGGTGATCGCCTTGCTGAGGCCGACGCCGACCAGGACAAGTCCAAGCGCAATCGCCAAGCTCACGGCGACCCGTTTGGCGATTGGGGGGAGACGACTCACTCCCTCATTCTCATCGGCGACGAGCTGTTTCCCACCGTCAGCTCTCGAAAACTGCAGGTCACTGCACACCGCGGCCCATCCCCAGGCGCAACACGGTAGTTTCAAATGCCCATGGCGACGAACGAGACGCTGATAGGCCATCTCTTGGCCGGACGCTACCGACTGCAGCAAAGACGCGGCACCGGGGCTCACGGCATCGTCCTCGACGCCGTCGACGAACAGTTGCAGCGGTCGGTCGCAGTCAAGATCCTGCTACCCCAGTTCGCGGTCGACACCGCCGCTCAGGCACGGTTCCGGTTCGAAGCGCAAGCTGCCTCGTCACTCACCCACCCCAACCTCAACGCCGTCTACGACTGGGGGGTCGAAGAGGTCGAGGGCGCAATTGTGCCGTTCCTCGTGCTCGAGCATCTCAGCGGTGGCAGTTTGCGCGACATCCTCGATCGCGGTCGTTTGCTGTCGCCGTCGCAGGCGCTCGTCGTTGGTCTCGACGCGTGCCGTGGTCTCGACTACATGCATCGCCGAGGGGTCGCCCACCTTGATCTGAAGCCGGCCAATCTCGCGTTCGGCGACGACCGCCATCTGCGCGTCCTCGATGTCGGTCTGTCGCGTCTGGTGGCTGAGCAGACCTGGGTCGAACCGTCCGCGGCGGGAATCGACGCGGCTCGCTACTCGTCGCCAGAGCAGGCCAGGGGCGGTTCCGTCAAGGACGGCACCCTCGGCACCGCAAGCGACATCTACTCGCTGTGTCTGGTGCTGATCGAGTCCGTCACCGGCCAGGTTCCGTTCTCGTCCGATTCCACGATGGCCACGCTGAACGCGCGCCACGACAAGCTGATGCCGGTGTCGGCCGACTTCGGGCCGCTCGCGTCCGTGCTCGAACGGGCAGGGCGCCCCGAGTCCGGCGACCGCTACACCGCTGCCGAATTCGGGCGGGCACTCGTGCAGGCGGCCGAGAAGCTACCCCGTCCGGCGCCGATCCCGATCGTCGGTACGAGCCTGTTCGTCGACAGCAGCGCCGGTATCAGCACTGGTGTCGGCGCCGGCATGCGCAGGCCCACCGACCCGACCGGTCCGACCATGCGCCCCGTGGAGCCGCTGGTGCAGAGGCAGGTGATCGCCCCGGCCGGTATGCCACAGCCGGGCGTCGTGACGAACCCGATCCTGCTCCCCTTGGTGCAGGGCGTTGGCGCGGCTCCGGTCGCGTCGCCGGTTCTCGATCCGACCACCGGCCAGCCATACGGGCCGACGAACGACTCGGCCCCCGGCCAGCGCGGTTTTGCACTGCCGGTCGATCCGACGACCGCTCAGCCACCAGCACCCCCGCTCGCGCCGCCGTCTGCGGCCGCGCTGCCCGAGGTGGTCGCTGCCGCGCCGGGCGTCGATGTCGCGGAGGAGTCCCACATCTACGACCAGAGCCTCGACGAGCCGCGTCGCCGACGCACGGGATGGATCCTCGGCGTCATCGTTCTGATCGTCGCGCTCGCCGCGAGCGGGTTGTTGGCCTACCGGCTCGTGGCCGATAGGTCGCACGCGGTGCCGGCGCTGACCGGGCTGTCCGAGGCGATCGCCCGCAATCAGGTCGCTGCGAAGGGCTGGACCGTCGTGGTCCAGACCGAGCGCAACGACGAGCAGCCCCGCGGCAGCGTCATCCGCACCGACCCTCCCGCCGGCGTCAAGCTGAAGGAGGGCCAGTCCGTCATCTTCGTCGTCAGCGAAGGACCGACGATGTCGAAGCTGCCCGACGTGAAGGGCATGCAACTCGATCAGGCGACGCAGACTCTGACCTCCGCCAAGCTCGACATCGCCGTCGCGGATCAGGTCTTCGACGAAGTGGTAGCGGCGAACGCGGTCATCTCACAGACCGTGCCGGTGCAGCCGAACGTGCAGATCGGCGGCGAGCTGATGCAGCGCACCGTCGTGGCCGTCGTCGTCTCCAAGGGTCCGTCACCGCGTCAGGTGCCGAACTTGATCGGCATGGACGAGGCCACCGCAACAGCGACTCTCGCGAGCAGCCAACTCAAGATCGTGCGGGCCGCCGACATCTTCAGCCCGACCGTCCCGGCGGGGCAGGTCGCCGACCAGTCGTTGCCGGCCGGAACCTCGATCCAGCGTGACGAGGCCGTGACGGTCGCAATCTCGAAGGGCCCCGACTTCGTTGCGATGCCGGCACTCGACGGCCTCGATCATGCGGGCGTCCAAGCTGCGTTGACAGGGGCTGGGCTCACGGTCGGCAAAGTCACCGGCAACAGCGCGAGCGGCTTGCTGTATCAGGTGAGCGTCAACGGTGCCGCTGTCGCGACCGGTCAGCAGCTCCAGCGCGGAACTGCGATCGATCTGTTCTACTTCTGAGTTCGTTTCGTCGGCTGCCGCGCCCACTCGTTAGATTTCCAGTTCATGGGATCACTGGACGGACGCGTCGCCATCATCACCGGAGCAGGACGAGGGATCGGGCGCGAGCACGCGTTGCTGTTCGCGGCCGAGGGGGCCAAGGTCGTCGTCAACGACCTCGGTGGCGCCAACGATGGCACCGGCACGGACACGACACCGGCGCAGAGCGTGGTGGCCGAGATCAAGGCGATGGGTGGCGAGGCGGTCGTCAACGGCGACGACGTCGCCGATTGGCAAGGCGCGCAGCGGTTGATCAACAGCGCCGTCGAGACATTCGGGGATCTCGACATCCTGGTCAACAACGCTGGTATCTTGCGCGACCGGGTGATCGTCAACATGACCGAGGACGAATGGGATGCCGTCATCGCCGTCCACCTCAAGGGTCACTTCGCACCGACCCGCTGGGCTGGCGCGTACTGGCGCGAGCAGACCAAAGCGGGTATCCACAAGCCGCGTAACGTCGTACATACGTCGTCCACGTCGGGACTGTTCAGCAACCCGGGCCAAGCCAACTACGGCGCCGCCAAGTCCGGCATTGCCACCCTCAGCCAGATCTGCGCCAAGGAACTCGTCCGCTACGGCGTCAAGAGCAACTGCATCGCGCCCGGTGCTCGCACCCGGCTCACGCTCGCCACGCCCGGTCTCGAAGACATCATGGCGCCCAAGGAGGGTGCATTCGACATGTGGGACCCGGCCAACATCTCGCCGCTGGTCGCGTACCTGTCGACCGCCGACTGCGCGTTCACCGGTGAGACGTTCTTCGTCCAGGGCGGCAACGTCACCCGGGTCGACACGTGGGCGATGGGCGACAAGGTGGAGCAGAATGATCGCTGGACCGTCGCCGGTTTGGCCGAGGCCCTCGGATCCCTGAAACGCGAGGATTGACCCCCGCAGCAGGGCGCCGATTCAGTTGGGGACGAGAAGGCGAGCCGTGTTCGAGATCTGGGTGCAGTGCTCGTGCAGCCGATCGAGAAAGATCGGTGAAACCTCGCGCCGTGCCGGGCGAGGATGACCGGCGACGACGCACACGGGGTCGTCCCTCAGCGCCTGGCCGCCCCAGACCTTGATCCAGTTCTCGAGGTCGACCATGTGCGGTCGGCGCAACAGCGCGCATGCGTCAGCCGTGGTGTACGAAGCAAGCACCACGATGCCGCGCACGATCATGCGGTCGTGCAGCTCTTCGATCAGGCCGGGCTCGGCATGGAACAGTCCGAGGATCGCCGTCCGGTAACGCGCTGCTGCCGTGCAGGGCGCCCCCGAGATCGGCTCCCAGCCGATTGCCGCACGGGCCTCGATCCTGCCGTCACCGGCCCTGCGACGGCTGCCGACGGCCCAGTCCTCGACCTCTATCGCGCACACCCCGTAGTCGGGATGAGCAACGACGAAATCGGGCTGATCCCAACCGAGCAGGGGCTGGACGTAGACGGTCCACGAATCGTCGAGCGTCGTCAGGGCATCGAGGACCTCGAGGTCACCAACGGTGAGCTCGTTCGGATCATGGCCCGGCTCGCTGATCGTCGGAAATATCTGTGCCATCGCCCACTCCCTGCCCCGTGCGCACGTCTGATTCAGGATCGGCACGGTGAGTGGGGATCTTGAGGGTGTTTTTCGAAAATGCGGCCTTCCACCGCGTCTGACCGCGTCTATCCGGGAAAGGCGACGCTGGCGCAGGCCTTGCGCAGCTTGCCCGAATCGCCGACACCGTGATGCCCCGGTGAACGACTGAGTTCGGTCGCGCCATGCTCGCCGATCGCGCCGGTACTCACATCGACGACCCATCTCACACACGTGAAGACGGTTTGCACCGCGTCCTCGGGCACGGTTGCGATCGTGCCGCTGACCGCAGTGGCCGGAGTAGGTGGGCCGTCGACGCGCACGATCACGGCGCGAACGGTGTAGGAGGCAGCGCCCGTCGCCGACGAGTCGACCATCACGATGTCGATCACTTCCGAGCTCATGCCGGCTGCCGCGACCTGGCGCAGAGCCCACCCGGGAGCGTTGTAACGCGTCACGTCGCGTACGTTCGGAGGAGCGGGTATGTCCTTGGGCGTGTCCGTGTTCGTCAGACTGGCGGTCACGAAGACGAGTCCGACCAGGATCAGCAGCACCGGGATCAGCCATCCGATCCCCCGCCATACCAGCGATCGGGAGCCACGCACGACTGAAGCGTACGCAGCCGTGGCCGCGACGGTGCGTGCATCTACGATCCGACGTATGACCCGCGGGGAGGATTCGTCGAACGACCCGGAGGGTCACGACCGCACGATCCACGCATTGCCCGGTCGACCGACGCACGAACTCGACGGCGCTGGTTTGGAGGAAATCGGAATCGTGCCGTGGCCGATCCTGCTCCGGCGCAAAATCGCCAAGACGGTCGGCATCGATCGCCGCTGGGCCCTGCTGCTCGTCGTCCTCTCGGGGTTGTTCACGGTGGCGTTCACCATCACGATCCTGGTCGTCTCGCTGAAGGACATCGCCACGGAGTTCCACACCACCGAAGCGGTAATGAGCTGGAGCATCACCGGTCCGATGCTCGCCTTCGGAATCGTCGGGCCGGTCTTCGGCAAGGCGGGTGACCAGTGGGGTCACAAGCGGATCTTCGTCGGTGGTCTGTTCGGTGCCGGGATCTTCGCTGCGCTCACCGCGCTGTCGTGGGACTCGTTGTCGATGATCGCGTTCCGCACCCTCAGCGCGACGGCAGGCGCTGCCACCGGGCCGTCGACGATGGCCTACATCAACCGCCTGTTCGCGCCGGAGGATCGGGTCAAGCCATTGAGTTACTGGAGCTTCGTCAACGCCGGGGCACCGGTGATCGGCGTGGTGGCCGGAGCGAGCCTGGTCGAAGCCGTCGGGTGGCGAGCGATCTTCATCGTCCAGGCGCCGCTGTGCTTCATCGGCGTCGCCGCTGCCCTCTGGCTGCTGCCCGACACCGAACGGGCCGAGAAGGTGAAGTTCGACATCGCCGGATCCGTCACGCTCGGGCTGAGCGCGGCCTCGCTGTTGGCCGGCATATCGCAGGGGTCGACGTGGGGGTGGGCCAGTCCGCTCACGATCGCGTGCTTCGCCACGAGCGCGCTCGGCACGCGGTTGTTTTTGTCGGTCGAGCGCCGCGCCGAAGCGCCGTTGCTGCCGTTGCACTGGCTGCGCACCCGAAATATTGCCCTGCCAATCGTCAGCCAGGCGCTCGCCAACTTCGCCTATATGGGCGGGTTCCTGTTCGCGCCGCGACTGCTCGAGAACGTGTTGGATCTCCCAAAAACCGAGATCGGCAACATCGTGATCGCGAGGCCGCTGACGTTTGCGCTCATCGCGCCACTGGCCGGCTACGCAACGATTCGCGTCGGCGAGCGGGTCACGGGGGTGTTCGGGGGGTTGTGTGTCGCGGCCTCGATGATGATCTTCGCCGGGATCACGGGGCATTCTTCCGTGCTCATCGTCGTTGTCGCGCTCGGCCTGTCCGGAGCCGGCGTCGGCGTGTCACTGCCGGCGCTCACATCGCTCGTGGCCAACGCCGTCGACGATGCCAACCTCGGTGTCGCCGGTGCGATGCAACAACTCGCGTCCCAGATGGGCGCAGTCCTCGGCTCCGTCGTGATGACCACGATCCAGGTCGCCCGCGAATCAACCGGCCTCACCTCCTCCTACAGCGCCGCATTCATAGCTGCCACAGCCGTGGCGCTGGCCGGGGCCGCCGCAGCGCTGTTCGTCCAACCCAGCAAACGCGACCCCCGAACGACCTGACCCGCGCATCAAGCAGCTTGCTGGCCTGGTTCCCGACTGCCTTCGGGGTCGGTGCGCGGTTTAGGAGGTGATGCCCTTGATTTCCTCGGCGATCGCTTTGGAGGCGTCGTCGGTGGGCATCGCGGTCTGGAGCGCCATCATCTTCATCATGTCGCCCTGGACCTTGATCTTGCCGCCCATGAACGCCTGCATCGCGGCCGCCTGGTCCTGATCGACGAACAGTTTGCGGGCAGTGTCGTAGTCGGTGGTGACGGTGACGTCGGGGGAGTCCAACTCGCCGAGTTCCATGACGACGTCGCCGGACGAAGTATCGATGTAGCTCTTGACCGTGCCATCGCCGAACGGTGCCGCGGTGATGACCTGATTGACGCGGATCGATTGGGTGACCTTGGACGTCTGGCCTTCGTATTTGGCCCGGATGGCCTTTGCTTCGGCCATCCATTCGTCGGACAGAAATGGGTTTGGCATTGATCCCCCTGCTTTGTTGTGAACGTCGCCGACGCTATCTCAATCGGCCCGGACCCGGCATGCCGGAGCCGGTATGCCGGGAAGTCAAGCGATCGCAGGAGGCCGCGGTGCCGGACGACCCCTTCACAAAACGTTCAAACCGCTGGGCGGAACCCGACCGCCGGAACAAGGATGATCGCATGTCTCGTATTCTGGTGACCGAAGAAATCGCCGATGGCGGCCTCGATCGGCTTCGTGGCGCCGGCCACGTGGTCGATGTCCAGCTCGATCTCGATCAGCTGCTGACCCACATCGTCGGCGCTCATGCGCTGATCATCCGCTCCGCAACCCAGGTCACGGCCGAGGTGCTCGAGGCGGCGAACGATCTGATCGTGGTCGGCCGCGCAGGTATCGGCCTCGACAACGTCGACGTCGAGGCCGCGACACGGCGTGGGGTGATGGTGGTGAATGCGCCGCAATCGAACATCATCTCGGCCGCCGAGCACACCATGGCGCTGCTGCTGGCCCAGGCCCGCAACGTGGCGCAGGCCAACGCCGCCCTCAAGGCTGGGCGGTGGGAGCGGAGTCGCTGGGAAGGTGTCGAACTCGCTGACAAGACTCTCGGCATCGTCGGTCTCGGCCGGATCGGCAAACTCGTCGCCGATCGGGCCAAGGCGTTCGGCATGCGCCTCGTCGCGTACGATCCGTTCGTGTCGGCAGACCGGGCGCGGCAGATGGGTGTCGAGCTGCTGACGCTCGATCAGCTGGTGGCAGAGGCCGACTTCATCACGATCCATCTTCCCAAGACGAAAGAGACGACAGGCCTGTTCGGCCGCGACCTATTGCTCAAGGCCAAGCGAACGCTGCGAGTG
Source organism: Actinomycetes bacterium (assembly GCA_025358125.1). GTDB lineage: Bacteria > Actinomycetota > Acidimicrobiia > Acidimicrobiales > Ilumatobacteraceae > WLMZ01. The sequence goes on from JANYKS010000071.1 coordinate 21,906, forward strand.
ATCAACGTGGCTCGCGGCGGCATCGTCGACGAAGACGCGTTGGCGGAAGCGATCCGTGACGGCGTGATTGCGGGTGCTGCACTCGACGTGTTCTCGAAGGAGCCGATCACCGAGTCCCCGCTGTTCGCGCTGGACTCCGTCGTCGTGACACCGCACCTCGGCGCGAGCACCCGCGAAGCGCAGGACAAGGCCGGCGACACGATCGCCGACATGGTCCAGCTCGCACTCGCCGGCGAATTCGTGCCGTTCGCGGTCAACATCAACGCGGCGGAGGCCAACGAGACGCTCCGCCCGTTCCTGCCCTTGGCCGAGCGCCTCGGCCGGTTGTTCGCGTCGCTCGTCGGTGGGTCGCCGACATCGCTCGAGTTCTGTGCTGAGGGCGAGATCCGCCGGCTACGACACGCGCATCCTCACCCTCGCCGCGCTGAAGGGCTTCTTCGGGGCCCACAGCGACGAGCCGGTCACCTACGTGAACGCGCCGCAGTCGGCCAAGGACCGCGGCGTCGATGTGCGCGAGGTCAACTGCACCACGTCCGCCGACTACGTCAACCTGATCACGCTCGCGGGCGGGGGGCACTCGATGTCGGCAACGCTGACCGGCCGGCGCAGCGAGCAGCGCATCGTGAGCATCGACGACCACACCTTCGACGTACCGCCGACCGACTACATGTTGATGGTCACCAACGACGACCGCCCAGGGGTCATCGGCGTGGTCGGCACGCTGCTCGGCGCAGCCGACGTCAACATCGCCGACATGGATGTCGGCCGGGCGCAGACACCCGGCACGGCAGTCATGTTGATCGCGCCGACGGCCGAAGTGCCGACCAACGTGGTCGAGAATTTGCGCGGGGCCCCCGGCATCCTCAGCGTCGACGTGTTGTACGGCTGAGCCTCGCTGGCACGAGTGACGAAGTCGTGGACGGCTATCCGGCGCTGACGAGGCGGATCTCGTCGCGTGTCGCTGTGGCAACAGCCAACGCGGCTTGGGCAAAGTCCTCGCCGCTGCTTGCGTAGAGCACGGCTCGCGAGGAGTTGATCACGAGGCCGAGCCCGGTGCTGTCCTGGCCGGCCTGCACGGTTGCGGCGACGTCGCCACCCTGCGCGCCGACTCCCGGCACCAGCAGCGCAAGGTCACCGACGATGTCGCGCACGACGCCGATCTCGGCGGGGTGGGTGGCGCCGACCACGAGCCCGCATTCGCCGATCCGGCTCCACTCACCGGCGACGCGCCTGGCGATGTGGGTGTACAGCGGCGCGCCGTCGACGTGCAACGACTGGAAGTCGTTGCTACCCGGGTTGCTGGTGCGGCAGAGGATGAACGTGCCCTTGCCCTCGTGGCGAAGGAACGGCTCGACCGAGTCGGTGCCGAGGTACGGATTGACCGTGACCGCGTCGGCGCCGTAGCGGACGAAGGCCTCGTTCGCGTAGTGCTCAGCCGTCGGGCCGATATCGCCGCGCTTGGCATCGAGCAGCAGCAGATGGTCGGGATAGGCCTCGCTGATGTAGCGGCAGATGTGTTCGAGTTGGGTCTCGGCCGCCTGCGAGGCGAAGTACGCGATCTGCGGCTTGAACGCGCAGGCCACCGGTGCGGTCGCATCGATGATGGCGGTGCAGAACAGTTCGATCCAGTCGGGGCGACCCCTGAGCGAGATGGGTACCCGGTTTGGGTCCGGGTCGAGTCCGACGCACAGCATCGAGTTCCTCAGCCGCCACGAGGTGTTGAGCTTGTCGTGGAATCCCATCAGCCTTCGACGGTGATCGCTCCCGTCGGGCACAGGTCGACGGCTTGCTCGACCTTCTCGCGCAGCTCCTCACCGGGCTCCTCTTGAAGGATGTACAGGTAGCCGTCGCTGCGGACCTCGAACACTTCGGGGCACGTCTGCATGCATGAGCCTGTTGACGCACAGACGTCGAAATCGACCTTGACCTTCATCGCTGCTCCTTGAGGTTGCGGATTACGCCTTGGCCCGACGGTAGCCGTCGCGCTCGGCCGCCTCCGCAGTGGTATAGCATCGTTCGGCGACGGTCCGCTGATACGAGCGTCCCTGCGGCAGGTGATAGATGTGGCTGTTGTCATTGGCCTTGACGGGATAGCCATCCGGGCACCGGCCATCGACGGGCGCGACCCAGTCGGCCTCCGGTGCCGCGGCGGCGTGCGCCACGATCACATCGGGCCTCGTTGCGCCAGAGTTGAACGGCGGCCACTGCTGCGACGCGCTCGGAACCTTTGCCCCGTTTCGTCGTTTGGCCATCACGCTGTACACCGCGCCCGCGCCACCGCCGGCTATCAGCACCAGGACCAGTCTCTTCATCCAACGACGCATCGTCCCACCTTAGTTGTGGCGCCGAACGGGATGCGCGGAGCCGCCACCGGACCGGCCCGAGTCGCAGCTGTTCGGTCAGCTCCGCTGGCGCGCCAAGGTGGACACCACGGCGTGGAACGACGCGGTGAGAATGTTGGGATCGGTGCCGATCCCCCACCTCACCTGGCCGTCATCGCGGCGCGATTCGACGTACGCGACAGCGGTTGCGTCCTTGCCAGAGCCCATTGCGTGTTCGGCGTAGTCGACGACGTCGATGTCGGTTCCGAGCCCATCGTTGAGAGCCGTGACGAACGCGTCGATCGGGCCGTTGCCGGACCCGGTGACGGTGACATGCGAGCCGTCGACCAACAGCTGCGCCGTGATCTCGGTTGTCTTGCCCTCGCTGGTGGAACGCATCTCGTGACTGATCAGCGAGATCGGTGGGTCGACTGGAAGGTACTCGCGCCGGAACGTGTCCCACATGATCCCGGCACCGATCTCGGTACCGCTGTCCTCGGTGATGTGCTGGATGGTCTTGGAGAACTCGATCTGCAGGCGACGGGGCAGGTCGAAGCCGTGCTCGCTCTTCATCACGTAGGCCACGCCGCCCTTGCCGCTCTGGCTGTTGACGCGGATGACCGCTTCATAGCTGCGCCCGACGTGCTTCGGATCGATCGGCAGGTACGGCACGCCCCACGTCTCGTAGTCGTCGGGTTTGTGGCCCACAGCCGCGGCCTTGGCGTAGAGCGCATCGAAGCCTTTCTTGATCGCGTCCTGATGGCTGCCGGAGAACGAGGTGTACACGAGGTCGCCGACGTACGCGTGGCGAGGGTGCACCGGGAGGCGGTTGCAGTATTCGGCCACTCGTCGCAGAGCATCGATATCGGTCACGTCCAATTCGGGGTCGACGCCGGTTGCGAACAAGTTCATCGCGAGGTTCACGATGTCGACGTTGCCGGTGCGCTCACCGTTGCCGAACAGCGTGCCCTCGACTCGATCGGCGCCAGCCATCACACCGAACTCGGCCGCTGCGACGCCGGTGCCGCGGTCGTTGTGCGGGTGCAGGCTGATGACAACGCTCGCGCGGTTGCGGACGTGGCGGCCGAACCACTCGATGACGTCGCCGTAGGTGTTGGCGGTGTAGCACTCGACCGTCGCCGGCAGGTTGAAGATGATCGGCCACTCCGGTGTCGGGTCGACGACGTCCATCACCGCATGGCAGATGTCGAGCGCGAACTGCGGCTCGGTGAGGGTGAAGCTCTCCGGCGAGTATTCGTAGCGGATCTGGCTACCCGGCAGCGTCTCTTCCAGCTTGCGTGCCAACTTCGCCGCGTTGACCGCGATATCGGTGATGCCGGCGGTGTCCAGGCCGAACACGACTTCGCGTTGCAGTGGGTTGGTCGAGTTGTAGAAGTGGACGATGGCCTTGCCCACACCCTGCAGGCATTCGTAGGTGCGCTCGATCAACTCCTGGCGGCACTGCACCAGGACCTGGATCGTGACGTCGTCGGGGATCAGATCCTCCTCGATCAATTGGCGCACGAAGTCGAAGTCCGGCTGGCTGGCGGCGGGGAAGCCGACCTCGATCTCCTTGAAGCCCATCTGCACCAGCGCATCGAACATCCGCCGTTTGCGTTCTGGATCCATCGGGTCGATCAGGGCCTGGTTGCCATCACGCAGGTCGACACTGCACCACAGCGGCGCCTTCCGGGTCCGCACGTCGGGCCATGTGCGGTCGGTGAGCACGAGCGGAAGCCACGGCTGGTACTTCTCGAAGGGCATCTTCTTCGGTGTGACGTTCGGTGGCGGCATGTTGTGCTCCTGGGTTCGCTGTGCTGTGCTGTGCTGTGCTGTGCTGTGCTGTGCTGTGCTGTGCTGAAAAAGCAAGAACCCCCTGCGCTGGGCGCAAGGGGCGAGGGCGAACGCGATATGTGGCGCTCGCCTTAGCGAAGAAGGAGGCCGATCAGGTGACTCATCAGCGGTAACACTAGCACCAACTCGCTCCAGCGCAACGAGGCATTGCTCGTGCTTGCACCAAAGCTCGGCGTGCCAAGGATCGAGGCGCCAAAGATCCAGGTACCAAAGATCGGGGCAATGGTCACCTGATCAAGAAATTGCTGAACTGCCACGGGTCGTCGTGGTTCAGGCCGTCACTCTCGTTGCCGAACACCGGGAACAGATCGTTGCGGTCGCGTAGAGGGGTCCAGTCGGTCGGTCCCGAATGCATCGTTCCGAGGTATGGCCGGGCAACGCGCAACACGTCCTGCCACGGTAACTCGTCGGGCACCCGCACCCCGGCCGAGGGATTCTCGATCATCCATGAGACTGCTGCGATCACGCTGCCGGCGACCTGCATCGTCGTCGCGCTCTGGCCGGGCAGGATCGCCCGAGCTTGTTCGATCGAGAGCAGCGAGCCGGTCCACCAACCGGTGTAGTCGTGTCCCAGCAACAGCACACCAAGCTCGTCGCGCCCGCTCGTGATCTCGTCGTTGAGGATCCGTTGACGACTCTGCATCGCCCAGTCGCGGTGGCGCAGTTCCTGCACGCTTGCGATGGCCGACTCCGATGGGCAGTACGCATAGTGCACGGTCGGGCGGTACACGGGATTGCCGAAGCCGTCCCACACGGTGAGGTGATCGCTCATCGTCAGCGCCTCGCCGTGGCGGATCACCATGCCATTGATCGGCCCGCACGGCACCCACGAGCGGACCCATGTGTTCATTCCCGGTTGGGCCATGCAGATCTGATTGCGCGGACCCTCCCCGATGTGGGCGTAGGCGTTTGGCGGCAGGCGGAGTTCGTGCGTGCCCCATCCAATTTCGGCCGGCGCGATGCCCTCTTCGTAGAAGCCGTCGACGGACCAGGTGTTGACGAACTCGTCGAACTCCTTGGGCTTGTCGGTGATCTGGGTGTCGCGCTCGCTGACGTGTACGACCTTGGTGCCTGTCAGTTGCGCGAGCACGTTGTAGGCCCCGGTGGCAAGGGCGTCCTCCAGTCCGGCCGTGCGCCCGCCACCGAGACCGTCGGCCAGGATGCGCGTCGCGATCTCGCAGAGGGCCTGCTTCGCGAAATGACTCACCAGTCCCGGGTTGGCGCCGTGCTCGACGACCGCAGTCGCCCCATCATTGGAACCCCAGCGCTGCACGAGTCGCCGCAACTGCATGTGCCGCACGTACAGGGTGCGATCGAGGGGATGCGCCCTGTGCAGATCGAGGTATGGATCCCATACCTCGACCGAGGTGTTGAGATAGCGCACGTTGTGATCGCGGCACCAGTCGAGAATCGAGGGGTTGTCGATGTTCCACGCGAGATCGAGCAGGAGATCGCCGCTTCCCACTCGCCCGTCGAGAAACGAATCGAGGTTGTCGGGCGTGACCCGATCGTGTTCGTACCGAACCCCTGCCGCAAGAGCGTCTGCAACCCGCTCACGGTTGTCGACCATGTCGACGATCCTGATTCGACTCGGCTCGATGCCGAGATCACGTATCAGCAACGGTACGACAGATTGCGCAACCGATCCACACCCCAGCACCAGTACCCGCTGGGGGAGCGAACTCATTCAGCCGACTCCAACACCAATTCGGCAAGCTCGGCCTCGATCGCGGCGACGCCGTCGGCAGCCATCAGGCTCTGCCAGTCGTACGCGATGCCCTTGCGGCCGGCCGTGGCGGTTCCATCGGCCTGGTTCGTGGCGCATTGGTCCGTGCTGTATTGGTTCGTGGTGTATTGGTGCATGTCGGGTTTCCTTCCGGGCGTCGTTGCCAGGGAATTGGGGAGTTCGATCGGTTTCCTTTCTGCCCGGCCTCTGGTGATCGCGGGTCCGACGCAGCCGGGAGAATCTAACGAGACATTTCGAGCGCGGCTACTCACTGATTCGTCAGACGGAAACGGCTGACTCGTCGGTCAAAGTGACTAACCAGGTCAGCAGTTCCCGGCACAACTGTTCGCGGTCCAGATCGAGCGCTGCCACGTGCCCGCTGTTGGCCAACCGCAGCCGGGTCACGGGTCCGACTGCCACAGCGCCAAGTGCGTCGGCATTCGCGGGATCGACGACCGCGTCATGGTCACTCGAGACGATGAGAAGGGGGATCCGCAGGGCCGGCATCAACTCGTGCACCATTGCCGAACCGATGCCGAGTTGGAGAAGGGAATGCAGCGGCAGCTCCGAGTATGCGGTGTCGTGGGCAGTGCCGTCACGAATATCCGGCGCGCCGGCCGGCTGCATCGTGCGGCCCCGGCCGAGCAGGTACTCGAGCTGCTCGGTGGCATCGGGGTCCGGCGGCAGCACGAGTGGATTGATGGCAGCCACGCCGCGCACATGCGAGTGGGAAGCAGCGACCTGCAATGCCAGCGTCGCGCCCATCGATTGCCCGACGATTACGATGTCATGGCAACGCCTGGCGAGGTCATCGGCGAATCCCGTGACGGCGGCCACCCAATCGGACCAGGTGATCCCGTAGAGGTCGGCTGGGGTCGAACCGTGCCCGGGCAGCATCGGTGCCACCGTCGCGTACCCGGCGCCGTGCGCGGCGGCCGTCAGCGGCAAGACGCTGTGCGGCGTGCCTCCGAGGCCATGCAGACAGAGCACCCCGACGGTGCTCACGAGATCGGCTGGAGTGCCTGGTGGAAATCGGCGACGAGATCGTTCGGATCCTCGAGGCCGACCGAGAGGCGCAGCAACCCTGGCGTGATGCCGGCCGTCAGCTGCTCATCGGGCGTGAGGCTCGCGTGGGTCGAGGTTGCCGGATGACAGACAAGCGTCTCCGGCCCGCCGAGCGATGTGGCGACGAGCGCGATGCGGAGCTGGTCGAGCAGCGACGACGCATGGGCCTGACCGCCGGTCACCTCGAACGCGAGCACCGTGCCACTGTGCGACATCTGCCGTTTGGCGAGTTCGTACTGCGGGTGGCTCGCCAACCCTGGGAAATGAACGGCCTTCACGTACGGGCTCGCCGTCAGCTCTTTCGCGAGTTGTAGCGCGGATCCGGCCTGATGGGCGGTGCGCACGGCCAGGGTGCGAATGCCGCGCAGCGCGTTGAGGGCATCGGCCGGTGACGGCGTCGCGCCGTGCAAGACGCCGTAGCCCCAGATCTCGTCGAGCAGATCGCTGTTGCCGGCGATCACGCCGAGCGTTGCATCGTTGTGTCCTGCGATGCCCTTCGTCGCCGAGTGGATGACGAGGTCGACGCCGTAGCGCAGCGGCTGTTGGCCGAGTGGTGTGGCGAACGTGGAGTCGACCACCGTGAACGGACCCTCGATCGCGCCTACCTCATCGAGATCGACGAGTTCGAGCAGCGGATTGGACGGTGTCTCGGCGAGTACGACCATCGTGCGGCCGGGCTCCACGGCGGCCGCGAATGCGCCGGGCTTGGTGCCATCGACGATGGTGAGATCGATGCCGAAGCGGCGACACGGACCCTGCAGGAACGCGAGCGTGCCGGCGTACAACTGCCGCTGGGCGACGATGTGGCTGCCGGCCCCGCACAGCGCCAGGATCGTGGTGGTCAGCGCGCCCATCCCGCTCGCGTACGCAAGCGCGTCTTGCGCACCCTCCAACGAAGCGATCGCCTCTTCGAACGCGCGAACCGTCGGGTTCGCATAGCGAGCGTAGAACTCTGCCGACCGCTGGCCGGTGGCTCGCCTGCGGGCGTCGACCAGACCCGACGACACCCAGGTGCTCGACGCCCACAGCGGCGTCGCCAACGACGTACCGTTCGCCCCGCGTCCGGCCGTGATGGCAGTAGTTGCCGGTCGGCGTTCGGGGTCGTCACTGACGTCGTCGTTCACGGAACAAGATTAGGCCGGGCCGCGCCGGGCGAGAAAGCGCCATTTGCTGCGTTCCAATGGATATCCTTGGAACCAACATGCCTGACCTCCCAGCCCGTCTCGGTGCTGGCCGCGCTCGGAAACGTCGTCCGCACAAGCCAATTGACGACCACACGCCCGAGCATCGCGAGCCTTCCCCAGCAATCTCCCCCGTCTACACCCCCACCGGATTCGCCGCCATCGGCGTTCCCCCCGACATCGACGCGGCACTCGCCGCAGCCGGCTTTTCGCAGCCGTTCGCGATCCAGGCAGAGGCGATTCCGGTCGCGATGACGGGCGCCGACGTGTGCGGCCGGGCCCGCACCGGTTCCGGCAAGACCCTCGCGTTCGGTATTCCGCTGCTCGCCAGACTCAGCGCCAAGGCCGAGCCGAACAAGCCACGCGGCCTGATCCTCGTCCCGACCCGTGAACTCGCGCTCCAGGTCGCCGAAGTGCTCGAACCCGTTGCCAAGGCGTGCGGCCAAGGCGTACTCGCGGTATACGGAGGGTCCTCGCGTCACCGTCAGATCGACGTGCTCAATGCCGGAGTCGAGGTCGTTGTTGCGACCCCATTGCGCCTCATCGATCTTCTCAAGAACAACGAACTCGACCTCGATCAGATCGAGGTGCTCGTGCTCGACGAGGCCGACCGGATGGCCGACGACGGTTTCACCCCGCAGGTCGAGTGGATCTTGCGCAAGATCACCGGGCCACACCAGACGATGCTGTTCTCGGCAACGCTCGACGGCGATGTCGGCCATCTCGTGCGCCGTTATCTGCACGAGCCGGTCGAGATCTCGATCGATCAGCCCACCGACACGGTCGGGACGATGTTCCATCTGTTCCTGGCCGTGCACCGGATGGACCGGGACAAGGTCGTCGCGTCGATCGCCAGTTCGTTCGAGCGCGTGATCCTGTTCTGCGGCACCAAGCGAATGTGCGACCGCGCCACGGAGGCGCTCCAGGACCTCGGCGTGCGGGCGATGGCGATCCACGGAGACCTGCCCCAGCCATCGCGTGAGAAGGCGCTGAAGCGCTTCACCACCGGCGAGATCGCGGTACTCGTTGCCACCGATGTCGCAGCCCGCGGCATCGACATCGACGGCATCGGCGCGGTCATTCACTACGAACCGGCGCCGGACGGCAAGGCCTACCTCCACCGCAGCGGCCGCACGGCTCGCGCCGGGCGCAACGGGTGGGCTGTCACCCTCGCCGAGTACAACCAGCAAGTTCAGTGCACAGTGCTCCAACGTGCCCTGCGGTTGCCGTTCACGAAGCCGATCGAGGTTTTCTCGAACAATTCCAAGCTGCGCAACCTGAGCGAGTTCGAAACGCTCGTCTGACGCGGTACGTCGACGACGCGGTCACGGACAACGCCGTGTCGTCTCAGTGCAGCCAGGCGGGCCGGCTCGCCTCGTATGAATCGATCTCGTCGGCGTGGCCGAGTGTGATGCCGACGTCGTCGAGGCCGTTGAGGTAGCGGTATTGATTCTGGGCCTCCATCGGAAAACTCTCCACCAAGCCGATCGCCGGGATCTCCACGAGCAGGCGCTCCATGTCGATGGTGATCTCGACGTTCGGGTCCTCATCGATCGCGTCCCAGATCCGGGTGACCGCCTCGTTCGACAGCGCCACCGGGGCGAGCCCGTTCTTGGTGCAATTGTTGCGGAAGATGTCGCTGAAGCTCGGCGCGATGACGGCGTCGAACCCGTACTGCTGAATCGCCCAGACCGCGTGCTCGCGTGACGAACCGACGCCGAAGCTCGGCCCCGCGACGAGGATCGAGGCGCCGGCGTACCGTTCGTCGTTGAGCACGAAGTTGCGGTCGTCGCGCCACGTCGCGAACAGGCCCTTCTCGAAGCCGGTTCGCTCGACCCGCTTCAACCATTCTGCGGGGATGATCTGGTCCGTGTCGACGTCGCTCCGCTTGAGCGGGATGGCCGTGCCCGTGATGATTCGGACCTGCTTCATGACGCTGCTCCTTGCGCGACGGCTGGTGCGAGGTCGGCCGGCGTTGCGAAATGGCCGAGGATCGCGGTGGCCGCGGCGACCTGTGGGGACACGAGATGGGTTCGCCCGCCGCGGCCCTGGCGGCCCTCGAAGTTGCGGTTGCTCGTACTCGCCGCACGTTCGCCGACGGCGAGCTTGTCCGGGTTCATCGCCAGGCACATGCTGCAGCCCGGCTCGCGCCAATCGGCGCCGGCGGCGATGAAGATCGCCGGCAGTCCCTCCGCCTCGGCCTGAGCTTTGACGGCGTGACTGCCGGGTACCACCATCACCCGTTTGACGGTGACCGTGCGACCCTTCATCACGGCGGCAGCGGCCCGTAGATCTTCGATCCTGCTGTTGGTGCAGCTGCCGATGAACACCGTATCCACGGTGATGTCGCGGATCGGCGTGCCGGCGGTGAGCCCCATGTACTCGAGCGAACGGTTCACCGTCTCACGCGTCGTCGGATCGTCGTAGCTGTCCGGAGAGGGCACGACGTCGTCGATCGTCAGCACCTGCCCCGGGTTCGTGCCCCACGTGACGTGTGGCTTGAGGCTCGTCGCATCGATGAAAACCTCCTTGTCCCACACGGCGTCGGAATCTGTCTGCAGCGTGCGCCAGTCTGCGACGGCTGCCTCCCAGTCGGCCCCCTTCGGCGCGTTGGCGCGACCCTCGAGATATTCGAACGTCACCTCGTCGGGGGCGATCAGCCCGGCTTTGGCGCCGGCCTCGATGCTCATGTTGCAGACGGTCATCCGGCCCTCCATGCTCAACGCGCGAATGGCGGATCCGCGGTATTCGATAACGTGGCCGATGCCGCCCCCGGTGCCGATTTCTCCGATGATCGCGAGGATCACATCTTTCGCAGTGACCCCGCCCGGCAGGTCGCCATCGACGTTGACTGCCATCCACTTCGGCCGGGTCTGGGGCAGCGTCTGGGTCGCGAGCACGTGCTCGACCTCGCTCGTTCCGATGCCGAACGCGAGTGCGCCGAACGCGCCATGGGTCGCGGTGTGGCTGTCGCCGCAGACGACAGTCATCCCTGGCAGGGTGCGGCCCTGCTCGGGAGCAATGACGTGCACGATGCCCTGCAGCGGATCGCCCATCGGGAAGTTGGTGATGCCGAACTCGGCGGTGTTCTCACGCAGCACCTCGACCTGACGGGCCGAGACCGGATCCGCGATCGGCTGATCGATGTTCTCCGTCGGCACGTTGTGGTCCTCGGTCGCGATCGTGAGGTCCGGCCGGCGGATGGTGCGGCCGCTGAGGCGCAACCCGTCGAACGCCTGCGGGCTGGTGACCTCGTGGACGAGGTGAAGGTCGATGTACAGCAGGTCGGGTTCGGCGGGTGCGCTGTGCACCACATGCCGGTCCCAAACCTTTTGAGGGAGTGTCGATGGCCCTGTCGCTTCCATGGCGCTCTCGTCTCACTTTCTGAGATAGTCTTCTCGTGTGATGGATAGCGTATCCGGTGTCGGCGTACTCGACAAGGCCGTCCACATGTTGGGCGCGCTCCGCCGCGAAGGCTCGCTCGGCCTCGCCGATCTGCAGCGGGCGACTGGTCTGCCGCGGGCGACGGCCCACCGCCTGGCCGTGGCGCTCGAAGAGCACGGTCTCGTGCGCCGCGACGGCAACGGCCGGTTCTGCCTCGGGTTCGAGCTGATCGCCCTCGGGCACGCGGCCGCTGAATCGTTCCCGATCGGCGAGTTGGCGCGTCCAGTCCTGGTTGCGCTGCGCGACAGCACCGGCGAGAGCGTTCAGTTGTTCGTGCGCGAGGGCGACGAACGTCGCTGCGTCGTGTCGCTGCAGTCGCCGCACGGCCTGCGGTGGATCGTGCCAGAGGGTGCCCGATTGCCGCTCGATGCCGGTTCGGCAGGCCGGGTACTGCTCGCCCGGTCGACGAGCGACTGGGTGGAAAGCGACTGGGTGGAAAGCGTCGAGGAACGTGAGCCGGGCGTGGCCTCGGTGTCGTCCGCGGTGCGCGGGCGCGACGGCGCGGTGTTGGCGGCGGTCAGCGTCAGCGGCCCGATCGAGCGGCTGACGCGCGGGCCCGGCAAACGCTTCGGCCGGGCGGTCGCCGATGCAGCCGACACCCTCGCGAAGACCCTTGCCGCCACCGCGTAGCCACGCAAGGCCCGTAGTCACGCAAGGCCCGTAGTCACAAAGCCCGTCGTCAGGCCAATTCCGGCGGATCCGCGAGCGCCGGGACGACCACAAATCGTTCGACCGCTCGATAGCCGAAATCGCAGGTAGTGATTCAGGCGGGTTGGCGGATCGGCTTGCCGGCCCAGATCCCGAGGTCGGTGGCGAGCGCGGGGATGACGAGGTCGCAGACCTGGCCCCCGGTGGAGGGCCGGTCACCGGCGACGATGGCCACGACGACCGTCCGGCCCTGCTCCATCACCCACGCACACGCCTTGGCGCCGTCGACAGTGCCGGTATGGCCCCAGCCGTACTGATCGGCCATGACGCCCGGCCCGCTGAGCGTGTTCAGATCGGCGGAGTTGACGGAGTCCAACATCGCCGCGACATCGTCACTCGAGGCCATCCACGTGCCGGCTCCTCCGAGGCGTTCGAGCCGGGTGACGCCGCTCGGGAACGGGCCATCGGTGGGGCGCAGGCCACCGGTGGTGAGGTGCGGGCCCGTGACGTGGATCGGGTCGAAGACGAATGCCTGGGCAACCTTGCCCCGGCTCGCGCCGCCGACGGCTTCGACCAGTAGGCCGAGCGCACAGTAGTTGCCGTTGGAGTACACCCACTCGCCGCGTTTGGGCGTTGGCGGTGCAGCCATCACCGCGGTCAGCGGGATCGCGCACGAGCCGACAAGAGTGAGCCAACTGCTCTGGGCCTTGGGCATCCCGCTGGTGTGGGCCAGCAGTTCGCGGACCGTCACGTCGTTCCAGCCGGCGTCGTGGGCGATCTTCATCCGGCGCCACGGAACCGGAGCGTCGAGATCGATGGCCCCGGCCTCTGCGAGTCGTGCGACCGTCAGCGCAGTGACGAGCTTGCTGACACTCGCGAGAACGAGCGGGGTGTCGGTCGTCACCCGCTGCATTCCCGAACCGACACCCGCCGCTGCGCCATACACCGTGACGTGGTCGCGCAACACGGTGATCGAGGCGGCTGCGTTGCCGGCGGCGAGCCGATCGAACGCCCCACTGAGGTGGGGCAGGTCGCCGGGGTCGATCTCACCGACCGTCGACAACGGACGCGGCATGGCCGTCGACGTTGTCGTCGGCGCGGCCAATGTCGGCCGCGACACCGTGTTCGCCGTCGGGCGTTCTGTGGTCGGCGGCGACACCGTTGTGGCTGACCGACGTTCGGTAGTGGGGGTGGCAGTGGTGGCCGTGGTGGTCGTGGTGGAGCGGACGGTGGTCGGCGTCGCAGCGTCGGTGGTGCCGGTGGTGTTGATGATGATCGTGGACGCAGGTTCGATGGTGGTGGTCGAGGGTGCTGCGGCTACAGGCGCGACTGCGGCAGAGGTCGGTACAGCGTCGTCGGCCCGCGCCGCGCTGCAGCCGGCGGCGATGACGAGCAACGTCACCAGTGGCACGCCACGAACACACCCACGCCAACGCCGAGCCCGCTGAGCATCGCAGTTGGGAATGATCCGTCTTGTGTCCACGTCGGCACAACGCTACGTCGTGGAGGCCGTTGGCGAGCGTCGGCTCGAACGGCAGTACGTTTTCCACCGGAGCGATCTCGGAGCACTCATCGCGGCGTGAGTGAATCGACCCTGAACATCGCAATCTGGTTGGAGCGACGCCTCGACATGTCGCTCGGTTTCCATCTCGTGGCGGCCCGCCTATACGGCATCGTTGTCAACGATCCGTCGGCGCTCCATGACGAGTCAGCGCAGGCCGCGCGCACCAGCTTCATCGACGAAGGTCGTGATGCTTACGCGCTCATCAATGGTTCCGCGGGCGTGGTCGCGAGATCCTTCGATGCCGCCGCCGTGGTGACGGCCGGCTGGGCTGCACCGCTGGCTGACGACGTCACGTTGACACATCGCCCGAGTCGTCATCCACAACGTCGACGTGTACGTGCCGTCGCGGTGGTCAACGACGACGGCGTCGCAAGTTTGATCCGGTTCGAAGACGACCCCGTGCATGTGATCGCGCAGGCCGAGCGCGGCACCGGCAACATCATCGACGCGTTGGAGGCGATGTGGTTCGGTGAGCCGACCGAGTTTGTGAACCTGCGAACAACCAGAGGTGGTTGCATCCGCCGGCTCTAACCTTGGCGCCGTGAGCGACAGCACCATTCTGGCCGACGGTACTTCGGGTGTGCCGATCCGATACGAACAGTGGGCGCACGAGGTGCGGGCGTTGGCCAAAGAGCGCGACGCCGCCATCCTCGCCCACAACTATCAACTGCCCGAGATTCAAGACATCGCCGATCACGTCGGCGACTCACTCGCCCTCAGCCGGGTTGCCGCCAAGGTCGAGCAGTCCACCATCGTCTTCTGCGGTGTGCATTTCATGGCCGAGACGGCAAAGATCCTCAGCTACGACAAGACCGTGCTGATCCCCGACAAGCGAGCCGGGTGCTCGCTCGCCGACACGATCACGGCCGATCAGCTGCGGGCATGGAAAGCCGAGTATCCCGGCGCAGTCGTGGTCAGTTACGTCAACACGACCGCCGCAGTCAAGGCCGAGACCGATATCTGCTGCACGTCCTCGAATGCCGTCGACGTCGTCGCGAGCATTCCCGCTGATCGCCCCGTTCTGTTCTGTCCCGACCAGTTCCTCGGTGCGCATGTGCAGCGATCGCTGCAGCGCGAGAACATGCACATCTGGCTCGGCGAGTGCCACGTGCATGCCGGTATCAACGGCGCCGAATTGAAGCAGCGGGTGATGGCGGAACCCGATGCGGAGTTGTTCATCCATCCCGAGTGCGGCTGCGCAACGAGTGCCCTGTACCTCGCGGGCGCCGGCGTCGTGCCAGCGGAGCGGACCAAGATCTTGTCGACATCGGGCATGATCGAGGCGGCCCGCAACACCACTGCGAGCAAGGTCCTGGTGGCAACGGAGACCGGCATGATCTATCAGCTCAACAAGGCCAACCCGCTCGTGATCTTCGAGCCCGTCAACCCGGCGGCCGTGTGCAAATACATGAAGATGATCACGCCGGCCAAACTCGTGCGCTCACTACGCGACGGCACCGACGAGGTGGATGTGCCGCGCGACATCGCTGACAGGGCCCGGCTCTCCGTCGAGCGGATGATCGCCATCGGCAAGCCGTCGCGCACCGGCGAGTGATCGATGGCCGCCCAGGTTCCTCTCCAACTTGTCGCGCACGATGTCACGTGGCAGCGCGACGTCGATGTCGCCGTGCTCGGCTCGGGCGCGGCCGGCCTCGCCGCTGCGATCGCCGCTCGGCCCGTTCGCTCGACCCTGATCATCACCAAGGACACCCTCGATGCTGGTAGCACCGCGTGGGCCCAGGGCGGATTGGCCGGTGTGCTCGATCCCACCGATTCGCTCGAGAACCATGTGCGCGACACGTTGGATGCCGGTGCAGGATTGTGCGACGAGCGCGCGGTCCGCCAACTCGTCGCTGAAGCCCCGACGGCCATTCGCTATCTGATGCGCCTCGGCGCGGCGTTCGATCCTGCGCACAGTGGTGATGGTCCGGCACTCACGATGGAGGGAGGGCACTCACATCGTCGGATCGTGCATGCCGGAGGCGATCAAAGTGGTGCCGAGGTCCAGCGCACACTCGATCAGACGGCGGTCGCGGCGGGCGTCGAGGTGCTCGATCACGCATTCGCGCTCGATCTCGTGATGGGCACGAACGCGGCCGGCCAGCGCCAGGCAGCCGGGGTGCGGATCGCGATCACCGACGCGCACGGTGCCGTCCAGTCAGTCGGTGTCGTCACGGCTCGGGCCGTCGTCATCGCCACCGGTGGATACGGGCAGGTCTTCGCGTCCACGTCGAACCCGCCGGCTGTCACCGGCGACGGCTTGGCCCTGGCGCTGCGCGCGGGCCTTGCGGCGCGAGACATCGAGTTCGTGCAGTTTCACCCGACGGTCCTGTGGCGTGGTGCTGAGCCAACGGGGCAGCAGGCGCTCGTCAGCGAGGCAGTCCGTGGCGAGGGTGCGATCCTGTACGACGCGTCCGGCCAGCGGGTGATGGCGGGCGTGCATCCGTTGGAAGATCTCGCACCACGCGATGTCGTTGCATCTGCAATCAGTGCACGAATGGCTGAGCGCGCGGCCGGTGTCGATGATCACGTGTACCTCGACGCGACTCATATGGGCGAGCGCTTCTACGAGCGGTTTCCCTCGATCACCGCATCGTGCCGCGCGGCCGGCATCGACCCCGCCACGGACCGCATTCCCGTTGCACCGGCTGCGCACTATACGTGCGGCGGCGTGCGCGCCGACCTCGATGGCCGAACCGAGCTCGCCGGTCTGTATGTCGTCGGCGAAGCAGCGTGCACGGGCGTGCACGGGGCCAACAGGCTGGCGAGCAACTCGCTGACGGAAGGCGTCGTCGCCGGCACTCGGCTCGGTCGAGAATTGGCGTGGGAGTTGCCGGAGCTGGTCGAGCCGGAGGGCATCGATGCCGGCCACGCGACGGGGCTGCTCGCGCCCGAGCTGCGAGTCCAGATCCGAACGACGATGTCTCGTCACGTCGGCGTGCTCCGCCGCCCGGAACGCCTTGCCGGTGCAGCGGATGCGCTGGCCGATCTCGCCCTGCGGGTGTCGCTCGACGTCGAGCCTCACCGCCGTGCGTTCGAGGCCACCAACCTGCTCACGGTCGCGGCGGCCGTCGTCGAGGCTGCTCGGGTTCGCACCGAGAGCCGCGGCTGTCACCGTCGCACCGACTACACAGAACCCCGACCGGTGTGGCTGACGCATCTCACTGCCCGCCTCGACGCGACCGGGGCGCTGAGCGTGAGCGGCCGGCCAGAGGGGGCGTAGATGTTCGTGTTCCATCCACTCGCCGAGCCGACGCGCCGGCGGTTGATCGAAGGCGGTGTCGATCCTGATTCCGTCGCGGCCGTGGCCCGGATGGCCATCGCCGAGGATCTCGCCGGGGGCATCGATGTCACGTCGACGGCGACGGTGCCTGCCGATCAGCGATCGATCGCAACGTTCGGCGCCCGCGGGGCGGGCACGCTGGCAGGGCTCGCCGTGGCAGCGGCCGTCATCGAGACGGTGTGCGGCGCCGAAGCGAGCGACTTCGACTACCTCGTCGCCGATGGCGACCGGGTCGAGTCGGGAACCGACGTCGCGCGAGTCGTTGCCCCGACGCGCCTGTTGCTGACCGCCGAACGCTCGGCCTTGAATCTACTCTGCCACCTCTCCGGAGTAGCGACGCTGACCCGGCGCTGGGCCGATGCGCTGGCTGGTACGAATGCCAAGGTTCGCGACACCCGCAAGACCACTCCTGGCCTGCGATTCCTCGAGAAGTACGCGGTGCGCTGCGGCGGCGGAGTCAACCACCGGATGGCGCTCAGCGATGCGGCGCTCGTCAAGGACAATCACGTGATCGCAATCGGTGGCGTGGCCGAGGCATTCGCAGCGGTACGGGCGCTCGTTGCGACGATCCCGGTCGAGATCGAAGTCGATTCGTTGACCGGATTGAACGAGGCGATGGATGCGGGGGCCGACGTCGTTTTGCTCGACAACTTCACCGTCGAGCAGATGCGGGCCGGGGTCGAGGCGAAGAACGAGTATCTGCAGCTCTCGGGCCGGAAGGTGATTCTGGAGGCGAGTGGAGGCCTGACCATCGAACTCGCCCGTTCGGTTGCGGAAACGGGTGTCGACTACATCGCGGTCGGTGGCCTCACCCATAGCGCACCCGTACTCGACCTCGGTCTGGACCTGCGCACCATCGTGTAGCGGATCAGTTGACGGTTGGTGCGGAGCGGGCTGCGATCCGGCGCAGCGGTGGCAGCGTCGGCGGCGGCTGCTTGCGTGGGGGCAGTTCCGACAGCATCAGCGTGGTTGCCTGGGTGATCGAGAAAACGGCGCGCTCGAACGCGGGTTGTGTTGCTTGGGAGGTGGACTGCACGCCGCTCACCTTGCGCACGTACTGGCGGGCGGCGGCCTCGATCTCTTGTGATGTCGCTGTCGGCTGGAGGCCGCGAAGGGTCGTGATGTTCCGGCACATGTGAGCAGCTTATGGTCTCCCCGGCGGCCGCGAGCGGTGTCGGTCGCCGGCCGCTACGGCGTCGAGGTGAGCAGTACGAGATCGACGAGAAGGATGACATCGGTGTTGGCCGGCAGCCCCATGGTGGTGTTGCCCTCCGGGCCGAATGCATCGGCCGGCGGCAGGGTGAGCAGGCGGCGGCCGCCGACCTTCATGCCGATGATGCCGTTGACCAATCCGGTGACGGTGCCCGAGTCGAGGCCGACCTGTGCGGCCTGGCCGGTCGCCCAGGTGGACTGCAGCTCAGCTGCAGTGTCGCCGCGGTAGGCGATGATCTGGATGTATGCCTGCTGGCCGGAAACCGCGGTCTCGCCGGTGCCGACGACGAGATCGGTGGCGTTTGGCTTCGTCGCACCGACGCTGGTCGGGATGCTGACGACCGGTTTGTCGGCCGGATTCGCCGTGGGAACGGCAACGCCTGCGGTGACCGATACTGCATCGATCACGAACGTGAGCCCGTCGCCGGCCTTGATGACCTTGCCCTGAGGGCTGTTGCCATAGGCCAGGTCGGCCGGGATGTCGAGCTGACGACGGCCCCCGGCCTTGATGCCGATCAGACCCTGCTCCCAGCCGGCAATCACGCTGTTCGCGCCGAGCTTGACAGGGAACGTCTGACCGCGGTCGTAGCTGTTGTCGAACTCGGTGCCATCTGCGGAACGCACGCCGACGTAGTTGACGTCCACCGTGTCGCCGACCTTGGCCGGATCACCGGTGCCGTCGATGAGGTCGGTGATGACGAGCTTGGTCGGCAGCGTGGCCGGGATCTTGACGGTCGGTTTGGCCGCTGTCGCAGCCGTACCCGGAGCACCAGGAGCCGTACCGGCACCTGGGGTTGTGCCCGCAGTTGCCGCTGCCGTGCCCGCAACGGTGCTGGCTCCGGTCGAGATCGGGATTGACGAGGAACTCTTGTCGACCGCACCATTGCCGCAGCTGACGAGCACGGCGAGGCAGACGATCGAGACGGGGAACAAACGACGCATTCGAGCGACCCTATCTGAGGCGTTGCGCGGCGCGGTATGCGCCGGGGTTCATTCTCACCACTCTCTTGAACTGGCGGGTGAACGCGCTCTGGTCGTAGTAACCGCACTCGGTGGCGATCTGGGCGACGGACGCGTCGGTGGTGCGTAGGCGTGTGATCGCTTCCTCCAGCCGAAGCCGCAGCATCAATTGTTTGGCACTCAGTCCGAGTGCTCGTTTGATCGCCCGCTCGAGCTGGGTCACGGTCAGTTCGGCTTCGTCGGCCAGATCTGTCACGGAGATCTGCTCGGTGAAATGCAGTCTCGCAAATGCCACGGCCGCGGCAACGCCTGCCGTCGCCCCCGTGGCATCGAAGGGCGCTCGCAGATCGACCGAGACACTTGCAATCGCCGTCGGCGCACCCGGTGCGCCGAGCAGGGTCTTGCTGGTCACGTACCATCCGACCGAGCCGTCAGGGCGCAGGATCAACTCGAGCTCGTTGCGCAACGGCTGCCCGGTGTCGAGAATCTGCGTGTCCTGCAGCTCGTACGAGGCCGCCAGGTCGCCAGGGAAGAGGTCCGACGCGCGTAGGCCGATCACGTCTGCGGGGGAGGCCATGCCGGCTCGGTCGGCGAAGGCCTGATTGACGGCGAGGTATCGGCCTTCGACGTTCTTGACACAGAACATCACATGCGGAACGTCGGTCAGCAGGTCGTCGATCACCCTGATCATCGGGTCGAGCATCACCCAATCTTGGTCCAATAGGTACGAACACGACGGCATGGCCGCTCGATCAGTGCTAGACGGCAGGTGTTGAGTGAAAGGATGCAGGAGTTGGACCCAGGTGGATTTGCCGTCGCCGATCGCTTTCCAGACGACATGGTCGATCGAGCTGTCGCGTTGGCCGAACGCCTCCTGGTCGAATCGCAGCGGATCGCAACCCGTGGCGAGACCCGCCAACTACGCCGCCTCGGCCGGTTGATCAACGACGAGCGCGGTCGCGAGTTGGTGCAGATGCTGACCGACGACGTGCTGCGTATCCACGGGCACGACCGCGCCGCGCGCCGGTTCCGCGATGTCGTCGCCACGGTTGGAGTCCCGAGTTCGCTCGGGCGACTCGACGCGGTCATGCTTCGCCTCGGAGCTGCGCTCGCGCCGTACGCACCACGCCTGCTGATGCCTCTGGTCGGTCGCCGGATCCGCAACGAAACGCGCGGTGTGGTGTTGTCGTCCGAAGATCCTGCGTTCGCGAAGCACGTGCAGAAGCGCTCTGGCGAACGTGTGCGCCTCAACGTCAACGTACTCGGCGAAGCCATCCTCTCCGATGCCGAGGCCGCTGCGCGTCTCGCTTCGGTGCGGGCCCGGCTGGCGAGGCACGATGTCGATTACGTATCCGTCAAGATCTCGGCGCTGTGCGCAAACCTCGATCCGCTCGCGTTCGACGACGGGGTGGGGCGGGTCAGTGAACGCCTGCGGCTGCTCTACCGCGATGCGATGAGCGCAACGCCGGCGAAGTTCGTCAACCTCGACATGGAGGAGTTCAAGGATCTCGACCTCACGGTTGCGGCATTCATCAACGTGCTCGACGAGCCCGAGTTCGTCGCGATGGAGGCCGGCATCGTCTTGCAGGCCTACCTGCCCGATTCGCACGCGGCGCTGCAGCACCTCGGCGAATGGGCGACGGCCCGCCGCGAGCGCGCCGGAGGTCGCGGACGAATCAAGATCCGCCTCGTCAAGGGCGCCAACCTGGCGATGGAGCAGGTCGATGCCGAGATCCACGGCTGGCGCCAGGCGCCCTATTCGACCAAGGCCGACGTGGACGCAAGCTACAAGGCATTACTCGACTCTGCGCTCCGGGCCGAGTGGTCGCAGGCCGTTCGCATCGGCCTCGCCAGCCACAACTTGTTCGACGTGGCGTGGGGGCTCGTCTTGCGCGACGGGCTGGCGCGCCCGGAGCAGATCGAACTGGAGATGCTCGAGGGAATGGCGCCGGCCCAGGCTCGTGCCGTCAACGCGGCCGCGCATGGCCTGCTGCTGTACGCACCGG
This sequence comes from Actinomycetes bacterium, assembly GCA_025358125.1. Taxonomy (GTDB): domain Bacteria; phylum Actinomycetota; class Acidimicrobiia; order Acidimicrobiales; family Ilumatobacteraceae; genus WLMZ01. The sequence continues at coordinate 43,170 of JANYKS010000071.1, forward strand.
TCGTCGATCCACACGACATCGATTCGAGCATCGCCTACCTCTCCCGCCGGCTCGACGAGAACACCTCTCCCGACAACTTCCTGCGGGCCCTGTTCACGCTGCGTGCCGGCACGCCCGAGTTCGCCCTGCAGGCCGACCGGTTCCGCTGCAGCGTCGCCGAACGCGGCTCGATCTCGATCGCGAGCAACCGGGGTACGACACTGCCGGCGCCGGGTGCCGGGGTCTTCGAGAACGCGCCAGACTCCGACTTCACCGTCGCAGCGGTACGGGTTCGCCTGGTCGGTGGCGATTCCGTCCTTGCCGCCGACTGGCCGCCGTTCATCGACAGCAGCGACGCGATCGACGCCGTCGTTGCGAGGGCGCTCGCGGCAGCCGCCGAGTGGGCGCCAGCTTCGCTCGAACAGCGCCGCGCCCTGCTCGATTCCGTCGCGGCGACCATGGCCGCGCATCGCAACGAGACACTGGCGGTGATGGCCGGCGAGGCCGGTAAGACCATCCGGGAGGGCGACCCCGAGGTCAGCGAGGCGATCGACTTCGCCCGCTACTACGGCGCCGACGGGACCCGACTCGTCGGCGAACTCAGTGCAGCCGGTCTGTCGGTGACACCCCGCGGTGTGGTGCTCGTGATCGCGCCGTGGAACTTCCCGTACGCCATTCCTGCCGGCGGCGTGTGTGCTGCGCTGGCAGCCGGCAACGCGGTCATCCTCAAGCCCGCGCCCGAGACCCGTCGGATCGGATGGGTGCTCGCCCAGCAACTGTGGGAGGCGGGCGTTCCCCGCGATCTGCTGCAGTACGTGGCGTGCGACGACAACGAGATCGGCCGGCGCCTCGTCACCCACGAGGACATCGCGACGGTCGTGCTCACCGGCTCGTACGACACCGCCAAGATGTTCATCTCGTGGAAGCCCGACGTGCACCTGCTCGCCGAGACGAGCGGCAAGAACGCGCTGATCATCACGGCTGCTGCTGACATCGACGGCGCGCTACGCGACCTCGTCCGCTCGGCGTTCGGCCACGCCGGGCAGAAGTGTTCGGCGGCCAGCCTGGCGATCGTCGAAGCATCGGTCTACGACGACCCGGCGTTTCCGCAGCGCCTGAGCGATGCTGTTTCCAGCCTCCGCGTCGGTTGGCCGAGCGAGCCGGCAACGGTGATGGGGCCATTGATCAACTCGCCGAGCGGTTCGCTGCACCGTGCCCTCACCACACTGGATCCCGGCGAGTCATGGCTCGTCGAGCCTCATCCGATCGGTGCAGCCGGGGGCGGCCCGACCCGAATGTGGTCGCCGGGGGTCAAGGTCGGCGTGCGGCCGGGTTCGTGGTTCCATCTCACCGAATGCTTCGGTCCGGTGCTCGGCGTGATGCGGGCCGACGATCTGGACCATGCCATCGATCTGCAGAACGCGACACCCTACGGCCTCACCGGCGGTATCCATTCGCTCGATCCGGCCGAGGTACGGACCTGGCTCGAGCGGGTCGAGGTCGGGAATGCCTACGTCAACCGGCACATCACCGGGGCCGTCGTCCAACGTCAACCGTTCGGTGGATGGAAGCGCTCGTCGATCGGCGCCGGAGCGAAGGCCGGCGGCCCCGGCTACGTGCTCGGTCTGTCAGATATCAGCGACCCGACGCCGCCGGCGATTGCTGTCGCGGCGCCATCGTTCGACTACTGGTGGGCCACCTGGTTCGGCGTCGATCACGATCCGAGCGGGCTGCGTAGCGAGCGCAACGTGCTGCGCTACCGGTCACTGCAGGGTGTGGTCCTGCGTGTTGATCAGTCGGTGTCGGCCGCCACCGTCGAGGTTGCCCGAGCGGCCGCACGGCGATGCGGCGTCACGGTCAGGGTCTCCGACGCCACCAATGAGTCCGAGCAGGATCTCCGAACCCGTCTCACGTCGTCGGGCGCCGAGCGCGTCCGCAGCCTCGTTGACGTCAGCGATGACTTCCGGCTGTGGCTGCTGGATCACACGATCGGGCTCGACCTGGCACCAGTGTCCAACAACGGGCGGATCGAGCTCGGGCGCTGGCTGAAAGAGCAGGCGATCAGCGAAACGACGCACCGCTACGGCCGCTTGACTCCATCGGTGTTCGACGCCCGAGTCTGAAGCCATAGCGCTTCCGCGGCGCCCATCGGCGTCGACGGAGCACCGTTGACCATCGGCCACAACTCCTCGGCGATGCGCCGATAGTTGCCCCGCGCGCGGAGTTCGCCGAGGATCGCGTAGAGACCGAGGTTGATCCGTTGGATGAACACGAACGACTTCGGCATCGTGGCGTACTGTGAGATCGGGCTGTCACGGTCGAACGTGTGGCGCACGATGGCGGAGCTGTATTCGGGTGTCCATGTCATCTCCCTGTCTTCGCGCACCGGCTCGTAGAACCGGGAAAAGTACGCCCCAGCCGCGGCGGTGTCGATCGGAGCGCCGCGTTTCAACAGCCCCGCTTGCTCGAGGATGGATCGGAACTTCGCGTCGTCGTGATCGATCGCGGCTGCCTTGACCATCGATTCGAACGTGTGTAGCTCGGCATCGGTGAAGTGCTTGACCAGGCCGAAGTCGAGGAAGGTGACGCGGCCCTCGCCGTGGAACAGGTAGTTGCCGGGATGAGGGTCGCCGTTGAACGCGCGGAAGCGGTAGAGGCTTCGGAAAACGAACCGGAAGATCGCCTCGGCGGCGAGGTCGCGTTCGTGCTGATCCCAGGTGAGCAACTGCTGCCACGACGAACCGGCGATCAGTTCGGTGGTGAGCACGCGCGAGGTGCACAGGTGATCGATGACCTCTGGAACTGCGAAGTAGGGGTGGTCGCTGTAATAGGCGTGGAACGCGCTCTGGTTCTTGGCCTCCAGCTCGTAGTCGAGTTCCTCGGTGAGGCGGCTCTTGATCTCTTCGACCATGTCGGTCGGGTCGAGACCACCGAAACCCTGCTTCAGGATCGCGCCGATGACTTCGGTGTTGCGCAGATCGGATTCGATCGCCGTGTCGACCCCTGGGTACTGGACCTTCACCGCGACAGCACGTTCGTGACCGGTGCGCGGGTCGATGATGATCGCCCTGTGCACCTGGCCGATCGAGGCAGCCGCGATCGGCTCCGGATCGAAGCTGACGAACAAGGTGTCGAGCGGGGCGCCGAGTTCGCGTTCGATCGCGCCCTTGGCCAATTCGAAGCTCATCGGCGGCGCGTTCGACTGCAGTTGCGCGAGCGCCAGCCGCAGTGGTTCGGGAAGGCCTTCGTCGAGATAGCTCGCCATCTGGCCGAGCTTCATCAACGCGCCCTTCATCTGCCCCAGCCGGTCGGCGATCTGCTCGGCGGTCTTGAGCTCTCGCGCCTTGTCGAGCTCGATCCGCCGCTCGCTGCTGGCGAAGATCTTGCGGGCCGACGTGGAGGCGTACGTGGCGCCGACCTGGAGGCCCAACCGGGCCAAGAGCGCGTTACGACTCGTGCGCCCCTGGTGACCGATCGCGCTGGCCGGCGCGACGGCCTTGCGCTGTGCACGCGCAACCGCTGCCGAACCGATGGCGGCCACCCCGCCCACGGTCAACCACAGGCCACGCCGTGCGGTCTTGCTCACCTGCCGGCCGTCACTGATGGACTCTCGTGAGCAGCCGCGCCCGGTCGCGGACCGATTGCGCCGCGCGAACGAGCGCCGGCACGAACTGATCGGCGTTCGCGATGCACGCATCATGATCGCCGTCGACCCGGTACGCCACGGCCTCGGGAATTGCCTCGAACATGCGCACCTGGCGGCGCAGGGGAACGACGCTGTCGCGCATCGTCATGATGACCGAGGTCGGCACGTCGATGTCGCCGAGCCACGCCTTCGAGGAGAAGTTGCCGATCGCCCGACCTGCCTCCAGCACGGTCCGCCACTCGTGGCGGGAGACCTGCTCGAGGGCCCACGGCGACCACTGCTCGGACTTGCGTTGCAAGTACACCTGCTCGGTCAGCCATTGACGCGCCTGGGCCGGTGCGATCCTGGCCAGTGCGGCCAAGCCGGAAAGGGCCGTGAACGACAGCTTCTCCTCACGACTCGAAGCGAACGAACTGGCTGTCGCGCAGAGCACGAGGCCGATGATGCGTTCCGGGTGCTGCTTGCACATCAGCTGCGCGATCGGTCCGCCCATGCTGTAGCCGACGGGAATGTAGCGCTCGATACCGAGGACTTCGGCCAGCACCGCGGCGTCGGTCGCGCAGTCGCTGAGGCGGAACAGCTTGCGACTGCGGATGCCGCCGCCGTGGCCGCGGTGATCGAGTGCGACGACCCGGAAATGTTTCGCGAGCTCGTAGTAACTCAGGAACCAGTTGAGATCGGCGCTCGCCGTCCATCCGTGGAGCAGGATCAACGCCGGTGCATCGGGCGTCGGCCCGTCGAGCTCGCGGATGAAGGTCGTGCCACGGCCGGGCAGTTCGATCTCCCGGCCGGGCGGCAGGCGCGGCTCAGAGATGCCTCCACCGCGTGGCATTTACGTTGGTCCCAAGGCGAGGATCTTGACCCGCAGCTCACCGCTGGGCGCTTCGTAGCTCACCCATGAGCCGACGACCTCACCCAGTAGCGCTGTGCCGAGCGGCGATCCAGGACTAATGATGTCGAAACCCTCGAGCTTCTCCTCGACGTGGCCGACGATGTAGGTCTCGGCGCTGTCGTCGGAGTCGCCTTCGTAGACGATGGTGATCAGCCGCCCGACCTGGACCTCGCTTTCACGGCCGGGTTCGACGATCTCGCCGTTTTCGAGCAGGTATTCGAGTTGACGGATTCGTCCCTCCATGTGCCCCTGTTCGTCCTTGGCGGCGTGGTAGTCGCCGTTTTCTTTGAGGTCGCCCATCTCACGGGCCCGCTCGATCTTTTCCGCGACCGCAAACCGGCCACGTGTGCTGAGATCATCGAACTCGGCCTGCATCCGCTCATATGCAGCGCTGGAGAACTGGTGCTTTGCCATCCGACCAGGCTATCCGGCTGTCCGCCGCCAACCCGGCCCAGTACGATGCTGCCCCTATGGCGCATCGGATCGCAATCATTGGTGGGGACGGCATCGGACCAGAGGTCACCGCCGAAGCCGTGAAGGTCATTCGGGCCGCCGGTGTCCAATTCGACACGACCGAGTTCGATCTCGGTGGCGCTCGCTATCTCCGCGACGGTGAGGTGCTGTCGGACCGGGTTCTCGACGAGCTGCGCGGCTTCGACGCGATCCTGCTCGGCGCTGTCGGCACGCCCGAGGTGCCGCCCGGGTTGATCGAGCGCGGTCTGCTGCTGAAGATGCGGTTCGAGCTCGACCTCTACATCAATCAGCGACCGTTCGCCGGTACCGCTGCCGGTCAGAGCGAGGCGCACGACTTCATCGTCATCCGCGAGAACACCGAGGGGCCGTATGTCGGCGAGGGCGGGGTGCTGCGCCGCGGCACTGCCGACGAGGTGGCAACACAGGGAAGCGTCAACACGCGCATGGGTGTCGAACGCTGCATCCGCTACGCATTCGAGTTGGCGTCCACCCGCGCTCGCAAGCACGTCACGCTCGTGCACAAGACCAACGTGCTCACCTTCGCCGGCGACTTGTGGCAGCGCACGTTCGACATCGTCGCCGCCGACTTCGCCGACATCAGCACGGCGTACAATCACGTCGACGCCGCGTGCATCTATTTCGTCCAGGATCCGCACCGATACGACGTGATCGTCACGGACAACCTCTTCGGCGACATTCTCACCGATCTTGGTGGCGCCGTCAGTGGGGGCATCGGCCTGGCATCGTCGGCCAACCTGAACCCGGCTCGCACCGGTCCATCGATGTTCGAGCCGGTGCATGGTTCTGCGCCCGACATCGTCGGCACGGGCAAGGCCAATCCGATTGCGGCGATCCTCAGCGCGGCGCTGATGCTCGACTTCCTCGGAGAGTCCGGCGCAGCCGATCGGGTTCGTGCCGCGTGTGCGAATCCCGGTAGCGGCACGACCAGCGAGATCGGCAATTCCATCGCCGCTCTGGTCGCCGGGTGACTAGCGTTAACCGATCACATCAGCGAGTCTGAGCAACGCCGCCAGAACGAGAGGGATTACGATGCCGATCCAAACCACACCGAAGATCTGGATGAACGGCGAGCTCGTCGATTGGGACAGGGCGCAGGTCCACGTTCTCACTCACACCCTGCACTACGGCACCGGTGTTTTCGAGGGTATTCGCGCGTATGCCACGCCGGACGGCCCCGCCGTGTTCCGTCTCACCGATCACATCAAGCGGCTCTTCGACAGTGCGCACATCATGGGAATGGAGATTGCGTACACCGTCGACGAATTGATCGCGGCCACGAAGGCGACCGTGGTTTCCACCGGTTTGGATGCCTGCTACATCCGTCCGCTGGTGTACTACGGATATGGCGAGATGGGTCTGAACACCCTGCCGTGCACGACCGATGTGGCCATCGCCTGTTGGCCGTGGGCGCCCTTCCTCGGAGCGGACTCGGTCAACAAGGGCGTGCGGATGAAGATCAGTTCGTGGACCCGTCATGATCACAACACCATGCCGCCGGCATCGAAAACGGTCGGCAACTACGTCAACTCCTCGCTCGCCAAGGTCGAGGCCTTGCGGGCCGGCTATGACGAAGCGATCATGCTCGCGCCCAATGGCCTCGTCGCCGAGTGCACCGGCGAGAACATCTTCGCGGTTCGCAAGGGCATCATCATCACCCCGCCGATCTCGGCCGGCGCGCTCGAGGGCATCACCCAGAACAGCGTGATGACGATCGCCCGCGACCTCGGGATGGATGTCCGGGTCGACAACCTCGCCCGCAGCGACCTGTACATCGCCGAGGAGATGTTCGTCTGCGGCACTGCCGCCGAGATCAGCAGCGTCAACTCCGTCGACGACCGTGCGATTCCGTTCCCCGGCCCGATCACCAAGGCCATCGCCGAGGTCTACATCGACGCCGCCAACGGCCGCGTCGACCGCTACAAGGATTGGAACGAACTCGCCTCCTGACCGCCACACCGGCGGTTGTGGCTGACCGCCCTCCCGACCGCCACTCCGGCGGTTGTGGCTGACCGCCCTCCCGGCTGAACTGCCTTTGATCACGTTCGCCGGATCCGCAATCGGCCTCTGATCACCTCCCACCGATTTCAGCGAGGAATTACCTCGACGTATCGATATTCGCTGGGGTGAAATGCTCTTTGTTCGGACGTGGTTTTGGTCGCGTTGTTGTATGGTCGGGGCGGAGCCCCGATGGTGGAGCGATGTGTTCTGGCCTGGGTGTTTCAGGCGGCGGTTGGTTCGAGGGTGGCTTGGTAGCCGAGTTCGGCGAGTCGGCGCACGAGGTGGTCGACTTGTCGTTGGGGGTCTTGGCGTTGTTGGAAGTGGTCGGGTCCGAGATCCCGGTAGTGCAGGTCGGAGTCGTTCATCAGGTGCCAGCAGATGGTGAGGATGCTGTGCGCGACTGCGACGGTTGCCCGGTTGGCCCCACGGCGGGTTTTGATCCGGTTGTATTGGGCGTTGAAGTACGAGTTCTTCGTCTTCGACGCCGATTTGGCTGCTTCGATCAGCGCCCGTCGGAGCCAGCGTCCCCCGGGGCGGGTGCCGGCGGGTTGTCGTTTCCCGGCTGATTCATGGTTGGCGGGTGCGACCCCGGCCCACGCACAGAGTTGAGCGGGGGTCGCGAACTTGGTCATGTCGCCACCGGTCTCGGCGATGACGATCTCGGCGGTCATGGTCTGGACACCGGGGATCTCACACATCCGCTCGATCGCTTCAGCGAAAGGGCCGGCACGACCGGTGATCTGCTCGCTCAACTCGTGAATGGTGGCATCAAGGAAATCGATGTGGGCGATGATCCGGGCGGCCAACACACTGTGATGCTCACGCCAGTTCGCGGTCAACGCCTCAGCGAGCTGGGCGATCTTGGGACGCATCCTGCCTTTGGCCATATCGGCCAACACCGAAACGTTGCGTTGACCGGCGATCAACCCTTCGATCATCTCCCTCGACGACTTCGACCACACCGTCGACGTCACCGACGTCAACTTCACACACGCATCCTGGAGCACCTTCTCCAACCGTTGGATCTCCCGGGCGCGGGCATCGATCTGGGTCTTGCGATAGCGGGACAGATCCCGCAACTCCCGGATCAACGGTGGCGGCACCAGGCTCGCACGGACCATCCCGTGAGCGACCACGTCCGCCAACCAGACCGCGTCAGCGAGATCAGTCTTGCGGCCCGGCACGTTCTTCACATGCGACGCGTTGCAAACCCACAACTCGTCGAACATGCCCTCCAACCCGTAATACACCGGTTTCCAATACACCCCGGTCGCTTCCATCGCGACCGTGCTCACCTGATGATCCAGCAACCACAACCCGAGCTTGGCGACCCCGGCCGACGTCGTCGAGAACCGCTCCAAGTCATCGACAATCTCGCCAGTCCGGACATCGACCACCCGGGCACACGCTGTCACCGAGTCGCGATGGACATCCAGCCCAGCGACACGATCACGAATACGTTCCATCTCTTTCCTCCTTGTCGTTTCGGTGCCCGCTCGGGAGGGGGACATACAAGATGGAACCTGGGGTCCGTGCTCAAAAGCGACAATCAGAGGTCCCCCGAGACCCCCGCAGCCAGACTCACTTCGAGTTCAAGACTTCAAGCGATTCACGGTGACCATGCCCGAACGAACCCCACCAGCATTTCATCCATCACCGGTGACCGCCAGGTCATATTGACTCACATGAACCAGGAACAGACGGCGTGGGTGAGATGTCGAGATGCGGCTGATATGCAATCGAGATGGGCGGCCGGGAACCGACCGGCGGAATGGGGCGGCCGGGAACCGACCGGCGGAATGGGGCCGGGAACCGACCGGC
>JANYKS010000049.1 GCA_025358125.1 Actinomycetes bacterium
CGAACGCGTGCCCGCTCCGGCAAGACGACCGAGGTGGATCACGACACGACCAGACATCAACTGCCCTCTGATGGACGTTGTCGCGCGCCACAACCTTCGGGTTATGAGTTCCAAACTGTTGCGGAGTCCCTGGTAGAAGGCTTTTCACCTGGTCAGAACGCATTTCGTGTTGACCGCTGTTCCCCTCTGTGTACCGCTGTTTACCGTTGTGTTGGTACATGGATGGTACATATTGCGCCGCCGACTGGTCAGGCTGCTGAGCCCTTGCCGAGGTGCACCGGCACGCGGCGAGCGTCGTCGTCGAACACCGCAACGAGTTCGAGGCGTGCACCGAGCGCTTCTAGATACTGGCGCAGCGTCGAGACACGCACGTCCTCGGAATGCTCAAGCTTGGAGATCGCCCCCTGGGTGACATCGAGACGTCCGGCCAACTCGACCTGGCTGATGGCTTCGCCGTGTCGAAGCTCGTAGAGACGGATCTCTTCGAGCGTCTCGACGCGCAGCGCGTCGAGCCGTTCGGTAGCACCGGGCTTCGCGACGACGGCGTCGCGGAGTTCAGAAAATTTGGTTCGTGCCATCAGATCAATCCTTCCATTCCAAGTCCGTGGAGATATTCGTCGTACAGGTCATCAGCGAGCGGGACCGCCCACTCGTACCACTCATTCCACGCACCCGTCTTGTCGCCACCAAGCAACAGGATGGCTTGTCGTCGCGGATCGAACGAGAACAGCGCCCGCAACGCACCACCCGTGGCGGCCCGCAGCTCCTTCATCGATTGGTGTCTCGACGAGTGGATCCGATCGACGATCGGCCGACCGAGATCGGGTCCACGTTCTGCAAGGACGTCCACTCGATCGGTGACGGCTTCTCGTTGGTCAGCGCTCAGCGTCGACTACCACTCGTCGAACTGATCGGTCACCTCGACCTCCCACACGTTCCTAGTATGACTCGTTCCTCATCATGAGTCAAGACTCATACCGATGCGCCGGCGTCGGATGCTGAGGTCGCTGGCGGCATCGATGAGGCGACCCGGCTGGTCGCCGGGATCGACGACGATCGCACGATGTGTGTCGGCGGCGAAGATGATCCGGCAGTTCGTCTGGAGCGGTCCCACGACAACGCGGCGGTAGACGAGGCCCCGCTCGTCATCGACGACCTCGAGATCCGGTAGCACGCTCACCGATCGACAGGGTTCCACCTGCGGTAATACGTGTCTTCTGCCGATGTCTTCTACCGATCGGCAGAGCGTGGGCGCGTGAAGGAGGACATCATGCAGGGTTTCGTGGCACGCAAGAAAGACCGGTCGCACAACATGTCCGTCAGCATCGCGCTCGTCGAACCTACTGGCAAGGTGATCGTCGCTGCCAGGCGGCTGTGTATGAGGGCGCGACCCACCCGGTCGTTATCGGAATGGGGATCGTTTTGCTGTTCCGACAGGCGATGCCAGAGGCGGCGCAGTGTTCGGCGGTCGCTGGGGGATGTGGCGGCGAAGAGCGTCCGTCGCAGTACGTCGTTATGGGTGCGTCGCGCAGCTTGCAATGCGCGGTCGCCTTCTTCGGTGAGGACGGTGAACCATTTCCGCCGGTCAGTGGGGTCGACTTCGCGGCGGACCAAGCGGTCAGGCTCGAGACGGGTCACGAGATGAGTCGTACCGGCCGGGCTGAGCAGCACCCGATCGGCCAGGGCTGACATGCCGAGTCGCTGACCCGGCGCGTTGAACAGCGTGATCAGCACGTCGAACTCAGTGACCGCCAGACCGTGGGCGCAACGCAACTCGGCATCGAGGCTTTGCAGCACCGAGCGGTGCAGCATCAACAAACGCGCCCCACGACTCCCACTCCTCGGCGTCGAGGAACTCGTGCTCGGGTCTTGACTTCGCCACGCTGCCGCGTATATTTCCTTTCGTAGGAAAATATCAACCACGAGAACGGAAGAAGATCACCATGGCATTTGCGATCGTCCACCACTTCCCCGACGGCACCAAAGAGAACTACGAGGCATCGATCGCCGCGGTGCACCCGGCGAACGGGCTCCCTGACGGTCAGATCTTCCACGCGGCCGGCGCGTCGCCGGGCGGGTGGACCATCATGGCCGTGCACGAGTCCAAGCAGAGCTGGGAGAAGTTCCGCGACGACATCCTCATGCCTCGCATGCAAGCAGGCATCCAGGGTGGATTCCCGACCCCTCCACAGGAGACCGAGATCGACGTCTCCACACTCCTGCCGTAGCAACGACACGCCGGCCGGAACGGAAGGAAGGAAGGAAGGAAGGAAGGAATCGACATGGTCGCCAACAACCCGGATCTCGGCGGTACTCGTTTCGACCGACTTGGAGCGGAGCCAGCGCTTCTATGAGACGAAAGTCGGACTCACCGTCTCACCGGAGACCATCAGGAACCACCTGCTCTTCGAGTGCGGCGACGGCACAACGCTGCTGATCCATGGCCGGCCCGGTGCGAACAAGGCCGATCACACCCAGGTGCGCTTCTGGTCGACCGACATCGAGACGTTCAAGACCATCGTCCACATCGTCACCTCACCAGGCATCGGCCGTTCCGCCTGGTTCAAGGACCCCGACGAGAACACCATCGCAGTCTTCCAACCGGAGTAAGGCGATCCCGACACGACGCGGCCACGAGCCTCGCCCATTCCTCGACGGTGCAAGTCGCGAGCCGACATCCGCTCCTGGTCCGGGGACGCGCCGGGCCGGGCCGCGCGCCAACGATTCCGTCGGGAGAGTGGACTCATCCAAGAGCACTCCGGTGACGCCTGCTCGACCGAGCGTTCCTACGTGTTGGCGGTGGCCCCGGACTCCGCTGCTTTGGCGAGGCGTTCGAGGGTCTTTTCCATGCCGGCCCGGTTGTGCGCGGCGCGGTCGACGACGCCGGTGACCCGTCGACTGAGCGTTTTGAGGACACGGTTGCGTCGGTCTGTCCAGGTCTCGGTGACCCGACATCCGGTCGGCGCCGGCTCGAAGGTGTAGCGCCACTCGGCGATGTCGAGGCCCATGGCCGTCAGCGCCACGTATGACGTGGTCCGCCACTTGTGCGGGAGTAGCGCCCACACCGGCGAGCGCCTCCGCGGCATCGCGGTGCATGACCCGGCGGACCAGTGCAGGGACCGACAGATAGATCGCATCGTGCACCAACTGATGGCGGAACACGACGTCGTCACCGTCCGCGACCAGAAACCCGGCGCGAAACGCCTCGTCGAGCTGGGAGATCACCTCGCGTGCCGGGCGACGCGCAACGGTGGCCACGTCGCGCACCGACACACTGTCGCCGACAACCGCAGTGATCCGCAGGAGAGCAAGCGTTGGCTCAGCCAAGTACCGCAGGCGGCGGACCACGAGCTCCCGGAGCGATGCCGGCAGGTCCGGCGCGGCGACCTCGATCGTGGCTCCCTCATGCCGAAGTCGACCCTCCTCCGACAGCGAGCGAAGCATCTCGACCACCCACAACGGATTGCCGCCCGCCTTGTCGAGCATCGCCGAGAGCTCCCGTCCGGGCGGCGCGCCAAGCTCGTCACGCGCCATCGTCTCGACATCGTTCGGTGTGAGCGCGTCAAGTCGGATAAAGCGAGCACCGGCCGCGAGAACATCGTCGAGGAGTTGGTCGAGCGACCGAACGCGGTGAAGGACGCAGCGAAGCAACGAGCAGCAATGAGAGATCAACCAACCCGCGCACCATCGACCGGACCGCGACCAGAGTCGAGTCATCCGCCCAGTGAAGGTCTTCGAGCACCACCACCATCGAGGCCTGCGCGCACGACGCGTCTACGAGATCGAGGATCTCCTCGACGACGCGGTACCGAACATCGGATGTACCGCCCGGCGCCGATCCGGATCTATCCGGTTCGCCGGTGAGTAGATGTGCGATCGCCGCACGACATGGGTCCGGCGATCGCCGTCGCAGGTCCAGCGCGTCGACCACGACGCCAAACGGACGTGTTCGCTCGAACGGATGCGCCTCGCCTCGGCAGACCGTCGCTCCGCCAGCGCGAGCGTCGTCGAGGAGGTGCTGTAGCAATCGGGTCTTCCCTGCGCCAGCTTCACCCTCGACCACCAGCGTCAATGTGTGTCCGCCAAGCACATCGCGGACGACTCTGCTGACCGCGATCGCGCCGGTCTGGTCCGCTCCCTCGTCGCTGCAGCGTCCGGGAAGTTGAGCCTGTAGGTGTCGCAACCCAATTCTGAGTCCCACTGGGTGAGTGGCTTGGAGGTTCGACGAGATCGGAGATCAAGGCCGTCACCTGCTCCGGCCGCAGTGTGCGAACGGTAACACCGCCGATCTTCTCGTCGACCTGAGGCAACTGCTCGCGGTACGTCGCGAATGTCGTGCCGCGCACGCGGTGGCGGGCGACTCGATCCAACCACCACGTCATCAACTTGCGCGATCGGTCGAAGTACGGCGCGGGCTGTCCCTTCGGCGCCCGCCCAGCGACGATGAACGAACCGGTCTCGGCGCTCAGAACCCGCTTCCCTCGTGGTGCTCTCGGCATGCTCGACCTCCTGTCGGCGGCCAGCAAACGTAACTCTCAAGGGCCGTTTGAGAGTTATTTGAGGGTTACACGCGACGAACGTGCACGAACGACCACGAACCTGCCCGGAAGTAGGTCCTGCTCAGAGCACCTTTCGTGAACAGTAGCCAACCACGGAGAACGTGTTGGCGGAGGTGGACGGGAATCGAACCCGCCGGACGAGGATCGCTCGTCCCAGCCGCTTTGAAGGCGGTGGAGCCCACCAGGTACCCGGACACCTCCGAGCCGCATGGTAGCCCCGCCAAGTGTGTGATTGACAACGCACTGGGCGTGCGCCAAAATCACATGCGGTGATTTTGGGCCAAAGTCGGCGCGCCATCCGCGCGCGATTCGGCCCATTCGAGCACGAGCTAGTTGACTCCTACTCACGGTCGATGCGGCCGCGAATCGATCGGTGGTAACCAATGTGGCGGGCAGTTCTCAAGGCGGGCTTGCTGTTGATGCTCGCTTCCGGCGCGGCCGCACTGATGCTCGATACCACTACGGCCTCGGCCCGACCGACGACAGTCCGCGCACTCTCTCCGAGTACCGCGCTCAGCGGCATCAGGTATACGCCGTTGACACCCGGTCGCATCCTCGACACCCGGCCCGGTGAGACGACCATCGACGGCGTTGCCCAGGGCGGCGGCGTCGTCGGACAGGGTGAGACACTGAACCTCGTAGTGACGGGTCGCGCCGGTGTGCCGGCAACCGGTGTGAGCGCAGTCGTGTTGAACGTGACCGCCGACGACCAGACCCATCAGTCGTTCCTGACGGTCTTTCCGGCCGGAGCACCACGGCCGCTCGCCTCGAACCTCAACCCCAACCCGGGCATCATCGAGCCGAATCTCGTGATCGCCAAGGTCGGTTCCGGCGGCGAGATCTCGATCTACAACAACACGGGCAGCGTCAACCTCGTCGCCGACGTCGAAGGCTGGTTCCCCTTACCGCTCGGGCCGGCCTACGCGCCGTTGGCGCCGGCGCGCATCCTCGACACTCGCCCGGGAAATGTCACCGTCGACGGTGTCGCCGCCGGTGGCGGCAATCTGACGGCGGGCTCGACCATCGATCTCACGGTGACGGGCCGCGGCGGTGTCCCGTCGACCGGTGTCGGCGCCGTCGTCCTGAACGTGACCGCCGTCGATCAGACAGCTCGCTCGTTCGTTACCGTATTCCCCACCGGCTCGCCACGACCGAACTCTTCGGATCTCAACCCGAACCCCGGTGTCACCGCGCCGAACTTGGTCATTGCGATGGTCGGGGCTGGTGGCCAGGTGTCGATCTACAACAATGCCGGCGAAGTCAACCTCGTCGCAGACGTCCAGGGATGGTTCCCGAGCGGGCCGGCCTACACGTCGCTGACACCGGCTCGTCTGCTTGAGACCCGCGCCGGCTTCACGACCATCGACGGTGTGTCCGCCGGCGGCGGCCCCGTCGGGCCGAACTCGATGATCAACGTCAAGGTCACCGATCGGGCCGGCGTCCCGGCGTCGGGTGTCGGCGCCGTCGCGCTCAACGTCACGGCCACCGACCAGACCAACGACACGTACCTCACCGTGTTCCCTGCCGGCAGCCCACGCCCGATCGCATCGAACTTGAACCCGTTCCCCGGCCTCGTCGCATCGAACATGGTGATCGCGAAGGTGGGAGCAAACGGTGAGGTGTCGATCTACAACCGCAGCGGAACCGTGAACGTGATCGCCGATGTTCACGGCTGGTTCCCGTCCGACGTCGTCACCGGCGACGACGCGGCCATGGTGTTGGAGGATTCCGCCGCAACACCGATCGACGTCCTCGCCAACGACACCGACACCGACGGTGGCCCGAAGACGATCGCATCGGCATCGTCGCCCGCGCACGGATTCGTCGCGTTGACGGGTGGCTCGCCGGGTGCACGGACCGGATTGACGTACACACCGGACGCGAACTACTGCAACACGCCCCCCGGCACGACGCTCGACACGTTCACCTACACGCTCAACGGGGGAGCAACCGCCAACGTTTCCGTCACAGTCACATGTGTCAACGACGCGCCGACCTTCACCAAGGGCCCCGACCAGAACGTCGGAATGAACACCGGCCCGCACACCGTTCCCGGCTGGGCGGCGGCGGTCTCCGCCGGGCCCGCAGACGAGTCGGCCCAAGTCGTCGACTTCATCGTGTCGAACAACAGCAACGCCCTGTTCTCGACCCAACCAGCCATCAGCGCCGCTGGCGACCTGACCTTCGCGGCAGCACCCGGCGCCTCGGGCTCTGCCATCGTCACGGTGAAAGCCCACGACGACGGCGGCGCCGAGAACGGCGGCGTGGACACCAGTGCACCACAGACGTTCGTCATCAAGGTCAACGGGCCACCGGTCGCCGCTCCCGTCATCACCTCCACACTCGAGGACACGCCCGCGACGATCACGCTCACGGGCACCGACAACGAAGGCGACAGCCTCACGTTCGCGATCGTGACTCCGCCGACCGCGGGCACGCTCGGCCCGATCGGCAGTCCCACCTGTGCGGGCGCGCCGAGCACGTGCACCGCCGCCGTGTCGTACACGCCGAACCTGAACTCCAATGGCACAGACACGTTCACCTTCAAGGTCAACGACGGCAGCCTCGACTCCGGCAACGCCACCGTCACGGTCAACGTGACGCCCGTCAACGACGCGCCGGGCTTCACCGCGGGCGCCGACTCGACGGTGCTCGAAGACGCCGGCCCGCAGACCGTGAACGGCTGGGCCAGCGCAATCTCGGCGGGACCGGCGAACGAGGCCGCTCAGACATTGACCTTCACGGCCACGAACGACAACAACGCGCTGTTCTCCGCGCAGCCTGGCGTCAATGCCGTCACCGGCAACCTCACCTACACACCGGCATCGAACGCCAACGGCTCTGCAGTTGTCTCCGTCCACATCTCCGACAACGGTGGCACGGCCAATGGCGGGGTCGACACGAGCCCGACACAAATGTTCACGATCACGGTGACCGCGGTGAACGACCCGCCGGCGGTCCCCAATCCGACGTTCGCAGCGCAGGCCAACATGAAGGTCAGCATCGCCGCAGCGGGGCTGCTCGCCGGTGCGACCGATCCGGACAGCGGCGATGGCGGCTACACGTTCACGCCGGTCGTCGATGCCGCCAGTGTCACCGCGACGACACCGGCCGGGGGCACGATCAGCAACGTCAACGTCAACACCGGCTCGTTCGACTTCGACCCGCCGCCCGGGGTCACGGGCGCCGTCACGTTCCAGTACCGGATCTGCGACAACGGCAACCCTCTGCCACGGCAGTGCAGTGCGCTGGCCACGGCAACCGTCAACGTCTCCGGACCGGTGATCTGGTTCGTCAACCCTGCCGTCGCAGGTCCCGGAGACGGCCGTCTGAGCAACCCGTTCAAGTTCCTCTCCGGCAACGCCGGCCCGGCCAATGACGCCGACGACGTCGACGCGGCGAATCAGAACATCTTCGTGTACAGCGGAACAGTGACCACCGGCATCACGCTCAACGCGTTCGAGTCGCTCATCGGTCAAGGCGTCAGTGGCGCCAGTTTCGACGCCCTGTACGGCATCGCGCCGCCGGCCGGTACCATCGCCCGCCCAACGATTGCCACGGGGGGGACGACGGTGCAGGGTACGGTGGCGCTCGCGACCAACTCGACAGTGAGAGCGCTGGCGATCACTCCGACCGGAGCGAACCAGGGCCTGACCGGCGCGGGTGGCCTCACGGGAGTCACCGTCAGTGAGACATCCGTGACAACGACGACCGGCACTGCCGTCTCGCTCTCCAACGTGGCCGGAACGATCTCGCTCAGGAGCGTGTCGTCAAACGGCGCGCCCAACGGTATCAACCTGACCGCAACACAAGGCAGCTTCACCGTCACAGGCACCGGCAGCGCTGGTTCGGGGGGCACGATCCAGGCCTCGACCGACAGCGGCATCCAGGCAAACGGCGCCGCGAACTTGAACCTCTCGTGGATGACGATCCAGAACAACGGCAACGCGCTGAACGAGGGCGGCGTCCGGCTCGTCAACGTGACCGGGAGCGGCCAGCTCACGTCCAGCACTGTGACCGGCTCGTTCGAGGACAACGTTTACCTCTCCAACACCGGCGGCGTGCCGCTGACGGCGTTCAACATCCAGGGCCCGAACTGTTCGATCGGCAACAACAACACCACGTTCGGCAATACGGGAGTGTCCGTTCTCGCCAAGACCACAGCGACGATGTCGGTAACCGTCGACAACTGCGCGTTCAGTGGGAACCGGACCGACACAATCCACACCGATGCTGCTGATTCGTCGAACCTCACGTCGACGATCACCAACAACACGATCACGGCAGGCACCGGCGGGGCGAACCAGGGCAACATCGGCATCGACGTCACGGCAGCATCGACCTCGACGCTGACCTACGACGTCGAGAACAACAAGATCGGCACGAACGGCGGCACCAACTCGCCGCTGCTCAACCACGGCGTCAATGTCTTCGCCGGGAACAGCGCCACGGTGAGCGGCAAGGTGATCGCCAACACCATCGTGCTCGCAGGAGCCGGTATGAGCGGCACGGGCATTCGCGTGTTCCAGTCGGACTCCGGGTCGCTCAGCGCCAAGGTCGCCAACAATACGGTGAGCAACGTCGGGCTCGACTACGGCATCGACGCGACCGACAACGGGACCTTGAATGTGGCGACGACCGGCAAGCTGAACATCGGAGTTGTGAACAACAACGTGTCGGTGCTTTCGACGGCCATCAATGCCATCCATGTCCGCGGCCGCCGTGACACAACGACGTGCGCCTCGATCACAGGCAATACCGCAACGTCCAATGGCGGCGGCAACGCCCTCCACGTCAGTCAGGCCAACACTGCCAGCTACAACCTCGAGGTCGCATCGCCGCTTGGGCCCATGACGGCCGCCCAGGCGCAGACCGCGGAAACATCTCTGAACCCGGCGGCCGTCGGCGTCGAGGCCTTCTCTGCCACCGGCTTCACGGGTGTCGCGGTCGGCAGCTGCACGGGGATCCCGTCGTGACCCACAGTACAAGGAGCCCACGTGGCTGAGCCGTTCCTCTCCGAGATCAGAATCATGAGCTTCAACTTTGCGCCAAAAGGGTGGGCATCGTGCAACGGTCAGCTGTTGCCGATCAACCAGAACCAGGCGCTGTTCTCACTGCTCGGCACCACCTACGGTGGCAACGGTCAGACCAACTTCGCGCTGCCCGATCTGCAGGGCCGGCTGCCCATTCACGTCGGCAATGGCCACACACTCGGCCAAGGTGCTGGCGAGAAGTCGCACACCGTGACGATTCCCGAGTTGGCGGGCCACACCCACCTGGCCAGCGCCTCGTCCACCGCTGGCAACGACCCCAACCCGGCGGCGCATGTACTCGCCAGCCCGCTGAGCCTCTCCTACCGGGCGGCCGACGCTCTGACGCCGCTGCAGGCCGGCACGATCGCCAACAGCGGAGGTAGTCAGCCGCACCAGAACATGCAGCCCTACCTCTCGCTCAACTTCTGCATCGCCCTCCAGGGCATTTTCCCGAGTCAGAACTGAGAGGACCGGATGGCACAGCCCTATATCGGTGAGATCAGGATGTTCGCCGGAAACTTCGCGCCCGCGGGGTGGATGTTCTGCAACGGTCAGCTCCTGCCGATCGCCGAGAACCAGACCCTGTTCAACCTGATCGGCACCACCTATGGCGGCGACGGGCTGACCACGTTCGCCCTGCCCGATCTGCGCGGTCGAGTCCCGGTCCACCAAGGCTCCGGAGTCGTTTTCGCCGAGGCCGGCGGTACAGAGGCGGTGACCATCACGGTCGCCCAAATCCCAGCCCACAGCCACCCGATGCTCGCATCCACCGACAACGCCACGACGGCCAACGCCGGTGGCAACGTTCTGGCCCAGACCCCGACCCATACGCCGTATATCTCCGGTGTGGCTCTCGATGCTTTGATGGCTCCGCAGAGCACTGCGGCGGCCGGCGGCAGCCAACCCCACGACAACCTCCAGCCGTACTTGTGCATCGACTTCATCATTTCCCTGTTCGGCATTTTTCCGAGTCAGGTTTAGGGGGCAGGCGTGGCTGATCCATTCGTCGCTGAGATCCGTATCTTTCCGTTCAACTTCGCGCCGAAGGGCTGGGCGTTCTGCAACGGGCAGATCCTGCCGATCAGCCAGAACACAGCGCTGTTCTCCCTACTCGGCACCACGTACGGAGGAGATGGCAAGTCGAACTTTGCCCTACCGAATCTGCAGGGCAGCGCTCCGATGCACCCTGGACAGGGACCGGGGTTGGGCCTGTATGACCTTGGCCAGACGGGAGGCTCTGACACGGTCACGCTTCTCGTCACCGAAATGCCGGCCCACGGCCACCCGCTCATGGCATCCAACCAACCAGGCGAGGACGCCGCCCCCAGCGGAGAGGCATTGGCACGTTCGGTCGGGGCATCGCTCTACCAGACCAACGTCTCTCAGAACCTCGTGCCGTTGTCGCCCGACGCTCTCGCACCGGCTGGCGGGAGCCAGCCGCACAACAACATGATGCCGTATCTCACCGTCAACTTCTGCATCGCCCTCCAGGGCATTTTTCCCCCACGTAGTTAGCATCCGCGCAAAGGCACTGACCATGAACGACGACAACCACAGCGAGCTTCGAGGAACAACCACTCGACGCTCGTTCCTCATCGGCGGCTCTGCCGTCGTATCGGCTGTGTTGCTCGCTGGTGACTTCGTGCCGGGCCCGAGCGGTCTCGACAACATGGCTGCCGCGGCCGGCCCACGCATCTCGGTCGGCTACGTCGAAGGCAGTGCCGGCGCGGTCTCACTCTCGTCGCTGGTCGCTTCCGGACGCACCCGAGTCGTGCCCGCCGCCGGTATGCGGTCAGGTTCGGCCGACCTCGCCGGCAAGCCGGTCAACCTGATGATCAGCGGCTTCACACCGGGGCTGGCAGCGTCATCGAGTTCGCCGTTCAGCACCGTCTTCCTCGACGCCCACATCCCGTCGACGGACCCGCTGCACGCGGGAACCACCGTCCCGTTCTATGCATGGACGTTCCGCAGGGATCCGGCCCCGATGAGTGCTGCGCCAACCCGCTTCCGCGTCGGGAGCGGGCGCGGGCCCCGCGTCGGGTTCAGCCTCGATGCCGCGCCCGACGCGTCCTCGTCGGCGGCTCCACGAACGCCGGCAACTGCGGTGTTCACCAGTGGTCGCCAGCGCGGTCTCGTCAAGCTGCAACCCGGCATCTATCTGCTCGGCCTCTCTCCGGGTGCCTGGCTGACGCCGCGGGCTCTGCCTTCGATCGGCGATCCGGCGTGGGTCGACCTCGCATCGATGGTGGTGTCCGTCGAAGCCGCACCCGCCGCCTGACCTCCGCGCTGTGAGTTTGGTTCTACGCCCGGCACAACCGGAAGACGATGTGTTCTTGTTCGACGTGTACGCGAGTTCGCGTGCCGACGAACTCGCCCCGGTGCCGTGGACGCAGGAACAGAAGCGGGCGTTCCTGGCCCAGCAGTTCCACGCCCAGGACACGGACTACCACGGCCGCTACCCGGATGCCGATTTCTCCGTCATCGAGCGAGATGGGGTACCTGCCGGACGGTTGTACGTCGCCAGGGTGGGAAGCGGCGGGATCAACATCGTCGACATCGGCCTCCTGCCCGAGCATCGTGGCGCCGGGATCGGCACGGCGCTCGTCAGCGACATCATCGCGACGGCCGACCGCGAGGGTGTGATCGTGTCGCTCCATGTCGAGCAATGGAACCCCGCCAGACGTCTCTACCGCCGCCTCGGTTTCGTGGAGGTCACGTCGAACGAGGTCTACATCCGGATGGAGCGCCGGCCAGACATCGTCAGTTGAACACGGCTTCGTAGCGGCGCCGACCATCCGCCCCGGGGCCGATCGGCACGATGAAGATGTCGTTGCGACCGAGTTGGGCATGATCGAGCGAATAGACCCCCTGCCCGACCGGTCTGTCGGCAGCTGCGCCGAACACGATCGAGAACGGCTCCGGCCGGGCTTGACCGGCGATGGCTCCGAACCTGGTCAGCTCGTCGAGACGCAGCTCCAGCATCTGCCCGCCGCCAAGATCGGCGTGGAAAAGCGTGCCCACAAGGGGCTCGAAGAGGTCCGGGGTCAATTCGTCGGCCACGACCCGACAGTAGTTGGGCCGCTCCCATGTGATGTCGTCGTAGAAGCCGTCTAACCTGCACCTCATGAAGAAACTCCTGCTTCTCCTCAGCCTCGTCGGCTTGCTCGCATTCGCAGCGAAGAAGGTCCGCTCGTCCTGAACGGGTCCGGCGAGGCGCCCCGACAACACACCGTCTTGTTCTGCACGGATACTGCGTGGGTTCGTTACGCCGACGAGTTCCGAGCAGCCGAACCGAATCTCGATGTCGTCCAACTCCACGGCGAAGGCATGGTCTCCGAGGCCGATCTCGCGCGGATCACAGTCGCCTTCTTCAGCGGCGACGCATGGCCGACGCGAACGTCGCGCTACATCTCGGCCTGCCTGCAAGCGCCGAACCTGCGCTGGTTGCACACGTTTTCGGCCGGCGTCGACAGCCCGGTGTTCGGCGAGTTCGTGCGCCGCGGTACCCGCCTCAGCACCTCGTCGGGTTCGTCTGCCAAGCCGATCGCGCAGACGGTCGTGATGATGATCCTCGGTCTGAGCCGCGACATGCCGGCCTGGATGCGCGCCCAGCACGAGCATCGCTGGGAGCCCCACACGGGGCAGGAGGTCGACGGCGCGAACCTGGTAATCATCGGCATGGGCCCGATCGGCGACGAGACGGCGCGGCTCGGTCTCGCGCTCGGCATGAACGTGGTCGGCTGCCGCCGTACGGTAAACGGCACCGAGCCGTGCGAGACGCGAACGTTTTCGGCGTTGTCGGAGTTGCTCGCGTTGGCCGACTATGTCGTGCTCGCGCTACCGCTCACCGACGACACGCGCAACCTCATCGGCGCGGCCGAGTTGGCCCTGATGAAGCCGACGGCGCGTCTGATCAACGTCGGCCGCGGCGGCTTGATCGACGAGCCGGCGCTGATCGATGCGCTCGAGAATCAACGCCTGGCCGGCGCCGGGCTCGACGTGTTCGCCGTCGAGCCGCTACCGGCCGAGAGCCCGCTGTGGGACATGGCGAACGTGATCATCACCCCCCACAACTCGGGCTCGACGCTGCTTGCGAACCATCGCGCCGCGCTGATCTTCGTCGACAACCTGGGCCGATTTTCACGCGGCGAAGCGCTCCGCAACGAAGTCGGTATCGGCGACGTTGTCGTCGCCGTGAGCAGCCGGTAGGTTTCCCGACAGGCTTCCCCCCGTCATTCGCACTCTGACGATCGTTCCTCGGTTCGGTCGGGTTCGGGGGGTGTCCTGTGCTCACAGTCTGTTGGGCGGCCAAGGGCGGGAGCGGCACGACCGTTGTATCGTGCGTCTTGGCGCTGCTGAATGCTGCCCGCCACGAGCCGTCGTGGTTGATCGATCTCGCGGGCGATGTGCCCGCCGCACTCGGTATGTCCGAGCCATCGAGTCCCGGGGCGCACGATTGGGTCATCTCCCCCTCAGCCCCGGCCGCCGCGCTCGAAGCTCTCGGCATCGCCGCGACCGACGACCTGCGCGTCATCCCGCGGGGCACATCCGCGCCGATGAGCGACAACCAACGATGGGCCGAGCTCGGGCGTTACCTGGCCGACGGTTCAGCGCACGTGGTTGTCGACGCCGGCACCGCCAAGCCTCCGCCGGGCCTGCTCGCCGCCGCCCAGCAGCGCCTTCTCGTCACCCGCCCGTGTTACCTCTCGTTGAGGCGGGCAGCAGCCAGCGAAATCACGCCGACCGGAGTGATCGTCGTGCACGAGCCCGGCCGTGCCCTGCGCGCCGACGATGTCGGCCACGCCGTGCGCGCCCCGGTGGTCGCAGAGGTCAGCACCGACCCTGGCGTCGCCCGCGCCGTCGATGCCGGTCTGCTGATGGCTCGCATGCCACGCTCGATCGCGTCCGCACTCAGACAGCTTGCGTCATGACGGCGTCAGACCTTGTGATGGCCGTCTGTGAACAGATCGCCGGCGCCAACTCCAACGTCGCCGACGACGATCCGGCGAAACTGCTCGTCAACGCGCGTCGCGTCGCTCGGATCCTTCTTCCCTTGGCTGACGAGCACGAGATCGAAGCCGTCGCACAGGCCGCTGTTGCCCACATCCATGGGTTGGGGCCGCTCCAGATCTTCCTCGCCGACCCGCTGGTGAACGAGATCATGGTCAACAACGGCGGCGACGTGTGGGTCGAACGCGACGGCGCGACGGCCCTCGCCGGCCGGCTCGACGCCGATGTCGCGCTGCGGCTGATCGAGCGCATCCTCAACCCCCTCGGGCGGCGCCTCGATCGGCTCTCACCGATCGTCGATGCCCGTCTGCCCGACGGCTCACGGGTCTGTGCCGTCATCCCGCCGATCGCGGTCGACGGCCCGTGCCTGACCCTACGCCGCTTCGGCGTGCGCCGGCGCTCGCTCGCCGAGTTCGCGAGCGCAGAGGTCGTTGCCATGCTGGACGACATCGTCGCCCGCCGCTGCAACGTCGTGATCAGCGGCGCGACCTCGTCGGGCAAGACAAGCCTGCTCAACGTTCTGGCGTCGCGCGTGCGGCCGGGCGAGCGGATCATCACGCTCGAGGACACCGCCGAATTGCAGCTCGACACCTCGCACGTGCTCCGCCTGGAAACCAGGCCGGCAACCGTCGACGGCACTGCGCCGGTGACGATGACGGACCTCGTGCGCACATCGTTGCGACTGCGTCCCGACCGGATCGTGGTCGGCGAGATTCGTGGCCGCGAGGTCATCGACATGCTGCAGGCGATGAACACCGGACACGACGGCTCGATGACGACCTGCCACGCAAACGGCTCCGACGACGCCCTGCGGCGGATCGAATCACTCGTGGTCCAGCACGCCCCCGGATGGCCGCTGCCGTCGATCCGCGACCACATCTGCGCCGGCATCGACATCGTGATCCACCTCGGGCGGTTACCAACGGGACTGCGACGAATCACCGAAATCCTCGAGCTCGCGCTGCCGGCATCTGCCGGCCAGCATCGGCTGCTGGTCGCTTTCGACCGCGTGCTCGGCGTCGTCGAGCGGGGGCAGGAATGACGGCCGATTCTGCACACCAACTCGAGCCGACCCTGCTCGGCCTCGGGCTTGGCGTGCTGGTCGGAGTTGCCGCGTTCGCGGGACCGGTAGGCCGCCTCCTCATCGTCCACCACGTTCGGTCCCGCGTCCGCTCGCCCCGACCTCCACACCGTCGCCTTCCCCCGCTTCTCGCCCGGTTCGACGCCCACCGCCGGCGCACCGGCGAGCAGGTCAGCGCAAGCTTGCTCGCCGCGCTGCTCGACGACATTGCGAGGCGCTGCGCGAGCGGGGAATCGCTGCGCAGCGGCTTCGCAGCCGCACTGTCCCGGTCTGCGCTCCAACCCGCGTTCGCACACGCCACCCGCCTGCTTCACGGCGGAGCGAGCATCGGCGAAGCGCTCGCATCCCAACCGGGGGGGCCACCCGATCAAGCGCTCGCCGTCCACGTCTTGCGCCTGTGCGCGGCGCATGGCGGCAACGTCAGCGTGTCGCTCGATCGGGCAGCTGCGACCCTGCGCGAACGCGACGCGTTCGCGCACGAGCGGATCGCGCAGAGCGCCCAGGCTCGCCTGTCTGCACGGGTGCTGACGTTCCTGCCGGTCGGGTTCTCGTCCTGGACCCTGGCCACGACGTCGAGCGTGCGGAATTTCATCGTCACACCACCGGGGCTGATCTGCCTCGGACTCGGCCTCGTGCTCAACCTCACAGGGTGGCGGCTGATGAATCGGGTCGTCGGAGCACGACGATGAACCTCGCCGCAGGCAGCCTGGTCGCGGCTGTCGTTCTGCTCGTCGGCCTGCGCATCACTCCGCCTCCGCTACGGCTGTTGATGTTCGCACCGCCGAGGCCGGGCGCACCGCCGTCGCACCGAACGCATGCCCTGACCGTCGTCGCCCACGTCACCGCGTTTGGCGGTGTGGCGCTCGTCGGCGGCCCGGTGCTTTGCGCGACGGGCATCGCGGCGTGTGTCGTGTGGCGACGACTCGTCCCCGTGCGAAGGCAACGCCGCACGAGAGCTGCGATCGCTGGGGCGTTCCCCGACTTCATCGATCTGCTGGTGCTGACCGTGAAGGCCGGCTGCACTCCCCTCCAGGCCCTCGAATCGCTCGGGTCGACGATCGATGCAGTCCTTCGCGGGGCCGTCCACGAGGTGATCCAACAGGTCGCGCGTGGCGGGCGCTTCGCCGACGCCGTGGGAGAATTTCCGCGACGACTCGGCCCGATCGCCCAACCTCTCGCGGACGCGCTGGCGCTGTCGGACCGCTACGGCACGCCGCTGGCCGTCGCCCTGAATCGCCTTGCCGATGAGGCACGGGCGCATCGGCGTCGCTACGCCGAGGCCGCTGCCCGCCAGCTGCCGGTCCGCCTGTCGTTTCCGCTCGTCGGTTGCACGCTGCCGTCGTTCGTGCTGCTCACCATCGTCCCGCTCATGGCCGGGACCCTTTCGTCGTTCGGGGGGCTTGCCCCCTGAACGACCTCGTGTCACCCGATTGATCGGAGGCTTGCCATGCGCAAGAAACTCATTCGTCTCCAGGCCCGGTTCCACGCGTGGTACGCCACGCTCGGCGACCGTGGACAGGCAACGACAGAATATGCGCTCGTGTTGCTCGGGGCAGCAGTGGTGGCGTTGCTCGTCGTCGCGTGGGCCACATCGGGCGGCGGCGCCGGCAAGGTCGGGCGGCTCTTCGATCGCGTCTTCGACAAAGTGATCAGCAACGTCGGATGAACCGGCAGCGAGTCGGGCGCTCGGATTCCGGCCAGGCAACGGTGGAGCTCGCGCTCGCGACGCCGGTGCTGTGCCTCCTCCTGCTCGGGGTCGTTCAGCTCACCGTCGTGGTCCGTGATCAGTTGGCAGCGATCGAGGCGGCGCGTATCGGCGTGCGCGCGGCGGCGGTCTCCGCCGATCCGGCGAATGCCGCCACGACCGCCGCGCAGCACGCCTCAGATCAGACGGCGCGTGTGTCCACCGAGGTTCACGGCGGCTACGTCACCGTGTACGTGACGATCACGTGCAACACCGATGTCCCGCTGATCGGGGCGCTGCTTCCCGACGTCGACGTCCGCGCCAGTGCAACCATGCTGCTCGAGCCGCCGTGAAACGGATGTGAGCGGTAGCGTCGCACGGCGTGGAACTCGACACGCGCCTGTCCTTCCTCGGCGGGTCGGCCGTGCTGAGCGTGCGCGGTGAGATCGATCTCGCGACGATCCCCGACCTGCACAACTCGCTGACCCGATTCGTGCAAGGCCATCTCGGCCAGGCCCTGATCGTGGACCTCGACGGTGTCTACGCCTGCGACGACTCCGGACTCGGGGTGCTGTTGGGCTCGGCCGGGCGTGCCCGCGACGGTGATGGTGACATCGTCGTCGTCTGCAGCGACGGCCACCTGCGCAACAGACTCAGCCGAACCGGCTTCGATCGCGCCGTCGACGTGGTGTCATCGATCGCCGACGCCATCGCCCACACGGCCGCCGGCCGCTAGCCATTCGTGGTCAGCCAGGCGCGCACCCGCCGGCGCCGGAGCGCTCGGCTACCGTCGCAACGTGAGCCGACCGATCATTGCCATGCTGTTGGTCACTGCGTTGAGCGCATGTAGCAGCACCGGCCTCACAAAGCAGCCGGTGCCGGTGGACACGACCCTGTCCGACGAAACCACTCCGGATCCGGGAAGTTGCGATCCGACGGCGGAGCGCTTGCCCGACCCCAGCATCATCATCGACTCGACCAAGAGCACACCGACGTTCGGCGTCGGCTCGTACGAATGCGGGGGTCTCAGTGGCGATGGCTACATCATCTTCAGCTACAACCCGGTCCTGCTCGATGCGAGCGCTCCGGTCGAGGTGGTCGTCACCGGTGACGCGGCAACGACCCTTGCCTGGGCCGGCGGCGAACCGTTCACGGAGATCAGTGCCGGGCACTGGAAGTCGGCGGCGCCGGCAACGGGCTGCACCCGCCTGACCATCGTCGAGGTGTCGGCATCGGGCAGGTCGAACGCAACCTGGGGTGCCGACATCCGCGTCGGCGGCGCGGATGTCTCCTGCCCACAGCGCGTCATCGACCCGTCCGATCCGGCCGTCTCCGATGTCCCGAGCGGCACGCTCACCACCGTCGTCACGCCGTAACCGCGAGCATGTGCGAGACCGGCTACGAGAACCGGCCCTGCCGGCGCGGCCGGTGCACGCCGCGACGGTCACCCGCCTTGAGATGGACCCGCTGCTCATCTTCGAGCGCAGCCTCCTCTGCGACGAGGCGCTTCAGACTGTGCAGCCGTACGCCCGGGAGCGTGCCGGCCTTGATCGCGGCGAGCACCGCGCAGCCTGGTTCGTCCTCGTGCTTGCAGTCGCGGAATCGGCAGTGATCCATCAGCTCGAACACGTCGGCGAACGCTCGCTCGATCCCCTCCCCGCTGAGCCACAGGCTCACGGCCCGGACGCCAGGCGTGTCGAGCAGCCAGCCGCCGCTCGGCAGCGACACGAGTTCGGCAGCCGTTGTCGTGTGCCGGCCGCGTTGATCACCCATGCGTACGTCGTTGGTGCGCAGTGCGTCGTTGCCGACGAGCGCGTTGATGAGCGTGCTCTTGCCGACACCGCTCGCGCCGAGGAGCGCAATCGTGCGCCCTTCGGCGGCGTAGGTCCGCAACGTTTCGAGACCGGCGTGGGTGATGCCACTCGCGGCGTGCACCGGGACTCCGAGCGCCACCTCCTCCAGGCTCTTGACGGATCGATCGATGACCGCCGGATCTTCGACGAGGTCGAGTTTGGAGAGCACCACGACGGGCCGCGCGCCGCTGTCGAAGGCGAGTACGAGTTCGCGCTCGAGACGACGCTGGTTGGGGGGGCTGTTCAAGCCGTGGACGAGGAAGACGACATCGATGTTGGCGGCCAAGGTGTGGGCCTCGGCCCGGTTGCCCTCATGCGATGCCCGCCGCACGAACGCGCTCTGGCGTTCGAGCACGGTCTCCACCCGCCCGCCGTCGGCCGACGGGATGACCCAGTCGCCGACGGCCACATCGGCGCCGATGTTGCGGACACGAAGCGGCTCGTCGCTGATCGCCGTCAGTACGGTGCTCCACCCGCGGTCGAGGCGCATCACCCGGCCCGGCCGCCCGACACGCCCGAGTTCGGCCCAGACATCGGCGAAATGAGAGGTCCACCCCAGTTCTGGCTCCGGCGTTTGCATCATCGTGGCGAGAACCGTAGGGAGTGCACGCTCGGACGTCAATGGCACTGACCAACCGCTACCGATGTGACGAACAACCGTGGACCGCGAGGCGAGGGTGCGATTAAGGTTCGCGTCGAAATTGCACGCGTGGTCTTTGCACATTTCGCCAGCGCTCTGTCTGACCCCTCGGAAGCTGGAAGAGCAGAAAAGGAGTCATTCATGTTGTCCCGCCTCGCCCATGGGTGCGTGCGCCACAAACGGATCGTCGTCTTCGGAATCTGGATTCCACTTTTCGTGGGCCTGTTCGCGGTATCAGGTGTTGTCGGCACCAAGTTCCACACCCAGATGACCCTGCCCAGCGGGCAGGCACGCGAT
This sequence comes from Actinomycetes bacterium, assembly GCA_025358125.1. Classification (GTDB taxonomy): domain Bacteria; phylum Actinomycetota; class Acidimicrobiia; order Acidimicrobiales; family Ilumatobacteraceae; genus WLMZ01. The sequence continues at coordinate 20,158 of JANYKS010000049.1, forward strand.
GTGTCCGAGCTGCTCAAGAGCGTCAGCAGACAAGCCGCCGGATTCGATGCCCAACTCGTCGTTCAAGCGCCGAGGGGAGTCGATGACCCCGAGGTGCGCAAGGAGCTGACGACCTTCTTCGATCAAGTCGGCAAGCTCGACGGCGTGCAGGTGACGTCGCTCTACGACAACCCGCAGCAGCAGATCAGCAAGGATGGCACCGTCGGCTACGCCAAGGTGAAGGTCACCGAACGCACTCAAGAGGCGATGAAGAAGCTGGCCGAAACGATCGAGCGGATCGGCGCCGAGGTGCCGACGACGACGGCCGGCGGCAGCACGATCCGGCTCGAATACGGTGGCCAAGTCTTCGCCAAGTTCAAGCTGCCGGCCTCGGAAGCGCTCGGTGTCATCGCAGCCGTGATCATCCTCGTGTTTGCGTTTGGATCGATCATCGCGATGGGGCTGCCGATCGGCACGGCTCTGTTCGGACTGGGTATGGGTACCAGCATCGTCGGGCTGCTCAGCCATCTGCAGGAGATGCCCGACTTCACTAGCCAAATGGTGGCAATGATCGGGCTCGGCGTCGGCATCGACTACGCGCTGTTCATCGTCACCCGCTACCGAGAGGGTTTGCGCGACGGTCTGTCGGTCGAGGAGGCCGTCGTCGAGGCCGTCGACACGAGCGGTCGGGCCGTCTTGTTCGCCGGAACGACCGTGATCATCTCGCTGCTGGGTCTGTACATCATGGGTCTGTCGTTCGTTCGCGGCCTCGCCACCGGCGCGGCCGTCGGCGTGTTGTTGATGATGGCCGCGTCGATCACACTGCTCCCGGCTCTGCTGGCAATGACCGGCAAACGCATCGACGTCACGTCACGGGCGGGCTTGATCGCGCTGGGCGTAGCCGTGGCCGGTGGCCTCGGAGCCATCATCGCCTCCGACGCGGCGATCCTCTTCGTCGCGGTCTTGCTGGCGGTCCTCGTGATCGTCGCCAGCTTGTTCGTCAAGTCGCTACGGCGGCCGCTGCCGCACCGCAAGGACAAGCTGCGTGAACAGGGCTTGTGGTATCGGTGGAGCCGCCTCGTCCAACGCCGTCCGTGGCCGGTGCTGCTCGTTGCGGGCGGCATCCTCGTCACCCTCACCGTGCCCCTTTTCTCGATCCGTCTCGGCTTCGCCGACAACGGCAACGTACGGACCGATCAGACGGTTCGCCGGGCGTATGACCTCTTGGCCCAAGGCTTCGGACCGGGTTCGAATGGGCCGCTACTCCTCACCGTCGAGGGTCCGCCGGCCAACGACGCGACACAGCGGGCGAACTTCGTCGAATTGTTGCAATCGACTCCTGGTGTGCAGTCCGCGTTCTCGCCGCCCCAGCCGCTGCGCCCCGGCCTCGCAGTCGTCACCGTCATTCCTGTCAGCGCCCCGCAGGACGAAGCGACCAGCAATCTCGTCGACCGGCTCCGCAACACCGTCATTCCCGAGAGCGGTGTCAATGCAAAGGTCGGCGGTTTCACCGCGGCCGGCGAGGACTTCGCCTCGTATCTCGGCGCTCGGCTTCCGGTGTTGATCGGCGCCGTGCTCGTCCTCAGCTTCTTGCTCCTGATGGCGGTGTTCCGCAGCCTGCTCGTGCCGCTGAAGGCGGTCGTGATGAATCTGCTGTCGCTCGGCGCGGCGTACGGCGTGATCGTGGCCGTGTTCCAGTGGGGGTGGGCGAGGAGTCTGTTCGGCGTCGGCAAGGAGGGCCCGATCGAGGCATGGGTGCCGATGATGCTGTTCGCGATCGTGTTCGGCCTATCGATGGACTACGAGGTGTTCCTCCTCTCGCGGATGAAGGAGGAATTCGACCGGACGGGTGACAACGCGACGGCAGTCGCCGACGGCCTTGCCGTGACCGCGCGGGTCATCACCGCAGCCGCGCTGATCATGGTCTGCGTGTTCAGTGCGTTCGTGCTCGGCGACAACCGTCAGCTCAAGTTGTTCGGCCTCGGCCTGGCGGCGGCCGTCGCGATCGACGCCACGATCGTGCGGATGCTGCTCGTGCCGGCCACGATGGAACTGCTCGGAGCACGCAACTGGTGGTTGCCGAAGTTCCTCGACCGCTTGTTGCCCAAGATCGACGTCGAGGGCCATCATCACGTTCCGGCTCCGGTGGCTCCCGCCGCGTCGACCTCTGCGACGACCCCCGACGACCGGATCGGGCAACTCGTCGATCGTTGATTCCGCAGCCAATACCTCGCCGCGCCTTGACAAGGCACCCCTCCATGCTTTAGCGAATAGGCGCATGACAAAACCCCTCGTCATCGTCGAATCGCCCACCAAGGCCAAGACGATCTCCAAGTTCCTCGGCAGCGCGTACGATGTGCGCGCATCCGTCGGCCACGTTGCCGACCTCCCGAGCAAAGGTCTGGCCGTCGATGTCGACAACGGCTTCAAGCCGACGTACGAGCTGACCGAACGCGGCAAGCAGGTCATCAAAGATCTGCGGGCCGCGCTCAAGGACGCCAGCGAGCTCTACCTCGCGACGGACGAAGACCGCGAGGGCGAGGCGATCAGCTGGCATCTGCTCGAGTACCTCAAGCCGAAGGTGCCCGTGAAGCGGATGGTGTTCCACGAGATCACCAAGGCCGCGATCGACGCGGCGGTCCTCAATCCGCGGGCCATCGACTACGGCCTCGTCGACGCAGCCGAGACCAGGCGGATCCTCGATCGCCTGTACGGCTACGAGGTCAGCCCCGTGCTGTGGCGTCGCGTCAATCGCGGCCTGTCCGCCGGGCGGGTGCAGAGCCCGACGATCCGGCTCGTGGTCGAGCGGGAGCGCGAGCGGATCGCGTTCGTGTCAGCAGGCTATTGGGATCTCGATCTGCTCACCGCTACACAGCCCTCGTTCATTGCGACGCTGGTCGCGCTCGACGGTGCCAAGGTCGCGACGGGCAAGGACTTCGGCAGCGACGGTCAGCGCAAGAAGGGTGTGGTCGTTGTCGACGAGGCGCAGGCCGGCGCGCTGGCCGACGGGCTGTCGTCGGCCGCCGTGACCGTGAGGTCCGTCGAGGACAAGCCCTACCGCAGCAGCCCGAAGGCACCGTTCATGACGAGCACGTTGCAGCAGGAGGGCGGCCGCAAGCTGCGCCTCGGCGCGGCGCAGGTAATGCGCGTCGCGCAGGGTCTGTACGAGCGTGGCTTCATCACCTACATGCGTACGGACAGCGTGACGCTCAGCGACGAAGCGCTCTCCGCTGTTCGGGCCGAGGTTGCGCGGGCATACGGCCAGCAGTTCTTGTCGAACGGGCCGCGCAGGTTTACGAGCAAGATCAAGAACGCGCAGGAGGCCCACGAGGCGATCCGTCCGACGACGCCGTTGCGGGCACCCGATCGGCTCGGTGGCGAGCTGAATGGTCAAGAGCTCGCGCTCTACCGGATGATCTGGCAGCGCACGCTTGCGTCGCAGATGGCTGACGCGGCGGGCACGACCGTCAGCGTGCGCCTCGGCGCCACCGCGGCCGTCCACGGCTCCCCGGCCGGCCAGGACTGCGAATTCGCGGCGAGCGGCACCACCATCACCTTCCCCGGCTACCGCCAGGTCTACGTCGAGTCCACCGACGAGGACGCCGCCACGCAGGAGGAGAAGGAGGCGCTGCTGCCTGCACTCGTGGTCGGCGAGACAGTGCCGGTCGCCTCGATCACGCCGAACGGCCACGCGACCTCGCCACCGGCTCGCTACACCGAAGCCAGCATCATCAAGCGTCTCGAGGAGTTGGGCATCGGCCGCCCGAGCACATGGGCCAGCATCATCCAGACGGTTCAGGACCGCGGCTATGTGTGGAAGAAGGGTCAGGCGCTCGTGCCGACGTGGACGGCGTTCGCGGTCGTCAGCTTGCTGGAGCAGCACTTCGACGGGCTCGTCGACTACGCGTTCACAGCCCGGATCGAGGAGGACCTCGACGCCATTGCCCGCAACGAGCAGAAGAAGGACCAGTGGCTGCATCGCTTCTACTTCGGCGACGACAACGATGCCCAGCTACCCGGATTGAAGCGCCTCGTCACCGAAAACCTCGACGAGATCGATGCGGCCGAGATCAACACGTTCCCGATCGGTCTCGATCCCGATGGCGTCCTGATCGTTGCCAAGCCGGGCAAGTACGGCCCGTACGTCAAGCGCGGTGACGACACGGCGAGCGTTCCGGACGACCTCACCCCGGACGAACTGACCGTGGAGATGGCGCTCAAGCTGCTCGCCCAACCAAAGAGCGACACCCCGATCGGCGAACTCGACGGCCTTCCGGTGTTCGCCAAGAACGGCCGCTACGGCCCGTATGTCCAATGGGGCACGCCCGATGCACTGCCGCCCGGGCTGGAGAAGCCGAAGATGGCCAGCCTGTTCAAGACGATGACGCTCGAGCGGGTCACCGTTGCCGATGCCACCGACCTGTTGCAGCTGCCGCGCACGGTCGGCGTCGATCCCATCGACGGGATCGCGATCGTTGCCAACAACGGGCGCTACGGCCCGTACGTGCAGAAGGGAAAGGACTACCGCAACATCACGAGCGAGGAGCAGCTGCTCGAGATCACGCTAGCCCAAGCGCTCCAGATCTTCGCTGCCCCGAAGGTGTTCAAGCGCGGCGGTCAGTCACTCGCCGCGAAGGGTCCGCTGCGCGAGTTCGGCACTGATCCGGTCAGCGGACGCCCGATCGTCGCCAAGGACGGCAAGTTCGGGGTGTACGTCACCGACGGCGAGACCAACGCCTCGCTCAGCAAGGGCGATCGGCTGGACGCAATGCCGAACGAGAGGGCCTACGAGCTGTTGGCGGTCCGCCGCGAAGCAATCATCGAAAAGGGCGGCCTCCCGGCCAAGCGGGCGACGTCGACCAAGAAGGCTGCCGCCAAGCGGGTGTCCGCCGCGAAGAAGACCGCGACCAAGAAGACCGCGGCCAAGAAACCCTAACCGGCGGGTGTCGAGCGGGTGTCGAGCGGGTGTCGACAGTTCGTTGGGCGCCGGCGGTTCGTTGGGCGCGATTTGAGCGGGCGCGGCGCGCAGATCGCGCCCAACGAGGCTGTCGAGGCGAGGCGAGGGCGAGTCACCCGGCGAGCATCATGCCGAGTACACCGAACAGCACGAGTCCGCTCGCCCCAACCTCGAACCGGGAATGCCGCTCGTGCAGCCAGAAACGGGCGACGAGGAACGTGAACAGCAACTCGATCTGGCCGAAGGTCCTCACTCGCGCCGCGTTCTGAAGCGTGAACGCGATGGCCCAGCAAGCCGAGCCACACACGCTGAGCAGGCCGACGACCGAGCTCGAACGCCAATGCCCGAGCGCCAGGCCGATCTGCTCGCGTTCGCGACGCAACAGGTATCCACCGTGAATGACGATCTGGATCGTGTTCATCATTGCGAGGCTGACGATCGCGCGCATAACGGACGGGCTGTCGAGGAGCTGCTTGGACGCCGCGCGGATGCCGACAGCGGCGAGGCCGAACAGACCGCCAGCGCACAGCCCGAACAGACCTGCCGGCTCGCGCAATGCAACGACGCTGAGCCGCTTGCCCTTCGACACGAGCAACACGATTCCGATCATGCTCACCGCCACCGCGAGCCACCCGAGCGGCCGCAGCGACTCACCGAGGAAGACCAGTGAGAACACCGCTACCTGGACGACTTCGGTCTTGGAGTACACGGTCCCGATCGCGTAGTCACGTTCGTCGAAGGCGCGGATGAGCAAAATCGTGGCGACGATCTGGGCCAGCCCGCTCGCAGCGATGATGGGCCAGAACGGCGCCCGGATCCGAGGGAAGCGCACGCCGGTGGCAAACGCGATGCCGACGGCCGCGAGTGACAACGGCGCGCCGTAGAGGTAGCGGACGAATCCGGCGCCGCTGATCGACAGCAGCGACCGCAGGCGGTGCTGCATCGCAGTCCGCGACGTCTGAAACGCAGCGGCGCACAGGGTGATGGGGATCCACATACCGACGTCTCATTCCGTGAGATCAAAATACCGCTTCATGGTACTGGTGAGAGTGGCAGCCTCCGCAACTTTGGTGGGACCAAATCGCCAAACGGTTCAGACGGTATGGTGCTGGCCGTGACGAGCGTCGGTCGATACATCGCCCTCGAAGGTGCAGAGGGATGTGGCAAGAGCACTCATGCTGCACTGCTCGCCGCCGACATAGATGCCGTGCTGACGAGGGAGACCGGAGGCACCGACATCGGCCGGGCGATCCGGTCGATTCTCCACGACCCGGCGAACACCGAGCTGTCCGACAAGGCCGAGGTGTTGTTGATCGCGGCCGATCGGGCCCAGCACCTCGAACAGATCGTGCGACCGGCACTGCTCGCCGGCCGTCACGTGGTCAGCGATCGCAGCGTGTACTCGAGCCTCGCATATCAGGGCTATGGCCGCGGCGTCTCGGTCGATGTCGTTCGCCGCACCAGCGACTGGGCGCTCGGCGGAACATGGCCCGAGCTCGTGCTGCTGATCGACGTGCCCGTCGACGTGCTCGTCGAGCGGATGGCCGAACGCGACCTCGACCGCTTCGAACGCGCCGATGACGCATTCCACGCCCGGGTCCGAGCCGGCTTCGCGGAGATGGCAGCAAACGACCCCTCGCGGTGGCTCGTCATCGACGGAACCGCCACTCAGGACGCGATGGCGCGAACCATTCGCGCCACCGTTCGCGAACGGCTCGGCGTCTGATGCCCAGCGACGAAACAAGAGTGCCGGCCGGCGCGCAGGCCAGCGTCTGGGATGGCGTCGTCGGGCAGCCGACTGCGGTGCGCCGGTTGCAGGCGTCTGCAACGAATCCGCTGCACGCCTATCTGTTCGTCGGGCCACCCGGCAGCACGAAGAACGAAGCCGCCCGCGCGTTCACTGCGTTGCTGCTCGCCGGGCACGATGACCCGACGCAGCGCGATGCGCGGCTTGCGATCGCCGGGCAGCATCCCGATGTGCGCGAGTTCGCGCGCGTGGGACCTTCGATCTCCAAGGATCAGGCCGACGAGGTCATCCGCCTCGCCGCGCTCGCGCCGAACGAGAGCCACCGCAAGGTGCTGATCCTCGACGAGTTCCATCTGCTCAGTCCGGAAGCTGCCGCCAAGCTGTTGAAGACGATCGAGGAGCCGCCGGCGAGCACGGTCTTCATCGTGCTCGCGGACTACATGCCACCCGATCTCGTCACCATTGCGTCGCGCTGCATCCGTATCGATTTCCAACCGATCTCCGATGACGTCGTGATCGCCGCTCTCCTGTCGTGCGGGGTCGACGCCAGCACCGCAGCCGAAGCTGCGGCGGCGGCCAAAGGCGATCTCACCCGTGCGCGCCTGCTCGCCGACGACACCCATCTCGCCGCGCGGCGGGAGATGTTCGCGACCACGCCCAGGCGTTTGGACGGGACCGGGAGCGCCGTCGTTGCCGCTGTCGACTCGCTGCTGGCGGAGATCGAGGCTGCGGCGGCGCCACTCGCCCAACGCCACGCCGCCGAGGTCAGCGCGATGGAGGAACGGATCGCATCGATTGGAGAGCGGGGCAGCGGCAAGAAGGCGCTCGAGGAGCGGCACAAGCGTGAGCTGCGCCGACATCGCATCGACGAGCTCCGCTCCGGTCTGGCGACGATTGCGGGCTCGTACCGCGACGCTCTGGTCAACGGCTCGTTGGCCCGGCCGGATTCGGCGGCCGATGCGATTTCGCGCATCCACGGCGCGCTCGAGGCGCTCGACCGGAATCCCAACGAGCAATTGCTGCTGCAGGCGCTGCTGCTCGAACTTCCATCACTCAGCGCGTAACAGCTATACCAACACCATGCCGAAGCTGACGATCGACGAGATGTACGCATTTCTTGCCGAGCCGAACCATCTGGCCAGAATCGGCACGGTCGATGCGGACGGCATGCCGCGGGTCGTTCCACTGTGGTTCATCATGGACGGCGACCTGCTCTGTTTCACGCCGCGTGAGCCGGCCATGATCTGGCAGAACATGCTCCGCGATCCGCGCGTCGGCATCTCCGTCGACGAGGACGAGCCGCCGTACCGCAAGGTGACGCTGCAGGCTCACATCGAAGTGTTGTACCAGCCGGGCCGCGATCGGCTGTGGCAGCACCTCTACCGAGCGATCGCCGCTCGCTACATCCCGGTCGACGCAGCCAACGCGTACGTCGAGGGCACGGACGACCAACAGCGGCCATTGTGTGCCGTCGACCTCACCGCAGCGACGACGTTGTCGACGACGTGGAGGATGCCCTTGGAGGGCGAAGATCCCCGTGGCATCTGGCACGACCGCTACTACGTGCCCGGCACCAAGATGGCCCGCAGGCGTCCGGAAACGCTGTAGGCCCGCCAGCAGTGGCCCGCTAGCATTGCGACCTGCGCCCAGATAGCTCAGTCGGTAGAGCATTTCACTCGTAATGAAAAGGTCGAGAGTTCGATTCTCTCTCTGGGCTCCACTGTGACCAGGTGTTTTTGTGACTCTTACCTCGCAGCGGGCGAGCTCACCATGATCGCCAAGAACGCAGCACCCAAGCGCGACGATGACCAATAACTGGCTAGATGAGAAAATCAATCGATTTGTCGTCGCGCATGACCGCGAAGAGTGCAGACCCGGTTCCCCTACCGTCCGGTAGGGGAACCGACCGCGGCTCGTCAGCCCACCAAGGCCCCGGCCGCCAGCGCCTTGACATCGGCCGTGGTGAGGGCGTTGCCGCCGATACCCCACTCGCCGCTGGCGACTTCCTCGATCACGACCCAGGTCACCGGACGCATGTTCTCGCCCTCGATGGAGACCATGGTTTCGGTGAGTTTGGCGATCATTTCCTTCTTCTGGTCTGGGCTGAAGACCCCTTCGATGAGCTTGACGTTTACGAACGGCATGGTGATCTCCTGAGCTGAGTGTGGACGGGCACTGTGCCTCGCCGTTGACCACCCTCCTCGGTACCTCGTGCAGGCCACATGCATCCGGCCTGCAGCAAGGATGCGCCCTACTGTTGTCACCACAACACTGGAAGGGATCGGTATGCAGATTCGGGTGCTCGGACCTCTGGACGTGGCCTCGTCTGACGGAGTTCCGCTCTCGGTGCGGGGCTCGCGCCGACGCCTCCTGCTCGCGACGCTCGTGCTGCACCGAAACGCAGTCTGCGGGATCGAGCAGCTGATCGACGTGCTTTTCGGTGACGATCCACCGGCCCGGGCGGCGGGAACGGTCCAGAGCTATGTATCACGCCTGCGCCACGACCTTGACGACGGTGGGCGGCGGCTGCAGACGCGGCCGGGTGGTTACACGCTCATGGTCGACGCCGACGAGATCGACAGCGCCCGTTTCGAGCGCCAAGTCAAGGAGGCACTACGGGCGCTGTCCACCGACCCGGCTCGAGCGGCGGATCTCCTGGTCGAGGGACTGGCCTGGTGGTGCGGCGGTCGGGCGTTCGCCGAGTTCGCCGACGACCTCGGCCTCCAGGCCGAGAGCACCCGGCTCGAAGAGGTTCGTCAACGGGCGGCAGAGGCACTCGTGGACGCCCGCCTGGCTCTGGCCGACTGGGCCGGGGCCATCGACCAGCTTGAGACCTGCATCGCGGACTGGCCGCTTCGCGAGGGGTTCCGGGCTCAACAGATGCTCGCGCTCTACCGCTGGGGACGCCAGCCCGAGGCGCTCCGGGCGTTTCACCGGTTTCGCACCGACCTCGGTAGCGAACTGGGTCTGGAGCCTTCCTCGTCGTTGACCGATCTGGAATCGCGGATGCTGCGCCAGGATCCGTCGCTCGACGGTCCGTCGGTTGAACCGCGCTGGGCACCTGGTCCCGCTGAGGGGCCGGCTGCGAGACGATCGCACGGAAATCTCCCGCTCAGCGTGAGCGCCCTGCTCGGTCGCGACGCCGAGCTCTCCGATCTGGTCCACCTCCTCGAAACCGTCCGCCTCCTGACCCTGACCGGCCCCGGCGGGGTGGGCAAGACCCGTCTGGCGATGCGACTGGCCGAGCAGTCGGCGCCCGGGTACCCCGACGGTGTATGGCTGTGCGACCTGGCTGCGATCAGGGAGGATGCTTTGGCCGCTGAGGCCGTCACGACCGCGCTCGACGTTCAGCGCCGGCAGGACCGCTCCACGCTCGAAGGGCTGGTCGAGGTGCTCCAAACCCGGCAGCTCCTCGTGGCGTTCGACAACTGCGATCACCTGCTCGCCCCGATCGGCGAGATCACCGAGGCCATCCTGCGCGCCTGTCCTGGTGTGCGCATCGTCGCGACCAGCCGGGAGCCGCTCGGCGTCGACGGAGAGACCGTCTGGCCGCTCGGCCCACTGCCGCTGCCCGACCCGGGCGAGACCGACCCCGTCATGGCGATGGAGTCCCCGGCGGTGAGGCTGTTCGTCGCTCGGGCCACCTCTGCACACCCGGGTTTCCGGCTCACCGAGGCAACGGCTGCGCCCGTCGTCGAGATCTGCCGCCGGCTCGACGGTCTGCCCCTCGCCCTCGAGTTGGCCGCCGCGCGCGTCCGTTCGATGGCCCTGGGCGATCTCGCCGACAGGCTCGACGAGCGGTTCACGATCCTCACGGCGAGCCCGCGGCGCGATCCCCGACACCAGACGTTGCATGCGACCGTCGCCTGGTCCTACGAGCTGCTGGGCCATGCGGAGCAACTCTTGTTCGACCGACTGTCAGTGTTCGCCGGGAGCTTCACCGTCGGCGACGTGGAACGGGTATGTGCCGACGGGGCCGTCGCTGTCGAGGCGGTCACGAACATCCTCGCGGCCCTCGTCGACAAGTCGATGGTCGTCGCCGACACAAGTCGATCACCGACCCGCTACTCGCTCCTCGAGACGTTGCGGGAGTTCGGACGAGAGCAGCTGCACCGGGCCGGAGACACCGGCGAGCTGCACCGACGCCACGCGGGCCGGGCCATCGAACAGGTCGAGCAGGCGCAGATCGGCCTGGACGGGCCGGACGAGCCCGCATGGGCTGAGCGCCTGGAGAATAGCTTCGACGATCTGCGCATCGCACACCGTTGGGCACTGGCGCAGGGCGACATCGACGGCGCGCTGCGACTCGTGGTCGGCGCTCGGGAGTTCGCCTTCCGGCGGATGCGCTACGAGCTGTTCAGTTGGGCCGAGGCCACCCTCGGCGCGCCGGGGGCGGAGGCTCATCCGCTCGCCCCGCTCGTCCTGGCGACGGCCGGCTACGGCCGCTTCGTGCGGGGCGATCTCGATCAGGCGATGGCGCTCGCCGAACGGTCACTCGCGGTCGAACAACAGCTCGGGCTCCCGCCGTGTGGCTTGCACTGGCGCACCATGGGCAACGTCTTCTACTACCGCGGCCAGGCTGGCAGGGCCGCCGACATATGTCAGCGCATGGTCGGTGCCGCCCGGACCAGCGGCGACGATGCCCGCTTGGTCCATGCCCTCTACATGGCGTCGGTCGGTCTCGCGAGCGCGGCCCGGGCCGACGAGAGCCGGCTTCTGGCCGACGAGGCCGTCAGCCTCGCCCGCCGTACCGAGAACCCGACATCGCTCGCGTCCGCGCTCCACGCCCGGGCCCTCACCCTCGAACCACTCGACCCCGATCGGGCCGCGTCCATGCTCGAAGAAGCGGTCACCCACGGCTCCGCGGTGAACAACCGCTGGATCGTCGCGTTCGCCCGCACCGAGCTGGTGTCGCTCGCCGGGCGGCGAGGCGATCTCGATGGCGCACTGCGATTGGCTCGAGAGGTCATCGACATGTGGTATCGAGCTGGCGACTGGGCCAACCAGTGGCTCACGCTGCGACACGTGGCCGGAGTGTTGGCCCAACGCGGCGACTACGAAGACGCCGCCGTGCTCCATGCCGCAATCAGGGTCGCTTCCGCCGAGTTGGCGATGCCCATCGAGGCGTCCGACCTGCGTCGGGTGGGGGCGATCCTGGAGCGGCTGCCCGAGGCCCTGGGTCCTGCTCGCTTCGCAGATGCCGAGGCAAGGGGAGCAGCCATGGCCGCGAAGCAGGTCGTGCACTCGACCCAGGACATCATCGACCGGGTCCTGGCCGGCGGCTGACATCGGCGATGGCGCCTCAGGCGTGGCGTGGCAACTCTGCGCGGCGCTTCGGACCGGCCTGCACTCGGAGGTAGGACGACCGTGTGGACAGTCGACTCATCACGAGGGCAGGTTGTCCGGAGACGCCGTTGGTGTTCGAGCGCCGCGCTGATCGTCGAGAGCCGATGCTCGGGCCCGCCGACGCCCTCGCGTGGGCCGATCGCAGTGTTGACCCGGCTTCAGTCGCCGGCCATGGAGTTGCTCCCCAAGAATTCGGCCATCGCTCGTGCGACGGGCTCGGGACGTTGGATGTGCAGGAGATGGCCGACGCCATCGATTGTGCAGTCCTCGACGTGCGGGAGGTGAGAGCGCAGGAAGTCGGCGACCTCCACCCACAGGGGCTGGGTTTGGGTGCCGAGCACGGACAGCACGGGGCAGTGGATGGCGGCTGCGTGTTCGGGACCGAATGCCCATTGGGTGAGGGCGGGGAGCTCGACGCCGAAGAAGGTGTCGGCGTCCTTGATCGCTTGCGCCACCGAGCCCGCAAGACGCTCTTCGAGTACGGCTCGGCACGTTGCCCAGTCGAGGCCGCTGACGACGCTCATGAAGATGGCCAACGCGCTCTCGTGGTCGCCGTTTCCGTATGCCTCGAACGCAGGTCCGGCCTGCTGGAAGAACGCTTCGCCGCTGGGCAGAGAGAGCAGCGCCAGCTCCAGCAGGATCAGCGTGTGCACGGTCTCGGGATGGTCGAGTGCCAGCTGGGCAGCGACCGCCGCGCCGCTGGAGTGGCCGGCGATGTGGGCGCGCGGAACTCCGAGATGGTTCAGGAGCGCTGCGGCGTCGGCGGCGTGGTCCGCGATGCTCACTGGCGGCGGGGTGTGGGTGCTGCCGATCCAGCCCCGCTTGTGGTATCGGATCAGCTGGTAGTGGTCGGCCAGCGCCGATTCTGAAAGGAGCGGCAGGAACCCGTCGGCGAGGACGGGGCTGATAAGGAGCAGGGGTTCGCCCGATCCGACCACCTCGAATTCAAGCTCTACGCCGTTGACCTTTGCGATGTTCATGAGTCCTCCTCGGGTTCGCCTTATTGGCTCGGGGCCTCGTGGTCCCGTACCAAGGGTGCGTGAGCAAGACTGTTACGGTGGTAACTTCCACGGCTACGTTCGGCGGTGGTTGACCCGGGCTCCGATCGGTTGCGGATTGGGGGGGTGTGCGATGAGCGATGGCGCTGGTGTTGGCCTCGTCGAGCGCGCACGTGTCGCGACAGCCCGTGGAGACTGGCGTGAGGCGTTCGACCTCCTCATGGAGGCGGACGCGGACGGCCTGTTGGCCTCCACCGATCTACCGGTGCTCGGCGAGGTCGCCTACGCGGCCGGCCATCTCGATGTGACCATCGAGGCGTGGGAACGCGCCCACGCGGCGTGGATGCAGGCCGGCGACCAGGTCGCGGCTGCAGGTGCGGCCGTTCGTGTTGCGATGCACCTGCTCTTCGACACTGCCCTGATGGCACCGGTGCGCGGCTGGTTGGCACGAGCGGAGCGGCTTCTCGAAGGTCGGGGTGAGACGCCGGCGCACGCGTGGTTTGCGGCTGTCCGCACCTATGAGCGGATGCTGACTGGTGACATGCCCGGCGCGCGGCAGTGGGCCCGGCGTGCGATCGAGGTGGGATCGACGTGTGACCCGGCGGCGTGCGCCATCGGACGCGTAGCAGACGCACGGCTGCTCATCTTGGACGGCGATGTCCAGCAAGGTCTGGCACTGCTCGACGAGGTCGGGGTGGCGACGGTCTCCGGGGACCTCGATCCGCTCTCGACAGGGGTCGTCTACTGCGAACTCGTGTGCGCCCTGCAGGGCCTCGCCCAGTATGACGTGGCCGAGGAGTGGACCGAGGCGATGGAGCGGTGGTGCGAGACGAATGCCATCGGGAGCCTCCGCGGGCGCTGCCGGGTCCACCGCGCCGAGATCTTGAGGCTGCGCGGGTCGTGCCACGAGGCGGAGAGTCAGGCGCTCGTGGCGTGCGAAGAACTGCGCCCCTACTTGCGGCGCGAGCTCGGGTGGCCGCTGAATGAGCTTGGACGGATCCGCCTTCACAAGGGAGACATCGCGGGCGCGGAGGAAGCGCTGCTGGCCGCTCACCGCGCCGGGTGGGATCCTCAACCGGGTCTCGCCCTGGTGCGTCTGGCCCAAGGCGACGTGGCGACCGCGGCTGCCTCCATACGAGACGCCCTCGAACACCCTTTGCGGGTGCCGTCGAAGGAGCGACCACCGAACACCGACCTGCAGCGCGCGCCGCTGCTCGAGGCGCAGGTCGAGATCGCGATCGCGGCGGGCGACATCGGCCGGGCTCGATCGGCCGCCGCCGAGCTGGAGCTCGTAGCCGCCCGATTCGAGAGCAAAGCGCTCTTGGCCGGCGCCGCCCTCGCGCGAGGAAGGGTGCGGCTGGCCGAGGGCGATGCGACGGGCGCGGAACAGTCGTTGTCCGAAGCGGTGCGACTGTGGAACGAGGTCGGCGCGCCGTACGAGGCGTCGATGGCACGCATGGGGCTCGCCGAAGCCCACCGCGCCAGCGGCAGCAAGCACCGGGCCGTCTTGGAGCGCCAGGCGGCCCGCACGATCCTCGAACGGATCCAAGCCGCGCCAACGGTGGACCCAGCAGTGGACGTCGCGCACCGCGACGCACTCGACGAGCAGCCGGTTGAAAGCTTCAACGTCTTTCGTCGCGAGGGTGACTACTGGTCGGTGATCTACGAGGGGCGCACCGTCCGAGTGCGTGACCTCAAGGGCATGCGATATCTCGCGCGGCTGCTCGCCGATCCGGGCCGCGAGTACCACGTTCTGGACCTCGTCGCCGCCGAGGCCGGCAGCGTTGCGCAGATGGACAGCAGCCAGGCGGCCAGCGTGCCGCGCTCGGCGCTCGGCGACGCGGGCGAGATCCTCGACGAGCGAGCCAAGGACGCCTACCGCCGACGCCTCGCCGAGATCGAAGACGACAGCGAGCAGGCGCGTGCCATCGGGGACGCAGAGCGGGCCGCGCAGGCCGACGCCGAACGCGACTTCCTCGTTCGAGAGCTCGCGCGCGCGTTTGGCTTGGGTGGTCGTGCTCGACGAGCCGCGTCCGCGTCCGAGCGTGCTCGAGTCGGTGTGACCCGCGCTGTCCGCCAGGTGATAGCCCGGATCGGTGAGCACCATCCCCAGCTCGGCGAGCATCTCAGCCGTACCATCCGCACCGGTACGTATTGCGCCTACTCTCCCGACCCTCGCGCCCCCGCCGGGTGGGGGTTTTGACATCGACCGGCGACGGCCGCGATTGGACTTGCGTGACCAGGCGCGTGGCGGTTCTCGGGTCTACGGGGCCCCGCGAGCGGCAATTCGCCCCGTCTGCCGACACAGCCGAGCAACATGATCAGTTCAGCGTATGAGTCGTGCGGGATCTTCGAGACATCTGGAAATGCGCCTCGATCATACGATCGCCCGCACCAGCGAGTGTGCCCCGACCGCGTTGTCGGCGCCTTCGTCTAGCCGAGAAAGATATTGGGTAAAGACCGACCATGTTTCCAGCAGCAATCCTCGCATCAGGCATCTACATCGGCGGCGGCGTCATCCTTCTGATCGTCGTCATCGTCATCCTGCTCATGATCCTGCGGCGCTGAGTCGCGGGCCACGGGTGTCCCCGCCGGACGTTGTATCGGCTCTCATCTGATCGATGACCTGCGACGCCACGCAGTGGTTGTCGAAGATTGGTCAAGAATCACCACCGTCGACGTACGGCAGCGGTGGGATCGGCCGGAGGGTATACCCTCACGCGGTGACATCTTTGGGGGTCTTTCGGTGCGTCTGAGCACTGGCAAACTTGCCAACACCAGATGGTTCGAGATGCCCGAATGAGGGTGCCGAACGAAGCAGCATCACCATGGGATCAATGCGCAGAGGGTCTCGCGGTGAGGCCGATCGCATCACGCGTCAGGCGTCACGACGGTCGCATCCCGGACAGGACGACGGACGGTAGCGGCCCGGTGCTCGTCGAGGACGGGGCGAGCCTCTCAGGGTCGGAGCAGAAATCTTGCACAGGACTGCCTGTCCAACTGAAACAGGCGACCGCAGAAGCTCACAAGCGACTCGATCGGATGATCATCGAGTGGGAACCATTCGCGTCACTGAGCCGCTACAGCGAATTTCTGCGCCTTCACGATCACGCCCGTCGACGGGTGGTCGAAACTTTCGGCGGATTCGCTCCACACGATGACTGGGCCCGGCGAGCCGCCACAGTCCAACGAGGGCTTTGCCGGGATCTTCGATCGCTCGGCGGCCGGGGAACGCCGGCGACGACGTCGACAACGTGGTCCGCCAACTCAGGGTTGGGGGTCCTGTATGTCCTCGAAGGGTCACTCCTGGGCGGGCAACGGTTGGCGGCCCTCGTCGCGAGAACACTCGGACCACATGCTCCGAGATCTTTCTTGTCCAGCGGCGCATCACCGAACAACCGGTGGCAACTCGCGCTCGCCATGTTGAGCTCCCACCGGGGCGACACGGGTCCTGTGGTCGCCGCTGCGGTCACCACGTTCGACGTGTATCTGAGCACGTTCGGTCGTGTCATATGAGCGGTGCCCCGGGCCAAACCGCTTCGGTAACCGTTGACAGCTGCGATCAGGAGCCGATCCACATACCCGGCTCCATCCAGCCCCACGCCGTGCTGCTGGTGCTCCAAGATGACTACGTCGTCCAGTGCTCCGAGAATGCGTCGGAGTTACTCGCATTCGAAGGACCGGTGACCGAGACGGTTCTTGGCCGTCGTGTCGACGCTGTCCTCGGCGCGAACATTGGCGGCTCGTTGTTGACCGACAAATCGATGGACGGCCGCCGCATCCGATCGTCACGCACGACGCTACCCGGCGGCCGGGTCGTCGATGTCGCCGCCGTCGAACAGGATCCTGACGGCGATGCCGCTTCGCGAATGAGGATCGTGCAGATCGAGCCGGTCGTCGCGTCCGATGACGCCGAGGTCAGCTTCGCTGACGCCGTCACCGACGCAGTGTTCCGTATCCAGCTTGCTGGATCGAGCGACATCGTGATCGAAGAGGCTTGCGCATTTGTGAAGTTGCTGACCGGCTTCGACCGGGTCATGGGATACCGGTTCGAACCCGACGATCACGGAGTGGTGATCGCCGAGCATCGTCGGGCGGATCTCGAACCGTTCCTTGGTCTGCACTATCCCGCATCGGATATCCCCGCTCAAGCCCGGCGTTTGTATCTCGAGCACTGGCTGCGACTCATTCCCGACGCCCGGTACCGGCCGGTCCCGCTTGTCCCGACCTTGTTGCCGAGCGGGAAGCCGTTGGATCTGAGTGCCGTGACCTCCCGGTCGGTGTCACCGATTCACTGCGAATATCTCATCAACATGAGCGTCGTGGCGTCAATGTCGATCTCGCTCGTCGTCGGAGGTCGGCTGTGGGGGCTGATTGCCTGCCACCACTACCGCGGCCCGAAGCTTCCGTCAGCACCGGTACGCGAGGCGTGCGAGTTCATCGCTCTCACCGCTTCGGTGATGCTCGGCAGTCGCCTCGTCGAGGAACGCGCTGCCAACGCGCTGCAGGTGGAGTCCGTGCGAAGCCGGCTGGCCGAGCAGCTCGCCCGCTCGGACGACCTGACGACCGGTTTGACCGGCGAGCCTCGGCTTCTCCTCGACCTCGTCGATGCCCAAGGCGCAGCGATCGTCATTGCCGGGGTAGCGACCCTGATCGGATCAACACCCGACGAAGAAACGGTCGCCCGGCTTGTCGATCTGATCGGCGAGGCACACGTCGGAGCTGTCGTCGCGACCGACAATGCCCGGGTCGGCTACCCCGTGCTGACAGGGCACGAGGACACCGCCGCAGGATTTCTGGCGATGCCGATCTCGTCCTTGCAACGGAACTATGTGGTCTGGTTCCGACCACAGTGGCTTCACGAGGTGCAATGGGCCGGCGAACCGATGAAGGCCGTCCAACAGGCTCCCGAGAGGCGGCTCGCGCCGCGGACATCCTTCGAAGCCTGGACCGAGCACGTCGAAGGTCGCTCCCGACCGTGGTCACCGGAACAGGTGACCACGGTCGAGGCCCTTCGGGCGTTGATCGCCAACCACATCGTCAAGACGGTGGAGCAGCTCGCCCGGCTCAACGCTGAGCTGGTGCGCTCCAACGCCGAGCTCGACGCCTTCGCGTACGTCGCTGCCCACGACCTCCAAGAGCCACTGCGCGGATTGGCGAACTATGCGAGGTTCCTCGTCGAGGACTATGCGGATGTACTCGACGACGAGGGCCGCCACCGGCTCGAGATGATGACGAAGCTTGCAGGGCGAATGAGCGGTCTCGTTCGAAGCCTGCTCGACCATGCCCGCGTCGGACGATCCGAGCCGGAGATCGAGACGGTGCGGCTCCGGTCGCTTGTCGAAGATGTCCGCGAGCTGATGTCGAGTCGGCTGACAGGCGGCGGAGCGGAACTGGTGCTAATGACCGACGACGAAATCCGCGTCGACCGCGGCATGATCGGTCACGTCCTGTTGAACCTGATCAGCAATGCCATCAAGTACAACAACAGCTCCGAGCCTCGCGTCGAGGTCGGGACGATACCTCTTGTGCGCACTCAGCGAGGTCTCGCACTGGTGCCACGGTCGCTGATCGCGGAGGTCGAGCAAGTCGTCGTCTTCGTGCGTGACAATGGGATCGGGATCGCAGCAGACCGGATCGAAGAGATCTTCCGGGTTTTCCGTCGGCTGCACGGTCCGCAGGAGTACGGGGGCGGTACAGGAGTCGGGCTCACGATCGCGCGACGAATCGTGCAGCGCCACGGCGGTGTGCTGTGGGCCGAATCCGAAGATGGCTGCGGCTCGACGTTCTACTTCTCGACGGGGGCAGTGGAGTGAACACGTCGAACCCGCAGGTGATCTCCCTCGAAGGTGCCGATGCAAGTGGGCGGCCGACCCGTCGGTTGCTCGCGCGCCGGCGTTGAGCATGCTCCCGGCAACGATACTCGCAATCGACGACAGCCTCGAAGTGCTGTACGCATCGCGGCGTGCGCTACGGCGAGCGGGTTTCGAGGTGGTGGTTGCCTCGACCGTGGCCGAGGCCGAAGCCATCTGGGCCAACGGCCGACCAGACCTCGTACTCCTCGACGTGAACCTGCCCGACGGGAACGGGATCGAGCTCAGCCATCGATGGAAGGCCGACCCTGACCGGCGCTCCGTACCGATCATCTTGCGCTCTGGCGTCTCCGTCTCCGCAGCCGAGCAGGCGTTCGGTTTGGTGAGCGGCGCCGACGGCTACCTCACCGAACCGGTCGAGACAGAGGTTCTCGTCGCCACCGTTCAGGCGCACCTCCGCATCGCCCAACTGATCGATCAGATCGAGCTCGTCGTGTCCGTCGCCGAGATCGGGTCGTTCCTCTGGGACGGAGTCGCCCGCGAACTGATCTGGCGGTCTTCGATAGCGATGCTCCGTAGACCTGAACGGGACTCGCCGCCGACCGACTTCTCGGAGTTGCTCGACTGTGTGCATCCAGAGGACCGGAAGGCCCTTGCGGAGATCTTGGCAAGCATGGAGCGCAATCAGCTCGAGCGGGTCTCTCACGGATTCGGGTTCAGATGTGCCGATGGAACGCTTGGCTATCTGTTGCTCGTCGGACAAGCAGTGCGCGACTACACGAGGGGTATCGTCGGCTTCTCCGCGATACTGGTCGATACGTCGGGGCCGACGGCATATGCGGTGGATACCCAACGGCTGGTGCTGTACTCGATCGATCTCGCCTCGGTCGACACGCCGGAAGAGGTTCTGGACCGTCTCGACAGCGTCGCGGGTTCGGTACTGAGCTCGTGCGAAATGCGGCTCTGTTGGAGCGCCGGCGAGGCACGTCAACCAACCTGCCACGAGTGGTTTCAACCCGACTCCGGCCACCAAAGCAGCCTGACCGAGCTCGCCCGGCTCGACGCCACCCCGCTCTTCGTGCGCGACCCATCGATATTCGAATCGACCACGTTTTCGCCGCCGCCTGGTCAGCGGTCATGGGCCGTCGTTCCGTTCAGGGTGGCCGGCGCACACGGAGTGCTCGTGATGGCTTTCCCTGACATCCAGCGCTTCGACGAACCTCAACAACACTTCTTCCGGACGTTCACCAACATGACAGCGCTCGCCTTGGCCCAGACCTCGTTGCTCTCGGCGCAACGAATCATCGCCAACACCCTTCAACACGCGCTCCTGCCTGAACCCGAGTTGCTGCCGGGGCTCACGCTGGGCAGGGAGCTTCTGGTCGCTCAACGCGGAACGTTGGTCGGCGGAGACTGGTTCGATGGCTACGTGGTCGACGATGACCATCAGATACTCGTCGTCGGCGATGTCGTCGGCCACGGCATCGAGGCCGCCGCCCACTCCGCGATGTTCCGCCACACGTTGCGAACGCTGTGCCTGAGCGGTTTTCCGATGGCTGCCGTTCTTCACAAGCTCGATCAACTGATCTATCGCGATTCTCGCCAACCGTCCGGCACCCTGCTGATCCTCGAAGTCCAATTGAGCACTCGAACCCTCACGCTGACGGCGGCCGGGCACCCACCCCCGATCATCGTGAGCGCTTCGGGCGAGAGCCGAGTCATCGACGTCGAACCGAACACCCTCTTGGGCTTCGGCCTCGTTGCGAAACACGCCGCCTCGACCTCGATACGGCTCGAACCCGGCGACATCGTCGTCGCATTCACGGACGGTCTCGTGGAACAACGCGGGCGAACAATCGACACGGGCTACCGTCATCTACTCGACGCATTGCAAGGCGCTCACAGCGCTACAGACGCGATCGAGCGCGCTCGCAGAGTCGCACTCGCCCGTCCGGCTGCTGACGACGACGCGCTCGTCATCGCCGTACGATTGAACAGTGCCGCAGCGCCGGCCTGACAGGTACGGGGTCATGGCAGCTTCGGCGATTTCGGCAGTTACGGCAGTTTCGGCGATCACGGGCGCGAGTCAAGCCGGCCAGGCTCGCAGTTCTGGAGCATCGGTGTATGGCTCATGGTCGGTGACCGGGCTCGCTTGCGCAGCCGGGGGAATAGCGTGGTGCCGTGACGCTGGATCTGAACGCCGATCTGCCGAGGAGCGGGCACCGCAACCTGGCGAGGTGACTGCACTTGCTCACCATGCTGGTATGATTGTCGGTGAAGGGGAGTAGCCCACTCACTGGTCGATCGACATGCTGGCGGATGACGCCCGGTCGGCCGGGTCCGGACGTGTCCGGGCGGGCGAGACCTTCGACATGGTGCAACCAGTTTGCGCCGAGTCGAAGGCTGTTCCAGGCACTTCTTCTCGGCGTTCGATTCGAGGAGAACAAAATGTTGACAGCCTTCCTGGTCAGCCTCGGGGTGATCTTCGTCGCCGAGATGGGCGACAAGTCGCAGCTGATGGCGCTCGCCTTTGCGACGCGCTACAAGACGGTGCCGGTGTTGATCGGGATCACCGTGTCGACCGCTCTGGTCCACGCCGTCTCGGTGGTGATCGGTGCCGCGCTCGGCAAGGCGATCCCAACACGCCCGATCACCATCGTCGCAGCGGTGGCGTTCGTGGCGTTCGGGTTGTGGACCCTGCGCGGCGACCGCCTGACCGCAGAGGACGAAGAACGCGCTGCCCGACCCGCACGAAACACCGTGCTGACGGTCGGCATCGTGTTCTTCCTGGCCGAACTGGGCGACAAGACGATGCTCGCCACGATCGCGCTCGCGACCCGCGAAGGCCTGTTCGGCACCTGGCTCGGCTCGACCGTTGGGATGGTCATTGCCGACGGTCTCGCAATCTTGGTCGGCCGTGTCCTCGGCGCCCGGCTGCCCGAACGGGCCATCCGTATCGGAGCGGCAGCGCTTTTCTTCGTGTTCGCCGCGATCCTTTTGTTCGAGGCGTGGCGATGATCCAAGCGTTGCGATTCAAGGGTCACCGCCCGACTGCCGATACCCCTATGAATGTTTGTGAACCGCAGATGCCTGGCCACGTTCGTGGCGCTCGCCGTCAGCAGCAGTGGGCTCTCCCTGGCGCCCGCTGTGCGGGCGGCCGCTGTCGGGGCGGCAGCTGTGCGGGCGGCCGCTGTCGACTCCACGCCATGGGTCCTGCCGTCGATGCCGACCGTCTGCTCATCTCAGCAGGCCGAAGCCGGCACCGTTGCCGACTGCCTGCTCGACGGCAAGGGCCTGCCCGACTTGCGGGGCTGGCCAAGGCCCCCGTTTCCCAAGGCGACCACGACCCCGACGACCTGGGTTGACCTCTCGGTCGGATCGAGCGGCGCCTTGGTCGCCAAAGTGCAGCAAGCGCTGACGACCGCCGGGTTCCCAGCGCCGGCCGACGGCATGTTCGCTCAGCTGACAGCCGTTGCGGTGGCGAACTATCAAACGGCTGAGGCCATCCCGCCCACCGGCGTGGTCGACGAGGCGACAGCCAGCGCGCTCGGTCTGTTGGATCAGGCCACCGGCACGTTCCCGCCGGTCGGCTGGACATGGCCGGGCTGGACGTACAACGGTTCGCCAGCCCTGAGCGACTGGGAGAAACTGCTGATCGGCAATCAGGGTGCTGTCGGGCCGGTGAAGGCCAACCAGCTGCGGTCGATGCCGGAGTCGTTGCCGCTGTTCGAGGGGTTCGTCCGCGACATAGTTGCCGGTGGCTACAAGATCACCGACGTTTCGACGTACAACTTCCGCTGCACATCGACCAGCTTGAGGAACTGCCAGGGCCTGACGAGTTCGCAACTGTCGAATCACTCGTGGGGCTTGGCGCTGGACATGAACAGCGGCGCCAATCCGGAAATGACCTACTACGGCGTCAACGGAGCGTCGGCGTGCGCGACGCCGATGAAGACCGACATCCCGATGTGGGTGGTTCGCGCAGCCCAGCGTTGGGGTCTGTACTGGGGCGGTTACGGCTGGAGCGGTGGATGCCCCTCGCCCAGCCAAACCAAGACCAGCGTGCGTCGCGATGCGATGCACTTCGAGTTCCGCGGCACTCCGACGCAGGCGCGGGCCATCGCGACCCCCAACACCGCCAGCGGATGCCTCGAGGTCGCCAGCGATGCCGGCGCCATCTCGCCCCGATGCCTTGCTCCGAGCGAGGTTCCGGCTGCCGGGTGGCGGGTCGTCGTCAACACCAAGGCTCCGACCGGATCGACGGCGGCCCTCGTCAACATCACCGTCACCGATGCGGCCGCGGCGGGCTATGTGACCGCAGAAGTGTGCACCGCGCTGCCCGCCGGCCCACGCATTTCCTCCAACGGCAATGTGGCTCCCGGTAGGACGGTCGCCAACCTGGCGGTCGTACCGCTCGACTCGAGCGGGCGATTCTGCCTGTATCGGTCGACACCGATGCACTCCATCGTCGACGTCCAAGGGTTCTTCGCGCCTGCCGCTTCATCCGCCGGTGGAGGGACGATGTTCACGTCCGTCGCGCCGCAACGAGTGATGGACACGCGTGCCCAGTCGTTCTGCGCGCCGACCGGGTCATGCACCGAAAAGGGCCCTGTCCCGGCTGGAACGGAGATAGTGGTCGCGGCGGCCGCCGTGGCATCGAACGCTGTGGCGATGCTGGCCAACCTGACCGTCACCGAGCCGACATCTGCCGGCTACCTCACCGCCGACGCGTGTTCGACACTGGTGGCAGGTCCGCAGACGCGCTCCAATGCGAACTTCGCGGCGGGTGACACGGTCGCCAATCTCGCCGTCGTACCCGTCGCCAATAGTGCAGCCGGCGCCCAGTTCTGCACCTACTCGACGGCCCAGGCGCAGAAGATCGTCGACCTGCAGGGCTTCTTCGCGCCGCCGTCCGCGAATGGCTGGGGCTACACGTCGACGACGCCACAACGCCTCGTCGACACCCGCGACTGTTGGACGGATCTCGGCGCGACGGCACAACGCTGCGGGCAGATCAACGCTGCCGGATCGATCATTCATGTACAGGCGCCCCCCGGCGCCTCGGCGGTGTTGATCAACCTGACGCTCACCGGTTCCACCGCGGCCGGCTATGCCACTGCCGACGCATGCTCGGCTCTCGTTTCGGGACCACAGACGAAGTCGAATGGCAACGTCGCGCGGGGCGTCACAACCGCCAACCTCGCGGTGGTGACGGTTGATGCCGATGGTTCGTTCTGCATCACCGTGTCCGCGCCGATGCACGTCGTCGTCGATGTGCAGGGCATGTTCTCCCCGACCGGGCTGCTGCGGTTCACCCCGATCACCCCAGTTCGCCGCCATGACTCGCGCCAACGTTCGGGCTGACAGACGGGCTGAGTCGTCGGGCTGAGTGGTCGGGCCGGCGCGTGGCTTCGTCGTGGTATAGCCTCCGGAAATGGATCGCCGTGGACGGACTGCGAGTCGTTTTGTTGTTGTGTTCGGGTTGGTGACGGCGTCGTGCAGCAGCACCACGTCGCTGAGTTCGTCGTCGCTCAAGCAGAGTGCAGCATCGGTCGGCTCGCCATCCGGATCGGATGCTGCGACGTCGGATTCGGGCTCGGCCGACTCCACGTCGGCGACGTCTGGATTGGGCTCACCGACATCCGCTCCCGATCTGGCGCCTTCAACAACGTCAGCGCCTTCAACAACGCCAGCAACGCCCCCGTCGCCGGTTGACGTCTCGTTCCCCCAGACCGGACCGATCAGTGAATGTGCGTTCACGCCGCCCGCCCACACGGGTGAGGTGTCGTGGATCCAGGACGGCCAACTGCGGGTCATCGGCGACGATGGCGTGCCGCGGTGCCTACTCCGCATTGCCACCGACACCTCGGCCGTTCGATGGTCACCGACCGGCCAACGTGTCCTCGTCGATCCGCACACCGTTGCCGGACCGGAGGGCACCAGAGCCAGCGGCTACAACGCGACCAACCAGACGGTGTCGTGGTCGCAGCCGACCGGTAAAGCCCTCCTCGGCATCACCGAGGCCAAGGGTGAGCTCACCTGGCGCGACTCCACCAAGGATGACCGCAAGGCGATCAGCTTCCTCGCTCGCACCGACGAAGCGGTGTATCACCCTGCTGGGCGCGGGATCGTCGCGGTGGGCGTCGACGAGTCGGGCATCTACGGCGTCTGGCTGGCGTCGAACCGCGGCGAGAACCGCAAGCTGATCGCCCGCATCGATGACCCGACGACGCCCGTGTCGCATCTCACGTTCTCGGTTGACGGCACGACGCTGTACTTCATCCACGATCACGCCGACGCCCATCATGTGCACGCGCTGCAACTCGCCGGCCTGATCCTCACCGACTACGTCACGGACCCTCGACCAATCAGCGATCTCGCAGTGAGCACAACCGACAGTTCGGTTGCATGGCGGGCCGGTCGATGCGACGGCAGTGGGTCGGTGCTGGTGACCACCCCAACGACGAGCCCCGGTACCGACCTCCGTTCCGTCGCCGGTTCGCCGTTCGCATCGTCGACGATCCAACCGATCGGCTGGTTGAGCGACGCGCGGCTGGTGATCGCGGCGCGGGCGTCCGGTTGCGACGGCCCCGCCGACGTGTGGATCTGGTCGAACACGGGCGGATTCGAGCAGATCGGAGCGGGTTGGACGTCGGTGTCGGTGCGGACCCCGCGAGGTCCGTTCCAGGAACTGCCGGCCACGATCGAAGAAGCGGCCCCTGGTTGATGACCATCCCAGTCGCCCGGTCGGGCGACGATGCGCACCTGGGGTGGTCTGCGGCTGGCGGCCAGGCTCGGCCGATTCCACGTGGTCAGCTCGATCAACCACGGGAACGACCATCGGTTGTACCTTCTGTATCCATGGCGACCTGGGTTACAGCGGTCGATCTCACCAAGCCCGCAGATCTCGACGTCGCCGTGCGGATCGGCAAGGCCTGGAGCGACCTCCGCCGCGGAGCGAGTATGGCCCTCTTGCGCGATTATTTCTTCGGCACGGCCGAGGATCGGCTCGACTCGGGCCAGATGGACACGCTCGATGCGCTCGTGCGCCAGCCATCGTGGCGGATGAGCGATCTCGCCGAAGCGCTCCGGGTCGACCCGTCGACTGCAACTCGCTCCGTCCAGCGTCTGGTCAAGGTGAACCTCGCCGAGCGCAGCGGGGACACCGACGACGGCCGGGTCGTCATGGTTCGAGCCACTGCCGAGGGCCGATGCGTGCACGACGTGGTCGATCGCCGGCGCCGCTACGTGATCAGCACCCTGATGAGCGCGTTCACCGTGGACGAGCGAACCGAACTCGCCGATCTGCTGACCCGATTCGTGCGCGAACTGGACGTGACGATGAAGGAACTTCCCCCGCAACCGAGCTTGTAGCTAGGGTCGGCGTCCATGGCTGATCGAGCTGATTTCGCGGAACTGGCGATGCAGTACGCGCCCCAGTTGTACTCGGCCGCGATGCGCCTCACCCGCAACTCGGCCGATGCAGAAGATCTCGTGCAGGACACGTACCTGCGCGCCTGGAGGAGCTTCTCGACGTTCCAGGAGGGCACCAACCTGCGCGCCTGGCTGTACCGGATCCTGACCAACACCTTCATCAACAAATACCGCGCCAAGCAACGCCGCCCCGACGAAACGGGAATGGACAACATCGAAGACCTGTACCTCTACAAGCGGTTGAGCACGCTCGACTCCGCCCTTGGCAACCGCAGTGCCGAAGACACGATGTTCGAGATGTTCACCGACGACGAGGTCAAAGCTGCGCTCGAGGAGCTGCCGGCCAACTTCCGGTTGCCGGTGCTGCTGGCCGATGTCGAAGGATTCCACTACAAGGAAATCGCCGAGATGTTGGAGATCCCGGTGGGCACGGTGATGAGTCGTCTCCATCGGGGAAGAAAAGCGATGCACAAGCTGTTGTACGACTTTGCCAGCGAGCGGGGCCTGATCTCGGCCTCCACTCCTGCCAGCGCCGAAAGCGACACCACCACGGACATGGACACGGATATGGACACGGATCATGGCTGACTGCAACGACGCACTGCGTGAACTCGAACGTTTCCTCGACAAGGAGCTCTCCGAGAACGCACGGGAGACCATTCACTCCCACCTCGAGGGATGCCCCGACTGCCTGCAGGCCTTCGACTTCCACGCGGAGCTGCGAACCGTCATCGCTACCAAGTGTCACAACGACGAGATGCCCCCCGGACTCTTGAGCAAGATCGAGAAATGCTTCGGTGAGGACTTCGACGGCGACGGCCTCATCGGCTGAGGCCGATTGGCCCCCGCTCGCTATGCTCGCTTTGTGATCGCAGTTATCTTCCACTTCTGGCTCGGGCTGCTTCTGGTGCTGGCCGGTGGGTTGGTGACGGTAGCCCTCGTCGGCGGATACATCAAGCAGGTGACCGCCGCGAAGTATCCCAACGGCAAGCGCAACCGCGAAGACTGACGACACGAACGCTTTCAGATGACCGTCCTCGTTGATTGGGAACGCGCGCAGCGGGTGGCGCTCAAGGTCGCGAGCCGCCATCCGCAACCCGAACACGGCACCATCGGATCGGCCGAGTTCGAATCCGTCACCTGTGTTGGCGAAGACCGTGTCGAAGCCACGACGGGCCTGCGCTCCTTACAGGGGCGAGCGCAGGTTCAGGTGATCGGTCGCGCCGACTGGATCCGTGCCAACATCGCGTCGTTGCGATCTCTGCTCGATCCGGTGATGGGCAACTGGGCAGACGCCGCCCACCACGGGCGTTCCGCACGAGTCAGTGCCGTCACCGCCCAGGTCGCCGGCGTCGAGATCGGTCTGATGCTCGGCTGGATGAGCGCGAGAGTACTCGGCCAGTACGACCTGTTGTACGGCGAGGCTGACGGCTCATCCGACGAAGGGGCCGTCTACCTGGTCGGTCCGAACATGCTCGCGCTCGAGCACAAGTTCGGGTTCCCGCCCGATGAGTTCCGGCTGTGGGTGACGCTGCACGAATTGACCCACCGGGCCCAGTTCACAGGTGTCCCGTGGATGCGTGAGCATTTCCTCGGCCTGCTCCACGGCACCCTCTCACTCGCCGAGCCGGATCCGGCTCGGATCGTCGGCGCCGTCCGCGACGCGATGCGCGACCGCAATGCTGCCAAGCAGCGGCTGCACGACGGCGGAATCGTTGCGATGGTCGCTACGCCGCAGCAACAGGCGATGTTCGCCAAGACCGCCGGGCTGATGTCGCTGCTCGAAGGCCACGGCGATGTCGTGATGGACCGCGCCGCAACGGACCTGATCCCTTCCGCCGAACGATTCTCCCGCGTCCTGCGCGAGCGTCGCCGGCGGGCAAGCCCCGTCGCCCGGTTGGTGCAGCGGCTGATCGGACTCGAGGGCAAGCTCAATCAGTACGCGGCCGGCGAGCGGTTCATCGCCGAGATCGAGGGCGTCGGCGGCGAACGTGCCGTCGACGTGTGCTGGGAGGGCCCCGAGAACCTGCCGACGCTCGACGAGATCCGGTCGCCGCGACTGTGGCTCGATCGTGTCGGCGGGGAGCGCTCGGTTGCCTGAAAGGCACGCTCTGGTGCAGTCGCTGCTCGCTCGATGCCCCCAGTTGCAGACAGGCCGGGCGGTCGTGTGCGCGGTCTCGGGTGGGCCGGACTCGATGGCGCTGCTTGCGCTCGCCACCGGCGCGGGATGCTTGGTGACGGCCGTGCACGTGGATCATGGACTGCGCCCCGGCTCCGCCGCCGAAGCCGAAGTCGTTACCGCCGCCGCGCAGCGCTTCGGGGCAGCCTTTCGTGGCGAGAAGGTTGTCGTCGGCGCTGGGCCGAACCTCGAGGCACGGGCGCGTGCCGCGCGGTACGCGCTGCTCGGCCCGGACGCGCTCACCGGCCACACCGCGGATGACCAAGCCGAGACGATGCTGCTCAACCTGCTGCGCGGCGGTGCGCTGAACGGGCTCAGCGGGATGCGCCCCCACCGCCATCCGCTGTTGAAGCTGCGCCGGTCCGAGACCCACGAACTGTGCAGCGCGCTCGCCATCAATCTCGTCGACGACCCGTCAAACCGTCTTCGCGTGCACCTGCGCAATCGGGTCCGCGCCGAGCTCCTCCCGCTGATGGAAGAACTCGCCAAGCGCGACCTCGTGCCGCTGTTCAACCGCCAGGCCGACGTGTGGCGCGACGACGCCGATCTGCTCGACGAACTGTCGGCGACGCTCGATCCGACGGACGCGAAATCACTGGCAGAGGCGCCGACAGCGCTCGCCAGGCGGGCAGTTCGACGCTGGCTGACCGTCGAGCACCCGCCCGATGTGGCCTCGGTCGAGCGCGTCCTGGCCGTCGCCAGGGGCGAGGCGCAAGCGTGCGAGATCAACGACGGCCGCCGAATCGGACGAAGTCACCAGCGTCTCTCGCTCGATGGCCCCGCGCTCCGCTAGCCTTCCACGCCGATGTGTTGCCGCGTTTTCGCACCGAATCTCGTTTGTCGCTTCCCTGAGGTGAACTGATGCCGCCTCGCCTGCGCGGTAAATGGGCGCTCGGCATCACGCCGCGCAACTTCACCTGGGTGCTGAAGGACAAGCTTGCGATCTGCGAACGACCCGGCGGTTATGGCGACAACCATCGCCGGGTTCGGCGCCAGGAGGAGATCATCTGGATCCGTGAGAACGGTTTCGGCTGCCTCTTCTCGATCATCCCCGCGCCGCACAACCTGCACAACTACGAAGAGCTCGGCGTCACCTATCGTCACCGTCCGTTCACCGGCGACGATCTCGCGCTGTGGCTGAAGGCGTTCTACATCGAGCTTCGCACGCTGCTCGACGCCGGCACCAAGGTCATCGTCCACAACGAGGAAGTAGGCGACCGGATCATCGGCATCATGGGTGGCTACATCCGCTGGAGCGGCCTCGTCGAGGACAGCTCGCAGGCCATCATGATCACCGAGCGGATTGCCGAGCGCCAGCTGGATCCCTTCGCCCGTGAGGTCATCCTCATGGCGCACACGCTGCGCTGACCAACGTTCCGCGACGGGCGGCGGCGTGCTCTATTGTATGGGCCATGAGCTCCACGCCAGCCGATTGGCACCCCGATCCGATGAACCGCCACCAGCTCCGTTATTGGGACGGCGCGAACTGGACCGAGCACGTCAGCGACAACGGTGTCAGCGGGGTCGATCCGCTGCAGGCGCGGGGTCTCGACCGGATCGACAGTGCGCTCACCGTCGGCAACGAGGGTGATCCGACCAAGATCGCGCAACAGGTCACCGGCACCGGCTACCGCGGCGCCGGCGTCACGGGCACTGCGTTCCAGGGAACCGGCAGCATCTTCACCGAGCCGATTCTGGTGGTCAACCAGAAGGCCAAGTTGATCGAGCTGAGCAACCAGTACAGAGTGTTCGATGCGCAGGGTCAGCAACTTGCGGCCGTCAACGAGGTCGGTCAGTCCGCTGCCAAGAAGGCGTTGCGACTGCTCAGCAGCCTCGATCAATTCTTGACCCACCGTCTCTTGATCAGCGACAACAGCGGTGCGCCGGTGTTGCAGCTGACCCGGCCGGCGAAGGTGATGAAGTCGACCATCATCGTGTCCGATGGCGCCGGCACCGAGATCGGCCGGATCGTGCAGGACAACGTGTTCGGCAAGATCCATTTCAGCCTCCAAGCCGGCGGGCACACCTATGGCGCGATCCGTGCCGAGAACTGGCGGGCGTGGAACTTCCGGATCGAGGATCACACCGGCAACGAGGTCGCCCGGATCACCAAGACCTTCGAGGGCATCGCCAAGACGCTCTTCACCACCGCCGACAACTACGTCGTGCAGTTCCACGCCCAATTACCCCAGCCGCTGCTGTCGCTCGTGGTCGCCGCGGCACTTTCTGTCGACACCGCCCTCAAGCAGGACTCGCGCGGCCTCGGCTGAGCATCGCTGCTGACGAACTACAGCTGCAGCGCACCGTGATGGTGCGTTGCAGCGTGACTTCGCGGCGTCCTCTCCAACGGTCGCATTCATCTCTCGGAGGCGGTAGGGCGATAGCGTGTCCTTGATGCGCGGGCAACGTGTTCTGGTGAGCGGCATGGGCAGTGAGCTCGGCTCGCTGGTCGCGTCCCTCCTCGAATCACAGGAGTGGGTCGGCGCGCTC
The DNA here is from genome assembly GCA_025358125.1 of Actinomycetes bacterium. Classification (GTDB taxonomy): domain Bacteria; phylum Actinomycetota; class Acidimicrobiia; order Acidimicrobiales; family Ilumatobacteraceae; genus WLMZ01. The sequence continues at coordinate 51,101 of JANYKS010000049.1, forward strand.
GAGGGCATCGATATCGACCCGCCGCGACGTCGGTTGCGCAAGGCCGTCTTCCACCGGATCGAACCCCACGACCGCGCTCGAGTCGTCGAGGTCGTCACCCGGTTCAACCCCCATGTGGTCATCCACGTCGCCGTCTGGGAACCCGATGCGCGGGTCAACACCGTGACGGCTCGCCAGCTCACGCACGACGCTGCCACATCGGTGCTTGGCGCTGCCGCCGAGTGCCCTGCGCTGGAACACGTGGTGGTGCGCAGCGCGGCCGAGATCTACGGGCGCGCCCGGCGCTCGCTCACCCGCCCCGACGAAACCGCCCCGCTGGACCCGACGTCGGAGTTCGGGCGGATGGCGGCCGTGATCGAGCAGACCGCGAACGACGTCGGCAACCGCGCCGGCGTCACGGTCGGTGCGCTTCGGCTCGCCCCGGTGCTGGGCCCGCATGTGCCGAGTCCGCTCGGTCGGCTGCTGCGGATGCCGATCGTGCCATTCAGCGTGTTGGCCGACCCACCGTTTGCAGTGTTGCGCGACCTTGATGCGGCCGACGCATTCGTTGCCGCAGCTCGCGTCGGGCTGGCCGAGCCGCTCAACATCGCAGCACCGGGTGCAATCACCGCCTGGCAGGCGATTCTTCGCGGCCGGCGGCTGCCCGTTCCGAACGTCGGGCCCGAGTGGGCCATCACCCGTCGGATCAGTCATCTCTTCGGCGCACCCGTACCCGACCATGTCGTCGAAACGCTGCACCGCGGCCGGCTGATCGACGGCGGGCGCGCCCGCGAGATACTCGGCGTCTCGCCGACGGTCACCACACCGGAGGTCATCGATCGCCTGTACGCGTGGCCGTCGGTCATCCACGTCATTCAGCCGAACACACAGCACCGAGGCGCAGCCTGATGGCGCGCGGCACAACCCAGATCATTCCCCTGGAAACGGGCGAGGCGCGCTACGCTCCGCTCGCCAATGTGCTCCGCGTCGAGACGAACCCGGTGTCGCTGGTGGGGCCAAGCCCGACGGTTGACGAGTGGGGCCGCGACGCTCGGCTGATCAGCGTGCTCGCGCCCATCGCCCATGCCCGCTGGGATGTCGCTGTCGGTGGCGAGCACCACCTCCGCCGAGGCGCGGCGCTCGTCGTCGTCAACACCCGTCGCTTCGCCCTCACACCGGTGTCCACTGCGCTCGCGCTCAGCGAGGCACTCGGTCGGCCGGTGCGATTTGCCGGGCGTCCCGACATCGTGCCATTCGGACCATTCCTGCGACGGGTAGGGGGCCTGCTGGCCGACCCCGACGAGATTGCGGGCGCGTTGCGCGCCGGTGAGATCGTTGTGCTCGGAGCGCGGGCCAGCCGCAACCCGCGTCACGCCGGTGCGATCGACTCTGCCCTGATCGCTGCTGCCGTTCGCGAGCATGTGCCGGTACACGTCGCCGCAACGCTCGGCTCGATGATCAGCCGCCAGGCCCGGGTAGAAGTGGCAGCGGCGCTGCGACCGCGCCGCAAACGCCGCGGTCCACTGGCCGAGGTGGAACTCGCCGAGCAGGCGCAGCGAGGTCTGCAGGATCTGCTCGACGAACTCGGTGGAACCCGCACCGCGGTTCCCGGTCTCGGCTGGCTGGGCGAAGGCTGACTGATGACGGCGGACTCATGACGGCGGACTCATGACATACGCACGCGCGGGGGACGGGATCCGCCTCCACTACGAAGCGTTCGGGCGCCGCAACGGGCCGCCGGTGCTGATGGTGCAGGGCCTCGGGACGGACAAGCACGGCTGGGATCTCCAGCGCATCGCACTCGCTCCCCGGTATCGCACGATCGCGCTCGACAACCGCGGTGCGGGGCGCAGCGACAAGCCGTTCGGCACCTATTCGCTGGAGCAGATGGCCGACGACGCGATCGCCGTCCTCGACCACGCCGGTGTCGAGTCGGCGCACGTGATCGGCGCTTCGATGGGTGGCGCGATCAGCCAGGTGATCGCGCTCAAGTATCCCGATCGGGTGCGATCGCTCACGCTTGCGTGCACTGCCTGCCGTCACCATCCGTGGCGTCGCGAACTACTGAGCGACTGGGCATCGATGGCCACCGAGCGCGGGATGGGCGCGATGGCCGGCGAGGCCGCGCGTTGGGTCATCGGGCCACGGTCGTTCCGGCGAGTGTGGCCGATGCTCGGCTGGTTCGGTCCGCTTGCGCTCGGCCGTCCCGCCCATGCCTTCGTCGCTCAGGTGCGGGCCATCCTCGCCACCGACGACTCGTTGGCCGACGAACTCCACAACCTCACCATGGCGACGCTGATCCTCGTCGGCAATCAGGACATCCTCACCCCTCGCGGCGATTCCGAGGAGTTGGCCGAACGGATCCCTGGCGCCGAGCTGGTCGTCATTTCCGGCGCCGCCCACGGATTGATGATCGAGCACGCGTCCACGTTCAACCGGCTGCTGCTCGATTTCCTCGGCCGCACCGAAAAGGCCCTGCAGGCCGCCCGGTCGACCTCGGCCCCAGCCTCCGTCGCGTCGTAGCCCGCCGTGCGCGTGATCGTCGTCGGCGCCGGTCTTTGCGGCCTGAGCGCGGCCAAGACGTTGATCCAGGCCGGCCATCAGGTCACCGTGTTCGATAAGGGCCGGTCGCCCGGCGGACGAATGGCGACACGCCGGATCGGGCCGGCCCGGCTCGATCACGGTGCCCAGTTCTTCACGATTCGCAGCGACCCATTCGCGGCGCTGATCCAACCGCACATCGATCAAGGGCTGGTGTACGAATGGTGCCGCGGATTTTCGGGTGGCGGCGACGGCTTCCCCCGCTACGCGGTGCACGGCGGCATGAACGCGCTCGCCAAGGCGCTCGCCGGCCCGCTCGACGTCCGCTGCAATTCACTCGTCTTCGCGATCAGGCCGGCGGCGGCGGCGGCGGGTAGCGGCGCCTCTTGGGATGTCGCGCTCGACGACGGCACGTCGATGGCCGCAGACGGCCTCGTGGTCACCTGCCCGCTACCGCAGGCGAATTCGCTGCTCGTCACCGCCGGCACAGAGTTGCCACCCGATTTGATCAGCACCGAATACGACCGCACGATCACGCTGTTGGTAACCCTCGACCGCCCGAGCGCTGTTGGCGAGCCGGGCGGTCTCCAGAATCCGGCGGAGGCACTGAGCTTCGTCAGCGACAATCAGCGCAAGGGCATCAGTGACCTGCCGGCGCTGACCGTGCACGCCGACGCGGAGTGGTCGCAGGCGCACTGGGACGACGATCCGGCGGCGACGATCAGGGCGTTGGTCGATCTGGCCGATGACTACGTCGGCGAGGCAGCGGTGTTGGAGGCGCAGATCAAGAAGTGGCGATTCGCGACGCCGCGAACGATCTGGCCGAAACGGTCGTGGGTGGCGCCGGACGGTGCCGGGTTGCTCGTGCTGGCCGGTGACGCCTTCGCCGGGCCCAGAGTGGAGGGTGCGGTCATGTCCGGGTTGGCAGCCGCCGCGGCTTTCGGCGCCTGAACGGCGAGCACGCCGCGCAGACCCGGCGCCGATCGGCGACGCCACGCAGTGGTCGGGCGCTTCGCTATCCTGACGCTTTCACGTCGGCCGAGCACTTGACGATGGTGATCCGCTGCTTGGAGAGGTCGATCACGGTGGTGCTCGCGGGGCCGAACCTGCGGACGAACTCGGCGAGCGAACCCGTCTGTTGGCTGCAGCTCCTGTCGACAGAGGCGGCAAGCTTGGCGACCCATCCGTTCTGGAGCCGGACGAAGCCGCCGTCGAGCAGCGCAATGATCGGCGGGGCATTGATCCGCAGTCCGGGCGCGACCGGCACGAGCGAAAACCAGACCACGGCGTCACCGAGCAGATCGGCGACGACGACGCACCGGCCGACCTCTTGGTAGTTGTCGCACGAGATGTCGCCGAAGGTGCCCTCGGCGATGTGCATCGTTCGTTGCCCGTCGATGACGAAGTCTGCCGTGCCGATGACGACGCCGTCGTGGATCACGAAGTCTGGTGCTGGGCGCACGACGTACACCAACGACATGAAGTCGATGTGGCGGTCAACGACCCCCTTCGACACCGCCGGCTTGGTGGCGCTCGCCGGCAGCACGAACTTGAGCATCACGACGAGCCCGACGAGCGCGGCGACCGCAGCCCAGATTCGCCATGAGAAGAACTGCCGCATCGCCGTCGAGCGTAGGCCAGCGACAGCGTCGAACGGCGTCAGTCAGCCGAGCGCGCCAACAGCCTTCACGGCGGCGACGTTCACGGCGACCGCGATCTCGTCGAGGACGCGATCGTCGTGCCCGAGGCCGACGAACACGGCCTCGTACGCTCCGGGAGCGAACGCGATGCCTTCGCCGAGCGCGGCCTGGAACAGCGCGGCGTAGGCGGCCTCGCTCGTTGTTTTGGCCTGATCGAAGTTGGTGGGCAGCGGTCCGTCACCGAAATACATCCCGACGAGCGTGCCGACGACGGGGAACTGGGCCGCCAGCCCGGCGGCCGCGCACGCATCACGGAGCACCCCGGAGAGTTGTCGCGCCCGGGCAAGCAGTTCCATGTAGACATCGCCGGTCAGTGCGTCGAGCGCTGCCAAACCGGCAGCCGTCGCGATCGGATTCCCCGCGAGCGTGCCGGCGTGGAAGACCTTGCCGATCGGCGTCAGCCCTTGCATGATGTCGGCCCGGCCACCGACGGCCCCGATCGGGAGACCACCGCCGATCACTTTCCCGAAGCAGGTGAGGTCGGGGCGGATGTCGTACTTGGCCTGCGCGCCACCGGGCCCGAGCCGGAACCCGGTGATGACCTCGTCGAAGATCAACAATGCGCCGACCCGGTCGCATTCCGCCCGGAGCCCCTCGAGGAAACCGGGTCCTGGCGCGACGACGCCCATGTTCGCTGCCACTGGCTCAACGATGATCGCCGCAACCGATTCGTCGAGTTGAGGCACCACGTTGTACGGAGCGACGATGGTGTTCTCGACGGTGGCATTGGGGACGCCGGCGGTGCCGGGCAGCCCGAGCGTCGCGACGCCACTGCCGCCGGCGGCGAGCAGCGCGTCGGTGGCGCCGTGGAAGTTGCCGGCGAACGTAAGAATCCGGTCCCGACCGGTGACCCCGCGGGCGAGCCGGACAGCGGTACTCGTTGCTTCGGTACCGCTGTTCATCAGCCGGACGAGTTCGCAACTCGGGACGCGCTCGCTGATCGCCTCCGCCAACTTCATCTCGCGCGGTGTGGGCGCCCCGAACGACGTGCCGTCCTCGGCAGCCGCGATCACAGCGGCGGTGATCGCCGGGTGGGCGTGGCCGAGGATGACGGCGCCGTAGCTCTGGACGAGATCGATGTAGCGCTTGCCCTCGACATCGAACACGTACGGGCCTTCGCCGCGCGCGACAACGTACGGCGAGCCGCCGACGGCCTTGAACGCCCGGATCGACGAGTTGACGCCTCCGGGAATGGCCCGCTCAGAGCGTTCGAACAGCTCGCGGTTCGACGCGACCCCGGCACCGGTGCACAACGTGGGGACGCACCCGGCAGCGGCGCAGCGGGCTTCGTCGCAGTAAGGGATCACGGCTGTACTCGTGTCGCCGCACGCTCTGCGAACCACCGGGTGAAGTAAGTGAGGATGACATCCGCGCCGGCGCGCTTGATCGCGGTGAGCTGCTCGAGCGCGACCACGTCGTGATCGATCCACCCGTTCGCGGCCGCAGCTTTGATCATCGCGTACTCGCCGCTGACGTGATACGCGGCGACGGGGATGTCGACCCGTTGACGAACCGCCGCGATCACATCGAGATACGGCAGCGCCGGCTTGACCATCACCATGTCGGCGCCCTGGGCGATGTCGGCGTCGACCTCGGTCAGCGCCTCGCGGGCGTTTCGCCAATCCTGCTGATACCCCTTGCGGTCGCCGCCGGCGGCGATCTGCACATCGACGGCATCGCGGAACGGACCGTACAGTCCGCTCGCGTACTTGGCCGAGTAGGCCAGGATCGAGACCTCGGTGTGGCCGGCGCGATCGAGCGCGGTGCGAATCGCACCGACCTGTCCGTCCATCATCCCGCTCGGGGCAACGACGTGCGCGCCCGCATCGGCCTGGGCAACGGCGGCCTTGGCGTAGATGTCGAGAGTCAGGTCATTGTCCACATTGCCGTCGGCATCAAGCACTCCGCAGTGGCCGTGGTCGGTGTATTCGTCGACGCACAGATCGGCCATCAGCACGATCCGGTCGCCGAGTTCGGCGCGCAGCGTACGCAGCGCAACCTGCACGATGCCCTGCGGATCGAAGGCTCCTGAACCAACCGCGTCCTTGGTCGCCGGCACGCCGAACAGGATGACCGCTCTGACGCCGAGGTCGGCGAGCTCGCGCACCTCGGCCTGCAGGCTGACGACGGTGTGCTGCATCACACCCGGCAGCGAGACGATCGGTTGCGGCGCCTCGATGCCTTCGCGCACGAACAGCGGCGCGACGAGATCGGTCACCGCCAACTGTGTCTCGGCGACGAGTTCGCGCAGCGCAGCAGTCCGACGCAGCCGCCGCGGGCGAGCAATGGGAAAGTTGGCGGCCACCCAGCCATCGTAGGGCCTGATCCCTCACGACTACGCAGACGGCTTGAGCTCGTAACCGACGTTCGAGGGCGCCACCGACTATGGTCACTCGGCGATGGCCGCTCAAGCGCAGTTCTCCGAGTCGGACGTGAATGTGCAACCGGGCGAGGCCGAAACACTCACGCTGACCCTGGTCAACCTCGGCAATCGCACCGAAACGTTCACGCTCATCCCCGCCGGCCTGGTCGCCGGATGGGTGCGGCTCGCACCCCCTAGCGTCACGTTGTTCGGTGGGTCGATGGAGACGATCAAGGTCACTCTACGGCCACCGCAACTCGCTTCGACGCCCGCCGGCCCGGCACCCCTGACTGTCCGGGTCATCCCGCAAGACGAGCCCGACGACGTGGTCATCGCTGAAACGACCGTGATGATCGGAGCATTCCACGATCGGCGGTTGCACCTGCTGCAGCCCGTCGCGCGCAGCCGCCGGCGTGCCACCTTCGAGTTCCTGCTGGAGAACCAGGGCAACTCCCAGGCCAGCTGCCGGCTCCACCTGATCGACACCTCGCGCCGCCTCGACGGTGATTTCGATCCGCCCGCCGTCGGCGTCGAGCCGGGAGGCAGGGGCCTCGTGCGGCTGCGGATGAAGGCAGTTCGTCGCCACTGGCGAGGGGGTTCACGCACGCTGCCGTTCTCGATCGAGGCCGATCAGCAGGGCTTCCCGACCGCCGTCGCAAATGCCACCTTCATCCAGACCCCCGCCATTCCCGAGCGGCTCGGTCGCAAATTCCTCGCGCTCGTACTCGTTGCCGCCGCGCTCGTCGGCACATGGTTCGGGGTGCTCAGGCCGGCGACCGAGCGGGCCGCCAAGGATGCCGTGCGCAGGCTTCAGTCGACGATCGTTACGACAACCCTGCCGGGTGCACGGGTCCCGACCGTGACCACTGCTGGGCCGGCTCCGACCCCGACTTCGATCGTGGCGAACGATGGCGTTCCGTTCAGCAAGACGTTCACCGTGACAGTCGGGCCGACCCAATCAGCGTCGGATCAGTTCGTCGTGCCAAACGGCAAGGAACTCCGGATCACCGACTACGGACTGCAGAATCCGAACCTGGACGGCGGAACGGCAACCCTGAGCAAGAATGATGGCGCCCCGTTGCAGATTTGGAACCTCAGTCTGATTCAAGGCAACGAGGACCGCACGTTCCGAAGCCCGATCGTGTTCGAGGCCGGTCAGACCGTCACGTTCAATGTGATGTGCGATAACCCCGGCCGGGTGGGCCTCGGCAAATGCGTCACGTACGTATTCGTCAGTGGCACGTTGGTCGACGTGTAGGTTCGAGTTCTCACGGCGTCAGAACCCAACCCGATGCTGACGCTTTTCCGAGGCCGTCGTCGGAAGCGAGCCCGCCCCACACGAGGATGGATTCGCCGGTCCATGCAGCGGCGGCGAATGTGACGGGTTCGGGGATGTCGGCGTAGCGCGTGATCACGCGCGTGAACGGAGCGATCGTCGACACGCCGGCGTACGAGGTTCGTGGCGGGCTGGTCGCCAGCCTCGGGCTGAGAAACGCCAAGCCCCCGAGTTCGATCACGTCGATGCCGGTCCAGAGGTACTGGGCCTGTGATCGCCCTGCTCCTGGGAGCATCCTGCCGACGGACCACGTTTCCGTCGCAGCATCCCAGAGCGCTACCTGGCGGTTGCCGAGATCGGCAAACGAGCCACCTGCGACGACGGCGTGGGTTCCGGTCCACAACAGTGCCGCGTCCTCGAACCCGTAGCCCAGGGGAACCGGCGGGAGGTCTCGCCAATCGCCCGTCACAGGATCAAGGGCGGCGGCGAGCAATTGCGTTCGTCGTCCGGTGGCGTTCGTCTCGGATGAGATGACGATCACTTCGGTCCCCGTCCACACTGCGGCCGGCCAGAACAAGCCCGGGAGCGGCCCGCCAGGTAGGTCGCGCCATTCGCCTGTTGTCGGATTGAATGCCGCCGCGAATGTCTCCGAGCGGCGATACGGATGACCCCACAGCACGAGTTGCGTTCCGGTCCACACCGACGTGACACCGATGGTGTCGGACGACCGGTCAGGCGCCGGGTACGACGTCCACGTGTCGCTCGTAGGTTCGTAAGCCAGCATTTTCGCCGTTGGTGCATCGTTCGGGTCGGCGGGGGCGAGGATGCCTCGTACGAGCATCACCCGGCCCGTCCAGATCGCATCATCGGCCAACGCATCCACCGGCGCCGCGGCGATCGGTCGCCACCGGTCGGTCACCGGATCGTAAGCGGCGGCATCGGCGAAGTTGGTGACCTTGATCCGAACGCCGTCGCTGTTCGACGCTTGCGCCTCGTCGCCGAGGCCGGCTACGTCGTCACGTGTTCCGCCGGCGATGATGATTTCAGTGCCGGTCCACACCGATGCGGCGCCCATTCGGCCCGCCAACGGCGATGGTGACATCGGCTGCCATGCCGCAACCGGTGGGGTAGTGGCAGCGGGCCCACCCGTACGGCGCAGCGCGCCGACCACCTCGTCGAGCCGTCCGGCCGGTATCCCCGACAGCGCAAACCACGCCGAGCCGTCCCGCCACACCGCGCGGGTGCCGTCAACGACAACCCCCGGGGTGCTGTCGATCTCGTACGCCCGCGCCGACTGCCACTGGCCGGCGCCGCCCAGCAGTGCCGACGAAGCAGGAGCCGCCTGCGACCGGGTCAGCTCGAGCGCGACACCGTCGAGAACGATCTCTTGGCGAGTGACACCGGCGCCGCCACCGTCGTCGTTCATCATCAACGTCAGCCCGGGATACTGGTAGAAGTATCCGGCCGAGGCGGCAGGCTCGGCGACGGTGAGTCCGATGCGCACCAACTCGCTCGCGTCGAGACCGAACGAAGAGAACTCGTAGACCGCGCCGTCAGCTCGAACCCAGCGGAATTCGTTGCCGCGCCGGCCGGGTCCATCCGTTTCGGCAACGTCGGCCGCGTCCGCCAGAAGGTACGCAGTGCCACCGGGGGGCTGAACATCGGTCCGTTCGGTTCCAGCGAGGGTCGTGAAGCCGGGATCTCCCGCGAACAGATGCAGCACGACGACCCGCGAGAACGAATCATCCTCGCTGACCCATATTCGAGTCGACGAACCCGGTAACGGATCCGCTTGCACAATAGTCATCTCCTTCGCAACGACCCCGGGAAGGTCGAGCCAGTACCACGAGTCACCGGCATGGCCAGGCGCCGCGCCACCGCTGTCGGCCCGGACCGTGCCTGGCGATGCGGCTGGGGCCGTCGACTCGGTGGCGACCTCGCTCGTCGCCCTCACGACGGCAGATAACGAGGTCGAGGGCGGCGCAACGACGCGACCGCCGTTGTCATCGCGCAACGCCCACAGGGTCACGCCCGCGATCATCACCAACATTGCGACCAACACCATCGCGATCCGGCGCGCCGACGGTCGTGCTGCGATACCCACCTACACATGCTCGCACACCTGCTTGAAGGCCGGGTCTCGCAGCCTTCGCGTCTGGGTTGTGAAACGAGTTGGTTGACGTTGCCCCGCAGATAGCAGTGATCAACGACGACGTGACCGAAGGACACGCTGCGGCGTTCGGGCGGCCGTGACGACTTTGCCACCGCCCAATTTCAGTCCGCGACGGCTTGACCGGTGTTGAGAGCCGTCAGCTCGGACTGCGGCACGGCGCCGATGCGCGCGGTGTGTGCTGATTTCGATGTTGCTTGAGGTTGAAGGTCCTCAATAGGCCGAATGACCTATTGGCGCGGATTCGTTTTCCACTTTCAGATGGCTGGAGCACTCAGGGATGCGATGTCGAGCGATACACAGCCCTGGCGGGATGACGGGAGAGGTTCTATGGCGGAGCGGATTGCGGTCGCACCCATTCGGCGCGCACGATTGCAGCCGGGCACGGCCGGGTCGTCGGTGCCAGGCGTCGCGAACCGGGGGCCGACGCCGTTGGTGAAGAAACGGTCCTTCCGGGTGCCTGAGGTCGTGCTCGGCGTGTTGCTCGTGGCGGGGTGTGCGCTGGCCGCGGTGTTGTGGCAGCGGAGTACCAACGCAACGACCACGGTCGTCGTCGCCGCTCGTACGATCGGTCGCGGCTCGGTCATCGTCGCCGACGACCTCCGCGGTGCGCAGGTCGGTGGGGAGACGTCCGCCATGATCGGTGGCGAGAGCGCCCATGCCCTGCTCGGACGGATCGCAGTCGTCGACATCGCTGCCGCCGTGCCGTTGACCCCCACCCTGCTCACCGATGAGCGCCCGCTCGGGGCCGACGAGGCGCTGACGAGCATGGCGCTTTCTCCCGGCCAGCTCCCGCCGGATCTGGCGCCAAACGATCATGTTCGCATCGTCGTCACGAGCCAACCCGACGCATCAGGGGTTGCGGCGACGGCGATGCTCGACGAGGGGGCAGTCGTGTGGTCGGTGGTGGAGAGCCAGGACCGTGTCTCCACGATCGTCACGTTGCGCGGACCGATTTCGCTCACGACGCTCGTCGCGTCTGCGGCGCAGGTGCAGCTCGCGAGGGTGGTGGGGTGACATGACCGTCATCGCCGTCGGCAGCGTGCACGGTTCGCCCGGCGTCACGTCGCTCGCGCTCGATCTCGCCCGACTGTGCGGCGGCGAGTCGCTCCTGATCGAGGCCGATCCCGACGGTGGCTGCCTGGCGGCTCGCCTCGATCTGGCTGTTCGGCCGGGACTGACCGAACTCGCCGGGGCGGCGCGGGTCGGCATCGCCGCCGATGACATTTGGAAATTCGCCCAACCGACGAACATCGCAGTCTCAGTCATCGTCGCCCACCCGGCGGCTGAGCAGGTCCAGGCCGCGCTGCGTGCCGCCGTGAATCACGTCGGCGTTGCGTTACGGGCCCTCGATCAGCACGTGATCATCGACGTCGGAAGGTTGCGGCCTGGTTCGCCGGCGATCGGGCTCGCGGCGATCGCCGATCTCACGATCGTTCTGTCCGTGAACGGGATCGAGGCAGTGGTGTCGATCGCCCACCGCACGCAGCTGCTGGGTGGCGTTTCCAGCCCGCTGGTGGTGCTGAACAACCCGAAGCCCTATACGACTGCGGAGGTGGAACAGGCGAGCGGCCAGCGAGTGTGGGGCGTCGTGGCGTCGGACCAGGGACGCCGCGGTGCTCGTCCGCGCACCCAGGCACTGCAGCGGCTGCTCGCCGATTGTTGTCGCGATGTCGGCGATGCCCCGACCGTCGAAACCATCGACGGCGAGATCGAAGTGAACGCGTGAGCGCGACCCGGCATGTGTCCGTCGCACGGGTCGCGAAGGCGGTCGGTGAGGCGCTGGCCGACGAGCGCGTGCGGAGGAGCGTCGCCGGCCGGTTGCCGCTGGCCCTCGACGACGAACGTGAGCTCGCCCGTAGCGTCATCGTCGGCCACCTCGATGTGCTGGCCGGCGAGCACCTCGCCAACGGGTTCGAACCACTCGACGAGGAGGAAGAGTCCGAGCTGGTCGAGGCCGCATTGGCCAAGGTGCTCGGCCTCGGGCGAATTCAACCCCTGCTCGATCATCCCGACGTCAACGACATCCACATCCGCGGCTGCGCGTCGACGCACCTGAAGATGACCGACGGACGACGCGTCGCGGCGGCACCGGTCGTCGACACCGATGAAGAACTCGTCGAATTGATCCGGATCGCTGCGACGCGGATGGGCCGCAGCGAGCATCGCTTCGATGCCGCCAACCCTGAACTCAATCTCCAACTGCCCGACGGATCGCGTCTGTTCGCGACGATGGAGGTGTCGTCCAGGCCGAGTGTGATCATCCGCAAGCATCGCTTCGAACTCAGCTCGTTGGCCGAGATGGAGGAGCGCGGCCTCGTCGACCAGTCGCTCGCCGAGTTCCTCGCGGCGGCCGTGCGCGCCAAGCGCAACATGATCATCGCCGGCGGAACGGGCAGCGGCAAGACCACGATGCTGCGCGCGCTGCTCAACGAGGTGCCGAGCAGCGACCGGATCGTCACGATCGAAGATGCGTACGAGCTCGGCCTCGATCGTTTCGAAGAACTGCATCCCGACTACGACATGCTGCAGAGTCGGCCCGCCAACATCGAGGGACGCGGCGCCGTCACCATCGCCGATCTGACCCGGATGGCGCTGCGGATGGATCCGGATCGAGTCGTTGTCGGCGAGGTCCGCGGCGGAGAAGCCTTCCCGATGCTCATGGCGATGAGCCAGGGCAACAACGGATCCATGTGCACGATGCACGCCGATTCGACCAAGACCGTCTTCCCGAAGTTGGCAGCCTACGTCTCGATGGCTGAGACGGGCCTTCCGGTCGAGACGGTGAACCTGCTGATCGCAACGGCACTTCACCTCGTGATCCACATCGATCACATCGACGGCGTGCGACGAGTTGTGAGCATCCGCGAGGTGGTCGATGCCGACGGGGCGCGCATCGTGTCGAACGAGGTGTTCAAGCCTGGGCTCGACGGAAGGGCGGTTCCCGGCTATCCGCTGCGCGATGGGACGCTCGCAATGCTGGAGGCTCATGGCTTCGACGCGTCGTATCTCGACAAGCCCGACGGCTGGTGGACGTCGTGAACGGTCTTGTACTTGCCGCACTCGGTGGCTGCATCGGGGTCGGCCTGTTGCTCGTATTCGCCGGCTGCCAGGGCTTCACGGTGTTGAATCTCGACTGGCTGCGCAGCGGGCGCTTCGGGCACTCTTTCGATCGTCTCTTGTTGAGAATGGCGCTGGCGGCCGGCGGCGCCTTCGTGACGCTCTGGATCAGTCACTGGATCGTGCTTGGCGTCGTGGCCGGCGGAGCTGCATGGTGGTCGCCCACATGGTCACGGAGCCGCGGCGGCTACGAGCGCGAGCTTGCTCTCGTCGAAGCGATTGCGGCATGGACCGAACAGGTCCGCGACACCCTCGCTGCAGCCAATGGATTGGAGCACGCCCTCGGTGCGACCGCCCAGGTGGCCCCAGCGCCGATCGCTGGAGCGGTGGAACGCCTTGCCGCTCGCGTCGACTATGACGGCTTGCCGGACGCGCTGCGACGCTTCGCCGACGAGGTGGATCACCCGATGGCCGACTTCGTGGTCGCGGCACTCGTCATCGCCGCCGAGAAGGAGGCGAGGGATCTCGGCGCATTGCTCGGCCACCTCGCGGAGGCTGCTCGCGATGAGGCTCGAATGCGGACCCGGGTGTGGGTCGGGCGGGCGCGTAGCCGGAGTGCCGTGCGCATCATCGTTACCGTGATCGTGACGTTCGTGGTCGGCCTGCTGGTGTTCAACCGCGCCTACCTCGAGCCCTACGATACTGCCGGGGGTCAGGTGGTGTTGAGCATCATCGTCGCTGCATTCGGCGCATCGTTCGTGCTGATGGAACGGATGGCGCGGATCGCGATGCCGCAGCGCTTCATTGCCCGGCGAGTGATCCAGGCAACGCCGTGAGCCCGGTTCTGTTCATTGGCGTCGGCGTCGGTCTCGGCCTGTTCTTGGTGATCAGAGGGCTGACGCCGGCCCCGGTGTCGCTCACCGTGACGATGCACAGGCTCGAACGGGTCGGCCAGTCGGTCCACGAGCGCCGCTCCGTGCTGCAGCCGGTGTCGCGGCGCGGAGCACTCATGGGTCGCATCGGCGAATTTCTCAGCGGCCGGCTGGGAAGGCGGGTCGAGTCGGATCTCGCTGTGATGGAGAGGCCACCTGAGAAGTTCGCGGTCGAGAAACTCACGACGGCACTCGCGCTCGGTGGCATCGTGATCGGACTCGACCTCGTGTTGCGCCTCGCCGGATCGCCGATGGCGCCTGGGTTCACGGCAGTGATGGCGGTCTGTGCTCTCGCCGCCGGCTTCGTTACGCCCGACATCGCATTGCGGTCCCAAGCCACGACGCGGCGGACCGGGTTCCGACACGCACTTTCGAGCTATCTCGATCTCGTCAATGTCCTGTTGGCCGGCGGAGCCGGGATCGAGACCTCACTCGTCGCGGCCGCCCAGGCCGGCGACGGTTGGGCGTTCACGCAGATCCGGCACGCTCTGCTCAGGGCGCGGACGATGCGTCAAACACCGTGGGAATGCTTTACCGAACTCGGTCAGGCGATCGGGATCGTCGAACTCGGCGAGGTCGCGGCGAGCATGAAGCTCGCCGGTGAGCAAGGGGCGCGGATCAAGTTGTCGTTGGCTGCCAAGGCGGCAGCCCTGCGTGCCCATCAGATGGCCCGCATCGAAGCCGACGCCCAGTCCGCCACCGAACGAATGGGGCTCCCGACGGTGCTCATGTTCATCGGCTTCATGGTGTTGCTCGGCTACCCCGCGATGCAACAGATCGTCCACGCGCTGTGAGCCGGGCCGAATCACCACCTACCACCCAACAGCACAAGGAGTCGTCCATGTCAGTGTTCTCGCCCATCTGGACCTACTACATGATCCGTTTTCGTGCGTCGGCGGACACCGATCGGGATCGTGGCGAGGTCAGCGCCACAACGGTCGTACTCGCCGCCGCGCTGATCGCACTTGCCATTGCCGTCGGTGTGATCATCACGACGAGAGTCCAGGACAAAGCCAACACCATCAACCTTGGGTGAACGACGTGGCTATCCGGACGGGTCGTCACGACAGAGGCGAGGCTGCGGCTCAACTCGTGATCCTCACGCCGTTGCTCATCCTGCTCGTGTTCCTCGGCGTGCAGACCGCGATCTACTTCCATGCTGCCAACGTCGCCGCCGCCGCGGCGGCTCAGGGCGCGGCGGCGGGTGCGCCCCAGCGCTCCGGCACGACGAACGCAGCCGAAGTTGCGGCGAGCATCGTCTCCGATCTGGATGGGCACACGAGCGGGCCACCGATCGCACAGGAGTCGAGCGGCTACATCTCCGTCACAGTCGTGGTGATGGTGCCGCGCATCGTGCCGTTCTTCCCGTCATCGGTCACCAGGACGGCGTCAGAACCGAAGGAACGCTTCGTCCCAGAATCCAACCGTTGAATCTTTTCCATCTTTTTGTTTCCGAAGCACTCAGAAGGGGGTGATCGACGATGTCCACACGATCAAGACCGAAATCCTGGCACCGGCGCGGCGACAGTGGGAGCGGCAGCGGCAGCGTCACGGTGGAGATGGTGATCCTTGCTCCGGTGCTGATCGTGGTGATGTTGTTCATCGTGTTCCTCGGACGGGCCACCGGAGCGGTCGAGCAGATTCGTCATGCGGCCGATGTCGGGGCCCGTGCCGCGTCGCTCGTCGGGCGGTCGAACATGGAATCGATCGCGACCGACGCAGCGATGGCGGACCTCTCGGCGAACGGTGTCAACTGCTCGTCGACCTCGGTGTCGGCGACAATCACGAACGCCCCCGGGGCGAGTTCGGTCACGGTCACCGTGACCTGTGCGGTCAACGCCGCCGGAACCACCCTTCTCGGCGCATCCGCGCGCGTCGTCGCCGCGAGCTCCACCGAGGTGATCGATCGGTACAGGAGAGGTTGACGATGGCAACTTGGCGCGGGGATCGCGGATCCGTCACCGGGTTCGTGGTCATCATCACCCTGATCGTGCTGTCCTGTGGCGGCCTGGCAGTCGATGGCGCGCGAGTCGTCGCGGCCAAGGTCAGCGCGGCCGACCACGCTGAGAACGCCGCTCGCGCCGGCGCGCAGGAGATCGTCTCGCTGCGCGGTGGGAATTGGTCGCTCGATCCCGGCCGAGCCAGCAACACCGCCTACGCCTACCTCGCGTCGCACGGATTGTCCGGCACGGTAACCGTGTCGGTCAACCGGATCACCGTGACGGTGCGCTCGACGGTGTCGACGACGCTGCTCAGGCTCGTCGGCGTGTCATCGAAGACGGTGAGTGCAACTCGTTCGTCAGAACCCATCTCGCAGTAAGGACTCACATGTCGCGTCTCTCCCGTGGTCTGCTCGCTCTTTCAGCGTTGGGTGTGCTCCTTGTCGGAGTGCCGTACGGCCTGGCCCGTTTCGTCGGCCGGCCCTGGCCGAGCCCATTTCCGGCAGTCGACCTGATCTGGCGCTCGATCCGCGGCGGAGACATTCCCGATGACACCGTGATCAAGGCCCTCGCACTGCTGATGTGGGTTGCGTGGATCCGATTGGCAGTGGCTGTGGTCATCGAGATCGGCGCACGCGCGGCCGGCTTCAACGCGCCGCGCGTCGTCGGCCTGGGGTCGGCCCAGCGTTGGGCGGCGGCTCTGGTCGCGGCGGTGGTCCTCCTGGTCGGCGCCGGCCCACTGAGCGCGGTGGCGTCGGCGTCGGGTCTCGGGCCGCGGCCGATCTCGACCGCATTGTTGCAGACCGAGCACCAGTATTCGGTTGTCGGGATCGCGAGTTCCACGGAGGACGCGGCGGTCCCAGGCATTGCGATCGCAACGGACTCGCCGACGCGCACCCACACGGTGCGGCGCCACGAATCGTTCTGGTCGATCGCTCAGGACAGCACAGGTGAGGGCATCCGCTGGCGCGAGATCGTGGACCTCAACAGCGGCCGTGAGGTGGCTCCCGGCGTGATCTTCGATGGTACGCCACGGCGACTGCTACCCGGATGGGAGCTGCTCGTACCGGGCGGCCCGGCCGATGTTGCAGTGACGCCGAGTCCGACGCTGATGTCGGTCGCGACCCACACGGTGTTGGTCGAGCCGGGGGACACGTTGAGCGCGATCGCAGCCGACGAATTGGGTGATCCAACCGCGTGGCCTCAGTTGTGGGAGCTCAACCGTGGACACGTCTTCGGGGATCGGGTGTTCTCGGACCCCAATCTGATCCTCAGCGGATGGGAGCTCGTAGTTCCCGGGATCATCGCGCCGCCAAGCGAAGAACTGCTGCCCGCACCACCACCAGCACCACCAACAACACCATCGGTCGAGGCACCATCGGCCGAGGCGCCGGTCGCCGCGGTGGCGCCGGCTGTTGTCGACGTGGCGGCGGGTCCACCGCCGACTCGGGTCGTGCAGAGTGATGTCGAGGTCCACCCGTTGGAACATCAGGTCGTCGAGCGTGCCGTCGAGCCGGTGGATGGCCCGGCCGCCGGACGGCCGCCGGATGCAACGATCCAGCTGTTCAATCAGGACCGTAGCGATCCGGTCGGAACAGTTGCCAAAGGAGTGGTGAGCGGCAACCTTGCCCTGCCGAGCGGTCTCGGCGCGGCGATCCTCGTGTCCAGCGGTGTGCTCGGCGTCGTCGTCGCGCGTCGGCGTCGACAGTTGCGAGGAGCGGTCGTTCACGCCCGGCTGGCGCAGCCGGCACTGACCGTCGCGCGAACCGAGGCCGTGTTGCGCGCGCTCGACGCCGGCGAACGGATCGCCCGGCTCGACGTCGCCTTGCGGGCCGCTGCGAGCGAACTCGTCGGTGCTGCGCCCGGCATCGCGATCCTCGGTGCCATCGTCGGCCACGACGGCGTCATCGATGTGCTGTTGACCGGCTCTGTTGGCGCGGCGCCCTCACCATGGTCCGTCGTCACCGATCACCGATGGCGGCTGGATCACAATGTCGAACTGGCGGTTCTGGCCGACGCGGCTCGACGCGCCAACCAACCGTGCCCGGCGATGGCCCATCTCGGCTCGGTGGCTGCCCCCGACGGCTGTGATCCCGCCGAGCTGTTCATCGACCTCGAGGCGATCGGATTGCTCGTGATCGACGGGGAACAACCTCATGCAAGCGACGTGCTGCGCGCGATCGCGGCAGGTGTTGCGGTGTCGCCGATGTCAGAGATCACGCACGTCATTGCCTGTGGACTGCCCGACGTGGATCTCGGCCATCCGGCCGCGCAGGTCGCAGAGTCGCTCGATGTCGCGCTCGACCTTGCGGCGAGCGCGATCGGCACCACGGCGGCCATGACCGGCGCCTCGATCAACACGTTCACGTTGCGAGCCCGCCATCAGGGAGGCGAGGCGTGGGAACCGGCAATCGTGTTCGCCGTTGGCAATGATCACGATGGCCTGACCGATCGTGACCTGCTCGGGCTCACATCACCGGGTGGGCGGGGCCTGGCGGTCGTCGTCGATCGGCCCGTCGATGGTGCCCAGTGGCGGATCGAACAGCGATCCCAGTCGTGGATGCTGCACCCGCTCGGGATCGAGGTCACCCCGGTTGGGCTCACCACGGCGGACCTTGGTCATGTGAAGCTCTTGCTCGACGAAGCCGAGCGGCCATTGCTCACTGCGTTGCCTGTTGGGGTCGACATCGTGCGGTCCTCGGCCCCGAAAGATTGGTCGGAGCCCGAATGGGCGCTGATGGTGCACCTCCTCGGTCCGGTCGAGGTGACCGACCGCGAGCATCGAGCGGTCGAATTCGAGCGATCGAAGGCACTCGAGTTGGTGGTGTGGTTGAGCCAGCATCGCGACCGTTCGACGAGGACTGCGGCACGGACCGCGCTCTGGGAAGCCAATGTGCGCGACGCGACGTTCGCCAATGTGGTCAGCGATGCGCGTCGCGCGCTGGCCCGCTGCGTGGCGACGACCGGCGGTGAGGAGTGGATCGGGCGCACGCTCACCGAGCATCTGCCGCTCCATCCGGGGGTGATCACCGACGCGGAGATCTTGAACGATCGGCTCACGAGCGCGAGCGGTCAGAACGCGACAGCGGCGATCGAGTTACTACGTCCAGGGCTGGCGCTGGTCCGCGACATGCCGTTCTCCGGCACGTCGTATCTGTGGCCGGACGCGGAGGGGACCACCTCGCAGCTGACACTGCTCGTGACGTCAGCGGCCACCGAGCTTGGCGGCCACTATCTCTCGTTGGGTGATACGGCCGGAGTATTCTGGGCCACCGGTCAGGGGCTCAAGGTGCTCGCTGGTCACGAGGAACTCATCGCGTTGCGGATGCGGGCCCACGGACGCCAGGGCGATCTCGCCGGCGTACGTCACGAATGGGAGACGTACGAACGCGCGCTGAGTGCCGACACGTGGTCCGATGGCGAACCCGCGCCGAAGTTGGTAGCCCTCCGGCGCGAGTTGCTGACACCGTCGCTGATGGGCGTGTGAACTCAGCCGTTGTGCTGATCGCGCCAGGCGATCCATTCCTTGAGCAAACCGAGGTCGAAGTCGGGACCGCCGGTGCCGACGGTGAACAGCGAAAACCCGGCAGCCACGAGGTCGGCGCCGACGTCGTCGGGGCTCGCGGTCACACCGGTGGAGCGCTCGATCATCTCCGGCTTGCGATCGACTTCGGCGCACCACGTGTCGAGCACTTCGACCTTGTGCCGCAACGGCTCGAGCTCGCCGAAGCCGTGCCAGACGTCGGCGTGCTCGGCAACGATCCGCAGTGTCTTGCGCTCGCCACTGCCGCCGATCAGGATCGGGATGTCGCGGGTGGGGGCAGGGTTCATCGTCGCCCACCGGGCCTTGATCCGCGGCAGGGCTCGCGCGAGTTCGGCGATCCGGCCGCCGGCCGTTGCGAACTCGTAGCCGTATTCGTCGTAGTCGCGCTCGAACCAGCCGGCGCCGATGCCGAGGATCAGGCGACCGTCGCTGATGTGGTCGACGGTGCGGGCCATGTCGGCGAGGAGCTCGGGGTTGCGGTAGCTGTTGCACGTGACGAGTGCGCCGATCTCGACCCGCTCCGTCGCCTCGGCCCACGCGCCGAGCATCGTCCAGCACTCGAAGTGCTTGCCATCGGCTTCGCCGTACAGCGGAAAGAAGTGATCCCAGTTGAAGACGATGTCGACGCCGGCCTCTTCGGATGCCACAACGGCGCGCCGGATCTGGGAATAGTCAGCGTGCTGGGGATGGACCTGAACGGCGATGCGAACGGGCGTCGTCATCGGAAAGCTTTCGAAGTGTGTGGATTCACTAGTTGTACTGATCCATGATGGTGGCCTCGACGACACGCGCCAGGGTGTCCTTGATGGCCTGGGCCTGCGTCGCGCTGACCCCCGGCACCACGAGCAGATCGGTGACCGTCGCTCGCTGCAGTTTTGTCAGCTCGCCGAAGTAGTCGGTGATCGCCAACGCAGTGTCGTCGGACATGCGTGGCACCCGGGCGAGCATCCGCAGGCCCCGCGGCGCCAGCGCCTGATCGAGATCATCGGGCCCGCCGCGCGCCGCGAGCGCGATCGCACTCTTGCGCAGATCGAGCACCTCGTCGTTATCGAGGCTGGCCATCTGTACGTGCGCGTCGGCCGCGCTGGCGCCCGTCGGCAGATAGTCACCGATCACGAGATCGATCTCGTCATCGATCTCGGTGTACAACTCGTCGAGCTGGAGCCGGAGCAGGCGGGCGTCCACGCCGAGTTCGACGATCATGGTCTCGATCTCATCGGCGATGCGGTGCACCATCTCGCCACGCTGGACGACGGATGCGACGTCGCGCAGCGTGACGACGTCTTCCACCTCGCGGGCGGTCAGGTTGGCCATCGCATCGTCGAGGCGGACCTTGTAACGCTCGAGCGTCTGCAGCGCCTGATTCGCGCGGGCGAGCAGCCGGCCGACCTCTTGCAGCTGATGCTTGCGGTCGCCGACATAGAGGTTGATGACGCTCATCTCTTCGCTGACGCTGACGACCGGGGCGTTGATGCTGCGCGCGACCCGTTCGGCCGTGCGGTGGCGGGTACCCGTCTCGACGGTCGGCACGCTCGCATCGGGGAGCAGGTGCACGTTCGCGCGGGCGATTCGGCTGACGTCCGCGGCGAGGATGATGGCGCCATCCATCTTTGCCAGCTCGCTCAGCCGCTGCGGGGTGAACGGAGAGTCGAGCGGGAAGCCACCCGAGCAGATCTCCATCACCGACGCGTCGTCGGACAGCACGAGCAGAGCGCCCATCTTGGCCCGCACGATGCGGTCGAGTCCGTCGCGGAGTTCGGTGCCCGGCGCGATCTGGGCAAGCGCGTCGAGCAGTGCGTCTGCCTCGCGTGGCTCGATGGACATAGGGTCATGTTACGGCATAGGCCCGGTCGGGGCTTC
This sequence comes from Actinomycetes bacterium, assembly GCA_025358125.1. Classification (GTDB taxonomy): domain Bacteria; phylum Actinomycetota; class Acidimicrobiia; order Acidimicrobiales; family Ilumatobacteraceae; genus WLMZ01. The sequence goes on from JANYKS010000049.1 coordinate 72,465, forward strand.
GCCGATCAACCCGGCGGCGCTGAGCGCTTCGGCCAGAGTGGACACCCGGGTGACTCGAATGCCGGCTCCGGAATCGGGAGAGCTGGCCGGAACGATGGCGCGCCCGAAGCCGAGCCGGGCAGCTTCGCTGAGCCGGCGCTGGGTCTGGGCGACCTGGCGCAACTCGCCGGCGAGGCCGACCTCGCCGCACACGACGAGATCGGCTGCGAGGGGCCGGTTCGTCATCGCCGATACAACGGCGAGACACAGCGCGAGATCGACACCCGGCTCGGTGAGCTTGACCCCACCGACAACCGATGCGTACACCTCATGCGTCGCAACGAGTATCCGTGCCCGGCGCTCGAGCACGGCGAGCAGCATCGCCAGCCGCCCGGGATCCACCCCCTGAGCAGAACGGCGCGGCGGGACCCCACTGGTGGACGTGTTGGTCAGCGCCTGAACCTCGACGAGCAGGGGCCGCTGGCCTTCGATCGTCGGTACGACGGCCGAACCGGGCACGCCGGTGCGGCGGTCGGCGAGGAACAGCTGGCTCGGGTCCGGAACTGGAAGCAGCCCGGCATCGGCCATCTCGAACAATCCGAGTTCGTTCGTCGGCCCGAAGCGGTGTTTCGACGCGCGCAGTAGCCGCAACGCGTGATGACGTTCCCCTTCGAACGACAGCACGGTGTCGACGAGGTGCTCGAGCACCCGCGGGCCGGCGAGCCCACCATCCTTGGTGACGTGCCCGACCAGAACCATCGAGACGGTACGCCGCTTCGCTTCTTGTACCAACCGATGGGCGCAACCGCGCACTTGCACGACCGAACCCGGAGCGGAGGAGAGGTCGGGGTCGGCCACGGTCTGGATGCTGTCGACGACGACGAGCTGCGGTTTGAGTTCGTCGATCGCGGCAAGGATGTTGGGCAGCGAGGTCTCGGGCAGCAGCCACAGGTCCGGCCGTACCGCATCCAGCCGCTCGGCGCGGAGGCGAACCTGCTGTGCGCTTTCCTCGGCCGACACATACAGCGTTCGCCCCGCCCAGCCCGCCAACAATTGCAGCAACAGCGTGCTCTTGCCGATGCCGGGTTCACCGCCGAGCAGAGTGACCGAGCCGGGCACGAACCCGCCGCCGAGCACGCGATCCAACTCGCCGATGCCGGTCGGGCACGGCGTTGCCGAGTTGGCGTCGATCTCGCCGATCGGTTTGGCGACGCCGGCAGGCACGAGCGCCATCCCGGCTGCAAGCGTTGCGAACTCGTCAGGTCCGTCGACCTCTTCGACGAGGCTGTTCCAGGCGCCGCACGCCGGGCAGCGACCTGCCCACTTCGGATGACCGGCACCGCACTCGGTGCAACGATGGACGAGCCGCAATTTGACCATGTCGACCACCATACGCGAGGGGTACGACAGCCATGACGATGACGCCAGGACGCCGGTAGCGACGATGGCTGGCCTGGCTAACTGCCGAGCGCCCGATCGACGAGGACTGCCAGGCGTTCGCTCATCTGTGCGGTGAGTTCTTCGATCGAGGTTGCCGCTGGAGCAGGTGCAGGTGCTGCTGGGGTGAGCGCCGCTCGAGCGGGTGCTCCTGGAGCGGTGATCGGTACCGGGGCCGAAATCGACGCAACGACGGGTACCTGGGTCGAGATGATGTCCTGGATCGCAGCGTAGAGCTCGGTGATCCGATCGTTGGTGTACTGATTGACACGGGCCTCGAGGTGCGTGACGCGCTCAGTCAACATGTTGGCCGCCTCGACCAGCTGCAGCGATGCAGCGGCGTCCCGACCGGGCGGCGAGCCGGCAGCTGACGCGAATTTGCGACACTGCTCGATTTGGGCCCCGAGGTCCGCGTGGTTGCGGTTCACCGCGTTTGCCAACTGCGCCAACTGGTCTCGCACTGTGGTCAGTCGCTGATCAACCGCATGGAGCACGAGGCCGACGACTGCCTGAATCTTCTCGTCGGGTACCGGCGCGCTCATGACTATGCATCGGCGGCCCGGGATGGGATCTTGAGCGACATCAGCAAGATTGCCTCAAGCCGGGGGCACAACGTGCCGATGACGACTACGAATACGACAGACGCTCGATCATTCGCACATCGAGGAAAATGGGGGGCGGGACATGCTTCGGAAAATGAAGATCGGTACACGCGTGAATGTGCTGATCGCGGTGCCGCTTCTCGCACTGATGGCATTCACCGCTGTCAGCTACGTCGCGCTGCAGCGAGCGAGCGTTCGTGGTTCCGAGTACCGCCAACTCAAGGCAGCGCAAGCGTTGCGGTCCGACATCGTCGCACCGTCGGCGAGCCTGCTCGAGGCATGGTCGGTCGTCAATCACATCGGTGTGCTCGTGTCGTCGCCGGTCAGCGATCGAACCAACATCGAGATCGACGACTCGCTCAAGCAACTCGTCGACGCACGCACCAAGTACGAGGCATCCGTTGCGTACTGGCGGACCCAGGCGCTCGCGCCGGCGACCAAGCGCACGTTCGACAGCGGCGCGCAGTCGGGTGCCGCCTTCTTCGCATCGGTCGACTCGGTCCTGTTGCCGGCAATCCAAAAGCGCGTCCCGGCCACAGTGATCTCAGCGGTCCGTGTGCTCGGCGACAATTTCAACGTGGAGCAGGTCTTCATCGACCAGTCGCTCGGCCTGGTGCAAGCGCGTGTCGCCGCTGGCGAAGCCAGCACCGACGAGTTCGTCACCAAGGTCCAGTTGGTACTGATCGCGGCCGTCGGTGCACTGCTGCTGTTCTGCTTGGCTGTGGCGTTCATGGTCCGCCGCTCGATCGTCGGCCCGATACTGGCCCTGTCGTCGCAGGCCCGCAAGGTGGCGACATCGGATCTACCCGATGCCGTGCATCAGATCCAGTCGTTGCCGGCCGACGCGCCGCTGCCGAACATCGAGCCGTTCCGACTCGACACCAACGACGAACTGGCCGACCTCGGCGCCAGCTTCAACTCGGTCCACAACGCCGCGCTCAACCTCGCCGCCGAGCAGGCCCAGGCCCGCCGGATCGTCTCCGAGAACCTCGTCAACATCGCCCGTCGTACGCAGAGCCTGCTCGGCCGGTCGCTGACCTCGCTGTCCGACATGGAGCAGGGTGAACGCGATCCGGACATGCTGGAGAACCTGTTCCGTCTCGACCACCTCACCACTCGTATGCGACGCAACGCCCAGTCGCTGCTCGTTCTCGCCGGCGCCGAGCCGAACCGGATGTGGTCGGCCGCCGTGCCGATCGGCGACGTCGTTCGTGGTGCCGTGTCCGAGATCGAGAACTACAGCCGGGTCGAATTCGGCGATCTCGGGGCTGCTTCGGTGCTCGGCTCACTCGCGCCGGACATCGCCCACCTGCTCGCCGAACTGCTCGAGAACGCGACGACGTTCTCCCCTCCGACGACTCGGGTGATGGTGGTCGGACGCGCGTTCGTCGATGGGCACCAACTCGCGATCGTCGACTACGGCATCGGTATGGCGGCCGGGGAAATAGTCGAGGCCAATGCAACGCTCGGCCGCCGCTCGGACTTCGACACGGCCTCGAGCAAGATGCTCGGGTTCCAGGTAGTGGCCCGGATCGCAGCCCGCCACGGAGTGCAGGTGCTGCTGGCCCAAACGGCCGGCGCTACCGGGATCACAGCGATCGTGAAGATTCCGCTCTCCGTCCTCGACGACCGAAACGCGCCGGCTCAGCCACCAGCGCCCGAGATCAGCCAGACCCCGACGTTGCCGCCACCGATCGGCCAGTACGGTGTGCACACTCCGGCGCCAGGCCCGGTGGCGACGGTGCCAACGGCCGCCCCGACGGGAGAAGAGGCTGCTGCCACACTGACCGATGCCGAACTCTGGGCGATGGTCGGCACGCCGACCGGGTCCAGTCTTGCCCACGCGACACCCGCAGCGGCTGCGACGAGCGGCGTGCCCGGATTGGCCAAGCGGGTGCGCGGCGCCCAGCTCCCGGACCTCGGTGCCACCTCGAACGATCAGGCCGTCGTCGATCGCAGCGCCGAACAGGTGAAGAGCAGCCTCGCCAGCCTGCAGCGCGGTACCGATCTCGGCCGCCAACACAACAACGACTGATCTGCGTGATCGCGGAGCTGCACGAAAGCGAGTCAAGGGTGTCCTTGTCAACTGAAGCGAACAACGTCAACTGGCTCGTGGCCAACTTCGTCGAGCGGACACCCGGAGTGGAGCAGGCAGTCGCAGTGTCCTCCGACGGGCTCCTGCTCGCGCTGTCTGCCACGATCAATCGCTCCGGCGCCGATCGGGTGGCCGCAATCATCACCGGCATGCGTGCGCTCTCCCAGGGTGCTGCGGCAGAACTGAACAAAGGCCCCGTCGTGCAGGTGTTGATCGAGATGGGAAGCGCCTATCTCTTCGTCAGCTCGATTTCCGGTGGATCAACCCTCGGTGTCGTCGCAGTCAAGAACTGCGACCTCGGGCTGGTCGGCTACGAGATCGCGATGTTCGTGGACCGGGTCGGCGCCCAGCTCACTCCGGGTCTGGTCGTCGAGCTCAAGAACTCCCTCGTCGGGGTGTGACGTGGAAGACGACGCCTACGACGACAGCCAGGTGGCACTCGTCCGCCCGTTCCTGACGAGGTCGATGCCAACGGTTCATGCTGCGCCGGCCGTGAACGACACCGTCGGCCCGGAAGCCGCTGCCGTGCGGTCCTACGCGATGACGAGCGGGCGGGCACGTGGCGCCGTTCACCTAGAGTTCGAGGCGATGCTGCAGGTCACACCGCGCGGCAGCGACGCGTCGGCTTCGCTCAGTTTCGAACGGGCAGCCATCGTGCAACTCTGCAAGGGCGAGATCTTGTCGATCGCCGAGCTCTCGGCGCGGCTCCGTGTCCCGATCGGTGTGATCCGCGTCGTGGCATCCGACCTGATCGTCGACGGCTTGCTCGAGGCGTTCCTGCCAAGCCTCGGTGTTGCCGAGGACATCGACCTCATCTCCAGACTGATCGAAGGTGTGCGTGCACTCTGAAACTGCAACACGACCGCCGGCGCGTTCGCCGATCCCGGTCAAGATCGTCGTTGCCGGCGGGTTCGGCGTCGGCAAGACCACGTTCGTCGGCGCGATCTCTGACATCGCGCCGCTCACGACCGAAGCCGCGATGACGACGGCCGGCGACGGTATCGACAATCGCAGCCAGGTCGGGACCAAGACCACCACCACGGTTGCCATGGACTTCGGTCGTGTCGCTGTCGATCAGTCGATCGTCCTCTACATCTTCGGTACGCCTGGTCAGGACAGGTTCGGGTTCATGTGGAACGATCTCGTCCAGGGAGCGATCGGCGCCGTGGTGCTCGTGGACTCGCGCCGGATCGAGGACTCCTTCCCGGCGCTCGACTACTTCGAGCATCGCAACCTGCCCTTCATCGTCGCCGTCAACAGGTTCGACGGGGCGGTGATGCACAGTGCGGAAGATGTTCGCAACGCCCTGTCGATCGCGCCGAACGTACCGGTCGTCGCCACCGATGCGAGGCATCGCGAAGCTGTCAAGGAGACGGTGTTGAGCCTGCTCCAGGTTGCGCTCGAACAGGCGCGGGTCCGAACCAGAGCCTGACGCCCGGCCGTCATCGCATTGCGCGGATCGCCGCCCTGCGCCTGCGGGCAAGCAGGATGTACCCGATGAAGCAGATCGAGATGACCACCCATGCGATCAGCGCGATCAATGCGCCCTTCGCGACAGGTCCTGCCCAGACGTTCTTGCGGTCGTTCTGCTGCGCGACCGCCGCGACTTTGACAGCAGAGCCGTCGGACGGCACCGTCCAGGTGAGCCCAGATCCGGAGCCGGCAGAATTCGACTGAAGCTTGCCGGGAAGGGTCGCCCCGACCGTGATGCCTATCGCCGCACTCGGCTGCACGTTGGCGGCAGTGAGTTGGGTCGTGTAAGGGGTTGCGCCGACAGCGGCAAGGAGGTCGGGATCGGTGAATGCATTCAGCCCACCGATGACCTGCAGCGTGCCGTTGAGTGAATACGTGGTCGAGTTGGCGGTGCGAACCCTGGCGAGCGTGAGCCCGGTGAGCGGACCGCCCGGACCGTTGAGGCTGGCGAGGAGCGCGGTGCCCTGCGCCGGGGTCTGGAACGGATGGCTGAGCGTCACCTGCAGACCCCCCGTCGGAGTTTTCGCTGGGCCGTCGATGACCCACCCGGCCGCCTTGAGATCGTCGAAACGCAAATCCGTTGCCAGGCTCGTGGCGCGCTTGACGATGTCGGCGTCGGCCACTGCGGTCAGGGTGACGGCGCCGGATCCGTCGGCGTTCATTGCGACGCCGACCTTGACGTCTACTCGGCATGCGGTGCACAGCACAGCGAGCAGCACGACAGCAAGTGTTCTTCCTACGTGGCGCGCCATTCGATCCATTCTCTCATCTTCCTCGCCCGGAACCAACGACATGTCGCCCGGAACCAACGGCATGTCGCCCGGAACCAACGCCACGTCGCCCGGAACCAACGACACGTCGCCCGGAACCAACGCCACGTGGACGGTGTCTGGTCATGACAAGCTCTGATCGACGCAAGCGCGCCGCAACCGACACGACCCGTAACCGACACGACCCGTAACCGACACGACAGGACGAATTGAAGGATCTCACGCCTGCCACCGACGCCGAGCTCGTGCGGCGCGCCCGCGGGGGAGATCGGGCGGCGTTCGGTGAGATCGTGCGCACCTATCAGGCGCCGGCGCTGCGCCTGGCCACGATCATCAGCCGCGATTCATCGGAGGCATACGACATCGTGCAGGAAGCGTTCGTGCGGGCATATCAGGCGCTACCGAGCGTGCGGGCCGACGAGTCGTTGCGACCGTGGCTGCTGCGGATCGTCGCCAACCAGGCCAAGAACAGCCAGCGCAGCCGGTGGCGCCGTGACCGGCACCAAGGCCGCCAGGCCGCGCTGCGTCCCGACGAGGTGAGCGGACCTGATGAGATCGCGCTCAGCGAAGTTGCCGCGCAGGGTCTGCTCGCGGCGCTCGCGCGGCTGTCTGCACGCGACCGTACGGTGCTCGCGTGTCGCTACCTCGCCGACATGACCGAATCCGAGACGGCGTCGGCGCTCGGTGTTGCCAACGGCACGGTGAAGTCACGTACAGCGAGGGCTTTGACGCATCTGCGCGACGGACTCGGGCGCGATCTGCAACCGGAGGACCACCCATGACGGATCTACTCGAGCGTCAACTTGCAGCCCTCGCCGAGCGGCTCGACGTCGATGTCGGACAGCGACTCGTTCGCGATGTGCTGGCCAGCCTCGACGCAGTCGGTGGCGCCGCTTCGGCGCCAGGCCGGCGGCGCGACATGCCCCGTCGCCGTCGCCGGATCATCGCCGCTGCGGTCGCGGCGGCACTCGTGACCCCCCTTGCTGTGCCTGGTTCGCGCCACGTCATCGCCCACTGGTTCGGCATCTCCAGCACCCGAATCGAGCGTTCACCGGCGTCGCCCGTCGCGCCGAAACTGCCGGCCACCGTGCCCTCCAACGTGCCCGCCGCGTGGCCCGCCGGCGGCGCAGACACAGCGACGCCGGGGACCGCCAGCCTCCCGACGACCGCTGCGGCAACGTTCCCAGCGACCCTGCGCCTCGGAAAGCCGACCACCGCCGCTGACGCGGCTGCGCGCACCGGGCTACCGGTTCCGGTGCCGACGGCGCTCGGCGCGCCCGGCGCGATCTTCGTGGTCACGCCGCCGGCGAGTGGTCAGGTCGTCGTGGTCTACCCGGCCTCCGCGACGCTGCCCGCTTCGCCCGTGGCCGGTGTCGGCGCGCTCTTGTCGACGGTTCCCGGCACGATCGACCGGGGGATGTTCCTCAAGGTTGCAGGCGCCGGAACCGTTGTCGAAGAACTGACGTTCGTGATCGCTTCGGGCTCGATCGTGCACGCGATCTGGCTCGCCGGAGAGCCTCACCAATATGCGTTCGACGACGCCGCCGGCGCTCCCGTCTTCGACGACCTGCGGCTCGCAACCAACACGCTCCTGTGGAACGACAACGGAGTCGGATACCGGCTCGAGGCCAGCATCGCCCGGGATGAAGCGGTGCGCATCGCGTCGTCGGTGATCCCGACCCGATAGCACAGGGAACCGCCTCGGCCGGGGCGGTGTCGGGAGTCGTATGAAGCATCGAACGAAGTGGCTGGCCTGCGCGATCATCCTCAGCGGTTGCGGCGCCCAGGCGACGAGTTCCGCATCACAGGAAACCGGGACTCAGGCAACCGGGACACAGGCAACCGTTGCTCCACCCAGTGCTCCCGCAGCGGCGAGTGCCGCAACGGACTCTGTTGATCGCAGCGGCCTTCCCGATCTCGCCGTGATCTCGACCGACGGACATGTGGTCGTCATCCGCGACGGGGTGATGGGCAAGCCGGCGGTCGGTCGCGTCGCCGCCGACCGCCAAACGCTGATCACGACGTCGTTCGCGAACGGCAAGACGTCGCTTGGGTGGAGCCGTCTTGGCGACGGCGCCGAACACTCGCGGCTGGAGCTCGATGGCGATCTCACCGCCGTGGCCACCGACCTCACCGGCAAGATCGTCGCCATGACCCGCGCCAATCCGGCATCCGCCGGCGGGACCGAGATCGTCATCGTGACGCAGAAGGGGGAGGCGTTCCGCAAGGGATACGCCTCCGAACTCCTGCCGGAGGGTTTCAGCGATGCCGACTCACAGGGGAAGCTGCCGGCGAGCCTGTTCGTGATCGAGTACCTGGACCCGCCGAGCAACGACACCGCCGCGCCTCGCCGTTACCGGATCCGAGTGCTGGATACCTCGACCGGCGACCTCGCGCTGCCCTTCAACCTGCGTAACAAGGGCGAAACGGTCGACGAGTCGATGCTCGGATTCAGCCGCACCCATGTGACGTCGCGGCGCTACGGCCTGCTGTTCACGCTCTACCGCGGTCTCGGCGGTGACGAAGCGAACTATGCGTTCGTGCACACGCTTGGGTTCGTGAACGGGGTGTGGTGCCTCGATCTACCGAGCGAGTTGTCGCTCGGGCAACTGCCAGGGGCGGTCGTGCTGGTCGATGGCGAGAAGCGGCTGCTGGTCGCCTCGGCCAACGGCTACGTCACCGAGTTCGTGATCAACGACATCACCGACCCGGGCCGCCAGCCGGTGCCGACCCGCACCGTGCAGGTCTGGTCGGCGAACCCGAACGGTGGTGCTCCTTCGCTGTCATCCGCCGATGGCCTGATTCTCGCAGGCCAAGGCGACACGTTGCGCTGGATCAACTCGGCCACCCTCGCAACGACCACGACCCTGCACTGGGACATGCGGATCGAGGCCGTCGCACTACTCGCCGGCGGCGACGCCCTGGCTGCCGGTACAGGGCGGATTTCGCGGATCACTCCGGCAGGGGAACTGGCCGGAGAGGACTACCTGCCGGGCGACTTCGGTCCGGTGGCCCAGATCGTGATCGCCGGCACCGGCTGAGGGTCAGTCGTTGCCGGCGACAGGGCCGCCGTCACCGGCGCCGGCCAATTCGATGGCCGGCGGAGGCAGGAGGCCCTCCACCGAACGGAACACGATGCGCTCCTCGCCGGGATGATCCGGATCGTCCTCGGTGTCGGCAACGATGATCTCGCCGGCGCGGAACTCCTTGTACAGGATCTTCTCCGACAGTGGGTCTTCGACCATGCGTTGGATGGCGCGACGCAGCGGGCGTGCGCCGAGCTGTGGGTCGTAGCCCTTCTGGGAGAGCAGGACCTTGGCGTTGTGGGTGAGTTCGATGCCGAGCCCTTGGCTCTCGAGCTGGCCCATCAGACGCTTGGTCATGAGATCGACCATTTGCATCACCTCTTCCTGGGCAAGCTCGTGGAAGACGATGACGTCGTCGATGCGGTTGAGGAACTCGGGACGGAAGTGGACCTTCAAGGCCTCCATCACCTTGTCCTTCATCCGCTCGTAGCTCACCGCCTCGTCGTTCTTGGTGAAGCCGACATTGGCCTTGCGCAGGTCTGCCGTGCCGAGGTTGGACGTCATGATCAACACCGTGTTGCGGAAATCGACGGTACGGCCCTGGCTGTCGGTGAGCCGACCCTCTTCCAGGATCTGGAGGAGGATGTTGAACACGTCGGGGTGGGCTTTTTCGATCTCGTCGAACAGCACGACGCTGAACGGCTTGCGCCGCACTGCCTCGGTGAGCTGGCCGCCCTCTTCGTACCCGACGTAGCCGGGAGGCGCACCGACGAGCCGGCTGACCGTGTGCTTCTCCATGTACTCGCTCATGTCGAGGGAGATCAACGCACTGTCATTGCCGAACAGGAATTCGGTCAGCGTCTTGGCGAGTTCGGTCTTGCCGACGCCTGTCGGCCCGAGGAAGATGAACGACCCGCTCGGACGCTTCGGGTCCTTGAGCCCGGCGCGGGTACGCCGGATCGACTGGCTGACGGCCTTGATCGCGCTCTCCTGGCCGATGATCCGCTTGTGCAGCTCGGCTTCCATGTTGAGCAGCTTGGCGGTCTCTTCCTCGGTCAGCTTGTAGACCGGGATGCCGGTCCAGATGCTGAGCACTTCTGCCACTGCTTCTTCGTCGACCTCGTCGAAGAGGTCGACGCCGCTGGCCTTGACTTCGGCCTCTTTGGTCGACTTCTCCTCGAGCAGCGTCTTTTCCTGATCGCGCAGCCGGCCGGCCTCTTCGAAGCGCTGTTCTTCGACAGCTTTCTTCTTGGCCTCCTGGACTTCGCCGAGCCGTGTCTCGAGATCCTTCAGATCGGGTGGTGTACCCATCCGCTTGATCCGTAGCCGGCTGCCCGCTTCGTCGATGAGGTCGATCGCCTTGTCCGGGAGGTGGCGATCGCTGATGTAGCGATCGGCAAGGTTGGCGGCGGCGACGAGCGCTTGATCGGTGATCGTGACCCGGTGGTGGGCCTCGTATTTGTCGCGGATGCCTTTGAGGATCTCGATCGTGTGGGCAACCGTTGGCTCTTCCACCTTCACCGGCTGGAAGCGGCGCTCGAGCGCGGCGTCCTTCTCGAGGTGCTTGCGGTACTCGTCGGTCGTCGTGGCGCCGATGGTCTGCAGTTCGCCGCGGGCAAGCATCGGCTTGAGGATGCTGGCGGCGTCGATTGCGCCCTCGGCCGCACCGGCGCCGACGAGAGTGTGGATCTCATCGATGAAGAGCACGATGTCGCCGCGCGTCTTGATCTCCTTGAGCACCTTCTTCAGACGCTCTTCGAAATCACCGCGGTAGCGACTGCCGGCGACGAGTGCGCCGAGATCCAGGGTGTACAGCTGCTTGTTGCGCAGAGTGTCGGGGATGTCGTTGGAGACGATCTTCTGTGCCAAGCCCTCGACGATGGCTGTCTTGCCGACGCCCGGCTCGCCGATGAGGACGGGATTGTTCTTCGTGCGGCGGCTCAGGATTTGCATCACGCGCTCGAGCTCGCGGGTACGCCCGATCACCGGATCGAGCTTTTTCTCGCGGGCGAGTTGGGTGAGGTTGCGGCCGAACTGATCGAGGATCTGGCTGTTGCCCTTGTCGCCGGTGTCCTTCTCGCTTGTTGCGCCGGCGCCGGCGACGGCAGCCTGGGGTTCGCCTGGCTTGCCCTGGCCACCCTGATAGCCCGAGAGCAGCTGGATGACCTGTTGGCGCACACGGCTGAGATCGGCGCCCAACTTCACCAGCACCTGAGCGGCGACGCCCTCACCTTCACGGATCAGCCCGAGCAGGATGTGCTCGGTGCCGATGTAGTTGTGACCGAGCTGCAGCGCCTCGCGCAGTGACAGCTCGAGCACCTTCTTGGCGCGAGGCGTGAATGGGATGTGACCCGACGGCGACGAGCCGCCCTGGCCGATGATTTCCTCGACTTGGCTGCGCACGGCTTCGAGCGAGATGCCGAGAGACTCCATGGCTTTGGCAGCGACGCCTTCACCCTCGTGGATCAGCCCGAGCAGGATGTGCTCGGTGCCGATGTAGCTGTGATTGAGCAATCGCGCTTCTTCTTGTGCAAGAACGACGACCCGCCTGGCCCTATCAGTGAAACGTTCGAACATGCCCGCCCTTTCAGAGACGGTGGATACTTACCTCGAAGTGTATCGGGGGGTCACGCCGAGCGCGTCGCACGGGGTGTAAGTCGTTTGTTGCGCACATGGGTGGGTGAAGCGCCTAGCCTTTGGTCCGTGTCCAGCACGCCGTTGTTCTCGCTCCCCGGCATGACCGAGGACCGGCAGCGAATCGAGGATGCGCTCCTTGCCGCCGTGCACACGAAGGACGCGTACCTCAACGAGTTGGCACGCCACCTCATCATCGCAGGTGGCAAGCGCCTGCGACCCGTTCTGACGATCGTCGGCGCCCAGGTGGCAGGGGGTCCGACGCTCGACGCAGCAGTGCAGGGTGGTATCGCGTGCGAGCTGGTGCAGACCGGATCGCTCTATCACGACGACGTGATCGACGAGTCCTCCACCAGGCGCGGGGTCGAGACCGTCAACGCCAAGTGGGGCAATCTGCAAGCAATCCTGGCCGGCGACTTTCTGCTCGCCCGTGCGTCGGAGATCGCCGCGTCCCTCGGGGCCGAGGTTGCCGGGTTGCTCGGCCACACGATCGCCAGGCTGTGCGAGGGCGAGATCGAGCAGCTGCGGCACACGTACGACGTCGGTCGTCCGGAGCAGTCGTACTTCTCATCGATCGCCGGCAAGACGGCGTCCTTGTTCAGCACGGCCGCCCGCATCGGTGGCATCGTCGCCGAATTGGAGCGGCCCGTGATCGAGGCGCTCACCGCCTACGGCCTCGCGTACGGGATGGTCTTCCAGATCGTCGACGACATCCTCGACATCACCTCGACCGAGGATCAGCTCGGCAAGCCGGCGGGGCACGACATGGTCGAGGGCGTGTACACGCTGCCGGTGTTGCGCACCTTGCAGATGGCCGGCGTTGCGGCTGATGAGCTGAGTGATCTGCTCGGCGCCCCACTCGATCCGGTCGTGTGCGACAAGGCGCTGTCGATCGTGCGCAGCGGGCCTGGCATCGCCGAGGCGCTCGAGGCGGCAGCGGCCTACGTCACGGCTGCCGAAAGCGCCTGCACGGCCCTCCCGCGCAGTGCCGCCACCGCCGCGCTGCTGGCCGCGCCTCAGGCCCTGCTCGACTCCGTCGCGTAGCCCGTCAGGCGGTGGGGTCAGGCGGTGGGGGCGAAGCGGGCGATGTTGGCAGCCATCTTGTACGCGATCTCCGCTGGTCCGGTCTCGTCTGTGCGGAGCTGATTCGACATGATCCGCAGCACCCATTCCATCAGCGTGCGATTACGCAGAGCGACCCGGGTGAGCTCGCGCATCACGATCGGGCGGCCGATCACCCGGGCAAACAGTCTGGCGACCTTGAAGTATTGACCGAACTCGATGTCGAGCCGTTTGGAGTAATGCTGCAGCGCCGTCGCGTCGTTGTTGGCCAACGCCTCGTGCAAGATCTCGGCGGCGATGCGCGCCGTCTCGTAGGCGTAGTCGATGCCGTCCCCGTTGAACGGGTTGACTGCGCCAGATGCATCCCCGACGACAAGATACGTCGGGCCTGACTTCGGCGCGACCGACAGGCCCATCGGGATCCGCCCGGATACCGCCTTGTGCACCGGCCGGGTGGGGTCGATCTGCCAGCGATCAGCGATCCGCTCGGCGAAGGCCTCGAGCAGATGGGTGGTGTTGACGCTCTTGAAATCTTGGAACGTACTGAGCAGACCGACGCCGATGTTCGCTGTTCCATCGCCGACGGGGAAGACCCAGCCGTACCCGGGGATCGCCTTGTCGTTGCGGTCGCGCAGATCGAGCGCTGATTCGATCCACGATTCGGCGTGGCGCGGTGTTTCCCAGTACGTGCGGATCGCCGTGCCGTATGGCCAATCCCGACTGCGGAATGTTCCGAGTGATCGGCCGAACCGACTGTTCGCGCCGTCGGCAACCACGACGTACTTCGCGATGATCTCCTTCGTCGCTCCGCTCGGGTGCTGGACGAGGGCGCCGCGGACGAAACCACGCGACACGAGCGGTCGGATCGCGTCGTGACCCTCGAGCAGAGTTGCGCCGGCGGCGACCGCATTGCGGGCGACGATGGTGTCGAGGTCACGGCGCCGAACGACGTAGCCGTGGCGCGTCAGCTCTGGGTGTTCAGGCCATTGCATAGTGATCTGGCGATCGAGGCCGGTGACGCGCACGCCCTCGTAGCGATGGAACTCGCCGAACCGGTCGGCGAGGCCCATGTCCGCGAGCTGCTTGACGGCGCGCGGCGTCAGTGCGTCGCCGCACGTCATGTCGCGCGGCAACGTGCGCTTCTCGACGATCGTGACGGCGTGGCCGCTCCGCGCCAACCAGTAGGCAACGGCGGCGCCGGCCGGGCCGCCACCGATCACAAGCACTTCGGACTGTGGGTGGGTGGCGCTATCGGCCACGCTATGAGGTCGCGCCGGCCGGGGTGCCCTTGCGCGGCTTGATACCGATCTCCAATGTGCCCTTGACCTTGGTCGCCAGGTTGTCGAAGTTCAGCGAACCGTCCTTGAGGCCGGCGTAGATCGCCGAGTCCGCCGCGCACCACTTCGTATATTCGGCGGAGTACTTCGGGCTCGCCGGGTCGGCGCCGCCGAGGTCGTAACGCTCGTGGCACACGACGGCGAGGATCTGGGCTTGGCTCAAGCCGGTGCCCTGCGCAGGCATGAATGCCCCGTTGTAGCCGAGGTGGCCGACAGCAGGGTCACCGTAGGGGCCGATGTTGGTGTCCTTGTACGCCTTGCTGCCGGTGTAGACGAGGTTGAGTTGATCCTCGATGTGCGGGAAGGTCTTCAGCACGGCGCCGTTGACGAACGGACGACCGACACCACCGCTCCCGTCGGCGTTGTGGCACGACGCGCAACTGCTGTAGACCTGTTTTCCGTCGCCGATCGGGCCGTGAACGACCTTGGCCTGCGGCTTGACACCCTGCACGTACATGAATCCCCAGATCGGCAGCAGGCTCAGCGTTGCCATCGCCCAGAACGGGACCTTCTTGCGGATCTTGGCAGCGACCACGTAGGCGGGATCCGGCTTGGGTGGCGGAGGCGGCGCCGGCGGAACCCTTGCTGGCGCGGGCGGCTTTGGTGCAGTTGCCGGCGTGGATGCCCCGACCGTAGCGGGCGAAGTCGCTGGCGAGGCTTCGCCGGCATCGGAACCGCCACCGAGCGCAGCGCGCCGTTCCTTGGACCGCTTCAGCAGATGCTCGGGAATTTCAGTCATGGAATCCTTTCGCCGCGCCACATGATGGACGCGCACGAGTTCACGGGTTTCTACGTCGTCGCCACTGTAGAGCGCGAAGGTGGGGAAAAGTGAATTGCTGCCGGACCAACTCATGGACCAACCCATGGACCAACTCATGCACATGTTCACAACGATGAGGAGAGGCCGAGTTCGCGTGGTAAACCTGTACCCAAGCACCCCCCTCTGGTGTCCGAGTTGATCGCCGAACTGGCAGGATCAGGGAAGGCGTGACTACAGTTCGTGCGTAATTTCACAACTTGCAGGTAAGAGCGAAAGCAGATACCGCTTTCAACACGGCTTCAATACGGAAAGGCGACGTCACGTTGCTCTTCGCAATCGACATCTCGACATGGCCCGGCGTCAACCAGGCGTTCCTCGTGTCGTTCGCCGCGGCGATCCTGTTGACGCTTGCCGTCATTCCCTATGGCAAGCGCCGCCCGATCGGCACGCCATTCTCCTGGGGCGAAGCGATGCTCGCGTCCGTGTACGCGTTCGCCGTCATGTTCATCGCCTACGGCGTGGTGCCCGACCGCTGGATCCAGCACGCTGACAAGAACCTGCACTGGAGCAAACAGAAGCTGCTGTACGGCTGGGGCGACATCCTCAAGCCGAAGGCGCTCGGCGGCAACTTCCCGTTCACCGTGTCGTACCAGGAACTACGCGACATCGTCGTCGTCGTGCTCCACGTCATCTTCTTCGGTCTCCAGATCTGGGTCTGGAGCTGGTGGCAAAAGCGGGGCAAGAAGGCTGTCAGCACCGAGATCGAAACGAGCGTCTACGGCCGCCCACTGGTCAAGAAGGTCTGATTCCATGGCCCGTACGGACGCGAATCCACCGATGCCAGAGTGGTCGACCGAATATCAACTCGTCGAAGTAGATGCCGACTACCTCACCAAGGCAGTGAAGCCGAAGCAGTTCATCCACATCGATCAGACCGAATGCATCATGTGCGAGGGCTGTGTCGACATCTGTCCGTGGAAGTGCATCCACATGGTGGCCCCAGAGGCCATCGCCGAGGCCACCGGCACCGAGCAACCCGGCAACGACCCGGCCGACAACGTGTTGTTCATCATCGACGACGACGTGTGCACCCGATGTGCGCTGTGCGTGGACCGCTGCCCGACCGGCGTGATCATCCTCGGCAAGTTGGGCGAAGCCGGCGCGACCGGCGACACCCATACACGAACGAACAACCACGGCTACGCCTACGGCTTGCGCCTGTAGAGGAGACCAGACCATGGCCAGAACCATCGACGAAAAGCCACGCCCGACGATCAAGGATCGCGTCGGCAAGGTCACCAGCACCACGCAGGGCAGCCAGGCATGGAGCAGCATCTTCCGTCCCGGGAGCATCTTCCGCAAGGGCTATTCCGACAGCCCCCGCAACCGCAGCTACGTGATCATGAACTCGGTGCTCTATCACCTCCATCCGGTGAAGGTGAAGCGGCACGCGGTCAAGGTCAGCTATACGCTCTGCCTCGGCGGGCTCAGCTTCTTCCTGTTCATCCTGCTCACCGTGACCGGCATCTTCTTGATGTTCTTCTACCGTCCGGAAGCGAGCCAGGCGTGGAACGACATCAACAACCTGCAGACCTCCGTCGCGTTCGGCCTACTTGTGCGAAACATGCATCGATGGGGCGCCCACCTGATGGTGCTCAGCGTGTTCTTGCACATGGCCAGAGTCTTCTATCACGGCGCCTACAAGGCCCCCCGCGAGTTCAACTGGGTGATCGGCATCATCTTGCTGACGCTCACGCTGCTGCTGTCGTTCACGGGCTACCTGCTGCCATGGGATCAACTCGCGCTGTGGGCCGTCACCGTTGGCACCAACATGATGGGCTACACACCCGTGCTCGGTTCCCAAGTCAGATTCGTGCTCTTGGGCGGGGCCGAAATCGGACCGGAAACACTCCTGCGATGGTACGTACTCCACGTGCTGTTCTTCCCATTCATCATCGTCATCTTCATGGCCATCCACTTCTGGCGGGTGCGCAAAGATGGCGGCATTTCCGGTCCGCTGTGATCGCCAGGGTGATCGAAAGGGTGATGGCTCATGACTGAAATCCCAGAGCACCTCCTCAAGCGGGCGCAGGCTGCGCGCGAGAAGGCCGAGGCCGAAGCAGCACCAGCGGCTGCGGCCCCCGCCGCCGGTGAATCCGAAGCGTCGGCGGGCGATCAGCGCATTCCGGCCCACCTGCTCGAGCGGAGCCGCGCGGCGAAGGCCAAGTCAGAGGGCGAGCCATCGGGTGGCGGGCTTGCCGTGGCCGAAAAGGTCGGCGCCGTCGTCGCCGCGCCGGCAGCGGCCGGCGGTATCCCGGTCGGGGCCGGGCCCGGCGGTCATACCCAGCGGCTGCTCACCGTCGTCAAGAGCGGCTCGATCCAAGAGGTCAAGGCAGCGCCCGTCGACAAGGTGCATACTTGGCCACATCTGCTCGCGGCAGAGTTCGTTGCGTCGTTGGCGTGCATGGCGTTCACGTTCGTGTTCAGCATCTTCGTCAACGCGCCGCTGCTCCAGTACGCGAACATCAACAGGACCCCGAACCCGTCGAAGGCGCCGTGGTACTTCCTCGGTCTCCAGGAACTGTTGACGATGTTCCACCCAATGGTGGCCGGCGTCACCATCCCCGGTGTCGGTCTGATCGTGATGATCCTCGCCCCGTACATCGACAAGAATCCCTCCAACAAGCCGGAAGATCGCAAGTTCGCCACCTCGCTGATGACGGTGCACGTGATGTTCTGGGCGGTTCTCGTCATCATCGGGTCCTTCTTCCGAGGCCCCGGTTTCAACTTCACGCTCCCGTGGCGTGACGGTATCTTCTTCGATTTGTGAGGTCATGACATGAACTCAGCAGCCATCATCGGAATCGTCGTCGCGGCGGCGGTCGTGCTCGCGGCCGTCGTGTTCCTCACGGCGGCCCGCCGCACCGATGTTCGTGGCGCCGGAGCGCTGTCTCGCGAGACTCGCCGCCGCGACAAGGACTCAGACGTCGACCTCCCTGTAGCGCCATCCGGCAGGGCCGTCGAGCGCGCTGCGGCCGAGAGCCGTTCGACATCGGTCGCCAAGGCCGACGATCTCCTGCCGGCGCCATGGGTGGCGCCGGATGCAGATGCGGTCGGCGTGTCACGCCGGATTTTCTTCAACCGGGCCTACATCAGCCTGATGGGCCTCGGCATCGGCGGGTTCGCCGCCGCCTCGTTCGTCGGCTTCCTGTACCCGCCGAGCAAGGGCGGCGGCTTCGGCGGCAAGGTCGGCGCCGGCAAGCTCGACGACATCCTGCTCAACATCCGCCTCAACCAGGGCTTCTTCTACCTGCCAGAGGCCAGGACATGGATCACCCACTATCCGGCCGACTCCGTGCCGAAGGCGAAGAAGATCTACAACCCGCTCCTGCTGCCAGGCATGGAGGCGGGGATTGTCGCGCTGTACCAGAAGTGCCCGCATCTCGGTTGCCGCGTTCCTCAGTGCGCAAGCTCGCAGTGGTTCGAATGCCCCTGCCACGGCAGCCAGTACAACCGGGTCGGGGAGAAGAAGGCCGGTCCTGCTCCACGCGGGATGGACCGTTTCATCGTCTCGGTCAGCGGCGCCGGCGACGTCACGATCGACACGCTCGGCGGCGCAGCCATCCCTGGGCCGGCGATCGGTACGAACACCACCGGCCAAGAGGCCGAGGGTCCCCACTGCATCACGGGCGGACACTGAGCGACCATGCTTGCTACGAGTTCCACTCCGATCGCCTACCTCATCTTGCTGGTGTTGGTCGTCGGCTTCATCCTGTACGCGCTCTCGAACCGCAAGGCGGCGCGTCCAGAACTCGGGTCTGAGATCGAACTCGCCGCGAACCGCAAGCCGTACTACGACGACGAGATCCTCGAGGGCCGCCGGCTCGAACGGGTGCAGTTCGTCGGCTTGCTCTTCCTCGTCGTCAGTGTCATCGGCCTGCCGCTCTACTGGGTCCTCGAGCCTGGTCGCCAAGCCGGGGCCAAGGCATTTTCGGACCACCGTGCAATCGGCTGGGGCAGAGACCTCTTCCGCCCGACAGCAGAGGGCGGCTTCAACTGCGCCGGCTGCCACGGTGGGATGAAGGCCGAGGGAGCTACCGCGGCCTACGCAATCACGAATCCGAACACCACCGAGGTGAAGTCGGTCAACTGGTTTGCGCCGGCGCTGAACACCGTGTTCTATCGCTTCAGTGACGACGAGGTGCGTTTCATCCTCGTCTACGGTCGTCCTTTCTCACCGATGTCGCCGTGGGGCCTCGACGGTGGTGGACCAATGAACGCGCAACAGATCGACACATTGATCGCGTACCTCCACAGCATCCAGATCCCTCGCGTCGGCTGCGCCGCCAACGAGAGGGATCCACTGGCCTGCGCGACGGGCACGTTGCCGACCGAGACCCAGCAGGCGATCACGGATGCTGCCAAGCTCACGGTCGACAACCGCACGTACAAATCGCTCGGCGAGGCGCTGTTCAACCTCGATCTCGCGAGCGGCGCGTACTCGTGCGCACGGTGCCATACGTCCGGTTGGAGTTACGGCGACCCGAACCAAGCGGGTCAGGGGGCGATGGGTCCCAACCTCACGGCGGGCGCGTCGAACTCGCACTTCCCGAACGAGTCCGATCAGATCGATTTCGTCAAGAAAGGCTCCGAGTTGGGCAAGAAGTACGGCATTCAGGGTCAAGGCAGTGGACGCATGCCGGCCTTCGCCAGGATGCTCACCGACGAACAGATCAAGCTCATCGTCGAATACGTGCGGAGCCTCTGATGCACGCATTGCTCGCCCTCAACTGGGAGCCCCAGCTCCGCGGCATCATCATCATCATCATCGCGGTGTCGGTGTTGTGCGGATCCATCTTTCTGATCCTCGGCACCAACCTCGGTGCGCGCCTCGGCTTCTTGCTCTCGATCGCCGCGCTGTCCGGTTGGATGATGCTGATGGGGCTCACGTGGTGGGCGTTCGGCATCGGTCTGAAGGGCGCCGAGCCGTCGTGGAAGCCGGTGCCCGGCGAGTCCATCCTGCTCGAGCCCCGGGCCATCCATGAGGCTGGCATCATCGCGTCCGCCATCGACCTACCACCGAACACGCCCTATTCCGATCAGGCCGTTGCGATCGACAAAGCGCTCGGGTCGAACGGCTGGGCCAAGTTCGGCGAGAGCGACAAGAGCTTCGGTCCGGCCGCCTCTGCCGGTGGTGTGATCATCGAAGAGGACGCCACGTTGAAATCGGGCCAGTACAAGGTCGTCAACGTCTTCGACAAGGGCGGAGCCCGTTATCCGAAGATCAACAACTCACTCGACTTCATTGCGTTCTTCCATCGACCGCACTGGATCGTCGTCGAGGTTGCGCCGTTGATCCGGCAACGTGACGAGCCCGGACGCGCGCCGGCGCCGGCCGAGGTCGACAAGACCGCTCCGCACCGCTACGTGTACATGATCCGCGACCTCGGCGACAAGCGTGTGCCGTCGGCAATGGTCGCGATCGGCGCCGCGATCGTGTTCTTCATGTGCTGCTATTTGTTGCACATCCGCGACCGGCGGGTTGCGATCAATGTCGGCCGCGGGCTCGCGATACCGGCAAGGGAGTAGCGCATGGGTCAGTACCTGCCCGTGATCTGCCTGATGATTCTCGCGATCCTTTTCGGTGCGTTGAGCTTCGTCGCTTCCAAACTGCTCGCGCCTCGTCGGCCGTCGGCCGCCAAGCAAGCGCCCTACGAATGCGGCATCGTGCCAAGCCGCGAGCCGCCGGAACGCTTCCCGGTCAGCTTCTACATCGTCGCGATGTTGTTCATCATGTTCGACATCGAGATCATCTTCATCTACCCGTACGCGGTGTCGCGCCGAGAACTGGGCTCGTTCGGCTTCTGGGAAATGATCGCGTTCTCGGCGGTGTTCTTCTTGGCCTTCGTCTACGTCGTCGCCCGCGGCGCCCTCGATTGGGGTCCGGTCCAGAAGTACCACCGCGTGGACAGCGCTGTTTCTGCCGATCGCACACTCACGAGCACCATCCGCCGCGTCGGTACCGAAGGTCGCATCGACGAGAAGGCAGCCTGATCGTGGGACTCGTCCAAGACGTGCTCGATGACGGTCTCGGCGGCATTCAGCACAACGCCCTCACCGGCAAGCTGGAAGATCTCGTCAAGTGGGCCCGCAGCCGCAGCAGCTGGGGCGCCACCTTCGGCCTGGCCTGCTGTGCGATCGAGATGATGGGCACCGGCGGCTCGCACTACGACATCAGCCGGTTCGGCATGGAGGTGTTCCGCGCCAGCCCCCGCCAGGCCGACATCATGATCGTCGCCGGGCGGGTGAGCCAGAAGATGGCTCCGGTGCTGCGGCAGGTGTACGACCAGATGATGGAACCGAAGTGGGTGATCAGCATGGGCGTCTGCGCGAGTAGTGGCGGGATGTTCAACAACTACGCGATCGTCCAGGGCGTCGATCAGATCGTGCCCGTCGACGTGTATGCGCCGGGCTGCCCGCCAACTCCCGAGACGCTCATCCACGCGATCGAGACCCTCCACCAGCTGATCGAGGACGGACAGCTGATGAAGCGCCGCGAGGCGTCCGGCGCCGGCGCCAACGTCCATATCACCGAGATCCACGCGGCTCACGAGCCGACACCGGTAGTGCTCGGCCGATCCTCGGCAGTTGGCGTGTGAACCATGAGCAACGCCCCGACCACCAAGACGTCAAACGACGCGGCCCCACCACCTGAGCCGCCAACGACGCTGCACGGGTTCGCACTGACGCAAAGCTGCGGCCAAGATGTCGTCCACGTTCCACGCGCCGACTATGTCGCGCTGATCAAGAAACTCGCCGACGACGGCTACGTGCAGGCCGCTGATCTGTGCGGTGTCGATTACCTTACCCATCCTGGCCGCACCCTCGCGCCCGGCGTCACGCCGGAGCGGTTCGAGGTCGTCGTCAATCTGCTCGACATCGAGCACCGCCGCCGCCTGCGGGTGCGGGTGCAGGTGCCGGCCGCCGATGCCACCTGCCCGTCGTTGTTCGACGTGCATCCAGGGACCGAGGCGATGGAGCGCGAGGCGTACGACATGTTCGGAATCGCCTTCACCGATCACCCCGACCTGACCCGCATCTTGATGCCAGAGGACTGGGACGGCTTCCCGCTGCGCAAGGACTACGACACCGGAGAGATTCCCGTGCAGTTCAGTGCCAACTATGTCGAAGCCGATCAGCCGTCGGCACTGCCGGGCGCGACATCGTGACCACCGCCGACGAGACCTTGGCCGGCCTGATCCACCAGACGAGTGAGGGCGGCCAGGAATTGCGTCCGCGCAGCGACCTGACCGCCAAGGAACTGATGCGTGAGGTCGGCTCGGTGCTGCGGATGAGCGAGGCCCAAGCGGCCGGGCTCGGCGAGGTCCAAGCCGACGCGAGCGAAGACCAGACGATGATCATCAACATGGGCCCTCAGCACCCGAGCACCCACGGCGTGTTGCGGCTGATGCTCGAGCTCAAGGGCGAGACCGTGCTGCGCTGCAAGCCGATCATCGGCTATCTGCACACCGGGATGGAAAAGACCGGCGAAACACTCACGTACATGCAGGGCGGCACGAACGTCACCCGGATGGACTACGTCAGCCCGCTCAACAACGAGCTCGTGTTCTCGATGACGGTCGAGAAGCTGCTCGGCATCGATGGCGACATCCCCGAGCGTGCGGTGTGGATGAGGATGCTGCTCAGCGAGTTGAATCGGATGAGCAGCCACCTGCTGTTCATGGCCACGAACGGGATGGACCTCGGCGCGGTCGGGATGATGCTCTACGGCTGGCGCGAGCGCGAGGAGGTGTTGCGGTTCTTCCAGAAGGTGACCGGGCTGCGGATGAACCACAACTTCATCCGCCCGGGGGGCGTCGCGGCCGATCTGCCTGCGGGTTGGCGCGACGACGTTCTGCGGCTGTTGGACATGCTGCCACCGCGTCTCGCCGAGTACGACACGCTCCTCACCGGCCAGCCGATCTGGCGCGATCGGCTGCAGGGGGTTGGCGTCATCACGGCCCAGGAAGCCATCGCGCTCGGCGCGACCGGCCCGATCCTGCGCAGCACCGGCCTACCGTGGGATCTGCGCCGCGACCTGCCGTACATGCACTACGACGAATTGGAGTTCGACGTCATCGTCGGTAGCTACGGCGACTGCTTCGACCGGTACGCGATTCGTCTCAACGAGATCCGCGAATCGATGAGGATCGTTCGCCAGATCCTCGACCGGATGCCGCTCGGCGACTACCGGATCCAGAACAAGAAGATCACACCCCCGCCGCGCCTTCGAATCGACGAGTCGATGGAGGCGTTGATCCATCACTTCAAGATCTTCACCGAGGGTTTCAAGGTTCCGGAAGGCGAGGCGTACGTTGCGATCGAGAGCCCCCGCGGTGAGATCGGCTGCTACATCGCCAGCGACGGCTCGGCCAAGCCATACCGGATGCATGTGCGCGGCCCCTCGTTCGTCAACCTCCAGTGCCTGCCACACATGATGCGCAATTGCCTCGTCGCCGACGCGGTTGCCATCATCTCCAGTGTGGATCCAGTTCTGGGAGAGGTCGATCGGTAGTGAGCCGCCTCAATGAAGACAACGTGCGGATCGCGCTCGAGACCATCGCGCGTTACCCAAAGGCGCGCTCAGCGATGATTCCTTTGCTGCACCTCGCTCAGCAGCAGGACGGCTACGTGACGAACGAGGCGATGGCGCACATCGGTGAACTCGTCGGGGCGACATCGGCCGAAGTTTTCGGCACCGCGACGTTCTACGAGATGTTCAAGTTCAAGCCGGTCGGCAAGTACCTGATCAACATCTGCGCAACGATGTCGTGCGCGCTGATGGGCGCAGAGCAACTGATGCATCACGCCGAACGACGCCTCGGCATCAAAGCCGGCGCGACGACCCCCGACGGTTTGTTCACGCTGGAGCACGCAGAGTGCCAGGCGGCGTGCACGGAAGCGCCGACGCTGCAGGCCAACTATCGCTACCGCTTCCATGTCACACCTGCGACGTTCGACGCGCTCATCGACGACCTGGCCAACGGCCGATTGGATGCCGAGATCCCGCCGCACGGTACGGTGGCGCGCATCCGTCAGCGCATCCCAGCCGACCGTGTCGTCGGACCCCGGTCACCCGACGACGTCACAACGGCACCTGAGTGGATGGCTGTCGCGCCGACCGCTTCGGGAGGCGGACAGTGACCGTTACGACCTATTCGCACACGCCCGGTTTCTACACCGGAGACCGCCCCCAGATCGTCACCTCGCGGTTCCAGTACGAGGACTCGTACACGCTCGACCGGTATCTCGCCACCGATGGCTACAAGGGGCTGCGTGCTGCGCTCGCGCTCTCGCCGACCGAGGTCCACGACGAGGTCACAAAGGCCACGGTCCTCGGCCGCGGCGGCGCCGGTTTCCCGGCCGGTGTGAAATGGGGCCTCACCCCGCAAGCGGTGTGGCCGCGTTACCTCGTCGTCAACGGCGACGAGAGCGAGCCGGGCACGTACAAGGACCGTCTGCTGATGGAACGCGATCCCCACCAGCTGATCGAAGGCTGTCTGATCGCGTGCTACGCGGCCGGTTTGTCACAGTGCTTCTTGTACATCCGCGGCGAGATGGCGCTCGCTCAGGAGCGTGTCGCGATCGCGCTGAACGAGGCGTATGCGGCCGGCTACATCGGCACGTGCATCCTCGGCTCGAAGTTCTCGGTCGACATCGTGTTGCACTGGGGCGCCGGCGCGTATGTGGTCGGCGAAGAGACAGCGCTGATCGAGAGCCTCGAGGGCAACCGCGGCCTGCCCCGGCTCAAGCCGCCGTTCTTCCCGGCTGCGATCGGGTTGTACGGCAAGCCAACGATCGTCAACAACGTCGAAACGCTCGCCAACCTGGCGTGGCTGCTGCGCCACGGCGCCGACGAATACACCAAGATCGGTACTGCCACTTCGCCCGGAACTCGCATGGTGGCCGTGTCCGGACACGTCAAGCGTCCCGGCGTGTTCGAGATCGTCAACGGCACCACCACGTTCCGCGACCTGATCTACAACGAAGAGTTCTGCGGTGGCATCCGCGACGACCACGAACTCAAGGCCTTCGTGCCCGGTGGCGGTTCCGCGCCGTGGTTCACGCCGGATCAGCTCGACCTGCCGTTCGAGGGTCGCCTCGTCGGTGCTGCCGGATCGATGCTCGGCTCCGGCGCGATCATGGTCATGGACCACACCACCGACATCCCGGCTGCCGCGCTGACGCTCGCCCGTTTCTACGCCAACGAGTCGTGCGGCAAATGCACGCCGTGCCGCGAGGGCGGCACCTGGCTGATGCGCATCCTCCAGCGCGTCGTCGCCGGATTCGGCACCCACCGTGACCTCGATCAGTTGTTCGAAGTCGGTCAGACCATCTGCCCCGGCGCCTTCCCGCACGCAGCGAGCGAGCGTCTCGGGCTCGAGGCCGTCCCGTTCCCGTACAAGATGACCACGATCTGCTTCGTCGGACCGTCGGCGTATGTGCCGGTGCACTCGGCGCTGACCTTGTTCCGCGACGAGTTCGAGGCCAAGATCGTCAAGCGCACCTTTATTCCAGTGACAGCCATTCCAGTGACAGGCAGTGCGGTGACGGCACTCCCGGCGACAGCGGACTCCGTCGAGGCAGTTGGGGTGGGTCAATGACAACGACCGAGACGAACACCGATCCAGAGGCGCTCGAGCCGGTGGTCGATCCAAACGCGGTCAGCATCGTCATCAACGGCCGGCAGGTCACCGCGCGCAAAGGCGATCTGATCATCAAGGCCGCTGAGGACAACGGCGAGTACATCCCCCGCTTTTGTTATCACGAGCGGATGTCGCCGGTGGGCATGTGCCGAATGTGCCTGGTCGAGGTCGACACCGGTCGCGGGCCGCAGCTGATGCCGTCGTGCATGTTCGCTGTCTCGCCGGACATGAAGGTGATGACCAATTCGCCGATCGCGAAGGCCGCCCAGGAAGGCGTCATCGAGCTGTTGCTCGCCAATCACCCGCTCGACTGCCCGGTCTGCGACAAGGGTGGCGAATGCCCGCTGCAGGACCAGTCGGTCAGCCACGGCCCGGGCGAGAGCCGCTACATCGAAGAGAAGCGTCATTTCGAAAAACCGATCCCGATCAGCGAGCTCGTCTTCCTCGATCGCGAGCGGTGCATTCTCTGTGACCGTTGCACCCGCTTCGCCGATGAGGTGGCCGGCGACGCGCTGATCCATTTCACCCATCGCGGCAACCTGACCCAGATCAACACGTTCCCCGGTGAACCGTTCGCCAGCTACTTCAGTGGCAACACCGTGCAGATCTGTCCGGTCGGCGCGCTGACCGCCAAGTCGTATCGGTTCAAGGCCCGTCCCTGGGATCTCGAACAGGCCGAGAGCACCTGCACGACGTGCTCGGTCGGTTGTCGCATCACCGTCCAATCCAGCCGCGACGAACTCGTCCGCTATCAAGGTGTCGACTCCGATCCCGTCAACTGGGGCTGGCTGTGCGACCGCGGCCGGTTCAACTTCGAGTCGGTGGGCAGCGGCGACCGGCTCACCGTCCCGCTCGTACTCACCTCGTCCGGGCACGAGCCGACGTCGTGGAACTCGGCGTTGGGATCTGCCGCGCGACTGATCAAGGACGCGATCACCGCCGGTGGTGCGAACAGCATCGCCGTGCTCGGTGGAGCGCGGGGCACCAACGAAGACGCGTTCGCCTGGGCGCGACTCGCCCACGACGTGATCGGCACCCCGAACGTTTCGGCCCAGCTCGCCGACGGGCTGCCGATCGGCCTGCTCGCCCTCAACCGGGCCACCATCGACGAAGCGGCATCAGCTGCAACCGTCATCCTGATCGCGCCGGACCTCAAAGAAGAGTTGCCGGTGCTGTACTTGCGCCTGCGCGACGCAGCCGAGAAGCATCGCAGCCGGATCATCGAGTTCACACCGAAGGCATCGGGCATCAGCCGTTACGCGTGGCGTACCGTCTTCTACGAACCGGGCACTCAAGCCGGGGCCGTTGCGACAGCGCTCGGCCAGGCCGACATCGCTGAGCAGATCGCCAAGGGCACGGTCGTCATCGTCGCCGGGCGGGCCAACCTCGCCGAGTCATCGGCGCCGACAGTCGCCGCACTGCTCGCGCTGACCGAGGCGCTGCCGCAGGCCACGGTGCTGCCGGCCCTGCGCCGCGGCAACGTCGTCGGCGCCACCCAGGTCGGGCTCCGTCCCGGTCGGGGCGGACTCGCCAGCTTGGGTATCCTCGACGCTGCGGCGAGCGGCAAGATCGAATGTCTCATCCTGCTCGGGGCCGACCCCCTCGGCGATGTCCCCGACGCCGACCTCGCCCGTCGGGCACTCGCCGGCGCTCGCCGCATCATCTCGATCGACACGTTCCTCACCGGCTCGTCGGCGCTCGCCGATGTCGTGCTGCCAGCGGCCGCCTATGCCGAGAAGTCGGGAACGACCACCAACCTCGAAGGGCGCGTGACCCGCGTTGCGCAGAAGGTGACGGTCGCCGGAACGGCCCGTCCCGACTGGATGATTGCCACCGAGCTCGCCCAACGACTCGGCGCCGGCCTCGGTTTCCGATCCGACAGCGATATCACCGCAGCGATCACCGAACACGTCGGTGGTTTCGAGGGGGTGACAGCTGCGGTCCTCGACGCGAATCCGAACGGCGTGATCGCGCTCGCTCCGAACATCGATGCGATCAACGAGCCGATGGTCACCCTTGGTGACCGCAATGCCTACGACTACCGTTTGATCGTGAGCCGCAAGCTGTACGACAAGGCGATCGTGACTACCAAGTCGCCTTCGCTCGCCCCGCTCGCGGGCACCAGCGCGGTGTACGTCAATCCGCTCGATGTGACCCGCATCGGCTCGGCCGTCGGCGCCGAGGTCAAGGTGTCGAGTGCCAGGGCGACGGTGATCCTCCCACTCGCCACCGACCCGTCCGTGCAGCGCGGCACCGCGTGGGTGCCGTTCAACCAGCCGGGGGCGAACATCGGTGAACTGATCGATGCCGCCGCCTCCGTCACCGACGTGCGGATCGAGAGCCTGTGATATTCGCAATCGACGATCTCGTCGAAAGACTCGGTCTCGCGGCGGTGCTGATCATCCTGCTCAAAGTCGTCATCGTGTTCGTCGTCGGCCTCGTCGCGACGATGTTCATGGTCTGGTTCGAGCGCAAGATCATCGCGGGCATGCAGAACCGGATCGGGCCGAACAAGGCTGGTCCATTCGGTCTGCTGCAGACACTCGCCGATGGCATCAAGTTGTTCTTCAAGGAAGATTTGCTCCCCGAGCGCGCCGACCGCGTCGTGTTCCGACTCGCGCCGTTCCTCGCTTTCGTGCCGGCGTTCCTCGTTTGGTCCGTGATCCCCCTCGGCGGTGATTTCTCCAACGGCAAGAGCGGCGTCATCCACATCTTCGGCAAGGACACGCTCGCGCAGTTGGCCGACCCGCCGATCGGAGTGCTGCTCCTGCTCGCGCTCAGCAGCATCGCCGTATACGGCATCATGCTTGCCGGCTGGTCATCCGGCTCCAAATATCCGTTGCTCGGCGCGGTTCGTTCCACGGCGCAGATGGTCTCCTACGAGGCAGCGCTCGGGCTCAGCATCGCCTCGGTGCTGCTGATTGCGGGCACGCTCAGCACCAACGGCATCGTCGCCTCACAGAGCAGCCTCAGTAAATGGCATCTGATCGCGACCGGAGTCGTGCCGTTCGTGATCTTCATGATCGCCGCGACGGCCGAACTCAACCGCCCACCGTTCGACCTGGTCGAGGCCGAACAGGAACTCGTCGGCGGGTTCAACACCGAGTACTCCTCATTGCGTTTTGCACTGTTCTTCCTCGCCGAGTTCATGAACACGGTCACGATGAGCGGCATCATCGTCACCTTGTTCTTCGGCGGACCACAGCCGGTCAGGTTCGATGTCGGCAGCCTCCACTTCAACGGCAACATCCACCTCGGGCCGTTGAACGGCACCGTCTGGTTCGTCGCCAAGTTGTTCGTATTCCTCTACGTCTACGTGTGGTTCCGTGCCACGCTGCCCCGCTTGCGCTACGACCAACTGATGAACCTCGGCTGGAAAGTGCTCATTCCGACGTCGCTCGGATGGTTCGTCCTGCTCGCCGCCCAACGGGTCGGCCGGGACCGGGGCTGGAACACGTGGTGGGTCAGCGCGATCTCGATTCTCGTCCTCGCCGCCTGCGCTGCGCTGCTCATGGCCGCGACCCGGATCAGTGCCAAGAACCGACAACGAGAGGGGGCGATGTTCTGATGGGCTATCTCGACGGATTTCTCGTCACCATCAAGCAGCACCGCCTGTTCGGCGGTACGCGGGTCACGAAGTCGTACTCCGGCGGCCGCGTCAACAAAAAGAACGCCGACAAGGGAGTGCATGGCGACGAGAAGGCGCCGAAACCGGAACGCCTCCATGGTCGCCACGTGCTCAACCGCTACGAGGACGGCATGGAGAAGTGCATCGGCTGCGAACTGTGCGCGGGCGTGTGCCCGGCCAAGTGCATCTATGTGCGTGGCGCCGACAACGATCCCGAGAGGCCCACGTCGCCGGGCGAGCGGTTCGGGTTCGTGTACGAGATCAACTACCTGCGGTG
>JANYKS010000110.1 GCA_025358125.1 Actinomycetes bacterium
TGTTACTCACCCGTTCGCCACTAGATCTTCCAGGTTATTGCTAACCCTTGGACCTCGTTCGACTTGCATGTGTTAAGCACGCCGCCAGCGTTCGTCCTGAGCCAGGATCAAACTCTCCGACAAGAACTCACTCGATTGCTCGAGCTTCGTTCGCTTGAGAGCCATGAAGCATCTGGGGGAATAGCCCAGTGCCTAGCTTCATGTCCTGCTCTACTTTGTAACCATATTGGTCAGACGCTTGTGCGTCCGACCGGAATTGACAAGCAGCTCCATCGCAAAAAGTGCGATGTGCTGCCCGCACTATCGTTCAGTCTTCTCTTCCGTTTTCAAGGAGCCGTAGCTCATGCGACACTCACCCTCGCGGGAGTTGGTGTCGCTTTCCGGGGCCTTTTCAGCCGCCCGAAGCGGGAGCAAACACTAACCACGCCCCCCGTCGTCCGCAACCTCTTGGTCAAGAAATCTCCAACAGATGGTAATTGGACTTGCCCTTGCGTAACAACAGGTACCGGCCGTGGACCAGCCCGACATCGCTGAGCTGGGATGATTCGCTCAGGAGGGCGCCGTTGGCTCGATAGCCGTTCTGCTGCAGCGTGCGCCGCGCATCGCTGTTGGAAGTGGCGAGTCTCGTGCTCACGAGCAAGCCGATCAGATCCGACAATTCGTCGGTTCGAACGCACGATGAGGGGACCTCGCGGGCGACCGCGGCCAGCGCAGCCTCTGACGCCGACGCCGGATCGCCCCCGAACAGCACCTCGGTCGCCGAACGGGCAGCGTCGAGAGCCGCGGTGCCGTGGACGAGCTCGGTGAGCTCATCGGCCAGTGCTCGCTGCGCGACTCTGCGCTCCGGCGCGACGGCGTGGCGGCCGAGCACTTCCGCGATTGCGGCGAGTGGTTGGATCGAGAACATCCGGAGATAGCGACCGATCATCGCATCGTCGACCTGGATCCAGAACTGGCGGAACTGGTACGGCGATGTCTTGGCCGGATCAAGCCACACCGCCCCGTCGACGGACTTGCCGAACTTGGCGCCGTCGGCCTTGGTGACCAGCGGATGCGTCAGTGCGTGGGCTGTCTTTGACACGCTGCGGCGGATCAGATCGACACCGGCAACAATGTTGCCCCACTGATCGGACCCTCCGGCCTGGAGTTCCACACCCTCGTGCTCGTACAGGTGGCGGAAATCGTTGGCCTGGAGCAGTGAATAGCTGAACTCGGTGAACGACAGACCGGTGTCGGTCTCGAGCCTGCTGCGCACGGAATCCTTGGCGAGCATCTGATTGACGGTCACGAATTTGCCGACGTCGCGGAGAAAATCGAGCAACCTCACGGGTTCGGTCCAGTCGGCATTGTTGACCAGCTTGGCCTGGTACGTGCCAGGGCTGAAGTCGAGCAGTCGTTGCAGCTGGACCTCGATCCGCGACACGTTGTAGCGCAGGGTGTCGGGGTCCAGCAAATTTCGTTCGTCGCTGCGCCCGGAGGGATCACCGACCATTCCGGTGGCGCCGCCGGCCAAGGGGAACGGCTTGTGGCCGGCCAACTGGAACCGACGCAGGAACAATTGTCCGACGAGATGACCGGCGTGGAGGGAATCGGCCGTCGGATCGAAGCCGACGTAGAGCGAGATCGGACCGGAGGAGAGTCGGGCCGCGAGCGCGACGCGATCGGTGGAGTCGTGAATGAGCCCACGAGCTTCGAGGTCGGCAAGTAGATCCATAGCGGCCTCTATGTTGCCAGCTCACCAGGCCGTTTGCGCACCGGATATGCAGCTAGCTTGACGTGATGCGACATGCCCTCTCCTTGCCACCATTCGGCGAGTTGTCGGACCCTCTGGTCCTCATCGATCTCGCCGTCGCGGCCGAGGAGCACGGATGGGACGGCGTGTTCCTGTGGGATCACCTCCTCCGCCCCGTCGAGCAGGCGACGCTGATCGCCGACCCCTGGATCATGCTGACGGCGATCGCGATGGCGACCAAGACGGTAAGGATCGGCCCGATGGTGACGCCTATCGCACGTCGCCGTCCGCTGAAATTGGCGCGCGAGATCGCGACCCTCGACCTCGTCTCGGCCGGGCGGCTGACACTCGGCCTCGGTCTCGGCGTGGACTCCGGCGGCGAACTGACCCGCACCGCGGAGGAGTTGGACCCAAAGGTACGCGGCTCGATGCTGGACGAGGGTGTGCGATTGCTCGATTCGATGTTGCGCGGTGAGCATGTCGTTCATCGCGGTCAGCACTACGTGATCGATGGCATCACGCTCGCGCCCACGGGTGTCCAGCAGCCGCGCGTGCCGTTCTGGCTTGCGACGCGGGGCGACAACCTTGCCCCTCTTCGGCGTGCCGCGAAGTACGAGGGACTGTGCCCCACGGTGATCACACCGGAGCGGCTCGGCGAGATCGTCGAGTTCATCGCCGACGAGCGGGGCACGCTCGACGGATTCGACTTCGCGCTGATGGTGACCCCCGACCATCCGTTCGAGGAGTACGAGCGCCGCGGCGCAACCTGGGCAATCCACGAGATGAAGCCGCAGCAATCGGTATCCGACATCATGCGGATCATCACGACAACGATCGCGTGATGGCTGATCCACCGGTCACCGTCGAGCAGGCGATCGAGTCCCAGGCAGTCTCGTGCGGCCCGAACGGCTCTGCGCTGTACGGATTGCTGCTCACGGGTCTTCTCGCCGACTACCGCAACGGAGGACTCACAGCCGAGTTCCTCGATGGGGTCAGCGCGAAACCGTGGAACGACGCGATCGCACTGCGATATCTCGCGACGGCACACCGCCTCGCTCTTTCGGGCGCCGCGCCGCGGCTTGCGCGGCATTATCCGTCGTGCGGTGGAAGGTGGGGCGGCGACGAGATCACCGACGACTTCCTCACGGTGGTTGCCGAGAACCGGACCGAGTTCAGGGCAGGCATGCGCCGCAACGTGCAGACGAACGAGGTCGGCAGGGCTGCAGTGCTGGCATCGGGCTTTGCGCTGATCGCGAGCCGTTTCGGTCCGGTCCTTGACACACTCGAACTCGGCAGTTCGGCTGGACTGTTGTCGCGCTGGGATCGCTACCACTACGCCACCGGCGACTCCGGGTTTGGCGATGAGTCGAGCGGGGTCGGCTTCGATCCTTCGTGGTGGGTGTCGCCCACCAAGCCCGGCCTCGGCTCCCAGCCGCGCGTCAGGAACCGATCGGCGAGTGACATCTCGCCGATCGACATCAGTACAGCGGATGGGCGGCTGACGATGCTGTCCTTCGTGTGGCCGGATCAGCTCGAGCGGGTCGATCGGTTGCGCGCCGCGCTGGTCATCGCCACCGAATTCCCCGTCAGAGTCGAGCAGGCCGACGCCGGCGAATGGCTCGCTCGGCGGCTCGCCGAGGGGCTCCGCCCCGGGGCATCGACCGTGGTCTTTCACTCGATCGTGTGGCAATACCTTGGGCGCGCTACGAAGGACGCCGTGCGCACGACCCTCAACGCCGCCGGAGCGCTCGCCCGCCAGGACACTCCGTTGCTGTGGCTGCGGATGGAACCGGCCACGACAGCGCACGCCGACCTGCGACTCACCACGTGGCCGGGCGGCGACGACGAGGTACTGGCCAATGTCGGCTATCACGGCGCCGGGATCCGCTGGCTGCTCTAGTGGCGGACGGACCAGCGCCACAGCCGGTCCGTAGCCACCCGGATACCGACCCGCTTCGTGACGATCGGTACCTCCGGGGGCGCGTGACCGTCGTCGAGGATGCATGCCCTCAGCCCGCTACACAGGTCGAAACCGTTGAGGTCGATATCGATCCCGAACGCCTGACACAGCTTGCCGGGGCCGTCGGCGATGTTGGTACCGCGGCCCCTTCTGCGGATCATCTGCTCCGTTCCGACCAGCGGTTCGACGGCGCGAATCAGCACCGCCTGGCCATCGCCGGCGTGACCGGTCACGATGTTCGCGCAGTGATGCAAGCCGTAGGTGAAATAGACGTAGAGGTGGCCGGCCTCCCCGAACATCACGGAGTTCCGGTTCGTCCGGCCCCGGAAGGAATGACTGGCGGGGTCGTCACGGGTGTACGCCTCGACCTCGGTGACCCGACCGATGCACTCGCCGACGACGAACAGTTTGTTCAGTACGAGCGGTGCAACATCGGGCGCCCCAGCGGCGAAGAACTCGCGCTCCAGGTGGTGCAACGCCACGTCGGCGTCAGCCCAGTCGTTCGCGCACCACATCGGGCACGCGCGTCGGGCGGTTCTCACCGGGCGTGACACTCACGTAGGTGATCGCGGCCGTGAACCGGCGCTCGCCGTTGGCTGTACCGACGATGTCGACATCGAAGCTCGCGTTGCCCCATCGGCTCACCGAACAGGTGAGGTTGCCGGTTTCACCGAACACGAGCGGCGCCTGCCATGCGATCGTCGCGGTCTTGAGCATGAAGTCGAAGCCGAGACTCTCGAAGCCCTCCCCGTTCGGGGTCAGCACCGTGCGAAACCAGGTGTCGACAGCGTCGTCGCAGTAGGCCATGTAGTGGGCATTGAAGACGACCTTCTGCATGTCGCACTCGCCGTAGCGCACGCGGACGCGATGCACGTAAGTCATCGCGGCATCCTACGGCCGGGCGGGAAGCGCGAACTCGGACCAGTTCGCCCATCCGGCGAGTGCGGCCCTGAACCGCTCGATCTGGACGGCGACGGGCTTGGGCCCCGCGCCTCCGGGAGTGGTGCGGCGGGTGACGGCGACCCCCGGCGCGACGAGCGCCGCCGCTTCGTCGCCCAAGCGCGGATGGTGCGCAACGAGGTTTCGCAGCGACGACTCGCCGGCGAGGGCCTCGCGCACGAGCGATCCGACGATCGCGTGAGCCTCCCGGAACGGCACGTCTCGTTCGACGAGCCACTCGGCGAGATCGGTGGCAGAGCCGGTCTCGCTGTCGGCCGCTGCCTGCATCCGGCGGATATCGAACGTGGCCGTTGCGATCATCCCGGCGATCGCCCCGAGCCCGAGGCGGACCTGATCCATCGCATCGAACAGCGGCTCTTTGTCCTCCTGGTAGTCGCGGTTGTAGGAGAGCGGCAGGCCCTTCATCGTCGCGAGCAAGCCGGTGAGATCGCCGATCACCCGGCCTGCCTTGCCACGGGCGAGTTCGGCGATGTCGGGGTTCTTCTTCTGCGGCAGCATCGAAGAACCGGTGGCGTAGCCGTCGTCGAGCTCGGCGAAGCCGAACTCCGCGCTCGTCCACAGCACCCACTCCTCGCCGATGCGAGAGAGGTTGATCGCGATCAGCGTCAGATCGAACAGCGCCTCGGCGATGTGATCGCGTGAACCGACCGCGTCGAGCGAGTTCTCGAACGTGTTCGCAAAGCCGAGCTGCTCGGCGGTGAATGCCGGATCGAGCGGCAGCGACGACCCGGCGAGGGCGCCTGCGCCGAGCGGCGAGATGTCGACCCGTGCCAGCGTTCCCCTGATCCGATCGATGTCGCGGCCCAATGCCCATCCGTGGGCGAGGAGGTGATGAGCGAGCAGTACCGGCTGGGCGCGCTGCATGTGGGTGTAGCCGGGCAGGTACCCATCGCGGGCCTCGACCGCGCTGTCGAGCAACACGTGTTGGAGTGCGACGATCCGTTGCGCGACCACGATCAACTCGCGTTTGAGCCACAGCCGGACTCCCGTTGCCGACTGGTCGTTGCGGCTCCGACCGGTGTGCAACTTGGCGCCGGCGGGCCCGGCGATCTCGGTGACGCGCCGTTCGATCGCGGTGTGGATGTCTTCGTCGCTCGGGGCGAAGACGAACGAGTCGGACAACAGCTCGCCCCCGGCCTGATCGAGGGCCGCAAGGATCGCGTCGCGTTCGGCCTCGGTGATCAGGCGAGCACGGGTGAGGCCGATGACATGGGCACGCGAGCCCTCGATATCGTCGGGCCACAGCCGGCGATCGAACGAGAGGCTCTCGGTGAAGGCCATCAACTCCGCAGAGGGACCACCCTCGAAACGGCCGTGCCACAACGTTTTCGCTGTGCTAGTGGGTCGGGACTGGCCCTCGCTTCGCTTTGGCTGCTCCCTCCCGCGGCTCGTCGCTGGCGCTTCTCTCGCCGAAGCGTTGTCTTGGGCGTTGTCGTCGGGCGTGCTCATGGTCGCACCGGGTCGACGCCCGCGAGGTCGCGCAACTTTGCGGCCAACTTGGCGCCCGTCGTGGTCTCGTCGGCGATCACGAGCAGAGTGTCGTCGCCGGCAACTGTGCCGAGCACCCCGGTAATGCCGGACCTGTCCAGCGCCGACGCAACGACATGGGCGCAGCCGGGAGGAGTGCGGATCACGACGTTGTGATGGGCGTGGCGCACCTCGGCCACCCACTCGCCCATCACCCTTCTCAGCTGATCCTCCGGAGCGATCCGGTTCGGTTCGTACTCGGGAATCGCGTACACGGTGTCGCCTCCCGGCACACGAACTTTAACCGCGCCGAGATCTTCGAGGTCGCGCGAGACCGTCGCCTGTGTCGCCGCGATGCCTTGCGTCGCGAGCAGGTCGAGGAGCTGCGGTTGGCTCGTCACCGGATGCTTTCCGATCAGGCGGGAGATCGTCTGTTGGCGTTGAACCTTCGTCGTCATGGTCGTACCCCCACGAGAAACGCGAGCAGCCCACGCGCCGCGTGCATTCGGTTGTGGCCCTGCTGGAACACCCGCGACTGCGGCCCGTCGATGATGTCGGACGAGACCTCCAGCCCGCGATGGGCGGGAAGGCAGTGCATGAAGATGGCGTCACGAGCGGCAGCGGCCATCAGTCCACCGTTGACCTGATAGTGCCCGAACACCTCCTGGCGGCCGGCTTTTTCGGCTTCTTGGCCCATCGACGTCCACGTGTCGGTGTGTACCGCGTGTGCGCCAGCGGCGGCATCGAACGGATCTCGGAACTGCTCCACCGTGCCGCCGGCGAGATCGTTGAGCGCGAACAACTCTTCGTCGGAAGCGCCGTAGCCGCTCGGGCAGCCGAGGCGGACGTGGGCGCCGAGCATCACGCAGGCCTGGGCAAGCGAGCGGGCGACGTTGTTGTAGTCACCGACATAGGCCACGATGCGTCCGGCAAGGGGTCCGAGGTCTTCCTGCATCGTGAGCGTGTCGGCGACCGCCTGGAGCGGATGGCTGCGGTCGCTGAGCATGTTGACGACCGGGACCGCGCTCACGGCCGCCATCCGGGCCACGATGGAATGATCGAAGACACGCGCGGCGAGCACGCCGTGATAGCCGGCCATGATCCTGGTGATGTCCTCGACGGTTTCACGGGTGTCGAAGCCGACCTCGTCGCCGCGGGTGTAGATCGGATGACCGCCGAGTTGCACGACCGCCATCTCCATGCTGTGACGGGTGCGGTTCGAAGGCTTTTCGAAGATCAGCGCCGTCCCCTGACCACGCAATGGATGACCGAGCGTCTCGATCGGCGTGGCGCTCAGCGCGAGCACGTCCGCCAACTCGGTCGGCGTGAGGTCGGTGAGGTCGAGCAAGTGACGCACCATCACGCGAGCACCCTCTCGAGGATCTGCACGACCTCGTCGATCTCAGCCTTCGAGACCGTGAGCGGCGGGGCAAAGCGCAGCGCGGTTCCGGTCACCGCGTTGGTGACGACACCGTTGTCGAGCAGCGCGTTGCAGACCGTCTTCGCGTCGCCTCCGACACCGAGTTCGGCGGCAACGAGCAGCCCCTGCCCGCGCACCGATACGACACCAGGGATCGCGGCGAGTTTGGCGCTGAGGTACGCACCTTTCTCGGCCGCCAGCGCAGGCGCGTCGATGCGGCGCATCTCGGTGATGACGGCCCTGACGACCGCTGCCGCGAGCGCTGTGCCGCTATAGGTGCTGCCGTGGTCGCCGGGCTGGAACGCGGTGGCTATGTCCGTGCGCGCCCACACCGCGCCGACCGGGAAGCCGTTGCCCATCGCCTTCGCCATCGTCACGACATCGGGCACGATGTCCGCGTGCTGGAATCCGAACCAGCGACCCGTGCGGGCGAAGCCGGTCTGGACCTCGTCGATCATCATCAACATCCCCCGTTCGTCGCAGAGCTCACGGATCGCGCCCAGATATCCTTCGGGGGCCGGAATGACTCCGCCCTCCCCCTGGACCGTCTCGATCAGCACCGCGCTGACGGACGGATCGATTGCCGCCGTCAACGCATCGACATCGCCGTATGCGACGTGACGGAAACCGTCGGGCATCGGGAAGAACGGCTCGTGCTTGGTCGGCTGGCCCGTCGCCGCCAAGGCTGCGAGCGTTCTGCCGTGGAAGCTGCCGTAGGCCGACACGACGACATGACGGCCGCGCCCGCCGAACTTGCGGGCCAACTTCAACGCCGTCTCGTTCGCCTCCGCGCCCGAATTGCAGAAGAACGTCAACCCGTCCAAGCCGGTCGCCTCGTGCAGCAGGGCGTTCACCATCTGGGCCGCTTCGATCGCGACCGGATTGGCAAAGAGGTTGGAGACGTGGAGCAGAGTCCTTGCCTGCGCGGCGATCGCATCGGCCACGACCGGATTGGCATGCCCGAGGCCGATCACCGCGAGGCCGCCGAGGAAGTCGAGATACCGCTTTCCATCGGTGTCCCAGAGCTCGGTACCAGCACCCCGGACGAAGGTGACGGCCGGCGGTGCGAACACCGGGATGAACGGGCTCGGATTGTCGTCGGTGAACACGGTGGCACTCATCGGCCATCCTCCTTGGTCGTGCCGCCATCGCCCCAGGCGTTGACTTTGTCGTTGGCGTTGGCGTTGGCGTTGGCGTTGGCCTGGACCATCGTGCCGATCCCGTCATCGGTGAAGACTTCGAGCAGCAGCACATGCGCGATCCGGCCATCGAGAATGTGGGCCCGGCCGACACCGCGCCTGACGGCGCGCACGCAACTGCCGACCTTGGGGATCATCCCACCCGCAATCGTGCCGTCGGCCATCAGCGCGTCCAGCTCATCGGGCGTCGTCTGGCGGATCAGGCTCTCCGCGTCGCCGACCGAGCGGCGAAGTCCTTCGATGTCGGTCAGGTACACGAGTTTCTCCGCGCCGAGCGCTTCCGCGATCGCGCCGGCGACCGTGTCGGCGTTGATGTTGTAGGCCTGCCCGGACACGTCGCTGCCGATCGTTGCGATGACGGGGATCAGTTCTTCGTTGAGGAGGCGATTGACGATCGTCGGGTTGACATCGGTGACATCGCCAACAAAGCCGAGTTCGGGGTCGCGTGGCGCTGCGACGATGAGACCGGCATCGGCTCCTGACAGCCCGACCGCCAGCGGCCCGTGCACGTTGATGGCAGCGACGATTTGGGGATTGACCTGACCGACGAGCACCATCCGCGCGATCTCCACGGTCTCGGAGTCGGTGACCCGCAGCCCGTTGCGGAACTCGACCTGCTTGCCGAGCCTGGTCATCAGATGGCTGATCTGGGGCCCGCCGCCATGGACGACGACCGGGCGCATCCCGACGGCGTGCATCAACACGATGTCCTGGGCGAACAACGCGAGCGCATCGGTGTCGCTCGCGCCGGCGAGCGCGTTGCCGCCGTACTTGACGACCACCGTCTTGCCGGCGAAACGGCGGATGTACGGCAGCGCCTCGACCAACACGTCGGCCTTCACCGCCGGCGTCGAGGTGACGCCTGGCCGGCTGCCGGTCGGCTCGTCGATCGCGGTCTCGCTCATGGGTAGACGCCGACCGACGTGAGGCCGGCCGTCTCGTTCAGTCCGAGCGCGACGTTGGCGGCCTGCACCGCCCCCCCGCTCGCGCCCTTGGTCAGATTGTCGATCGCGCACAATGCCAGCACGTACCCGGTGCGCTCGTCGTAACGGGCGGTGATGTGGACCGCGTTCGAGCCGAGCGTCGCCTTGGTTGCCGGCGATTCGGACCGCACTACGACGAATGGCTCGCCGGCGTAGGCGCTGCGCAGCGCTGTCAACAGCGACTCTGTGCTCATCGTCACGCCCACAGCCGGGCGGGCGTAGCAGGTGGCAAGGATGCCCCGGTTCATCGGTGCGAGATGGGGGGTGAACAAGACCTGCGCACCGACGACCTGTTCGATCTCGGGCGTATGGCGATGATCGAGCAGGCCATAGGCCTCGAAGTTCTCATCGACCGTGCAGAACATGCTCGAATGCTTCAGCGCCCGGCCAGCGCCGGTGATGCCCGTGGCGTTGTCGACGATGAGGCCGGCCGTCTCGATCAGGCCCTGCTCGACGAGCGGCCTCAGCGCCAGGCTCGCAGCCGTGACATGGCAACCTGGCGTCGCCACGAGACGGGCGCCCAACAGCTCGGACCGGAACAGTTCCGGCAAACCGTAGACGGCCTCCGCCAGGAGTTCGGGTTGATCATGGGTGAAGCCATACCATCGCGGGTACAGCGAGGCGTCCTTGAGCCGGTAGGCGGCTGATAGGTCGACGACGCAGCCGACCTTGCCGACGAGTTGCGGCGCGAGTTGCATCGACGCCGCGTGTGGGAGCCCGAGGAACACGAGGTCGAGACCCTCGGTGCTGCGTTGGTCGAATTCGGACAGGACGAGGTCCGGGTACCGGACGGCGAGTGACGGGTACAACGACGAAGCCAGCGTTCCCGCCTGGGTGTCGCCGGTTGCCACGACGACGTCGAAATCAGGGTGCTGGGCGGCGATGCGGAGCAGTTCTGCGCCGGTGAAACCGCTCGCGCCGATGATGCCAACTCGAACCATAGACGCATGATCATACATAGATGTGCATGTTCATGCAACAACATGGACAAACCGGATCGGTTTGGTGGAGAATGTCGGAGTGGACCTCGGAGACCTCAACGCGCGCTCGACGAAGGGATCGCTGCTCGTCGCGGCGCCGTTGCTCGACGGGCCGACGTTTCACCGGACCGTCATCTACGTGCTTCAACACAACGAAGATGGAGCGCTCGGCGTCGTGCTCAATCGCCCGACCGACGAGGACCATCTGCCGGGGCTCGATCCGTGGATGTACGAACTCTCGCACCCACAGGTCGTGTTCGAAGGAGGGCCGGTGCAGGCCAACACCTTGATCGCAGTCGCTTCGATCGAGCTCGCGGCAGAGTCGGAGGGTTACGCACCGCTCGACGACGGGCTCGCAACGGTGGATCTCGCGAGGTTGCCGAGCGAGATCGCGGAGGGCCTTGCGCACCTGCGTGTCTTCAGGGGCTATTCGGGCTGGGGTGCTGGACAGCTCGACGACGAACTGGAGGAGGGCGCGTGGCTCGTGCTGTCGTGCGACACGAGCGATGTGTTTTGCTCCAATCCCCAAGATCTGTGGCGCAACGTCCTGCGCCGCAACGGAGGCCGCAAGGCCCTACTCGCCGACGCCCCCGATGACCTGAGCTGGAACTAACGCTATCCAGTGGGTCGGGACTGGCCTCCGCTTCGCTTTGGCTGCTCCCTCCCACGGCTCGTCGCTAACGCAACCGGACGCCGAGCTTGGTTGTTGCCGCAATGATCTTGGTCCGCACGTCGGCGACCTCGGCGTCGGTGAGGGTGCGATCGAGGGCCTGCAACCGCAGCCGGTACGCAAGGCTGCGCGACCCGCTCGACACGCCCTCGCCGCGATAGATGTCGAACAGCGCCAGATCGACGAGCAGTGCGCCGGCCGCCTGACGAATGGCCTTGTCGATCTTTTCGGCAGGTACCGATTCCGGGGCGGCGAACGCGAGATCGAAGTCGGTCGATGGGTAGCGGCTGGTGGGTTTCCATTGGGCGATCTTGGGCCCTGCGGCAAGGAGGCGGGACAGATCCAATTCCAACCACGCAACCCTTTCGCTGACGCCGAACGCCTCCGATACCTCGGGATGGATTTCGCCGACGGCGCCGACGGCGTCACGCCCGACGGACAGCGTTGCCGAGCGCGTCGGGTGCAGGCCAGCGGGTATGAGCGATTGATCCACTCTCGCACCAAAACCCATCGCCGCCACGAGTTCACGCCACAGCGCCATCGCCGCTCGCGCGTCCTGACCGGAGAACGCGACGGCGAGCGCTTCGTACTCGTCGGGCAGCTCACCACTTCGGTCGCCCGGCGGGAAAACATGGCCGATCTCGAACAGCGACACGCCGAAGCTGCGATGCGATTCGTTGAACGCGATCGCCTTCAGCATGCCGGCCCGCATCGACGGCCGGAGCAGATCCTCGCCGACGACCAATGGATTGGTGATCCGGATCGCATCGCTCGACAATCCGGCGGCGATCAGCTCGCTGCGGCTGAAGAACGAGTCGGTGATGGCTTCGTCGAGGCCGTGACCGAGCAGAACCTGGCGCAAAGCCCTGCGCCGCTCCTGGCGTGGGCTCAACCGGCCGTGCATCGTCGAGTTGGGGACGACCTGGCCGAGGTTGGCGTAGCCGTAGTGGCGGGCGACTTCTTCGATGACGTCGATCTCGGCTGTACTGTCGGGTCGCCACGACGGCAGGTCGACCGTGAGCGCATCACCGGCGCGGCCGACCACCGTGAATCCGATCGGATCGAGCAACGCCGCGATCGCGTCGGCGTCGAGGGCCGTACCGAGGATCCGGTTGACCTGACTGACACGTGTCGGCACCGGGCGAACCTCGTCGGGCATCGACTCGTGGCGGGCATCGATTGCACCGTCGTGCACCACGAGGTCGGGGCACGTCTCGCGGAGCAATTCGACGAAGCGCCGCTGGGCGAGCGGCATCCCGTACGGATCGACGCCCCGCTCGAAACGGCCAGAGGCCTCCGAGCGGACCCCGATCCTGTTCATCGTGCGCGTCATCGCAGTCTGTTCGAACAAAGCGGCCTCCAGCACAACGACCGTCGTGGCGTCGGTGATCTCGCTGTCGAGGCCGCCCATCACTCCACCGATCCCGATCGGGACGTCATTTGCGTCGCAGATGAGGAGATCGTCGGACGTGAGCGAACGGACGGCGCCATCGAGAGTGGTGATCGTCTCGCCCTCGCGAGCGAGCCGGATCCGGAATCCTCCGCCGCCGAGCGTCTCGAGATCGTAGGCATGGTTCGGCTGATTCAATTCGAGCATCACGTAGTTGCTGACGTCGACGACGTTGTTGATCGGACGCATCCCGGCTGCGCCCAATCGGCGGGCCATCCAATCCGGTGAAGATTGCACGACCACTCCGGAGAGAACGAGAGTCGTGAAGCGCTGGCACCGCTCGCCATCGACGAGATCCACCGACGCGCTGATCGCAGTTCCGTTTGGCGAAATCCCGCTCCGATCAAGCGCAACGAGCCGGCCGAGATGGGCGCCGAGATCGCGGGCGACGCCGAGATGTCCCCAGCAGTCAGGGCGGTTGCGGGTGAGGTCGACATCGAACACGACCTCGCTCTGCAGCGCGAGGGCTTCGCCGTACGCGAGCCCGAGCGGCGTGTCCGCTGGAAGGATCAGGATCCCGCTGTGGTCATCACCGAGGCCGAGTTCGCTGGCCGAACAGAGCATGCCCTGCGAGTCGATGCCGAGGATCGGGCGGGGCTCGATCACCCGACCATCGGGCATCTCGGTGCCCGGCGTGGCGAGCGGGACGACATCGCCGGCCGCCATGTTGAACGCCCCGCACCAGACGTGGCGTTGCGTGCCGTCGCCGGCGTCGACCCACACTCGGTGGACCTTGGCGGCATCGGGGTGGCGTTCGGTACGGAGCACTTTCGCGGTGATCACGCCATCGACGGTGGAGCCGACACGGCGGATCTGCTCGACCTGGATACCGAGTCGTGTCATCGCCGCGGCGACCGCCACGGCGTCGTCGCCGACGGGCGCGATGTCGTTGAGCCAGGAGAGAACGATCTTCATGCCTGTCTTGCCTCTCGTCTCAGAACTGCTTGATGAAACGGACGTCGTTGCTGTACATGTCGCGGATGTCGTCGACACCGTGGCGCTCGCGAGCCATCCGATCGATACCGAAGCCGAACGCGAAGCCACTCCACTCCTCAGGGTCGAGGCCGGCGGCGCTCAACACGTTGGGATGGACCATGCCGCAGCCACCCAACTCGATCCAGGTTCCGTCGGGACGCTGGATGTCGAACTCCGCGGAGGGCTCGGTGAACGGGAAGTAGTTCGGTCGCAAGCGGCTCGTGAAGTCGCCACCGAAGAACGCCTTCGTGAACGCGTCGATCGTCCCGGCGAGATGGGCCATCGTGATGCTGCGGTCGATCACCAACCCCTCCAACTGATGGAACACCGGCATGTGCGTGGCGTCGGGCGTGTCACGGCGGAAAACCCGCCCTGGCATGATCATGTAGATCGGCGGCTCGACCGTTTGCATCACCCGGATCTGCACCGGCGAAGTGTGGGTGCGCAACAGCACGGTGCCGTCCTCGTTGTAGTCGGTGAACAACGTGTCGAAGCCGCTGCGCGCCGGATGGCTGCGAGGCATGTTCAACGCCTCGAAGTTGTAGAAATCGGTCTCCAGCTCTGGGCCTTCCGCGATCTGGAAGCCGAGCCCGACGAACACGTCCTCGAGCCGTTCCCACGCTTGAATCGCGAGATGCTCGTGACCGCGCCTCGGCCGGGCCGTGATCTCGGTGAGATCGAGGCGCTCGGCAGCGATGCGCCCCTGGAGCGCGGCGGCGCTCAGCTCCCGGCGACGTTCGTCAGCCGCCGACTCGACGGCCTCGATCGCTTGGTTGATCGCCTGGCCGACCGTCTTGCGGTGCTCGATCGCGAGCGAACCGAGCCGGCTCTTGAGCGAGCCGAGAGTGCCCGACTTGGCGAGCACCTCGGAGTCGACGGCGCGGAGGTCGGCGAGGGTGAGGGCAGTCGCGACTTGTTCGAGTGCAGCTTCGTGAGCATGACGCACTTCTTCGATCATCGAATGAGCCTTTCAGCGAACCAGCAGGACAACTACCCCCGGGTG
Source organism: Actinomycetes bacterium (assembly GCA_025358125.1). Classification (GTDB taxonomy): domain Bacteria; phylum Actinomycetota; class Acidimicrobiia; order Acidimicrobiales; family Ilumatobacteraceae; genus WLMZ01. The sequence continues at coordinate 14,800 of JANYKS010000110.1, forward strand.
GCATGAAACAGAGGGCGTCAGCGAGCGAACTGCACTCCCCCGAGCCGGACCCGGGGGCTACGAAATCGCTGCGACATCACGCGCTCATCCTAGCCACGGCCACGTTGGCGAGCCGCTTCGAATACTACGACGGTGGTGGCCATCGCGACGTTGAGGCTCTCCGATCGGCCGACGTGGGGAATCGTCAACCACGAGTCGATCGGGATCTGATCGTCGACGCCGTGCGCTTCGCTACCCATCACGAGCGCGAACGGCCCGGTGAGATCGGCCGCGGTGTACGGCTGCACCGCGACACCGTCCCTCGCGTGCGACGTCGTTCCGATGAGCGGCAAACTCAGCCCGCGCAATTCCGGCAGGCTGACATCACCGATGACAGGCACGTGGAACAGCGCCCCTGCGGATGCGCGGACCACCTTCGGATTGAACGGATCGACAGAGCCGGTGACGAGCACGACACCATCGACTCCGGCTGCTTCGCTCGAGCGCAGGATCGTGCCGAGGTTGCCCGGATCGGCGATGCGATCGCAGACGACGACGAGCGACGAACCGGCGAGGCTGCCAACGGATGCTTCGCGCATCCGGACCACCGCCATCAATGGCTGTGGCGATTCGGTCGAGGCGACCCGCTCCATCACGTGCGGAGCGAGTTCGTACACCGTCGACCCGCCATCGCGCACCGGCTCGCCGCCTGGCGCGACGAACTGGGCCTCGATCTGCCAGCCGCCGGCAACTGCTTCCTCGACGAGGGCGGACCCCTCGACCACGAACGCGCCCTCGTCCCAACGAGCACTGCGGCGCCCCAGGAGGCGCCGCAGTCTCTGGACGTTCGGGTCCTTGAAACCCAATTGCCATGTCATTGGTTCTGGGTTTGGGTCATCGGGTTCGGCTCAGGCGAGCGCTGCCTTCGCAGCGCCGACCAGCTTGGCGAACGCGTCGATGTCGGTGACGGCGAGATCGGCGAGGATCTTGCGGTCGACTTCGATCCCGGCAGCGTTCAAGCCGGCGATGAAGCGGCTGTAGCTGAGGTCATAGATACGGCAGCCGGCGTTGATCCGCTGGATCCACAGCCGCCGGAACTCGCCCTTCTTCGCCCGCCGGTCGCGAAAGGCGTACTGACCCGACCGCATGTTCTGCTCATTGGCAAAACGGGCGGAGCGGCTCCGCATGCCGTAATAACCCTTTGCCTTCTTGAGTGTTGCCTTGCGATGCTTTCTTGCACCTACGGCACGTTTGACTCTGGCCATCTCGGTGTCTCCTTGTTCAGTTCTTGTTCGGGCTGCTCAGCGTTCGGCGAGCAGACGCTTGATCTTCTTGGCATCACCCGGGTGAACGTCGACCGTACCGGCGAGGTGCCGGGTCCGCTTCGACGACTTCTTCTCGAACAGATGCTGGCGGTTTGCCTGCAACCGGCGGAGCTTGCCGGTACCCGTCTTCTTGAACCGCTTGGCAGCGGTCTTGCTGGTCTTCATCTTTGGCATTGTGCTGTCCTTACGAGGGATCGGTCGATATGTCGGGTGCGACGTCTTGGGGAGGGGTTGGCTCGTCGTGCGCCGCGGCTTGCGTCTCGGCTCGGGGGGCGGTGACGACCGCTGCGGCGTGCGAAGCGAGCTCTGAGTCTGAGTCTGACGCTGGCTCAGCGTCTTCGCCGTCGTCTGGGTGAGTTGTTTCGGTCTTGTGATCGCCGCTCGAACGTTCCTTCTTCGGTGGCGCCCGCTTTTCTGGCGCGAGCACCATCGTCATGTTGCGGCCCTCGAGCCGAGCCTGGGTTTCGACCTTGCCGAGGCCATCCACCTGGGCAATGACGGTGTCGAGCAAACGGGAGCCGAGTTCGGGGTGGGCCATCTCTCGGCCACGGAACTGCAGCGTCACCTTGACCTTGTGGCCGTCGGAGAGGAATTCCTGCATGTGCCGGACCTTGGTGTCGAGGTCGCCCTTGCCGATCTTGGGACGCAACTTCACTTCCTTGATCGACACGTGGACGGTTTTCTTGCGCGACTCCTTGGCCTTTTGGGACTCTTCGTAACGGAACTTGCCGTAATCCATGATCCGGCAAACGGGTGGATTCGCCAATGGGGCGACTTCGACGAGGTCGAGATCCAATGTCCGGGCCATGGTCAGTGCTTCGGGCAAGGTCTTGATTCCGACCTGGCTGCCGTCGGCGCCAATCAGGCGTACCTCACGGGCACGAATGCGCTCGTTGTACCTGGGCTCGTTCTGCTGCGGCGTTGCTATGGCTGATCATTCCTGTGCAATGGGCTGTTCTCCCTGTTGGTTGTCGTCGTACACGACGCAAAGCCAAGGAACGAACAGCCACGCCCTCGCACGAGAGTGGATCATTCGGTGCCATGACCCGGACGCACAATTCTTCTCGGAACACCGTCCCGAGAACGATTGTGGCCGGGTGGGGGATGTCGCACGGCTGTGCACCCCACTTCGCCTCAGTTGTCGAGAGTAAGCTAGCGCATGTGGATCAAGAAACCTCGAACACCCAGGTAGATGATGCTCGAGACGCGATGCAAGCGGTTCGGCGCCAGCTCGCGGAGAGCCCGGCGGAAGTCGTCGTCACCAATCATGTCATGGGCCTGTACGAACTGGCAGCCATCCATCTCAGCGCCAGCCCGCCCGATCTCGCCCAAGCAGTTCTTGCGATCGACGCCGTCGCGTGTCTCGTCGAGGGCCTCGGCGACCGCCTCGGGGAGAACGCTCCGACGATGCGCGATGCGCTCGCAAACATCCGCCTGGCATTCGTCCAGATCAAGAACGCCGGCTGAACCTGCCAGAGCGGGCCGTCTTGACCCGACCGCCGGCGCACGTCACACCCTCGCCTTTCAACAGTGCCGCCTGTTCGAGTTCGTGGCCCGGCACCAACCGGCCGATCGAGTTCACGACCCGCCACCACGCCAGATCGTCGTCGTTCGTCGCCAGCAGGTGACCGACGAGACGCGACATCTTCGGGAACCCGGCATCCTCGGCGATCTCGGCGTACGTGACCACCTCACCCTCACGCAACGAGCGGATGACGGCCAGGATCCGGTCGTCGCGTTCCTGCTGCGGGCTCACGCTGGGCGAATGTCGGCCGCTTCACGCAGGCCCAGCTTCAACAGCACCGCGAACGACACCGCCGCACCGACCTGAATCGTTCGGCTCCCGTCCGCGATCGACACGCAGTGGAACGGGTAGACCGTCGCGTCCGGGGTCGATGCCGTGATCTCGCCGAGACCGCGGGCGTCGACGAACTCGGTGACGGTTCCGAGCAGCGTGGCTTCACCCGGGCTGATCACGCGATGATCTTCGAGATCGGCAATTCGAGGATGCCGGTCGCGCCAGCGTCCTTCAACGCCGGGATCAAGATGTTGATCTCGTTCTTGGCGACGACCGTTTCGATTGCGAACCCCCCTCCGTGGGCCAACTCGCTCACCGTCGGCGCCTTCAACGAGGGCAGCAGCGCGACGACGGTCTCGAAGCTTTCGCGAGCGACGTTGAGCTTGACGAGCACCTTGCCCCGCGCATCGAGTGTGCCCATCAGCAGCGTCATCAGTTGATGCATCGCGTGCCGCTTGGCGGGATCGTCGTGAGCTGCCCGGTTGACGACGACCTCGGTGTAGCTGACGAGGATCGTGTCGATGATCCGCAGACCCGCCGCGCGCAGCGCGCGACCCGTCTCGGTGATGTCGACGATGCAGTCGGCGATATCAGGGATCTTGGCTTCGCTGGCTCCGTAGGAGAGGCGGATCTCGGCAACGATGCCGTGCTCGGCGAAGTACCGGCGGGTCAGCTCCGGGTATTCGGTGCTGACGCGGACTCCGGCCGGCAGATCGGACACGCGCTGGACCGGCGAGTCAGCGGCGACGGCGACCACGACCTGGATCGGCAGCGAGGTCGCCTTGGAGTACTTCAGCTCGCCGAGGCTGATCACGTCGCTCGCGGTCTCCTCGACCCAGTCCCTACCCGTGATGCCGAGGTCGAACAGGCCTTCTGCAACATACGAAGGGATCTCCTGTGGTCGCAGGATCCGGACTTCACTGATCCGCGGATCATCGATCGACGCCTTGTAGTCGACGGCCGAATTCCGCCGGACCGGCAGATCGGCAGCCTCGAACAGTTCGAGCGTCGCCTTTTCGAGCGAGCCCTTGGGGAGGACGAGGCGCAACACTGTCGGAATGATACGAGTTCGAGTCCGCCGATCCCGCATGTTCGCGGACAAGCTCGGTGTTGGGCTGGCCAGATCGGTGTTGGGCTGGCCAGATCAGTGTTCCACCGGCGCGTCGGCCAGCAGGCGCAGCGCGTGGGGCAAGACGTCGATGATCGCGCCGAGTTGCTCGACACAGCCCTTCGGAGAGCCGGGCGTGTTGCAGATGATGGTCCGCCCGTGGATTCCAGCCACGCCACGGCTCAGTCGGCCGAGCGGGCTGACGAGACGCATCGCCTCAGCCAGCCCCGGTGCCTCGCGTTCGAGCACCGCGCTTGTGCCTTCCGGCGTCTGGTCGCGTGGAGCGAAGCCGGTGCCGCCCGTCGACACGATCAGGCCAGTGAAGGACTCGGCCATCTCGGTCAGTGCGGCTGCCACGTTGGCAGCGCCGTCGGCGCTGACGCGGTGTTCGACCACGTCGAAGCCGGCGTCGACGAGTTGAGCGACGAGCGCCCGCCCGCTGACGTCGTCGCGCGTCCCGTGGGTGACTCCGTCGCTCACCGTGAGTACCTTCGCTTCCAGCACCTGCGATTCAGTCGTCATCACAGAGCACGGTAGCGAATGATGACCATGCCGTCGGTGTCCGCGTTCTGGGGCAGCAGCCGGAAGCCGCTGCCGAACGGCTCCCACGGATGCTCCGGGGCTGTCGAGATGATCTCGAAGCCATCGGGCGTGCGATGTTTGATCGACTCGGCCGCAGTGATGGTGCAGACGCTGTAGACGAGCGTGCCCCCCGGCTTCACCAATGGCGCGGCCGCCGACAGCAGCCGTTGCTGGATGGCGACGAGATCGACGATGTCGTCGGGCGTGATTCGCCACCGCGCATCGGGGCGGCGGCGGAGTGACCCGAGTCCGCTGCACGGCGCGTCGATCAGGACCCGATCGAAGCTCGATCGCGCGAACGGAGGCGATGATCCATCGGCGATCACGACGGGCAGGTGATAGCCGAGCCGATGAGCGTTGTCGACGACGAGTGCCGCGCGGTGCGCACGGAGATCTGCTGCGACCACGAACGCGCCAGACGAGGCCATCTCCGTCGCCTTGCCGCCTGGTGCTGCGCACAGATCGAGCACGGATTCGCCGGTGAGCGCACCGACCAGTTGGGCGACCCATTGCGACGCCTGGTCCTGGATGTAGCCGTCCCGCCTCTCGTTGACCTGTGGTGGCTCGTTCATGCACTCGAGTGCGGCGGTCGCCTCGAACTCGCCGAGTTCGGCGACGAACAGTGCGACGATCCAATCCGGGTAGCTGAGCCGGGTCGGCTCGTCGGGCCAGACCATCACCGAGTCGGCCACCCGCCGCAGCACCGCGTTGACGAAACCGCGCACCTTCGGGTGGGCGAGCTCAACCGTTTCGCCGACGGCGGCGTGACGGGCCGTTCCGGCGAACGCGAGTTGGTACGCGCCGAGGCGGAGCAGGGTGCGTACCTCGGCGTCCGGCTCGGTCAGCACGAACCGCTCGACGAGCGCCTCGCACGCACGCCGCATCCGAGTCGTGCCGTAGACGAGCTCGGTCGCGAACCGACGATCCTGCTCGCCGAGGTTGCTCCGCCCGAGCATCGCCGGCAGCACGAGGTTCGCGTACGCGCCGTCGTGGTCGATCCGCAACAGCGCGTCGTAGGCGAGTTGCCTCGCGGTCTCGCGCGGTCGCTCGATCGAGCGTTGCGGTTGTTGGCGACCGCGCTGGCCCGGACGATGACCGCGGGGTGCGCTCATCGCCCGACCGGGCTGGCGAGGCGTTCACCCAATTCTGGCCGGGCGCCGTTGGCCCATGCGGCCGTGCCCATCGGCGGTCTGCCCTCGGGCTGGACCCGCTCGAGGTCGATCGCGCCGATGCCGCACGCCACCGTCGACGGGCCGATGAACGAACCCGGCTGGCCTGATCCGGCGGAGGGCCGACCCGCAACGATCTTGAGTCGTCTGCCCCGAAATGTCGTCCACGCAACACCGAGGCGGAGCAATCGATCGACCTCTGCGGCCGGGCGCGTCCAGTCGATTGCGAATTCTGACGGGTTCAGCTTCTTGGCATAGGTCGGCTCGCCGACCTGCGCGACACCCGGCCCAAGACCGTGCTCCAGTGCGGCGACGAGTTGACGCGATCCGACCGAGACGAGTTCGTGACGGAGTTGTGCCGCGGTCTGGCGGGGGCCGATCGGCACGACGTGAACGTCGAGGATCGGACCGGTGTCGAGTCCCTCGTCGAGCTGCATCAGGCAGACGCCTGTGGTCGTGTCGCCGGCCAGCAGTGCCCGCTCGACCGGCGCCGCCCCACGCCAGCGGGGCAGCAGCGAGAAGTGCAGATTGACGAATGCCAGCTCGGCGATGATCGCGGGCTTGATCAGCTGCCCGAACGCGACGACGACACCGAGGTCAGCCCCGACACCGAGCGCGTCGCCCATCTCGTTGCTCACCACCAGGCCCAACCGGGTCGCTGCCTGCTTGACCGGGCTCGGCGTCGTCGCGCTGCCCCGGCCCCGGCGTTTGTCGGCGCTGGTGACCACGAGCGCCACCTCGAAGCCGTTGCCGACGAGTGCTTCGAGCGGTGCGACGGCCATCTCGGGCGTGCCGAAATACACCAGCCGCCGGGGCCGACCGACCGGCAGAGCGGCGAGTTCGGTCACCTCAGCCGCAAGCGACGCGGCTTGGCCGACTGTTCTTCGAGGATTCTGCGGTAGTCAGCCAAAGCACCCTTGCGCTGTTCCGGTGTCATCCGGTCGAACATCAAGACACCGTTGAGATGATCGAGTTCGTGCTGGAACAGCCGACCCATCAGCTCTTTGGCCTCGATCTCGATCTCGTTGCCGTCGAGGGTGCGGCCGCGCATCAGCACCTCGTTGGGGCGGATGATTTCGACGTACAGGCCGGGGATGCTGAGGCATCCCTCGTCGTACACCCACTCGCCGCTGCTCTCGACGATCTCGGGGTTGATGATGACCATCTGCTCGTCGTCGACCTCCCACACGAAGATCTGTTTCTGGACGCCGATCTGCGGTGCGGCGAGGCCGAGACCGTTGTCGCTGGTGTAGAGGGTCTCGAACATGTCGTCGACCAGGCGGGCAACTTTGCCGTCGATCTCGATCACGGCCGCCGCAGGGGTTTTCAGTACTGGATCACCGTAGGTGCGGATTTCATACGCCACACTGCAAGGCTACCGAGACCCACATGAGCAACGACCACTACTTCACCGAGCGACCCTCGTCACCTACTCGGCCGATCACCTTCAAGGTCGCGACGCCGGACGGCACGATGCAGTTGACGACCGACCGCGGGGTCTTCAGCCACGGCGCGCTCGACACCGGAACGAAAGTGCTGCTGCTCAAGGCGCCATCACCACCGCCGTCGGGCAATTTGCTCGATCTCGGATGCGGCGCCGGCCCGATCGCGATCACACTCGCCCGGCGTTCCCCGAAGGCCACGGTCTGGGCAGTCGATATCAATGCTCGGGCGCTGCGGTTGTGCCGCGAAAACGCCCGCGCCAACGAGATCACCAACATCCAGACCTGTCTCGTCGAGGAGATGCCCGATGACGTCGTATTCGACGCGATCTGGAGCAACCCGCCGATCCACATCGGCAAGCCGGCGATGCACGCGATGCTGCTGCAGTGGCTGCCGCGCCTGACGCGGCCCGGCGAGGCGATCATGGTCGTCCAGCGTCACCTCGGCTCCGATTCCCTGCAGGCTTGGCTCACCGGCCAAGGATTTCCCACCACGCGACTCGGCTCGGCCAAGGGCTACCGCCTGCTGCGCTCCACCCGCGCCTGACTCGACAGGCTCCCGCCGGCCTCGGGCCGAGCGGGCGAGGTCTCAGAGACGGGGCGGATCGACTTCGATCCGCAGCCTGGCGCCCTTGGGCCGAGGCGTGTTCGCCAGTGCGTCGCCAAGCGCTTCCCACGTCGGAGCGCGCAACATCACCGTGCCATCGCTCGTGGACCCAGACTGCACGCCCGCCAGCGCTAGAGCTGTCGTGAACTCCGCCGAGCCCGTACCGCTGAGCACCGCGAGCGCGGCGGTGGGCGGGAAGCCGAGCATCCGCCGGCGTTGGAGTTCCTTGGTCATCAGCCGGCCGGGATCGGCGTGCAGCACCGCATCGAGCACCTCGTGCTTTGGCAGGAACGTCTGGACCAGGATTCGTCCCCCACCCGACCGACCGCCGACCAATCGCGCTGCCCGCGCGAGCAATGTCATCGCCTGCTCCGTCGCCCGGTATCGGGGCGCCAGCAACTCGGCGTCGAAGTCGAGCAAGACCACGGTGTCGGCGCGGCGTACTCGGTGCAGCACCGCCTCCGTGCCGAGGTACACCCCGGCCTCGGGAACGGGCGCGGTCTCGGCGTCCTTGCCCGTTACCGCCACGACCGCCCGGCCCGCTGCTGCTTCGAGCTCCTCGCGCAACCGCGCGACACCGATCTTGAGTGCAGCGAACGCGGCTGCTCCGCATGTCTGACACACGGGCGGGCGGACGGTTCCGCAGCGCCCGCATGCGAAGTAACTGTCGTCGCGTTGGTGTACGGCGGCTTCGCACACCTCACACCGTTGGATCGCACGGCACGTTCGGCACGCGAGCAGGCGGGCCCGGCCGGTCGAGTTGAGAACACAGACAACGACCCGCTGCGGGTCGCGCAGTTGACGGATCAGCGCCGAGGTGGCGAGGCTGCGTTGCCACGGCTCGTCGCGCGTGCGGTCGACGATCTCAACGATCGGCCAGCCGTTGCGCTCGTCGGCAACCGTCGGCCGCGAGAATCGGTCTGCGGGAACGCCGGCGACGGCGGTTGCGCTCGGGCATGGCGAAACGAGCAGCGCCGGCACACCAGCGAGTTCAGCCCGTTTGAGCGCCACGTCGCGGGCGTGCCACGTCGGCTGGCGTTGCTCCTGCAGGCCTTGATCGTGTTCATCGAGGACGACGATCGCAGCCATCCCGGCACACGGTGCCCACGCCGCAGCCCTCGCGCCGATCACGACATCGACACCGGCTGCCGCTGCTGCCCACTCGGTGGGCAGCAGCGCAACGGATCGGCCGGTGCGACGCAGCCGCGACGTGAGCAGACGGGCATGGGAAACCGACGGTGCAATCACGAGCGTCGGGCCGAGGCGGCACGCGGCGAGCACGACGGGCACCACGTCGGCGGCTGGGGGATGGCGGAGCACGCCCCCGCCAGCGGCGAGTAAGCGTGCGGCGGCCGGATCGGTCGGCTCCGGCACCGGCCCGCCGTGCGCCGGCGACGGGAGGCTGAGCACGGCGCCGGGGGGCGAGGCCGTCACCAAGAACGGGCGCAGCCGGCCGGCCCAGCGATGGCCTGCCCACCGGGCGAGGTCGATGATGTCCTTGCCCGGCCCGATACCGGTGATCTTGGCCAACGCGAGCAGCCGATCTGGCGGGACGTGCGGGTCAGGCGGGCCGAGTGCGACGACCCACCCGCCGACCCGGCGTCCGGCGAGCGAGACCCGCACGAGCGTGCCGATGCCGACCCGCCCGCTCATCTGCTCGGGGACGAGATAATCGAATTGGCGGTCGAGCCCGGTGACGTCGGGAACGACCCGGGCGACCAGGAGCTCCGGCGGCGCCGGCGCGGTCACCGGACTCAGGCGCCGATCGCAGCCTTGAAATCGCCCAACCGGCTGAGCTGCTCCCAACTGAAGTCGGGCAGGTCGCGGCCGAAGTGTCCGTAGGCGGCGGTCTTGCGGAAGATCGGGCGCTTCAGATCGAGGTCACGGACGATCGCCGCTGGGCGGAGGTCGAAGACCTCGCGGACCGATCGCTCGATCGCGGCCGGATCGACGGTGTTGGTGCCGAACGTCTCGACCATGATGCTGACCGGATGGGCCATACCGATCGCGTACGCGACCTGAACCTCGCAGCGGCTGGCGGCGCCGGATGCGACGACGTGCTTGGCAACCCAGCGGGCGGCGTAGGCAGCGGAGCGGTCGACCTTGCTCGGATCCTTGCCGCTGAACGCGCCACCGCCGTGGCGACCCATCCCACCGTAGGTGTCGACGATGATCTTGCGGCCGGTGAGACCGGTGTCGCCATGTGGCCCGCCGACGACGAAGTTGCCCGTCGGGTTGACGTAGACGTTGTAACTCTGATCGGCGAACTCGACCGGCACGATCGGGCGGATGACCTGTTCGATCAGGTCGGGGCGGATGAGCGTGTCGCGATCGATGCCGTCCTGGTGCTGGGTGCTGACGAGCACTGCCTTGAGCGTGACCGGCCGGCCATTCTCGTAATCGAACGTGACCTGGGTCTTACCGTCGGGGCGCAAATACGGCACCGCGCCGGACTTGCGGACCTCGCTCAGACGCTCGGCGAGGCGGTGCGCGAGCCAGATCGGCAACGGCATCAGATCGGGTGTTTCGTCGCAGGCATAGCCGAACATCATGCCCTGGTCGCCGGCGCCCTGGCTGTTGATGGTGTCCTCGCCGGCCTTACCGCCGCGGAACTCTTCGCTCTTGTCGACGCCCTGGGCGATGTCGGGGCTCTGTTCGTCGATGCTGACGATGACTCCGCAGGTATTGCCGTCGAAGCCGTACAGCGCGTTGTCGTAGCCGATGCTCTTGATGACCTCGCGGGCGATCTTGGGAATGTCGACGTACGCGCTCGTGGTGATTTCGCCGGCGACGACGCACAGACCAGTGGTCAGAAGCGTCTCGCAGGCAACACGGCCGTTCGGATCTTCGGTGAGGATCGCATCGAGCACGGCATCACTGACCTGATCGGCCATCTTGTCGGGATGACCTTCGGTCACGCTCTCGCTGGTAAATGTCCACTGGCTCACTGAATTGCTCCGAATCGTGGTGGTGATGGTTCGCTCGCCGAATTGGGCGGTTCCCGTCGCGGCTGTATCGAAATCTGGATCAAGAACGGCTACCGCGTCGAATGTCGACGACGGAGTCGAGAACGGCTCTGGCGATCGAGCGCTTGTCGGTGAGGCCGATCGTCACCATCGGCGCATCGGGCCGTAGCAAGCATACGGCGTTTGTATCGTGTTGAAAGCCCACGCCGGCTGCACCGACGTCGTTGGCGACGATCAGATCGAGGTTCTTGCGACGCAATTTGGCCTCGGCATTGTCGACGAGATCGTCGGTCTCTGCCGCGAACCCGACAAGGATCTGACCGGTTGGTTTGACCATGCCGAGTCCGGCAAGGATGTCGGGGGTCGGCTCGAGGATGATGTCGGGCGGCCCGTCGTGCTTCTTGAGCTTGTTGACGGCGACGGCCTTCGGGCGGAAGTCGGCAACAGCGGCAGCCATGATCACGACATCGGCAACCGCTGCCAGGGACTCGACGGCAGTCTGCATCTGGGCGGCCGTCTCGACCTTGACGAGTGCGACGAAAGGAGGCGTTGCCAACTCGACCGTGGAGATGAGTGTGACGACGGCGCCGCGGGCAGCGGCCTCCGCGGCGAGGGCATACCCCTGCTTGCCACTGCTGCGATTGGCGATCACCCGCACCGCGTCGATCGGCTCGCGAGTACCTCCGGCGGTCACGACCACGATCAGGTCGGCGAGATCACGCGGTCCGAGCGTTCGTGCGACGGCTGCGACGATCCGTTCGGGAGACGCGAGGCGACCGGCGCCGCTGTCGCCTCCGGCGAGCCGGCCGACGTCCGGATCGACGACGACCACGCCCCGGCGGCGGAGCAGGACGACATTGTCCTGCACCGCAGGGTGCTCCCACATCTCGGTGTGCATCGCCGGGCAGACGATGACCGGGGCGCGGGTGGCGAGCAGGGTATTGGTCAACAGATCGGTGCTCAGCCCGCCGGCGTACGCGCCCAGGAGGCGGGCGGTGGCGGGTACGACGAGGATCAAATCCGCGCTCTGACCAAGTTGGGTGTGTGGAATCGGCGAGTCTTCGTCCCACAGACTGGTCTGCACCGGCTCGCTGCACAGCGCTGACAACGTGGTACGGCCGATGAAATGCTCGGCATCCTGCGTCATCACGGGCACGACATGCGCGCCCGCGTCGACGAGTCGGCGGCAGACCTCGACCGCTTTGTACGCGGCGATCCCCCCGGTCACCCCGACGACGATGACCCTACCGGAGAAAGAGGGGCCGTCGAGAGCGGGGCCACTCGAATCGGGGCCGCTCAGCGCAGACATGTCATGACGCCGACTCAGACGGTGGCGCCGGCGGCTGGCTCGTCAGTTTCCTCGACCGGCACGGAAATGGGCACTGGCACGATCTTGTCGGCCGCGATTTCTTCGAAACCGATGCTCAGCGGCTTGCGGGCAACGGAGGAAACCTGTGGCGGCACCATGTGTCCGAGGCCCTCACCGAGCTGATTGAAGTACGAGTTGATCTGACGGGCACGACGGGCTGCGAGCGTGACCAGGCTGAACTTCGAATCGACGCGGCCGAGCAGCTCCTCGATCGGTGGGTTCATCATCGTGTCGTTGGTACGTGCCATGGGCAGCGATCCTCCTGGTCAACTAGCCCGGCAAGCCTAGCGGTCCGAAGCGAGGTTTCGGCGGACGCCCTGCGCCTGGCCGACGGTATTCTTCAGGATCGTGAGGCCCGGGCACGACACGCGTTGACGATCGCAAGCATCTCTTCGATGGTCTGCTCGAGATCGTCGTTGACCACGACGTAATCGGCCAACGCCATCCCGACCGGTTCTTCGTCCTCGGCCTTGCGGAGGCGTTCCGCAACCTTTTGGTCGGGGTCGCCTCTCCCCCGTAGACGTCGTTCCTGCTCGGCTCGCGATGGGGGCAGGACGAAGATCAGCACGGCACTCGGGTCGAGCGCCTTGACCTGCTTCGCGCCGTCGACCTCGATCTCGAGCACGACGTCGCGACCATCGCTCGTTTCCGGGGTCGGCGTGCCGTAGTAGTAGCCGAGGAACTCGGTCCATTCGAGGAACCCCCCGCAGGCGATTCGCCTTTCGAACGCTTCGCGGTCAGCAAACACGTACGCGCTGTCGTGCTCGCCGGCACGCTGGACGCGTGTGGTCCAGCTGCGGCTCAGCCACAGGCCGGGGTCGCGATCGACGAGCGCTTTGACGATCGTGCCTTTACCGACCCCACCAGGGCCGGACACGACGATGATGAGCGGCTCGCTCCGGGTCGGGAGCCGCCGCTGCATTACTTGGCGAGTTGATCCAGCAACGACGCCTTCTGCTGTGTCCCAAGACCTTGGACACGACGATTGTCGGCGATGCCGATTTCTTCCATGACCTTGCGGGCCTTGACCTTGCCGACGCCCGGGAGCGATTCGAGCAGGGACACTACCTTCAGCTTGCCGACAGTGCTGTCGGTGGAGGCAAGCGCCTCTGCCAGCGAGACGGAGCCGAGCTTGAGCTTGGTCTTCAATTCGGCGCGAGCGGCGCGGGCCAATGCTGCCTTCGCCAAGGCGTTGGCACGCTGTTCTGGAGTCAATGCGGGAGGAGTTGCCATGAAAAGGTATTCTATAGCGCTCACGCTGCCCCTTTGGTGATCAACCGTCTTTGCGTGGCGGCGACAGGGGTCACCCGGCTGCGCCGGTCAGCTCTGTCAGCGACCTGATACCCTCGCCGCTGGCCCATTCGAGGAGAGAGTCGAGCACCTTCCACGGTGCCCTCGGGTCGGCAAATGTAGCGGTGCCGACCTGCACTGCCGAGGCCCCCGCCAGCATCAACTCGGCCGCATCCCACCCGTCGGCGACGCCACCCACGCCGACGATGGGCAGCTCGGGGATCGCCTGATGGACATCGAAAACCGCGCGTACCGCGACAGGATGGATCGCTCGCCCGGAAAGGCCGCCGCCTCCGTTTCCGAGGGCAGGCCGCCGTGTCGACGGATCGATCACCATCGCGAGCACCGTGTTCACGAGCGTGACAGCTTCTGCGCCGGAGCGCTGAACCGCCGCCGCAACATCGACGAGGCGATCGGTGTTCGGGCTGAGCTTGGCCCACCGCGGCCGGCGGCACACGGATGTGGCGGCCATCACCTCACCGCTCAAGACGGGGTCGTTGGCGAAGATCCCGGCCCGCCCTTCGAGGTTCGGGCACGACAGGTTGACCTCGACGGCGACGACGGAGCTACCGGCATCGGCCAACTGCGCGGCAGCCGCTGCGTAGTCTGCGACGCAGCGTCCCCAGATGCTCGCAACGACGCGTGCACCGGTCGCAGCGAGAGCGGGTAGATCGTCGCGAAGCCATGCCTCGACGCCGGGACCCTGGAGTCCGACGGCGTTGATCATCCCCTGCGCCGTCGGATGCACACGCGGCGCTGGGTTTCCTTCCCATGCGTACGCGGCGAGCGACTTGACGACGACCGCACCGAGTCGTGCGAGATCGCCATAGGGCGCCAGTTCTGCGCCGTGACCGGCGGTTCCCGAAGCCGTCATCACCGGGTTCGCGAAGCTCAAGGACCCGACTGTTATCGCACTGTCGATCATGACTATCTCGCGTGGTACTGCTGCAGCGAGCGGACCTCGAGCGCCTGATCGGTGCGTTCGAACACCGCTTGCTCGTACATTCCCTGGACGGCCGCGAGAGCGGCTTCGACTGTGGTGACCGAGCAGATCCGGTGGACGTTGGCCGCCTTGCGGATCCGTTCGCCATCGGTACGCCCGCCACGGCCCTGCGGCGTGTTGATCACGAACGTCACCTTGTGCTCCGAGATCAGATCGATCGCGGTCATGTCGGACCCTTCGCTCACCTTGCCGACCTTTTGATCGATGGTCAGCCCGAATCGCTCGAGGTACTTGGCGGTACCGGCCGTTGCCGCGATCCCGAAGCCCATCTCACGCAGGCGTTTGGCGACGACGATGCCGGCTGGTTTGTCGCCGTCGGCCAGGGAGAGGAACACCATCCCCGAACTCGGGAGTACGGTGCCAGCCGCGAGCTCTGCCTTGAAGAACGCCATTCCGAAGGTGGCGCCGATGCCCATGACCTCACCGGTGGAGCGCATCTCCGGCCCGAGTGCCGGGTCGACATCGGGGAACCTGCTGAACGGCAGCACGGCCTCCTTGACGCTGACGTGACCGTTTTGGACCGGATCGACGAGCAGTCCTTCGACTCGCAGTTCGGCGAGGGTTGCGCCGAGCATCACCCGTGTCGCCACCTTCGCCAGCGGCACGCCGGTGGCCTTGGCAACGAACGGCACCGTGCGACTCGCGCGCGGGTTGGCCTCGATGACATACACCGTTGTCCCGAGCGCCGCGTACTGCACGTTGATCAGCCCGCGCACGTCGAGCGCCGCTGCGATGGATTTGGTATAGGCCGAAATGACCTCGATGACCCATCCGGGCAGCGTCTGCGGGGGGATCGCACACGCCGAGTCCCCGCTGTGCACGCCGGCCTCTTCGACGTGCTCCATCACCCCGCCGATCAAGACCTCGCCGGTCTTGTCGCGCACAGCGTCGACGTCGATCTCGATCGCGTCTTCCAGGAAGCGATCGACGAGGACCGGCCGTTGCGCCGAGAGGCCGCCCTCCTTGCCGAGGCTGCCGAATCCGGTGAGTTCGGCCATCGCCCTGGCGAGGTGATTCCGGTCATGCACGATCTGCATCCCCCGGCCACCAAGGACGTAGCTCGGCCTGACCAGTACCGGAAAGCCGACATGGTCGACGATCTGCAGCGCCTGCTCGAGGTCGATCGCTGTGCCACCGGACGGCTGGGGGATCTGCAGGCTGTCACACAACGCCGCCCATTTCTCGCGATCCTCTGCGAGGTCGATCGATCTCGGCGACGTGCCGACGATGAGCCCGACCGGTAGCTCACCCGCCAGTTTCAGCGGCGTCTGCCCGCCGAGAGCCACGATCACCTTCGGCGCAACGCCGCCGCTCGCGGCCGTCTCGGCAGCGATCACGTTGAGGACGTCTTCTTTGGTGAGCGGCTCGAAGTACAGCCGATCGCTGGTGTCGTAGTCGGTGCTGACCGTCTCCGGGTTGCAGTTGACCATCACCGTCTCGAAGCCGGCCTCGCGCAGCGCGAACGAAGCGTGGACGCAGCAATAGTCGAATTCGATACCCTGACCGATCCTGTTCGGCCCGGAGCCGAGGATGATCACCTTCGGTTTGGTCGAGGGCCGGACCTCGTTCTCGTCCTCGTAGGTGCTGTAGTGATACGGCGTCTCGGCCGCGAATTCCGCTGCGCACGTGTCGACGGTCTTGTAGGTCGGAAACACGCCGGCCGCCTCGCGCTCGCGACGCACCTCCGCTTCCTCGACCCCCCACAGGTAGCCGAGTTGGGCGTCGCTGAACCCGAGCCGCTTGGCTCGCCGCCATTCACGGCGCGACAGCGACGACGCATCGCGATGCGACCACAGCGCCGACCGCTCCTCGACGATGATGCTCATCTGATCGAGGAACCACGGGTCCACATTGCATGCCGCGTGGATCGCCTCGATCGAGGTGTTGCGCCGCTTGAGCAGCTCACCGATCTGGAAGATCCGATCCGGGGTTGCGATCCGGATCGAGGCGAGGAGGAATCCATCGGACACGTCGTCGAACTGACGTTCGGCGGGATCGCAGTTGAGGCCGAATCGACCCTGCTCCAACGAGCGCAACGCCTTCTGCAGGCTCTCCGGGAACGTCCGCCCGATCGCCATCACCTCGCCGACGCTCTGCATCTGTGGGCCGAGGACACCGCTCGTGCCGGGCAGTTTCTCGAACGCCCAACGCGGGATCTTGGTGACCACGTAGTCGATGCTCGGCTCGAAGCATGCCGATGTCATCTTGGTGATGTCGTTGGGGATCTCGTCGAGCGTGTAACCAACGGCGAGCTTGGCCGCGATCTTGGCGATCGGGAAGCCGGTCGCCTTCGAGGCCAACGCGGAGGACCGGGACACGCGCGGGTTCATCTCGATCACGACCTGCTCACCCGTCGCGGGGTTGACCGCGAACTGCACGTTCGAGCCACCCGACTCGACCCCGACGCGGCGAATGCAGGCGATTGCCGCATCGCGCATCCGCTGGTACTCCACGTCGCTCAGTGTCTGCGCCGGCGCCACCGTGATCGAGTCGCCGGTGTGCACGCCCATCGGGTCGAAGTTTTCGATCGAGCAGATGATGACGCAATTGTCGTTGCGGTCACGCATGATCTCGAGTTCGAATTCCTTCCAGCCGGCGATGCTCGTCTCGATCAGGATCTCGCCGATCGGGCTGGCGTCGATGCCTTTCGTGGCGAGGTCGATGAACTCGGGCATCGTCGAAGCGATGCCGGTGCCACGGCCACCGAGGATGTACGCGGGGCGAATGATGCACGGCAGCCCGATGGTTTCGATGACGTGCATCGCCTCGTCGATGTCGTTGGCGACACCGCTCGCGGGAACGCCGAGGCCGATCTCGTGCATCGCCTGCTTGAACTTGCCGCGGTCCTCCGCCGTAGCGATCGCCTCAGCGTTCGCGCCGATCAGTTCGGGTGTGCCGGGCACGCCGACGAGACCTCTCGCGAACAGCTCCATCGCGATGTTCAACGCGGTCTGACCGCCCATCGTCGGCAACACTGCGTCTGGCCGCTCGTGCTCGATGATCCGGGCGACGACCTCGGGGGTGAGCGGTTCGATGTAGGTCGCGTCGGCGAAGTCCGGATCGGTCATGATCGTCGCCGGATTCGAGTTGACGAGGACGACCCGGTAACCCTCCTCGCGCAGGGCTCGGCAGGCCTGAGTCCCGCTGTAGTCGAACTCGCAGGCCTGGCCGATGACGATCGGGCCGCTGCCGATGATCAGGATGCTGTGGATGTCGGTGCGCTTCGGCATCGGTCAGGCGACTCCCCGCTCGGCTGCCGGCAGTCCTGCCGTGCGACCCGGAGGGGTGCGCCGGATCAGCGGCTTGTCACGCCACTGGTAGGGGTCGTTCATCATGTCGTCGAACACGCCGAAGAGATAGCTCGCATCGTGCGGCCCTGGCCCGGCCTCGGGGTGATACTGCACGCTGAAGGCCGGCTGGCCCTTGACCAGCATCCCCTCATTGGTGTGGTCGTTGAGGTTGATGTGAGTCACCTCGACGGCAGTGCCGAGGCTCCCGGCATCGACGCAGAAATTGTGGTTCTGACTCGTGATCTCGACCTTGGAGCTGGCGAGGTGTTGCACGGGGTGATTGCCGCCGTGGTGACCGAACGGCAGTTTGAACGTGTCACCGCCGAGGGCGCGACTGAGCAACTGATGGCCGAGGCAGATGCCGAACACCGGCACCTGCCCGACAAGACCGCTGATCGCTTGCACGGCGTATTCGACCATCGCCGGGTCACCGGGGCCGTTCGACAGGAAAACCCCTGCCGGTTTCATCGCCAGTACCTCCTCTGCCGTTGCCGAGGCGGGCACCACGGTGACCGTGCCGAGCGTCGCGAGGTGATCGATGATGGAGTACTTGATCCCGAAGTCGTATGCAACGATCCGGCGGTCTCCGCTGCCGACCGTGTACGCGGTCGGCGTCGTGACCTCGGCGACGAGGTCGATACCGTCTGTGCCCGGTTCGGCCAGCGCTGCCGCGTGGAGGTCGGCCTCGGCTGCCGTGCCGAATGCTCCGCTCATCGCGCCGGTATCGCGCAACAGCCGGGTCAGGCGGCGGGTATCGATACCGCCGACACCGGACACGCCGTAGCGGCGCAGCATCGAGTCGAGGTGCGCCTCCGAGCGATAGTTGGATTGGCGACGGGCGAGGTCGCGGACGACGACCCCGCGGCAGAACGGCCGCCGGGACTCGAAGTCGGCCAGCGACGCACCGTAGTTGCCGATGTGGGGGTAGGTGAAGGCGATGATCTGTCCGGCGTAGCTGGGGTCGGTCAACACCTCCTGGTAACCGCTGAGAACGGTGTTGAACACGACCTCGCCGCTGGCGATGCCGCCCGCCGGCGTCGCCCCGATCAGCTCACCCTCGAACACGCTGCCGTCCGCGAGGACGAGCGCTGCTTCCTGAATGACTCTGGGTGGGCTTGTCACTGTCGACATCCTTGCATGTTCATACATCTCTCTGCATGATAATTCATCTCTGGGCTTCTCCGTCGATGACAACCGGCACACCGCAAAGCACGGTGTGGCGCACCTTTCCGCGCACGGCGCGACCGGCATACGGCGTGTTTCGGCTCTTGCTGGCGAGGCGAGCAGGGGACACCGTCCACGCCAGATCGGGATCGAAGACCGTGATGTTTGCCGGAGCACCGACCTCGATCGCCCGTCCATGGCGATCAGCGACGCCCGCGATCGCTGCCGGGCGCCACGACAGCAGCGCGACGACGTGGCGCAGTTCGAGTCCGAGTTCGCTGATCGACAGGGCAAGCGATGTCTCGAGGCCGAGCATGCCCGGCGGAGCCTGATCGAGCGGCATCTCCTTGAGTTCGGCGGGATGAGGCGCATGATCGGTCGCGATCGCGTCGATCGTGCCGTCGGCGAGGCCACGTTTCACGGCATCGATGTCGGCCCGCTCACGCAGCGGCGGGTTGACCTTGAAGATCGGATCGAAGCCGGTGAGCATTTCGTCGGTGAGCGTGAAATGGTGCGGGGCGGCCTCGGCGGTGACGCGCAGGCCGTCCGCCTTCGCGGTGCGGACGAGGTCGACACTCTTGGCCGTCGACAGATGCAGGAAATGCACGGGTGCTCCGGTGAGACGTGACAACTCGATGTCGCGCATGACCATCAACTCCTCGGCCACCGCCGGCCAACCGGGTACGCCGAGGCGCGAACAGCACGCGCCTTCGTGCATGACGGCGCCTTCGGTCAGCCGGCTCACCTCGCAGTGCTGGGCGAGCGTGATGCCGAGGCTCTTGGCGTACTCCAGCGCGCGCCGCATCAACAGCGGGTCCTGCACGCCCGTGCCGTCGTCGGTGAAGATGTGGACCCCGGCTGCGGCAAGCTCGGCCATCGGGGCAAGGGTCTCCCCGGCGCGGCCCATCGTGATGCAGCCGCTCGGCAGCACGTCGCACAGGCCGGCCTCCTGGCCGCGGCGCCTCACCATCTGGACGACCGCGAGGCTGTCGTGCGGTGGCTCGGTGTTCGGCATCGCCACGATTGCGGTGAAGCCACCCATCGCGGCTGCCCGCGACCCGGTTTCGATGGTCTCGGCTTCCTCCCGGCCCGGCTCGCGCAGGTGCACGTGGAGGTCGACGAAACCAGGAGTCACCATGCATCCGCCCGCGTCGAGCGTGTCACCGCCGCGTAGCGCCGCTCCGACCTCGGTGACGACACCGCCCTCGACGCGCACGTCTGCGCGGTGCTCGCCACGTTGGTCGAGCACCGTGCCGCCCTTGATCACCACGCTCTTCGCCGTTGCGATACCCGTTCCCCCATTTGTCATGACGCCTCTCCTGCCAAGCCGGAACCACTCCCGAGCAGTTGGAACAGCACCGCCATCCGCACACTGACGCCGTTCGTGACCTGCTGGGCGATGACGGAGCCGGGCAGCTCCGACGGATCGACTGCCATCTCGACCCCTCTGTTCATCGGTCCCGGGTGCATCACGATCGCATGCTGGCGTAGCCGGCCGGCCCGGTCGGGTGTCAGGCCGAAACGCGATGTGTACTCGCGCAGGCTCGGAACGAGTGCCTCGTGAATCCGCTCGCGCTGCATCCGCAGCATGTACAGCACGTCGACCTTGGACACGACGTCGTCGATGTGGTGGGCGACATCGACGGGCCAGCCATCCAGCGACGGTGGCAGCAACGTCTCGGGCGCGACCAGCGTCACCCGCGCGCCGAGCGCGGCGAACGCCCACACGTCACTGCGCGCGACGCGGCTGTGCTTGATGTCGCCGACGATCGCGATGTGGAGGCCCTCGAAGCCGTCGGGCCGGTTGAGGGCCGTGCGGATCGTGTAGCAGTCGAGCAGCGCTTGGGTCGGGTGTTCGTGCCAGCCGTCGCCGGCGTTGATCACGCTGGCCTCGGTCCAACGGCTGATCTGCCACGGCACGCCGCTGCTCATGTGGCGAACGACGAACGCGTCGACGCCCATCGCAGCGACGGTCTCGATCGTGTCGCGCAGGCTCTCGCCCTTGTTGACGCTGCTCGTCGAGACACTGAACGTCATCGTGTCGGCGCTGAGCCGCTTGGCGGCAGTCTCGAAGCTGAGCCGGGTCCGGGTGCTGTCCTCGAAGAACAGGCTGACGACGGTCTTGCCACGCAGCGCCGGCACCTTCGGGACGGGTCGGCGGTTGATCTCGGCCATGTGATCGCTGAGATCGAGGAGATGACGAAGGCCGTCCGTGCCGACTTCGTCGATCGAGAGGAGATGCTTCATGATGGCGCTCCCCCCGTCGCTGTGCGCTGGCCGATGACAACGCCGTCGGGACTGACGCGAACGTCCTCCTCGCGGCTGGTCGGCAGGTTCTTGCCGACGAAGTCCGGCCGGATCGGCAGCTCGCGGTGGCCGCGATCGACGAGTACGGCGAGTTGGACCATCCGCGGCCGGCCGTATTCGTTGAGCGCGTCGAGCGCGGCGCGCACCGTGCGCCCGGTGAACAGAACGTCGTCGACGAGCACGACGACGGCATTGTCGAGATCGACGGGGATGTCGGTCACTGATCCGGGCACGACCGGGCGGAGCCCGATGTCGTCGCGGTACATCGAGACATCGACCGCGCCCACCGGCACGATCGTGCCGGATTCGATCCGGGAGATGGCGGCCGCAAGCTGACGGGCGATCCAGACCCCGCCCCGCTGCAATCCAACGAGGACGACGTCGTCGGATGCGCGATTGCGTTCGACGATCTCGTGGGCGATGCGGGTCACGGCCCGGCGGATGTCATCGGCGCCGAGCACCTCGGCCTTGACATGGAATTCGGGATCTGCCTTCGCACCCGGATCGGGGGGCGGCGCGTTCAGATTCGATTCGGGCACGTGGACATCTTCTCCTCCGTTCGAGCCTCTCTGGACCCGTTTGACGGTTTCGTTCGAAGATAGCAGGCGGAGTCGGCCATCCCTGCATCCGCTATCTTGTGGCACATCCGCTGTCCGGCGGCGGTGGACCCGTTGCCAGATTGGTCAGCGACACGCCCCCGTTGCGGGCTTCGAGCACGACCCGGGTCTGATTCGTCAGGCGAACGGCTGCGCGGATCATGCCGTCGATCACGATTGCAGCAGAGCGTTTGCCGACGACGATCGCGAACTCGTGCTGGCCGAGATCGGTGACCGGAAGTGCCGTTGCGCCGGAATCGACGGTGGGAGGTCCGACGCCGATCGGTTCGCCAGTCGCCGGGTCGGCGGTTCCCGCTTCACCAGTCGCCGGGTCGACGCTTTGCTGGTCGAGATCGACCGAATCGAACACGGCGCCGTCGTTTCCGGAAAACACCTGTGTGCCGGCAATGTTGAGACGCATGTTCTCCGCCGAGCCGGCGTCGCTGTCGAAGCGGAACGAGAGGAACGATCCGGTGCCACTCGGCTCGGCGGCATATGTCCCGGAAATCCGGGTGCACAGCGACATGCTCAACCGGAGTGCGTCATCCGGCGACGGCGGCGTGTCGGAGGGCAGCGATGCGCCGGCGGTCGTGACCTGCCAATTGGAATCGGCGAGCAACGGCACGGGCGACAACGCCGAACCGGGGCTCCCGCGCAGCACCGCGGCGGCTTCGTCGTTGCGGAGGTAGATGTTGTTGTCGCTACCGCGGTATGTCTGCTCGAAGTTGTCGTTCACGTATTTCGCGAACGGGGTCCCCGCGGTCAGCGGCAACGCGACCTCCTCCAAGAAGGCAGCCGGATGCGCCTCGCGCATGTCGTCGGCGAACCACTGCCAGGTCTTCGGCAGCACATACTGGGGGCCCGATCGCCCGAGGTAGATCTGACCGAGCATGAAGCTCTTCCAGATCCACCGGGTGGCGGCCACACGGTGGTAGTTGAGGTACGTCCACGGGAACTCGGTCCAGGCCAACAGCGGGTCGTTCTGGTTCGATACGAGATCCAAGACGGCCCGCACGGTGCGCTGCTTGCCGGACTCGTCGAGCTCGCGTTGAGCAGCCACGTCGTGCACGCTCGTGAAGCTGCTCGCCGCCTCGAGGCCGAGCGTGAGATGACCACCGCCACCGGCTGCGATTGCAAGCAGGCTTGCGACAAGCGGCCAGGCCGCAACCGACCTGAAGTCTCCCCGCTCGCGATGGGCGAAGCGGTAGACGTGGCCGATCACCGCCGCGGCCATCAACGCCGTCGGTAGGGCGAGGATCGAAAAGTAGTGAGACGAGTAGCGCTGACCGAGCACGAGTTCGGTCCACGCGCCGAGGAACCAGACGACGAGGCTGAGATGAATCGCCCGCACCCGGCGGTCGAACGTCTTCCACAGCGCGGCGGTCAGACCGAAGAAGGCCACGATGATCACGAACGAGACGGGCCACGACCGGTAGTAGCGCAGGATGACATCGCGGCCGTAGACGAGTTGGTTCGCGAAACTGCGTCCCGTACCGGAGTTCTGATAGCTGTTGTAGGTCCAGTACTCGCTGACGAATTGCTCGAGCCGGCCGCGCACGAGGTAATACGCGGGCGCCGACAAAAAAACCGTGATCGGCACGAGCACCAGCGTCCGCCGAGCGCGGCGGTATCGCCGATCGTCGTCGAGCGTTTCCAGGCTCGACCACGCCAGCAGACCCACCGCGAACGCTGCAATCGTCGAGACGAACAGCGTCTGGACCGCGAGCCCGAGCAGTACGCCGACCGCAGCCGCGGACCAGGTCGCCCGGTCCGCCAGCCACGATCTCGGCGAGAGCGCGATCAACCATGCCGCCGCGAACAGTCCGATGATCATGTTGCGGCTGTAGAGGACGCCCGCGTAGTCGGCCTTGCCGAGCGCGAAGTGGAACATGACTCCGATGCCGACGCCAACACCGAGCAGGCGATGACCGCCGAGCGCACGCGTCGTCGCGCACGCTGCCCAGGCGAGGACTCCGCTGACGATCAGGACGAACGCGGAGATGGCATACCAGAACCCGTCCCACGACGTGATTGCGGCCGCCACCCGGTAGACCATCAGCTCGAACGGACCCTTGTTGACCAGGCCGTTCTCGTAGAACGTGCCACCGAATCGGATCGTCCGGTCGACGTAGACGCGGGCCTGCATCGGATCCCAGTTCTGCGACCGGTATTCGTTGTGGAACAACGCAGCCACCACCATTGCGGCGACCACGAGCACCGTCGCCGCGGCGAACCACCGTCGCCAACCGAGCGCTCTCATGACCCGGTCGGTTCCAGCGCCGATTCCGCAGCTGTCTGCACCGATATCTGGGCGGCGACGGTGATCGCGTCGTCGGGGCGGGACCTTCGAACCCGCGCGAACTCGGATGCGGCGTCGATGCCGACACCGAGACACAGCACCATGATCAGCGCCATCCTGGCCAGCGGACCGACAAGGTGCCGCTGGATCTCGACAGAGTCGCCGACGTAGGACACGTAGAGGTCGACGAACGTCGAGGCGAGGAGCAGACCGAGCACGATCGACTGGACCCGGCGGCGGCGCGACGCGAGCACGAGCCCGACGACCGAGATTGCCGTCCACACGACCAGACCGGTGCGGGTCGTCGGGCCGCCGATCTGTGCGGGAGGCGGATCGGGCAGCCGTTTCGCGACACCGAACGCGTCGTACCCACTCTGATCGGTCTGCAACAAGACCGGCAGGTCGTCGTCGAGCGCGCCGATCCAGTGCGGCGCGAACCGGATGTAGGAGATCAGCATCTCGCGCTGGCCGCTGCCGTCCGCCCATGCCCGGAACGGGGCGAGGTCCGGGCTGGTCAGCATGTCCCAGTTGTTGTCGAAGCTACTGAAACCGGTGCGCTGGCGGAGCGCATCGTCGAGAGGCATGCCCCGATCCTTGAACCACCCGGTCAGCTCAGGATCCGGGAGCACGCGCAGGCCGATGTTGTTCATCGTCGCGTAACGATTCCTGCCGTTGGCCGACTGGGCGAGGGCCACGCCGATACAGACCACGAGCGTCGCGACGGCCCATCTCCGCAGCGCCCTTCGCAACGCCGGGTCGGCCGAACGCCACAGGTACGAGGCGATGAACAGTGCCGGCACTCCGACCGCGAGCCACGGCGGAACATTGGAGTCGCGGACGGTGAGCCACGCGACCGTGCACGCGCCGGCGACGTGGAGTCGCGGTCTGCTCGGCTGTGCCGAGAAACGCCACCACGACAGGACCGAGGCGACCGCGAGTGTCATTCCAAACGACTCGCTGAGAATGTGGGTGTTCCAGAGCGCGAACCGCGGCTCGATGCCGATCGTGATCACGAGGAAGGCACACACGATCCGCGCTTCGTCGTGACGTAGCAACCGCACGGCGGTAGCTGCCGCGAGTAGGTAGGCGGCGCCGTTGAGGAACGTTTGCACCACGACCGTGACCACGGTGCTGCGACCGAGGATGAACAGCAGCGCGGGGAACGCGATCGGACGTTCGCCCGCATAGAAGCCGGGCGAGAACGGCGTCTGCTTGGCCGCGTTGATGAACGAGAACGAGTCGGGGAAAAAGATCTTGAACTGGCCCGGCCAGGCCGCACCGAGGACCCGGATCATGAACACCGCGAGCCCGAGAGCAGCAGCGACCAGCCACGCCTGGGCCCGCCAGGCGGGGTCGGTGAGCCGAGGCGTGACTGCCCGCCGCCGGAAACGGTGGAGAGCGCTGACTGCCCGAGTCGCGATCACACCCATCGAGCAGACGCTAGCAACCCGGCCGGATCATTGATCGGCGCGGACCTTGGCCGCAATCGCCGCCAGTACGCCGTTGACGAAGCGTCCGGAATCGTCGGTGGAGAACCGCTTGGCAAGCTCCACCGCCTCGTCGATGACCACCGCGATCGGAACATCCGGCCGGCCGAGCAGTTCGAACGTGGCGATCCGGAGCACATTGCGATCGATCGTCGGCATCCGCTGGAGAGTCCAACCCTTGGCGTTGGCGGCGATCAGGTCGTCGATCTCACGGCCCCGGGCCTCGACCCCGCCGACAAGCTGGCGGGTCAGCTCGTCGGGGACGAGCACCTGATTCTCGATGACATCGGTCGGGGCGATCGACTTGGACTCCGCCTCGTACAGCAGGATCAGGGCGCGTTCGCGCGCGTCGGACCGTTCGTCTTCATCGCCCAGCGGGCGGACACGGCGTGCCACGGGATCAGACCCGCGTCATGTATTCGCCGGTGCGGGTGTCGACCTTGATCCGGTCGCCGATGTTCAAGAACAGGGGCACCTGCACGACCTTGCCCGTCTCGAGCGTTGCCGACTTGCGAGCACCGCTGACGCGATCACCCTGCAGGCCCGGCTCGGTCTCGGCGACCGTCAGCTCGACCGAAGCCGCGATCTCGACGCCGACGATGTCGCCCTGATAGGTGGAGATCAGCGCCATCATCGACTCCACCATGTAGTCGGCGGCATCGCCGAGCGCGACCGGGGGCACGGTCATCTGGTCGTAGCTGACGGTGTCCATGAAGACGTAGTCGTCGCCATCACGGTAGAGGAACTGCATGTCGTTTCGCTCGAGGATCGCCTGCTCGACGCGAACCCCGGCGTTGAACGTGCGGTCGAAGACGTTGCCGTTCTTGAGGTTGCGCAGCTTGGTGCGCACGAAGGCACCACCCTTTCCGGGCTTGACGTGCTGGAACTCGACGACCTGGAACAGGCCGTTGTCGAGTTCGAGGGTGATCCCGTTCTTCAGATCGTTGGTGGTGATGGCAGCCATGTTGAATCCTTGGGCGTCTTGGTGAGCGGCTGGCATCCGTTGGTGGTGACGACCACCATGTCTTCGATACGAACGCCGCCGAAGTCCCTACGATAGACGCCAGGCTCAACAGTCACTACGTCCGCGACCTGAAGTGTGTCGTCGTAACTGTGTGTCAGCCATGGTGATTCGTGGATCGCCAACCCGACGCCGTGCCCGGTTCCGTGGGTGAACCATTCTCCCCACCCGGCGGCTGCGATGTGATCGCGGCAGATGCCATCGAGGGCGCGCCCGCGTGCATTCGCCATGACGGCGGCGACGCCGGCGGCCTGCGCCTCGAGCACCACCCGATACACCTCGGCCTGGAGCGGGGTCGGATCGCCGATTGTGTAGGTGCGGGTCATGTCGCTGTGGTATCCGTCGAACAGGGCCCCGAAGTCGACGACGACCGTCATCCCCTCGACGATACGGGTCGAGTCTGGATGATGGTGCGGCAACGAGGCGTTGGCGCCGGCCGCGACGATCGTTTCGAAGCTCGGCCCATCTGCGCCGAGTTGGCGCATCGACGACTCGAGTGCGTCGCGGAACTCCGACTCCGCCGGCTCGGCGCCGAGCAGAGCCAGAGTGGCAGCGAGCGCTTCGTCGGCGATCGCCGCCGCACGGGCCATCCGGTCGATCTCACCCTGGTCCTTGGTCCGGCGGTGGTTCTCGATCACGTCCGAGGTCGGGATCCACGAGCCGCGGACGGCCGCCGAGAGCGCGGCGTGACCGGCAAAGCTGATGTGTGCTCCCTCGAAACCGAGCACGCCACAGCGATGGGTCACCGTTGCGAGGTGGTCCGTCATCGCCGAGCGGGTCGACCCGACGAGGATCCTCCCGTCGACGCCGGCGTGGTCCATCTGCTCGCGGGCCTGATCGCCGTACCGGCCGTCGGTGATCAGCACGAGATCATCACCGGCCAGCACGACCCAGCCGTTCGAGCCGGTGAAGCCCGTCAACCAGCGGATGTTCGTCAGGCTCGTAACGAGCAGGCCTTCCACCGGACCCTCTGTCAGAACCCCTACCGGCCCGTCGGTCAAGTCGGCGCGAACCCGCTCCAGCCGGCCGGCGTGGTCGAGCGCGGCGAGGGTGCCGGGCCCGGGACTGGCGCCAGACATCGACATCATGATGCCTGCAATTTGCGACCGATGGCCTCCACCGCGAGTTCGTATCCGTGGATCCCGAGTCCGACGATCGTGCCAGTGGCAACCGGCGACACGACGCTCGTGTGGCGCCACGCTTCGCGAGCGTTGGGGTTGGAGATGTGGACCTCGATGATCGGCCCCGAAAACGCCGACAGCGCGTCGTGCAGGCTCCAGGCGTAATGGGTGAACGCGCCGGGATTGATGATGATCGCGGCGGCTCGCGTTCGTGCGGCATGGATCGCCTCGACGAGTTCGCCCTCGTGATTGGTCTGGAACGCGGCGATGGTGAGACCGAGCGGGGCAGCGGCGCGCGTTGCGGTGGCGACGTAGTCGTCGAGCGTCGCGGTGCCGTAGATATGAGGCTCGCGCTGTCCCAACAGATTGAGGTTTGCTCCGTGGAGTAGGGAGACGATGACGGCATCGGGCATGGCTCAGTCCGTTCCCGGCCGGCGTTGATACTCCGCTCGCGGATCTCCGGTGTAGCCGGGCGGCAATGTTGCCAGCAGTTCTTCGTCGGTCGGGACGCGCTTTACCCTGGCCTCCGGCGCCAGCAGCGCGCTGATCGCTTTCATCAGCTTCTTCGTGTCCGCGTCGGCGCTGCGGTACTTCAGCTCCACAGGCGGCCCGACGTTGATCGTGACGTGCGGCGGATCCGTCAGGTTGAGCACGTTCGGCAGGCGCGAGTTGCGCGGCCACACCTTCTCGGTGCCCCACAGACCGACAGGGATCACCGGTGCCTTGGTCATCGCTGCCAGCCGGGCGGCCCCCCACCGCCCCTTCAGGACTGGATCGAAGAAGGCGATTCCGCGTGGGATGGTGCCCTCCGGCATGATCGCAACGATGTCGCCCTGCTCGAGGGCCTCGGCGGCGGCCGTGAGCGGTTCGTCGCTGCCGCTGCCCCGCTCGACTCGGATACCGCCCATCGCCTTGGCGAGTTGGCCGACGAGCGGTATGTCGAACACTTCCTTCTTGCCCAGGAACCGCACCGTCCGACCGCTTTTGGCGATGGCCATCGCCATCGCCAGCGGATCGAAGTAACTGCGGTGGTTCCCACAAAGGATTGCTGGTCCACTCTCGGGGATGTTTTCGACCCCGCTGATGTCGAAACGCGCGTACGGGATCAGTTGCGGCCGGGTGAACGCGAGTGCCAGCTTTTGCAGATCGCGCCCGCTCACCGGCAGCCTCGAACCGGTCGACGGCGCGCTGAGGCGGATCACGGGCCAGCGCCGAGCCCTCGCCATGACGGCCATCCGCGGGTCGGGGTTGACGACGAAGGGATGCCCGACGGCGGCGAGCAGCGGGGTGTCGTACACGCTGTCGCTGTACGCGAAACTGTGGGCCAGGTCGACATCGTGACGCTCCGCCCATTCGCGCACCGCGGCCAACTTGCCGGCGCTCCACACGAACGGCCCGGTCAGGGTGCCGTCGTAGGTGCCATCGGCGTTGACGCCATATCTCGTCGCAACGACATCGTCGAGGCCGAGCAGATCGGCGAACGGCTTGACGAGATCGTACGGCGTCGTGGTCGCGAGGACGATCGGCCGACCGGACTCGCGGTGCTCGTCGAACAGCGGCGCGGCCAACGGCTGGACCATCGCCACCAATTGGCCGGCAACCGTCTCGGCTGCCTGCTGAACGGCTTCACGCGACTTGCCCCGCACCATCGTGACGGCCTGACGGGCGAGCGCCATGCTCGGCAGCGTCTCACCGATCGAGTTGAACAGGTTGAACAACAGCTTCTCGCCGGGCAGGCTCCGTCCGACCAGGCCGGCAGCCTTCATCGCCGAACTGAAGACTTCCCCGGACGCGCCGGCCAGCAGCGTGCGATCGAGATCGAAGAACGCGGCCCCGACGTTGGGGAGTGCGGTGGCCTTGGCTGCTCCGGCTGGACTCATGTCGTCATCGTAGGCGAAAACGGGAAAGGTCCCGCTTGGGGGAAGCGGGACCTCTCAACCTTGGAACCCAGATGCTTTGGGGAAAGCACCGTGGTGGGTTCTTGTCGAGCAAGTTGTGGGGGACAACTCGCTTCGATCTACATGTGAAAGTATGCACATGAATCCGTGATCTTGCAAGGAGAAGTTGTAGATATCCGTTATCTTTTTTCGAGATGGATCTTCGCCAACTCTCGGCACTCGTGGCAATCGCCGATCATGGCTCGTTCTCGTCGGCCGCGCGGGCGCTCTACACCGTGCAGTCGAACATTTCCGGCCACATCGCCCGACTCGAAAAAGAACTCGGCGTGGTACTCGTCGACCGTCAACGCGGCGGCCTGACCGACGACGGCGGGCAGGTCGTCGACCGGGCTCGCCGGATTCTGCGCGAGATGGACGACATTTCCGCGGATATGGCCAGCCGCGGCGATTCGGTCAGCGGTCATTCCCGCTTCGGCATGATCGGAACGACCGCGCGCTGGCTGATGCCGCAACTGCTTCCCGCATTCGCCCTGGATCACCCATTGGTGCACGTCACGGTGTTCGAGGGCAACACCTCCAACCTCATTCCCCGTCTCATCGCCGGCCATCTCGATGCCGCGGTCGTCCACCTGCCTGTCGACGACCCGGAGCTCGTGATCGAGCCGCTGTTCGCAGAAGACATGATCGTGGTCGTCCACAGCCGCCATCCGTGGGCCGGCGAAGACGAGTTGTCGCTGCAGAAGGTGGCGAGCGAGCCACTGCTCATTCCGCCCAAGGGCACGGTGATGCGCCGGATTCTCGACAAGGCAGCCGCCTCGGCGGGCACCACGCTTCGCCCGCAGGCCGAGATCGACGGTGTCCGCCTGCTCACCTCGCTCGCGATGGAGGGTTACGGAGCCGCGATCGTGCCGTCGACCGCCGTGCCCGGCTGGCTCAAGGGAGACTTCACGCGGATCCAGGTGCCAGAACTGCCGCGCCGCGTGGTCGGTTGGGTGCAACGTCGGCGGCCGCCCCCCGGCGCCCCCACTCGTGCCTTGCTGCGTACGATGCGCGAGATCCTCGAGAGCCGTGGTGCAATGCAGCACGGTGTCCATGTCGGCTCGGAAGCGTTTCCACTCGGCAGGAGCCTGTAGCGGCGCAACGTGTGCCGACGCGGCTCGACGCGCCTACAGTCACAGCAATGACGTCGTTCGGACTCAGGTCTCCCCTGCCGATTCGGGCGCATGTTCCTGGTGCCGCGCGGGTCGATGTCCGCGATCTCGGCGGCCGGACGGTCGTGTGGCTGGACATCGACGCAGCCCAACGCAAGGGCGCGCTGTCGTCGGACGCCTCGTCGATGATCGAGGCGGCAGCTGTCACTGCTGCGACCAAGGGGTTCCCGCTGATCGCGGTGATGGGCTCGTCGGGCGCCGACATCTCGGAGGGCTTCAGCGCGTTGCACGGCTGGGGACGGGCCGCAAAGGCGCTCACCGATTGCAGCGGGATCGTGCCGACCATCATGATCGTCAACGGTCCGGCCGTCTCGGGCCCTGCGCTGCTGATCGGCATCGCCGATCACGTCGTGATGACCGAGGCCGCCTACGCATTCGTCAGCGGACCGAGCATGGTGGCCGAGTTCACGGGCGTCGTGATGGACAACGACGAACTCGGCGGGGCGGCCAGCCACGCTCGGTACACCGGCGCCGCGAGCGTTGTCGCGCCAGATCTGGCTGGCGCTGTCGCCGCCGTCGAACAGCTGCTCGCCTACCTCCCGAACAACAACGACGAAGAACCCCCCGTCAGGGCGACCGACGACGACAAGGATCGGCTCACCCCAGAAGCCGGCGACGTGATCCCGCCGACATCGACGGGATCCTACGACGTCCGCAATGTCATCAGGGCTCTCGCCGACGACGGCGAATTGTTCGAGTTGCGGGCGAGGTGGGCGGCGAACGTCGTGACAGCGTTCGCGACCTTCGGCGGGCGCCCGGTCGGCATCGTCGCCAATCAGCCGCTCGCGCTCGCCGGCACACTGGACATTCCCGCTTCGCAGAAGGCTGCCAGATTCGTTTCGTTCTGCGATGCGTTCAATCTGGCGCTGCTCACTCTCGTGGACACGCCCGGCTTCTACCCTGGCAAGGATCTCGAATGGCGCGGGATGATCCGCCACGGCGCCCAACTCGTGTTCGCGTACGGCCGGGCAACGGTGCCCAGGATCTGCGTCGTGCTCCGCAAGAGCTATGGCGGGGCCTACATTGTCATGGACAGCAAGCGGATGGGCAACGACTTGTGCCTCGCCTGGCCATGGGCCGAGCTGGCCGTGATGGGCGCCGGCCAGGCGGCCGCTGTCCTGCAACGGCGGGCCACGCCAGAGCAGCGGGCGGCCTTCGAACTGGATTACGCCGAGCGACTGCTGAACCCCTACGTCGCGGCCGAGCGTGGCTATATCGACGGCGTGATCGATCCCGCCGACACCCGGCGCGAGATCTGTCGAGCATTCGACATCCTCGTCGACAAGCGCGAAATCATCCGGTCCCGCAAGCACGACAACTCGCCGCTCTGAGCGGCGCCTGGCCGCTTCGTGCGCCGCTGCCCGCTCCGGGCTATGCCGCCCATACCCGCTGCCCACTAGTCTCGCCCTCGGGGAGAAAGCCCCGCACCCGTATCCGTGTCACCCGAGGGAGCAACGTGCCCGACACCATCACCATCACCGACGATCGCACCGGAAAGAAGGTCACGGTCCCGATCATTGACGGGGTCTTCCCCGCGACTGCGGTGCGCGAGCTCGATCCGTCGCTGTACGTGTACGACCCTGCATTCATGCAGACGGCAGCGTGCAAGAGCGCGATCACCTATCTCGACGGCGAAGCGGGCATCCTGCGCTACCGTGGTTATCCGATCGAACAACTCGCTGCCAAGAGTACGTATCTCGAAGTGGCCTACCTCCTCCTCAACGGCCAGCTCCCCACGCCGGATCAACTCGCGATCTGGAAGTCCGAGGTCACCCGCCACACCTTCATCCACGAGAACATGCGCAAGCGTTTCGTCGACGGGTTCCACTACGACGCCCATCCGATGGGCATGTTCGTCAGTGCTGTCGCGGCGCTCGGAACGTTCTACAACGACGCCAAGGAGATCGAGGACGCGGCGAGCCGCGACAAGCAGATCCTGCGCCTCGTTGCCAAGATGCCAACGCTCGCTTCGATGTGTTATCGGTTCTCGGTCGGGCTGCCGTTCGTCTACCCGGACAACGATCTGAGCTTCCCCGCCAACTTCTTGAACATGATGTGGAAGATCGGCGAATACGACATCGATCCGCGGCTCGAGCGGGCGATGGATGTCCTGTTCATCCTCCACGCCGATCACGAGCAGAATTGCGGCACGACCGCAATGCGCGTGGTCGGCTCCAGCCACGTCGATCCGTATTCATCGTGCGCGGCCGCCGCGGCAGCCCTCTACGGTCCGCTCCACGGTGGGGCAAACGAGGCGGTGATCCGGATGCTGACCGAGATCGGCAGCATCGAACACGTTCCTGCGTTCATCGAGGAAGTCAAGAGCGGCAAGGGCAGCCGCCTGATGGGCTTCGGGCATCGCGTTTACAAGCACTACGACCCACGAGCGACGATCGTCAAGCAGACCGCGTACGACGTGTTCGAGGTGACGGGCAAGAACCCGCTGCTCGACATCGCGCTCAAGTTGGAGGAAGTCGCGCTCAGCGACGACTACTTCATCAGCCGCAAGCTCTACCCGAACGTCGATTTCTACTCGGGCTTGATCTATCAGGCGATGGGCTTCCCTGTCGCGATGTTCACGGTGCTGTTCGCGCTCCCACGTACGGTCGGCTGGTTGGCCCACTGGCAGGAGTTGCTTGCCGACCCTGATCAAAAGATCAGCCGTCCGCGGCAGTGGTACGTCGGTCCGCAAGCCCGCGACTACGTGCCGATCGACGCTCGCTGACGCCGGCTGCCGACGCGTCTGACGCCGCTTGCCGACGCGTCTGCCCCAGCGATACCGCGCCTGACCTGATTCGGCACGGGCAGTGAGTGGCGGCGGCTGTCAGCCGACGTCGATCAGGATCTTGCCGGTGTTCGCGTTGGAGGCCATGTAGAGATGGGCGTCGACGATCCGGTCGATCGGGTACCGCGAATCGATGATCGGGCGCAGTCGGCCGGAATCGAACAACGGCAGCACCTCACGGACGAAGCGTTGTGTCAGCGCGATCTTTTGTTCCAGCGGCCGCGACCGCAGGGCAGTGCCGATCAGCGCGGCGCGCTTGGCGAGGAGCAGGCCGACATTGACGGATGCGTTCCCGCCGCCCATCAGGCCGACCTGGACGATGCGGCCCTGCGTCGACACGACCTGGATGTTGCGGT
The DNA here is from genome assembly GCA_025358125.1 of Actinomycetes bacterium. Classification (GTDB taxonomy): domain Bacteria; phylum Actinomycetota; class Acidimicrobiia; order Acidimicrobiales; family Ilumatobacteraceae; genus WLMZ01. The sequence continues at coordinate 48,973 of JANYKS010000110.1, forward strand.
CGATGTAGGTCCCGCCGATGACGTCGAGGATCACATCCACTCCGGTGTCGCCGGTGACGGCGCGGACCTCGGCCACGAAATCCTGGGCGCCGTAGTCGACGACCAGATCGGCTCCGAGGTCACGACATGCGTGCGCCTTGCCGGAGCTGCATGTGACGGCGATCCGTGCCCCGATCGACTTGGCGATCTGGATGCTGGCCGTTCCGACACCAGAAGCACCTGCGTGCACGAGCGCCCAGCGACCACTCGTCAGCCCTCCCTGCACGACGAGCGCGTCCCACGCGGTGAGGAACACCTCCGGGATTGCCGCCGCGTCGGCGACGCTGACACTGGCCGGGACCCGCATCAATTGCCGTTCGTGGACGGCAATCTTGCCGGCGTATCCGCCTCCGGCATCGATTCCCATCACCTCGTCACCCTGCTTCCACGCGGTCACCCGCTGGCCGACAGCTGAAACGACCCCGGAGAACTCGAGCCCGGGGATCTCGATGTCGGCTTGGCGCGGGTTGGGGTACAGACCCATCACCTGGAGCAGATCGGCACGGTTGAGCGCCGTGGCCCGGATGTCGATCAACGCCTCGTCAGGGCCGGGGACCGGATCGGGGACCTCCTCGACGACAAGATTCTCCGGGCCGCCATGGGAACGTAGGACTACTGCGCGCATCACACCAGTCTCACACGGCCGAGGACCTGAAATGGGCGCCGATCAGGCATCGACGAGGTCGAGGATCGCCCACAGGCCACGCGGCTCGCGATGGCGGCCCGGCGCCAGCAACAGCGTGCGGATGCCGGCGTCGACTGCGGCACCATCGTTGATGTGGTTGTCGCCGACCATCAACGCATGTTGCGGTTCGACGCCGACGGCTTCGAGCGCGATCCCGAACAGGCGCAGTTCGGGCTTGATCGTGCCGTGCTCGCCGGACAGCACGAACGTGTGGATCAGGTGCTCGAGGTCGTAGTGGGCAAAGATCGGGCGGAGATCGAACGGCACATCGCTGACGACGACCGCAGGCACCTCGCGGGCCTTCAGCGCGATCAGCACCTCACGCGTGTCGACGTACGGCGACCACCCGCCTGCCGACGTCTCGAACTCGTAGAGGGCCTCGACGACACCAGGAGCAAACCGCTCCAGATCGGACCACAGCAGCGTCCACCGTTCGTGATGGACGGCACTGCTCTTGTCCCGGCCGAGTGCGAGTTCCTCGGCGATTCGGGACCGCCGACGTGCTTTGTCCCACACGTCGCGCACCTCGTCGGCGTCGGCGGCCGAACCGTGTCGGGCCGCGTAGTCGACGATGAACTCGACGCTGCCGGCAGTGTCGAACAACGTGTGGCCCCAATCGAGTAGGACTGCCTTGACCGTCACGACGCGCGAGTCGACATCCGGGCCTGCAGCCGGCGATCGATGACGTCGAGGAAGTCCTCGGTGTTGAGGTAGGGCGCATCGCGCGAGATGAGGATTGCGAGGTCCTTGGTCATCTCACCGCTCTCGACCGCATCGATGCACACTGCCTCGAGCGTCTCGGCGAACGCCGTCACCTCCGGCGTGTCGTCGAGGTTGCCCCGGTGGGCGATCCCGCGGGTCCAGGCGAAGATCGAGGCGATCGGGTTGGTCGACGTCGGGTTGCCTTTTTGGTGTTCGCGGTAATGGCGCGTGACGGTGCCGTGAGCGGCCTCGGCCTCCATCGTGGCGCCGTCGGGGGTCAACAGCACGCTCGTCATCAGGCCGAGCGAGCCGAAACCCTGGGCGACGATGTCGGACTGGACGTCTCCGTCGTAGTTCTTGCAGGCCCACACGTAGCCGCCCTCCCACTTGAGCGCGCTGGCCACCATGTCGTCGATCAGGCGGTGCTCATAGGTGAGTCCCGCAGCATCGAACTCGGCCTTGAACTCGTCGTTGAACACCTGCTCGAAGATGTCCTTGAACGCGCCGTCGTAGGCCTTGAGGATCGTGTTCTTGGTGCTCAGGTAGACGGGATAGTTGAGCTTGAGGCCGTAGCGCAGGCTTGCCCTGGCGAAGTCTCGGATCGAGTCGTTGTAGTTGTACATCGCCATCGCGACGCCACCGTCGTCGCCGTACTTGGCCACTTCGAGCTGCAGCGGCTCGCTGCCGTCTGCCGGGGTGTAGGTGATGGTCAAGGTGCCGGCCCCCGGCACCTTGAAATCCGTTGCCTTGTACTGGTCGCCGTGCGCATGGCGACCGATGACGATCGGCTTGGTCCAACCCGGAACAAGACGTGGGATGTTGCGCATGATGATCGGCTCGCGGAAGATCACGCCGCCGAGGATGTTGCGGATCGTGCCATTGGGACTCTTCCACATCTTCTTCAGGCCGAATTCCTCGACCCTTGCTTCGTCTGGTGTGATGGTGGCGCACTTCACGGCAACGCCGTGCCTCTTCGTCGCGTTGGCGGAATCGATCGTGACCTGGTCGTTGGTGGCATCACGGTGTTCGATGCCGAGGTCGTAGTAGTCGAGCTCGATGTCGAGGTACGCCAGGATCAATTTGTCCTTGATGAACTGCCAGATGATGCGAGTCATCTCGTCACCGTCCATCTCGACGATGGGATTCAGAACCTTGATCTTGGCCACGCGAATATCACTCCAATTCTTTCCTGATTCGTTCCAACTTGTATTCGACTTGTACAGTCTAGCCGCCGGCACAGCTGACGCCCCCACGAGCGAATGCGGTGAATGTTACGAACAGTTTACTTTTAGGTGACCACACCTCGAAGGCTGGCGTCATACAGTCATGGAATTGTGAGGCCCACCAAACGTTCCGAGACTCGTGCAGTGAGTGATTCCCGCAGCGTCGAATTCGGATTGAGTTCGATCGGTCGGCGGGAGCGTGCCCGATGGCTCTGATCATGGAACGTGAGCATGATGAACATGAACGCGCCGATGAACATTACGACGCGCCGGTGTCGACGAAACGGCCCGAGCCTGGTCGACGGCCCGGTGGCGCACGTACGGCACCGGGCCGGTTGTTCATCCGGTGGTTCGGATTGCTGTGCGCCCCCGCGGTGTTGGCCGCAGGTTGCTCGTACTTGAACGCGATGAACGCTGCCGGCAACCTCAGCACCGTAGAGCGTTCGGTCGAATGGCTGCGTGGGCACCACTACGGCGACACGGTGTCGTGGATCGAATACAACTACTATTCGCGCAATCAGCCGCGCACCGGCGGCACGTTGGCCGGCGGTCTTCCACGAGCGGCCTCGACTGCAACGACTACCGCTGTCGCTGTTGCCGTCGCTGGTGCTGTCGCTGGTGCTGCTTCTGGTACTGGTGCTGCTACTGGTACTGGTGCTGCTACTGGTACTGGTACTGCTCTGACTCCCGACAGCATCGCCCCGCTCGCACAGCAGCCCGTCGCCGGTGAGGGCGTCTGGCAACCCTACGGCGACGCATCGAACGGCACGACCGCGATGCAGGTCGCCTATCTGCGACCCGACGACGTGCACGGCACCGTGCTCGCCGGTGTCGTGCGAATCGATCAATCGAGGGCGATGTTCCGTTTGATACCCGGCAGCCAGGAACCGGGACACGGGCCGTGGCCCGGCGGCAATCAGGTTGCGGCGGCCGACACCGCAAATCTGCTCGCCGGGTTCAACTCGGGCTTCCGAGTCGACGACTCACGCGGTGGCTTCGCCGAAGGCGGAAAATTCGTCGGCACCCTACGGTCGGGCGCCGCATCGCTCGTCATCTCCACGGACGGTTCACTGAACGTCGTCAACTGGGGCCGCGATCTCAGCGCCTCCGACAATCCTGTTGCGGTGCGCCAGAACCTGGACCTCATCGTCGATGACGGCCAACTCGTCGGCGGGCTCGACGACAACCTCGCGAACCGGTGGGGCAAGACGGTCGGCAACAAGCTGTTCGTCTGGCGCTCCGGGATCGGCATCGATCCCAGTGGCCGCATCATCTACGTCGCGTCCGAAGGTCTCAGCGTGAATTCCCTGGCCGCCCTGCTGCAACGGGCGGGCGCGGTCAGGGCAATGGAACTCGACATCAATCACGCGTGGGTGAGCTTCAACGCGTTTCATCACGATCTCGGCGGCACGATCCAAGGGACCAAGCTGCTCGACGGAATGTCGAAGTCGGAGAACCGCTACCTCGGCCCCGACAGCCGCGACTTCTTCGCCGTCGTCGCCCGCCAGCCGCTGTCCGCCTCATGAGGCGACTGGGCATCGCGGTCGAGATATTGGTTGCGCTGCTCGGAATGCTCGCAATCCGGGCGATGGGCGGCGAGTGGCCGCTCATGATCGCCATCGCGGTGATGGCTGTGGCAGCCACGGTGTTGATCAGCAGACGACCGCGCAGCCAGCGCAATTGAGTCGCGAAGGGGTCCCGGAGCACACGGCGGCTCTACCATCGGCCCCATGGAATTCGGATGGACGCCCGAGCAGACGGAACTTCGCGAACGGGCGCGCACGGTAGCGGTCGAGGCAATCGCTCGCTACGGCCGCCACAACGACAGCTGGATCAACGGCTACAGCAAGGAATTCGCGAAGGAGCTGTCCGCCAACGGCTGGATCGGCATGACTTGGCCGACCGAATTCGGCGGCGGAGGACGACCGCCGATCGAGCGTCTGATCGTCGGCGAGGAGTTGATCAAGGCCGGCGCCCCGATTGCCGCGATGTGGTTCGCCGACCGGCAGATGGGCCCGACCTTGATCAAGTACGGGCGGCCCGATCAGCAGGCCGAGTTCCTACCGAAGATCCTCAGCGGCGAGACCACATGGTGCATCGGCATGAGCGAACCCGACGCCGGCAGCGACCTCGCCAGCCTCAAGACGGCAGCGGTACGCGACGGCGATCACTGGGTCATCAACGGACAGAAGATCTGGACCAGCTTCGCCGAGGTGGCCGACTACTGCTATCTCATCTGCCGCACCTCGACCGAGGGCCCGCCTCACGCCGGGATCAGCGAGATCATCGTGCCGATGGACACCCCTGGGATCGAGGTCCGCCCGATCAAGGACATGACCACCAACCGCCACTTCTGCGAGGTTTTCTTCACCGACGTGCGCGTGCCCGTCGTCAACATGGTCGGCACGGAGGGCGCCGCGTTCAAGCAGACGATGGGTCAACTCGAGCACGAGCGGGGTGGCGTCGATCGCCTCGTCAGCAACTATGCCCTGTATCTCCAGGCGAGAGAGCGCGCCGATACGACCGATCTGCTCGTTCGCCAGGAGATCGCGGCATTGGAGATCGCCTACCGGATCGGTCGGATCCTGGTCATCCGCGAATCGCTCCGCCAAGCGCCCGCCGGGTTCAGCGCGGCGACGAAGTGTTTCTGCACCGAACACGAGGTCCGTGTCGCTGACTTCGTTGCACGGGTGCTCGGACCAGAGGCAATGCTGTGGAATCAGCTCACCCAAGGTCTGTGCTACGCCCCGGGGTACACGATCATGGGCGGCACGTCGAACGTGATGCGCAACATCCTCAGCGAACGAGTCCTGGGTCTCCCCCGCTGACGTGCCGGGACTAGCATCGCCTCGGTGGCGGACCTTCTCGATCTCTCAGCTCGCATCATCGATTCGGGTCTGACGGATCAACCCGTCAACCGGGTCACGAATGAACTGAGCGAGTTGGCCGACGGCCTCGCGATCGTCGAGAGCTTCAGCCACAGCATCGCGCTGCACACCCCGGATGGGCTCGTCGCGTTCGACTCGTCGGGAGTCCACACCGGTGAAGCCGTCGTCGCTGCACTGCGGTCATGGCGGCCGGATCCGATCAGCCATCTCGTCTACACCCACGGCCACGCCGATCACGTCGGTGGCAGCACCCACTTCGCTGCAGCGGCCGCACGCGATGGTCATCGCCCGCCGACAGTGGTCGGCCACGAGAACGTCGCCAACCGGCTCGATCGCTATGACTACACCAACAACTGGAACCTGATCATCAACGCCAGGCAGTTCGGCGGAATCCCCGGCGAGCTGAACCTCGGCATCGGCGACATCGACGGCATTGGCGATTCGGCGCTGACCGTGAAGACGCAGGGCGCGCGCCGGTTCCTTCCGGCCGGCACACTTCGCCCCGACGAGACATTCTCCAGCGAACACACGCTCTCCATCGGAGGCGAAACGATCGAACTGCACCACGCACGCGGCGAGACCGACGATCATCTGTGGGCGTGGCTGCCGGAGCGGCGCTGGATGATGACGGGCGACTTCGTCATCTGGAACTTCCCGAACGCGGGCAACCCGCAAAAGGTGCAGCGCTACCCGATCGAATGGGCGGCTGCGCTGCGGCGGATGATGGCCAAGGGCCCCGAGCTGTTGTTGCCGGCGCACGGTCTGCCGATCAGCGGTAGCGAGCGGATCGCACGGGTGCTCGGAGACATTGCGACGGCGCTCGAGGACCTCGTCGCCGAGGTCGTTGCGATGATGAACAGCGGCGAGACGCTCGACGCCATCATCCATACCGTCAAGGTCCCCGGCGAGACGCTCGCCAAGCCGTACCTGCGCCCGTTGTACGACGAGCCGGAGTTCGTCATCCACAACGTCTGGCGTCAGTTCGGTGGATGGTGGGACGGCGCGGCGAGCCGGCTCAAGCCTTCGCCGGACGCCGATGTCGCAGCGGTCCTCGCCGAGCTCGCCGGCGGCGCCGATGTGCTGGCGCGCCGGGCCGAGCAGGCCGCGTCGGAAGGTGACCTCCGCCTCGCCTGTCACCTCGCCGACTTCGCCGGCTTGGCCGCACCCGACGATGCAGTGGTCCATCAGCGACGGGCCGCGATCTACGAGCTTCGCCGCACGGCCGAGCCGTCGTTGATGAGCAAGGGCATCTTCAAGGCGGCAGCACGCGAGTCGCGGGCGGTCGTCGACGCGGCTACATCGCCCCGGCGACGCTGACGAGCACGATCGGCATCACAGAGAGATACCAGCTGTAGCGTCGCGACCATGCAGCACGTTCGCTTCGGTCGCACCGGCCTCCAGGTTTCCCAGCTCTGCCTCGGCACGATGACGTTCGGATATCAGTGCGACGACGACATGTCGTTCGCGATCCTCGACGCTTCGGCGGCCGCCGGCATCACCTTCATCGACACCGCCGACGTCTATCCGCTCGGCGCGCCGTTCGATCTGTTCGGTCGGACCGAGGAGATCGTCGGGCGGTGGCTGCACGGCCGCCGCGACGACTACATCCTGGCTACCAAGTGCTTCTACCCGACAGGCAAACGCCCATGGGAGGGGGGCAACTCGCGCAAGAACATCATCCGCTCGATCGATCTGTCCCTGCGGCGACTGCAGACCGACTACATCGACCTCTATCAACTGCACGACTACGACCCGAGCACACCCATCGACGAGAGCCTGCAGGCGCTCGACGATCTCGTCCGGTCGGGCAAGGTTCGCTACGCAGGCTGCTCGAACTTCCTCGCCTATCAGGTCGCTCGTTCGCTCGGGCGCAGTGAGATCCTCGGAACGGCCAGATTCGATTCCGTCCAGCCCCGATACAACTTGCTGTTCCGCGAGAACGAGCGCGAGCTGTTGCCGCTGTGCGCCGAGGAGAACATCGCGGTGATCCCCTACAACCCGCTCGCGGGCGGCTTCCTTACCGGCAAACACGCCGCAGGAGCGCCCACCGAGGGCGGCAGGTTCACGCTCGGCCACGCCGCCGATCGGTATCAGGAGCGCTATTGGCACGACCGGATGTTCGCGATGATCGCCGAACTCCGACCACTCGCTGCGCAAGCGGGTGTGTCGATGGCAACGATGGCGGTGCAGTGGGTGCTCGCCAACCCGACGATCACCAGCCCGATCATCGGTGCGAGCAGGCCAGAGCAACTCGCCGACGCGATCGCTGCAACCGAGACGGTGATGGATCCCGATCTCAAGAACCGGCTCGATCAGCTGACGTACGAGTTCCGCTTCGGAGACAACGCGCGCTGACCCTCGCCGGCCGTCGCCGGCCGGGTCGCGCGCCAGCCGTAGGCGGCCGCGATCAGGGCCGAGGCTCCACCAAGAGCGAGGCCGGCCCGCGGACTGAACACCTGACACACCCAGCCCAGGATCGGACCTCCGATCGGGGTGCTGCCGAGGAAGACCATCGCCTGCAGTGCCAGCACGCGTCCGCGCATCGCGGGGTCTGCGCGCAGCTGCATGATGGCCGTCGAGGTCGTCATGAAGGCGATACTCGACACGCCGACGAGCAAGCCGATCGGGAACGTGAACGCGAGGTTCGGCGTCGCCGCGAGCAGCAGCATCGCGCCTCCGAACGCGAGCGCCGCGACCGCGATGTTGCGCACCGACACCGACGTCCGCCTGGCCGCCATCAGCGCTCCGAACAACGAGCCGACGCTGATCACGGAGTACACCAGCGTGAACGTGGTGTCGTTACCGTGCAGCGTGCGCTTGACGAGCAGCGGCATCACGACGTTGAAGTTGAACGCGAACGTGCCGATCAGGGTCATCATGATCAGGGGCACCCACAGATCAGGGACCGAGCGCACGTAGCGGAGACCGGCGCGCACCTGACCACGGCCCCTCGGCGACACGACGCGAGGACGCAATTCGCTCGTGCGCATCATTGCCAGCCCGGCGATGACTGCAAGATAGGAGATGCCGTCGACGGTGAAGCACCAGCCGTACCCGACGGTGTTGATCAGCAGTCCCGCAAGGGCCGGGCCGACGATTCTCGAGCCGGTCATCAACGCGCTGTTGAGGCTGACGGCATTCTGCACATCGGCGTCGGGAACCATCTCGACTGCGAAGGCCCGCCGGGCCGGATTGTCGAATGCGGTGCAGAAGCCCCCGAACACCGCGATCGAGAACAGCCCGATCAGAGGCGGGTGATTCATGAATGCAATCGTTGCCAATGCGAACGACTGCAGCATCGCCAACGACTGGACGATGATCAACAGCTTGCGTTTGTCGGAGCGGTCCGCGACGAGGCCGGCCCAGGCGCCGATCAGCAACACCGGGCCGAACTGACATGCGGCAAGCAGCCCGAGCGCGACGCCGCTGTTGGTGATCTTCAGCACGAGCAGCGCCTGGGCGATGAGCGTCAGCCAGTTACCGATCTGGGAGATCAGTTGACCGCCGAAGAACAACCGGAAGTTGCGCACTCGCAGCGACCGGAACGTGCCACCCGACTTCCCCCTGGGATCGACGCCCGCCGCGACGGGCGTGCTCATCGAGCGGCCTCCTCGGGTGCCTCGGGTGCCTCGGGTGCCTCGATCAGCTTCACCAAGACGTCAGCGGCGGCGGCCAGCTTGGAGCGATCGAGGGCGCTCAGCGAGCGCAGTCGTGATTGCAGCCATTCCGTGCGGCGGTTGCGCACGTCGTCGAGTTTGGCGATGCCGGCCGGGGTGATCAGGATGCGGGTGACCCGCCGATCGTGCTCGTCGGTTTCGCGGGACACGAGGCCGAGCGCTTCCAACTTGGCGACGACGGCGGTGATCGTCGGCGGCGAGACCTGCTCCAACGCGGCGAGTTCGCCGTGGGTCGTTCCGCCGTGGCGCGAGATCGACGCGAGCGCCGCGGTGACCGTCGGGCCGAGACCCGTGCGGTCCTGTTGGCGAAGTCGACGGGCGAGTCGGGTGACCGAGTGGCGCAGCGCAGTGGCCAGATCGAGCGTCGAGTCGCTCGTTGCCGAGGGCTGTTGGATGGTCGGCATCACGCCAGTGTACACCAATTAGTTCGTTCGTCGAACTAATTGGCCAGGCGACCGGCAGGCGACGGCGAAGCGCCCGCTTCTACTGCGGTGGATTTGCCCGTCCAGCAGGGGTAGATCCACCGCAGTCAACTGGCAATGTCGAATCCGAGTTGCTCCCCGGCGCCCGGATCGCCGGACGGTTCGGTGTGGCCGGTCGGGTCCGCCTGTTTTCGCCCGCGTGGGGGTGCTTGGAGGATGGTGCCGTCGGGTGTTTCGATCAGCAGATCGTAAGCGTTTCCGAGGAGTCGCCATCGCAGTTCGTGGACAAGGTGATGATGGGCGTTGCACAACAGGACCAGGTTCGCGATATCGGTCGGGCCGTCGTCGCGGGTGACTTCGTCGATGTGATGGACGTCGCACCACCCCGGCGGCCGGTGACAACCCGGCCATCGACACCCGCCGTCGCGTTCGACGAGGACCAGGTATTGGCTGTCACTGGCGAGGCGGGTTTGGGTCCCGAAATCGAGGGTGACCGAGGTGCCGTTGGTGACAAGTCGGTGCAGCCCGGCATCACAGGCGAGTCGGCGCACCGCGTCACCCGACAATGTCACATCCTGACCGATAACCACGCCACGCCCGGCGGCACGTGCGACAATCGTCTCGTAGCCGACGGTAATGATCAGTTTTGGTCGTTCCCGCCCACCTGTCACAGTGCCTGCCGCGTACGCGTTGCACAGATCGGTCAACGCATCGGCGATCCGCTGCGGATATGTCCGCCCCGACAGATCATCGAATGCTTTACCGGCGATGTGATCGAGCGCAGATTTGATGAACGCCGCGTCTTCGTCGGGGACCGACCCTTTGATGTCGGTCATCCCGTTGTCACCCTTGGAAAAACCGAGATAGCGCCGGGCCCGCGCTTCGGCATCGCGTTCGGCCTCACCGGTTGGATCTGTGATTGCCTTCCAATGCTCGAGCGCCTTGCGGGTCTCATGCGGAGCGGACCCGGCCGCGATCTCCAACAGCAGCTCGGCGTCGTCCGCGAAACAGTCGCTGTCGACAACCGCGCCGAGTGCTTCGGCGTTATCAGCCGACAGTTCACCGGAACGCATCTTGTCGGCGATCACCGGAGCCTTGGTGACCGTGTCAGCCAATTTGACCTGCTTACGGGCGGTCTTCATCGTCGATCCGGTCGCGGCGGCGAGCCACGCCGGCATCGACGTTGCACCGGTGGTGCGCCACACTTCGGCAAACTCTGCAGCGTGGGCAAAGCGGGCGAACTCCGCTTCGAACCCGGTGATCAAACGCCGCAAACCGACCACAACCTCACCCAACTCGGCGACAGGCACCGCAGCCACATCAACACCAGCGAGGCTGTGGAGGCCCTGTTCAACGGGTGCCAGCACCGGATGAGTCATGCCTTCAACCTAGTGGACTCGAACGTATGTTCGCAACCTTTTGAGGAAGATTCTTCGAAAGAATCTTCGCAGGTGATGGGCTCACTCGTCGAGCACGAGGGCCTGCGCGGCAAGGTCCAGATGATCTACCTCGACCCGCCGTACGGCATCAAGTTCGGCAAGCAACTCAAGAGGAAGCGCTCGTCGTGGCGCAGGACCTCGATCGAGGCGCTCGCCTCGACGGGCTCCCAGAACCGCTGCTCGATCAGGCGCCGCACCGAGGCGTCGAGCAGCCCGTCGAGGGTCGCCAAATCCGGCTGAGATCGCATCGGCCCAATGTAGACGCCCATCTCTCGGTGACTCGCATGACGGCTGGTCGCTCGGCGAGGCGTCTACGCCGACCGCCCGCCGCCGACCGCCCACCGCATAGTCTGTACCTCACCCGCAACTCGAACCGATCATGGTCATCCCATTGCACGATCCAACCGGCCCAGCCGCCGCGGACCGACTTCATCGCTCCCGCCCGACCGTTGATCAGCGCATAGAAACCGGAATGGTGATCAGTAGTGGCTCGCTGGCCGTTGACTTGCTGGGAACTTGCCGACCGGCAACTTTTCAATGCTCATGGGAGCGATCGTCCCGTACGTCCCACGACCTGTCAACCACTGGTCAGTGGCGCTCTCCGAAAAGGTGCTTTCACCAGGACTTTTCTGGTGGGCACGACGGGGCTCGAACCCGGGACCTCCACCGTGTCATGGTGGCGCTCTAACCAACTGAGCTACGCGCCCGCAGCGACCGAAAGTGACCCAGACCCGGGCCGATTGCGCTCGATACAGCGACCAGATCCTAGCAGCCATTGCCGGAGAAGTCGGCCCAATGTTCGTGGTTTGGGCCCCCCGCCCATGACATCCACCAGCCCTCGAGCCCGGACATTCGCGCTTGCTCCGCAGGCGCTCGGTGGTCTGCCCTTCCAATCCCGCCGCCGAGCTGATTTCACGCGGGCAGACTCCGTCGGGAGGCCCGGTTCGAGAATCCTTGGGCGCGTTGTGAGCGGGCGCGGGCGCGCAAATCGCGCCCGACGAGCCACAAGGGCAGTCAACGGGGCGAGACATCGCCGACTGCGCCCGTGGCGGGGCGACCATCGTCGGATCAAGAGTGCTCTGAATGCGTCGGAGAACTTCGTGACGGGCGAGACCTACCGCAGCCGCAACGAAACTTCATTTGCCAACAGTCGGCCACGTTGGGTGAGCACCCAGCGCTCGCCGTGCAACTCGACCAGACCGGGCAATTCGTCACCGTCGAGCGCTGATCGTTCCACGCCTTCACGCAGGCGGAGCTGGAGCTGGAGTCCCTCGATCCGGCGCTGCTCGGGGTCGAGCTCCTCGCCTGCAGCCTCGACCGACGCATCGCCAAACCCGGCGCCGGCGACGACATCGATATAGCGATCCGGGGTGCGCACGTTCCAGAACCGGCGGCCACCGCGGTGGGAATGGGCTGCGCAGCCGAAGCCCTGATAGTCGCCCTGACGCCAGTAGACCAGATTGTGGCGGCACTCGTGTCCCGGCACTGCCCAGTTGCTGACCTCATAGTTATGCAGGCCGGCCGCGGACAACAGCCCATCGACCATTTCGTATTTATCGGCGAGGTCGTCGTCGTCGGGGTGCCGTTCAGGTTCGAGCGCCAGCGGCGTACCGGCCTCGATGGTCAGCGCATATGCGGAGATGTGCGGGGGGCTCAACGCAATGGCGCCCGTAACGGTTCGTTCCCAGTCCTGCAATCGCTCGCCGGCACCGCCGTAGATCAGATCGAGGTTGAAGGTCGGGATGCACGCAGAACGCACAGCTTCCACGGCCCGCTCCACATTCGCCGGCACATGGGTGCGCCCGAGCGACGCGAGCACCTCTGGCACCATCGACTGCACACCGATGCTGACCCGGTTGACACCGGCGGCGGCGTAGGTGCGCATCATCTCGACGGTGACGTCGTCGGGATTGCATTCGACCGTCACCTCGGCCGCGGCTCGACGCGGGATCGCGGAGATCACACGGGCCAGCGAGGCTGCCGGGACGCGGGTCGGCGTGCCGCCACCGACGAAGATCGTGTCGGCGACAGGCATCCCGGCCGCCGCCTGCCGCTCGATGTCGACGACGAGCGCGTCGAGGTAGCCCTCGATCAGATGATCTCGATCGGTCCACGTCGCAAACGCACAGTAGTCGCAGCGCCGAGCACAAAAGGGGATATGGACGTAGACGCCGAACGGGTCAGCCACGTCGCGCGTTTCTCGTGATCGCGGCGTCAGGTGTCGGCTGGGCGGAAGAGCAGGTCGAGCGCGTCGAGACGCTGACCGACCTGGTCGACGGGCACATCCAACATCGCCGCGATGGCGCGGGTGTCGTCACCGCGGACGGTGAGCACCTTGCCGTTGAAGTCCTGCCGCTGGACCTGGATCATCCGCAGGAAGCGGGCCAACATCTCGAACGGTTGACCGGACAACTGCGACAGCTTGACGAGGTCGACCGCCATCTTTCGGGCGTTGCCCGCGTCGGCGGCCGAGTCGGTGGTGACGCTCTGCTCGTCGCGCGGCAGCAACTGATCGACCGGCACGTTGTAGAACGAGGCCAGCCGCTCGAGGCGGGGAACGGATATGGCCCGCTCGCCCCGTTCGTAGGCGCCGAGAACGCTCGCCTTGAACTCGTCGCGCGACGTCGCCTCGACGTCTTGGAGGCTGAGCCGCTTCTGGCGCCGGATGACGCGTAGGCGTTCACCGACCTTGCGGCTATAGGGAGACGAGGAAACCTCGTCGTCATCGAACTCACGCATCATGCACCTCCTGCGCCCACCCGCGACGCGTTGTAACAGCTAGTGAATTTAACCACACTCTGCAGTATTTGGCAACTGTGAGTAGCAGATTTGCGCTCGCTCCGAGCAGATTCATTCATTCAGTGGCGAGTTCATCACGCAGGGCGCTCAACCGGACAGCGGCCGCCAGCGCCGCCGTCTCGACCCGCAGGATGGTCGAACCGAGTCGGCGATGCTGATCGGATGCCGCCAACTCCACCGGACTCCATCCACCCTCGGGACCAATGAGCACCGTCGGGGTGGCGAGCGTCAGCACGCTGCCACCCGGTTCGGCGAGCGCGGTCTCCGTCCCGTTCAGGGTCGCCGGCGAATGAGGCCCATCGATGAGCGGCAGCCACACCCGCCGGCTCTGCATCGCAGCCTCGCGGCCGACCTTGGCAAGCTTTGCCATCTGGCGGTCGGCGCGATCCGCCTGCCAACGCACCACGGAACGCTCGGCATCGAGCACGACGATCCGGTCGACGCCGATCTCGGTCAGCTTCTGCACGATCCACTCGAGCCGATCACCCTTTGGCAACGCAAATCCGACGGTCACAGCCGGCGCGACCCGAGCGTGCTCGAACACGTCGGAATCGGGCTCGAGCCCGCCATCGGCAACGAATCGACACATTCGCCAGCCACCCTCGCCGTTGCTGACCGACACCGATTCGCCCGCACGCAAACGCAAGACGCGGCCGAAATGGTGCAGGTCGTCGTCGTCGAGGAGCGGCGCATCGAGTGATCGGACGAACGCATGCGCCGCTGAGCGGCGCAACAGCTGATTCACGAAAAGGCCGACTTGATGCGCGAGAACAAACCCTTCTCGTGCGTTTCGACGAGCTCGCCGCGGCTCTCCGCGTAGAGCCGGAGCAGTTCGGCTTCGTCGTTGGTGAGCTTGGTCGGCACCTGGACCCTGGTCCTGACCCGGAGGTCGCCCCTGCCCCGACCCTGCAGGCGTGGGACGCCGCGACCGCGCAGCACGAACTCTTTGCCCGGCTGGGTACCGGGCGGAACTTCGAGTTCTTCGTCGCCATCGAGCGTTTCCAGAGTGAACCGGGTGCCGAGTGCCGCCTGGGCGATCGAAATTGGGAGATCGGTGACGAGGTCGGTGTCCTCGCGGCGGTACCGGTCGTGGGCAGCGGCGCGGATGTGCACGTACAGATCGCCGGCCGGACCGCCGCGTGGACCGACCGCGCCGCGACCGGTGAGGCGCAGCGTCGAACCCGTGTCGACGCCGGCCGGCACGTCGACCTGATACGTCTTATCGGTGACAACTCGGCCGTCGCCGGAACACGTCGGGCACGGGGTCGCGATGACCTGGCCGGTGCCGCTGCAGCGTGAGCACGGCGATGTCGTCATCATCTGGCCGAGCAGGCTCTGGCGAACCCGTTGCACCTGGCCGCGCCCATTGCAGTCGGCACACGTGACCGGACTGGTGCCAGAACCGGCGCCGCTGCCGCCGCAATCCGCGCAGGGCGCCGCCGTGCGCAGCGTGACCGGCACCGTAGCCCCGAAAACGGCCTGTTCGAAACTGAGGTCCGCGACGACTTCGAGATCCTGCCCGCGTGGCGGGCCGGCCGGGCCGCCACGCCCACCACCTCCGAACGGCGAACCCGCTCCGCCGAAGAACGCGTCGAACAGGTCGCCGAGGCCTCCGCTGGCGCCCTGACCGCCGCCTGAGCCGAGGCCTTCCTCTCCGAAGCGGTCGTAGCGGGCGCGGAGATCTGGGTCGCTGAGTGTTTCGTAGGCGCGAGCCACCTCCTTGA
This sequence comes from Actinomycetes bacterium, assembly GCA_025358125.1. GTDB lineage: Bacteria > Actinomycetota > Acidimicrobiia > Acidimicrobiales > Ilumatobacteraceae > WLMZ01. The sequence continues at coordinate 64,571 of JANYKS010000110.1, forward strand.
ACTTTGCCTCAGAGGCCGCGTCGCCCGGATTGGCATCGGGGTGCAGCTCGCGTGCCTTGCGGCGGTATGCCCGTTTGAGATCCTCCGTCGACGCGTTCCGAGCAACACCCAGGAGTTCGTAGAATTCCGCCACGTTCAGCCTTCCGCCAACCGTCTACCCAATCGGTCACTGACAACATCCACCGTGGCGAGCGCCTGGGGATAGTTCATGCGCGTCGGTCCGAGCACGCCGACGGTACCGAGTTGTTCGCCCTCGACCATCACCGACTTGACCACGACCGAGCAGGACACGAGCGGTTCGAGGCCGTGTTCGGCACCGATCGCGACGCTGAGACCGCGGTCGAGGACATCTCGCACGAGCGACACGACGACGTACTGCTGCTCGAGCGTGGTAAGTACCGAGCGCACGACATCGACCGCGTCGAATGCGTTCGCAACCGACGCGGCCCCACCCACATACACATGCGAATCGTCGCCATCGCGGTGGAGCGCCTGCAGCGCCTGGGCGCAGATCTCGTCGACCGCAGTGTCGCCAGACGACGGCGCGGCAACCGGCGCTCCGAACGCCCTGCCGATCATCGCTCCGCGCAGATACACCGTCGCGGCCGTCAATCGAGCGTCTTCGACCTCGGCGCCGAACTCGATGGTCTGGTTCTCGACCTGACCGTTCGACAGCACAGCGACCACCGCTGCGGTACGCGGCGAGAGGCCGACGACCTGCACCGAGCGGACGACGCCAACCTGCACGTTCGGCCCGACGACGACGGCGGCGTAGTGGGTGAGATGGGCGAGAAGATCGCTCGTGCGCGACAGCAGCTCTTCCAGCCGGCCGTGAGCACGCCCGAAGAACTCGCCGACCTGCAGCGCAGCTTCTTCGTCGAGCCGACCCGACGGCGTCAGGTGATCGACGAAGAAGCGGTATCCCTTGTCGGTCGGGATCCGCCCGGCGGAGGTATGCGGTTGGACCAGGAAGCCGTCTTGCTCGAGGATCGCCATGTCGTTACGGACCGTGGCCGACGAGACTTGAACCCCGGGCGCGCTTGCGACATGAGTTGATCCGACCGGTTGCGCAGTGGTGATGTACTCCTGCACGACAGCCCTGAGAATTGCGGTCTTGCGTTCATCGAGCATTGCCCGATGGAGGTTATCGGCCGATGGTCGTTTGATAGCGCCTCAACGCTTCGGCCCGTTCCACGACGTGATCGACCATCGCCGCGGTCGAGCGCGCCGACTCCGGCACCCACCGGCGAATGTAGTCGCCGTCGGGGTCCAAACGCGCCGCCTGGCCGGCCGGGTTGAACACGCGGAAATAGGGCGCCGCGTCCGTGCCGGTTCCAGCCGCCCACTGCCAGCCGTGCTGATTCGACGCAAGATCGCCGTCGACGAGGTGCTGCATGAAATGACGCGCTCCCCACTGCCACGGCAAGTGCAGATCCTTGACCAGGAAACTGGCGACGATCATCCGGACCCGGTTGTGCATCCAACCGGTCGCCAACAGCTGACGCATCCCGGCATCGACGATCGGATACCCAGTATTGCCCTGCGTCCACTTCGCGAACCGGGCCCTGGCGGCGGCGTCGGTGTCGAGATGCATTGCGTCCATCTTGTGCTGGAGGTTCTCGCGGGCGCTCGCCGGGTGGTGGAACAAGACGTCTGCGTAGAAGTCGCGCCAAGCCAGCTCTTTGGCAAACATGGCATGACCCGGACCGTCGCCGAGGTCGGCGAGCAGTTGACGTGGGTGCACCAGGCCCCATCGCAGATAGGGGCTCATCAGGCTCGTGGCTGGGATGGCCGGCGTGTCACGCCGGATGTCGTAGTGATCGAGTCCGTCGGCGACGAAATCCGCCCACCGTTGATGAGCTGCCCGCTCGCCGGGCTCTGGTAGTTCGCAGTCGATCGCCGGGTCGTCCGGGATCGGATCGCGCGGCAGCCCTTGGGGACAGTGGAATTTCAACGCGATGTCGGCGAGCGGCGGACCATGACCGACCCGCTGCCACATCTTGTAGAACGCGGTGAAGATCGCGTACGGCGTGCCGTCGCCTTTCCGAACGGTGCCGGGCGCCAGCGCATACGGCGATCCACGCCCGATCAGCTCGACATCGAACTTGGCCAACCGGTCGCTGACCGCCGAGTCGCGCCGACGCCCGTATGGCCCGTAGTCGCGGCTGACAACGACCTCGGATGAATTCGTCTCCCGCATCAGCTGCGGGATCACCGTTGCCGGATCGCCGTGACGGACGACGAGCGCGCCACCGAGCGAGTCGTCGAGCGCGCGCAGCGAGCGGTACATGAAGGCCAGCCGCGGAGCGCCACTCGGTTGCACGAGAGCAGGATCGATCACGAACACGGGAACGACATCGCGACCGCCGCGGCCAGCATATTGAAGCGCTGGATGATCCCCGACGCGGAGATCACGGCGGAACCACATCATCGAACGGTTCGTCGGCATTGATCCAGTGTGCTCGGCAAACGGGGGCGGCGGGTGATCGTGGCGCCGGCAAGGTCGCGCAACGAACGATGCGTTCTGGCGTCGCCTCAGTCGTCGAGTTTGAGGGCCGAGATGAAAACGTCGCCGGGAATTTCCACCCGGCCGATCAGCTTCATCTTCTTCTTGCCCTCCTTCTGTTTTTCGAGCAACTTGCGCTTGCGGGTGATGTCGCCGCCGTAGCACTTGGCCAACACGTCCTTGCGCTTGGCCTTGACGGTCTCGCGGGCGATGACCTTGCCACCGATGGCGGCCTGGATCGGCACGTCGAACATCTGGCGCGGGATGAGTTCCTTCAGCTTCTCGCACATCCGCCGGCCGTATTCGAATGCCTTGTCACGGTGGACGATGGTGGCGAACGCGTCGGCCGGCTCACCGTTCAACCACAGGTCGACCAACACGAGATTGCCGCGGCGGTAACCCTCGAGTTCGTAGTCGAGGCTGGCGTAGCCCTGGGTGCGGCTCTTCATCTGATCGAAGAAGTCGACGACGACCTCGGCGAGGGGGACCTTGTAGTGCAACTCGACTCGCTCCGGCGACAGGTACTCGAGCTTGACCATCTCACCGCGGCGGGTCTGGCAGAGGTCCATCAGCGTGCCGGTGTAGTCCTTCGGCGTGATGATACTGACCCGGAAGTACGGCTCTTCGATGAAATCGATCTTCTGTGGCGGGGGAAGATCGGCTGGATTGTCGACGACGACGACGGTGCCGTCGGTCTTGGTGATCCTGTACTCGACGCTCGGCGCGGTGGCGATGAGGGCGAGGTTGAACTCGCGCTCGAGACGCTCCTTGACGATCTCCATGTGCAACAGCCCGAGAAATCCGCATCGGAACCCGAACCCAAGTGCGCCCGATGTCTCGGGGCTGTAGGTCAGCGAAGCGTCGTTGAGCCGCAGCTTCTCGATGCTGTCGCGCAGGTTCTCGAAGTCGTCGCCATCGATGGGATAGAGGCCGCAGAACACCATCGGCTTCGGGTCGCGATACCCCGCCAGCGCAACCCCCGCCGGCTGATGGAACAGCGTGACCGTCTCACCGCTTCGTGCCTCACCGACGTCTTTGATGCCGGCGATGAGATAGCCGACCTCGCCGGGGCCGAGTTCTGGCATCGCGGTCATCGCCGGGCGCCGGACGCCGATCTCGACTGCCTCATGGGTGGTGCCGGCGTTCATGAACTTGAGCTTGCTGGCGCTGTTGATCCGGCCGTTCATCACCCGGATCGAACTGACCACACCGCGGTACTGATCGTACTGGCTGTCGAAGATCAGTGCCTGCAACGGCGCGTCGGGATCACCCTGCGGCGGGGGAATGTTGGCGATCACCGCATCGAGCAGATCGGGAACACCGACGCCGGTCTTGGCCGAGATCCGGATGATGTCCTCGGCGGGAATGCCGAGCACGGTCTCGATCTCCATCGCGTAGCGATCGGGGTCAGCGGCCGGGAGGTCGATCTTGTTGAGGACGGCAACGATCTCGAGGTCGTGCTCGAGCGCCAGGTAGCAGTTGGCCAGTGTCTGGGCCTCGATGCCCTGCGCCGCATCGACCACGAGGACGACGCCCTCGCATGCAGCGAGGCTGCGGCTGACCTCGTAACCGAAGTCGACGTGGCCGGGCGTGTCGATCAGGTGCAGCGTGTGCCCCTTCCAATCGACGCGAACGTTCTGGGCCTTGATCGTGATGCCCCGCTCGCGCTCGAGATCCATGCTGTCGAGGTACTGAGACCGCATGTCGCGCATCTCGACCGCTCCGGTCAGCTCGAGAATGCGATCGGACAGCGTTGATTTACCGTGGTCGATGTGGGCAATGATCGAGAAGTTACGAATGCGTTGGAGATCCATGAGCAGTAGCCCGATGCTATCGTTGCGCATTCTCGGCGAGCCGGAACTCGGCGAGCCGGAACTCGCCACGGTGGTAGTCGCCACGGTGGTAGTCGGGCGATTCGCCGATAGGGTCATGCAGCTTGTATTCGGCCCTGGCCGGGCACACACATTCGGTTCGACGTCCCGTCTCGGGTCAACAGTAAAGGGTTTCGCACGTGGCGAATATCAAGAGTCAGAAGAAGCGCATCCTCACCAACGCGAAAGACGCCGAGCGCAACAAGGCCGTCAAGAGCGAGCTGCGCACCCGCGTCAAAACCGCTGTGAAGGCGGTCGGCACCGACGACACTGACGAAGCGGTCCGGATGGCCGTGAAGCGTCTCGACATGGCTGCCGCCAAGGGCATCATCCACCCCAATCAGGCCGCCCGCCGCAAGAGCCGCCTGATGAAGCGGATCAACGCCGACAGCTGAGTGCTGCGACGTCTGCCCAGCCCACCCGGGCGAATGATCGGATCAACGGCCCCGGACGCTTTGTCCCGGGGCCGGCTGCTCTCTGCGGCGTGCTCCGCCGGTGGACGATGGGAGGCGGCTGAGTCGAGCGACGAGGACCTCCATCACGAGCCCCTCCGGCAGGTCGCGCCGCCCGCGCAGATCCTGATCGGCCTGGGACAGCAGCGCGATCGCTCTCGCCACTCCCCCGCCACCGAGCCGGCGGTACTGATCGAGCACCTTGCGCGCCGGGAAGCCCGGCTTGATACCCAGCACCTCGGCAACGGCCGCCTCGCTGTTGGCGTCGGTTCCGTCGACCTTGAGCAACCTGACGTAGTGATTGTGGAGCGTCGCCATCACCTGCAGCGGATGACGCGATTGGATGATCCTGGCGAGCAATTCGAGCGATGTCTTCGTGTCCCCACGGTCGATCGCATCGGTGAGATCCCACGGTGGCACCGAGCCGGAGTCGCCGAGGAACGGCTCGATGTCGGCGGCCGAGAGCTTGCGAGCCGTTCCATAGGCGGATTCGAGCGTGTCCAGAACGCCTGCCAGACGGCCGGCTTCCTCGCCCATCCACGCCGCGAGCATTGCAAGGGCAGAGGAATCGAGCTTCAGCCCCGCGCCGGCGACTTGCTCTTCGATCCAGAGGCCACGATCACGCTTGGACGACGGCGGCGATGTGTTGGTGGTCGTGGCGCCGGCCTTCTTCGCGGCATCGGTGACGGCCTTGGCAACACGCCCACCTCCGGCCACGAGGATCAGATCCGTGCTCGGCAGCGGGTCGCTCAAATAACCGACGAGCGCGACGACGTCCTCTGCGCTGAATCGGCCGATGTCTCGAGCGACGACCACCCGCCGGTCGGTGAGGAAGGGCATCGTCTGGGCAGCGTCGACGACGGCCCGCAGTTCGTATTCGTCGCCGGAGAAATCGTCGACCATCAGGGTCCGGTCGCCGTTACCGACAAGGCGGTGGACGAGCTCGGTGACCGCTGTGTGGACCAGTGATTCGTCGTCTCCCGAGATGAAGTGCAGCGCCATTGCCATCACCTTCGCACACTCGTCGGCGGCGGGCGGAAACGAATCTGGCTGCGATCGCCAACACCAACACCGCCCATCCGATCGCGGCAAATGGTGCCGGCGGCTCCAACCTCGAACCGAGTGCTGCAACCGTCGCGACCCACCGCGTGCCGAGTGCGCTCGGAATCTGAACGACGGAGGCGATCAGCCCACCGCAGGCCCCGGCGAGCAATCCGGCCGGCAGGCCGTAGAGCATCACCAGGCCCGCGATCGGCACGGCCAGCAGGTTCGCGGGAACGGAGACGACCGGGAGCGTGCCGAACACCAGCAGGCTCACCGGCGCAACGCCTGCCTGTGCGCCGAGCGTGACAGCGGCGGGCACCGCCAGCCACTTCGGTCCGGGGATGAATTCTGCCAGCGGGGTGCCGAGCAGCGCCACGCCGGCGGTGGCGCCAACCGATAGCCAGAACCCGACGGACCACACGAGCAGCGGATCGATGAGCACGAGCAACCCGACGGCGAGTGCGAGCACGCGCGTCGGTGGTCGCTCTCGTCCGAGCACGAAACCCGTCGCTGCGATGCATCCCATCACACCGGCGCGCAGCACCGATGGCTCGAAGCGGGTGAGTGCGACGAACCACCCGATCAGGCCGAGCGTGCAGAGCCATCGTGCCCATGGGCGGAGACGACGCAACAGCGGCGAGGCAGCGGCAAGGACGAAACCGACGTTCTGGCCGGAAACGGCCGTCAGATGGGAAAGGCCCGATCCACGGAATTGCTGGATCATCTCGACCGGCTCATTGCGGTCGTCGCCGATCACCAAGCCGGCGAACAGCGCATCGTCGGGACGTCCGAGCTCGGACGCGCCGACGCCGAACAGTCGGCGTACCCGGTTCGACGCCCGGTCGAGGGCGGTGCCCTCACCCCAGTCGCCGATGGTGTCGATGTCGAACCGGCCGACGACGTGGCGGATCGCCGCCCTGCGGCCGCTGACGCCGTCGAGTGCCCTGCGGCTGCCGGAGATCTGCACGCACTCGCCGGCGAGATGGGTGCTGATGCGACGCCGCGACGACCCGCGTGCCCATGTCTGGAAGCGTTCACCCTCGATCTCCAGAATCACCGCCATCGCCCCGTTCTGCGGCGTCGGATCGGTGACGAGGCAGGTCCATCCCTGGTACGGCCCCAGGTTGTCGGGCGCGACGCCGCGCCAGGTTTGGTTCGAAAGCGTCATCCCCGCGAGACCGCCGACCACGCACAGCAAAACGACGGCCCGTGCCCGGCACACCGCAGCGGAAACGGCGAACAGCCCGATCACCGGCACGGGCCGGTGGAGCCACACGCCGACCACGATGTGGCCGACGATCAGCGCGATCTGGCGGTCGGACAGGGCCTGCCACCAGCGGGGGACGCCGGCTCTATACGATCGTGTCATGTCGATGTCCGGTTATCGTCCGGTTGCGGTGGTCCCCCAGGGGCCGCGCGCGTTCCGTTACCGCATCCGGCGGAGGGGCCCATTCGTCGGGCTGGTGCCAGCCGCCGCGTTGGGGGCTCTCTCGTTCGCGCTGCTGCACAACAATGCGACGACGTCGCGCGGCATCGCCGGCTTTGCTGCGGCCGTGCTCGCCGCACCCGCTCTGATGCCGGCCGGAATACCTCTCGCTGCCGGCACGTCCCGGCTGCTGCTCGGCATCGCCGTAAGCGCGGTGCTGTGGTTCGGGGTCGGCGTCGTCGCCGCCCGGCGAGCGACGCGATCGCCCGTCGCGACCTGGCGCGACTTCTGGCGCGAATACTCCTGGCTGGCGGCAGGCGTCTGGCTCGGGGTCGTCGCCTCGCTGATCGTCGTCGAAGTCGTCGTCGGCCGAGCATTGCTGTAGCGCTCACACACTCACCAGGCTGCGGATCGCTTCGAGTTTGGCCGGGCCGATGCCAGGTACGTCGAGCAGACCATCGACGGTGGCGAAGGGTCCCTTCTGCTCGCGGAACGCCACGATCGCGGCGGCGGTGGCCGGGCCGACTCCCGGGAGGGCATTCAGTTCGTCGGCCGTCGCCCGATTGAGATCGACCGGCCCGGCGGGCACAGCGGCCGGGCCGAGTGGTGAGGAACCGCCGGACGGTTTGACGACCGTCGGCACCGGCTGGCCGGCGTGGGGCACGAAGATCCGGTCACCATCGCGGATGACTGCGGCGAGGTTCAGCGCATCGATGTCGGCATCGGGAGCGAGCCCCCCGGCTGCGTCGATCGCCTGCTCGACCCTGGACCCGACCGCGAATCGGTACACACCGGGCGCCGCCACCGCTCCCGCGACATGGACGACCACCACCGACGCCATACCAGGACCGGTGGTCGATGTGGCACCCGACGCGAAGTTTGCGGTGAAGGTCGTCGTCGGCGCTGTCGCGTTCGGCCCTGTTGCGCTCGGCCCTGCTCCGCTCGGCCCTGTTGCGCTCGGCCCTGTCGCGCTTCGTTTCATCGCGTACGGCAGGGTATTCTCGACAGCTGTTGGCGGTGCACGGAGCAACCAGTACCCACCGGCGCCGACCGCAGCGATGGCGAGGGCGGTGACGACGAGTCTGGCCAGGCCGAACCATTGCAGCCATTCGCGAACGACCTCGCTCAGCGGGCGCGACGGTCGAGGACGGTCTGGCAGGGATTCCATGCGACCTCCCGAAATGGTGACGCACTTGCGCCAATCGACACTCGGGGGAAGCCACCGATAACGCTACCGCGTCATGACGCGTCTGCAACACCGACTTGCCAGCCGCATCAATGCGTGCGTCGCGTGCGTCGTCGGCCCCGCGTTGTGGCCTGGCCCGTAGCCTTGGGCGCGTTGTGAGCGGGCGCGGGCGCGCAGATCGCGCCCACCTCGGTGCTCGGGCCGGCGGATCGAGCGGATCGAGCGGTGGGGCTCAGGTGGGACGGGAGGCGTCGGCCAGATCGTTGGCAGGAACGGCGGTCGACAAAGATCGCCGGGCCACCCAATCGGCCTCGATCTCGAGCGGAATCCGCAGGTAGGCGCCGCGATGACCCTTCAGCCTCGTGCGCCACAGCACGTAGGATCCCAGGTAGCGCACACCGAAACCGATGGCGCCGTGTCGACGCCACTGGCGGACATGCACCTGCTCATGACGGAGCAGATAGGGCGAGGCCTCGTGGCCACTGCGGACGATGACGACCGAACCGAGCGTCAGCGCATCGGCGCCCTTGGGTACCGGACCGCCGATCCAGAGCCAATAACCGTCGCGTCGCTCAATCGGCATACGACGATCCTAGCCATCTCCCGATCCTGTCAGTTGACCACGCGCGCCCATCTCATGACTGGGACTGCAAGCTGAATGCTGATCGGCGGTCTCGTCGAGCCGTTGCGAGACTCTGGTGAGGACGATGGCGGTATAAGATGACCACCAGGGGGGAACTGTCGAGGAGCCGCAGTCGGCGAAAGGATGGAGCACCCGAGATGAGCGACGATGTAGACGCCACGGTGCGCGCACATCATCTCGTCATCGTGGCCAACCGGCTGCCCATTCACGATGTCGACGGCGAATGGCGCAGGAGCCCGGGTGGACTCGTGAGCGCAATGCTCGGTGTGTTGCGTTCACGGACCGGAGCCTGGGTCGGCTGGAACGGCAAGCTCGACCAGACCGAGGACGACCTCGCGCTCCCCACCATCCAAGAAATAGACGGCGCCGACCTCGTATCGGTGCCGTTGTCGAGCGATGAGTTCTCCCATTACTACGAAGGCGTCGCGAACGGCGCGCTCTGGCCGCTGTTCCACGACGCGATCCGCGAGTCCACTTTCGACGCCGACAGCTGGGTCACGTATCGCGAGGTAAACCGCCGCTTCGCCACGGCTACCGCGAGATCGGCCGCGCCTGGGGCGACAGCGTGGATCCACGACTACCACCTGCTCCTGGTCCCGGCGATGCTCCGCGAGATACGCCCTGACTTGGTGATCGGATTCTTCCTGCACATCCCGTTCCCTCCCCAGGAACTCTTCATGCGGATGCCATGGCGGGAGGAGATCCTGCGCGGCATGCTCGGAGCGGATCTCGTCGGATTCCAACGGTCGGTCGGGGCCGAGAACTTCGTTGCCCTCTGTCGACGGTTGCTCGGGGTCGAAGCCGACCATGATCAGGTTCATTCCGAGGACGACCGGCGGGTACGCGTCGGGGCGTTCCCGATCAGCATCGACGTCCACGAGATCGAACAGCTCGCGCGGCGGCCCGACATCGGGGCCAGGGCCGTCGAGATCCGCGAGCGGCTCGGCAATCCGACGACGGTGTTCCTCGGCGTCGATCGGCTCGACTACACCAAGGGGATCGACCTCCGCCTGATCAGTTTCGGATCACTCCTGCGCGCCCACACCGACACCACGTCGACGCCGCAGAGCGCTCCGATCGTGCTGGTCCAGGTCGCCGTTCCCGGAAGGCAAGGCGTGGAGAGCTACGTCGAAGAACGCCGGACGGTAGAGCAACTGGTCGGCAGTGTCAACGGCGAACACGCCGCGATCGGCTATCCCGTCGTCCACTACATTCGGCGCGGGTTGACCCTCGAAGAGCTTGTCCCGCTCTACCTCGCCGCCGACATCATGCTCGTCACACCGAGACGCGACGGCATGAACCTCGTCGCCAAGGAATTCGTCGCAGCCCGCCTACACGATCGGGGCGTGTTGATCCTGAGCGAATTCGCGGGAGCCGCCGACGAGCTGACCGATGCGATCCTGGTCAATCCGCATGACCCCGACGCAGTGGAGATGGCGATGGACATGGCGCTGACCATGGATCCCGACGAGGTCGAGCACCGAATGAGCAACATGCGCAAAGTCGTCACCACCCACGATGTCCACGAATGGGCGCGGACATTCCTGTGTGACCTCACGGAAACCGGCGACGATGGCTGACGAATCCGCGCGCCTCGTCACCATCCTCAACGCGCTCCCGAGGCCGTGGCTGATCGGCGTCGATATCGACGGCACGCTGGCGCCGATCGTCGCCAGACCCGAACAGTCCACGCTCGCACCGGGCGCGATCGAGGCCCTCGAGGCACTCGCCGGCCGGGTCGGGGTGATGGTCGCCGTCGTCTCGGGGCGACCGCTGGCCGACCTGCGCCAAAAGTTCGGGTTGCCCCAAAGCGTGATGCTGCTCGGTTCCCACGGCGCCGAAGTCGGCTCCGAGATCGATCAGCGCACACCGCAGGAGCAGTCTGCGATCGACTCCGCCTTGGCGACCTTGGAACGGGTCGCGAAGGCGCTCGCGGGTTCGTGGATCGAGGACAAGCCGCTCGCGGTCGCACTCCATGTGCGCCAGTCCGATCCGCAGCAGGCCGCGGCAGCGCTCGCCGAACTCGAGCCGAGCCTGCGAGCGAATTCCGATTTCACGGTTCATCGCGGTCATATGGTGCTCGAGGTCGCCGTCCGCCCGACCTCGAAGGCCTCCGCGTTCTGCCAACTCAGTCGCCGGCTCGACTCGGCCGCGACGATCTTCATCGGCGACGACGACAGCGATGAAAAAGTTTTCGGGTCACTCGGACCGAACGACGTCACGATCAAGGTCGGGCCGGGACCGACGATTGCCGCTCATCGCCTCGACGCCCCGGCCGACGTCGTCGAACTGCTACTCGCCCTCGCCAACGACGCATGAGGCCAAACCTCAGTAGAGCCGCTTGGTGAGCTGCTTTCGGTAGGGAGAGGTGCGAGGGTCGTCGCTGCCCATCAGTTCGAGGATGTCGACGAACTCCTGGCGGGCTTCGTCATCGCCCTTGACCTGATCGAGCAGCGCGGTCAGCTTCGCGTCATAGTCATCGACCGGAGTCTCGCCCAGGCGGGCACCAGCCGCGACCTTGCGGGTCCGTTCGGTCTCGGGGATCCGCGCGAGGAGGGCCAACGCTTCGTCGCCCTTGCCAGCCTCGACGAGCAGCGCGCCGAGCGCGACGACGGCATCTTCGTTGCCGGCGTCCAATTCGAGCGCGGCGCGCAGGCTGTCCTCGTCGCCGGCAGCGATGAGACCGGCGAGATGATCCTCGGTCTCGGTCGGCATCAGCGCCTGCACGAACTGCTCGATGACGTTCTCGGGATAGGCACCGACGAAGCTGTCGACGACCTGCCCGTTCTTGAGCGCGTACACGGCCGGAATGGATTGCACCGAGAACGCCTTGGAGATGCCGGGATTGTCATCGACGTTGACCTTGGTCAAGACCACCTTGCCGCCGGTGGCGTCGGTAGCTTTTTCGAGGATCGGTCCGATCGTGCGACAGGGGCCGCACCATGGCGCCCACAGATCGACGACGACGGCCGTGTCCTGCGACCGGTCGATGACCTCTTTTTGGAACGTTTCATCTGTCACGTCAAGAGCCATGAGGGCACGATATCGGCGGCCGGATACCGTTGCCGCGGTAGGGGCACTCCCGGTTGACGGAATCGTGCTGTCCAAGTAAGTTCTGAGCCCATATTGCAATCGGAGGTAGACATGGCTGAGTTCCCCGCAATCACGCACGTCGCGTTGACGGTGAGTGATCTGAACCGCAGCGTTTCGTGGTACGAAGCTCTCTTCGGTGCCAAGCCCGTGATCGACGAGGACACGGGCCCTTTCCGACACGTCGTGTGGTTGCTCGGAGGCCAGACCCTCGTCGGTCTTCACCAGTTCCCTGATCCGGCCAGCGCCGAACCGTTCGACGAACGCCGGACGGGCCTCGACCATCTTGCTTTCGCGTGCGCCAGTCGCAAGGAACTCGAGCAGTGGGAGACGCAGCTCAACGGGCTGGGTGTGTCGAACGGGGGGGTGGTGGATGCGCCCTACGGATCAGGATTGTCGTTCCGCGATCCCGACAACATCGCGCTGGAGTTCTTCGCTCCACCGAGTTAGGCGAACCCGTTCTTTGAGCGTGCTCAGGTGGTGCCGATGTAGATCTCGACGACCTCCTGCCTTCGGCATCCCGAAAATGCGGTTCGCGGGCGGGCAGTTTCTGGTGGCCCACCGACATATTGGCGGACTCGCGATACTGTGACGCGGATGAGCATCGTCCCCGGCATCGATGTCCAATCCGTGACGGCGTGGTTGGAGTCACACGTGAGAGGCGCCCAAGCGCCGTTCACGTTCGATCTCATTACCGGCGGGCACTCCAACCTGACCTTCGACGTCTCCGGATCCAACGGCGAGCGCTACGTACTGCGCCGGCCACCGCTCGGCCATGTCCTCGCCAGCGCGCATGACATGGGCCGCGAATACCGCATCATCTCCGGGTTGGCGAACTCGGCAGTGCCGGTCGCTCCGGCGCTCGGGCTGTGCGAGGACCTCGCCGTCAACGGCGCGCCGTTCTACGTGATGGGTTTCGTCGACGGCCACGTGATCCGCGATTCGGCAACGGCGATCGTCGTGTTGTGCGAATCCGCGCGCACGCAAGCGAGCGAGTCGATCGTCGACACGATGGCCGCGATCCACAACGTCGATCTCGTCGCCAGCGGTCTCGACGGTCTCGGCAAGCACGAGGACTACATCGCCCGTCAGCTGCGTCGTTGGTACGGGCAGTGGAACTCGCAGAAGACCCGCGACATCGCCTCCGTCGATCAGGTTCACGATGCGCTCCTGGACCGGATTCCCGTGCAGACGTCGACAACCATCGTTCACGGTGACTACCGGCTCGACAACTGCATGGTCGACGACCACGGCAACATCGTCGCAGTGCTCGACTGGGAGATCTGCACGCTCGGCGACCCACTCGCCGATCTCGGTCTCCTGATGGTGTACTGGACCGGCCCCGGCGACGAAGCGTCGGCATGGGCAGGTGGGTCAACCTCGGCGCCCGGCTTCCTCGACCGGGCCGACTTGGCGAAGCGGTACGCAAACGTGACGGGAGCCGATCTGTCGCACCTCGACTTCTATGTCGCCTTTGCGTACTGGAAGCTGGCGTGCATCCTCGAGGGCGTGTACGCCCGCTATCTCGGTGGTGCTCTCGGCCAGCGCGACCCGCGCGAGCTCGAGCACTTCGCGGTCCAGGTCGACTCGGCCGCGGCGCAGGCCGCTCAATACGTCGGGCGTCTCGGATGAGCGATGGCTTCACCCTCGTCGATGGCTCGATTCCCGAGCTGACAGCGCCGACCCTGGTGGTCATGCTCACGGGGTGGATCGACGCCAGCGGTTCCGCGGCGGCCGCGATGGCTGCGCTCGAGATGGACTGCAAGGCTCGCACGATCGCAGTTTTCGATGGCGACACCTTCATCGACTATCGGGCCCGGCGGCCAACGATGCAACTCCGCGACGGTGTGAACACCGCGCTGTCCTGGCCCGACATCGAGATCAAGGCCGGGCGCGACCTCGACGGCAACGACGTTTTACTGCTGACAGGACCGGAGCCCGACATGGCCTGGCACCGGTTCAGCCGCGAGGTCGCCGAACTCGGTGTGAGGCTCGGCGTGCAGCGGATGGTTGCCCTCGGTTCGTATCCCTTTGCAACGCCGCACACGCGTCCGGCGCGGCTCTCGATTTCTGCGCCGTCCGGCGAACTCGTCGCCAGCCTGGCGTTGCAGAAGAGCTCGGTCGATGTTCCCGCCGGTGTTGCGGCCGTGATCGAGCACGCCTTCCACGACCGTGGCATCGATGCCCTCGGGATCTGGGTCCAGGTACCTCACTACGTCGCGTCGATGGCCTACCCGGCGGCAACCGTCGCTCTCCTCGCCGGGCTCACCGACGTCGCCGGGGTCCGCATCGACGGGGCCGGGCCGAGGCAGGAAACGGTGATCCAACGGCACCGCCTCGACGACTTGGTCGCCGCCAACGACGAACACCGGGCGATGGTGGCCCAGCTCGAAGCGCTCTACGACGCTGCCGTTCAACAGGCAGCCGGCGACGCCAGTCCGATTTCGGCCGCGGAGATCCCGAGCGCCGACGAAATCGGCGCCGAATTCGAACAGTTCCTCCGCGACCAGAACCGCCCCACATGAAAGTCGACGGAGGCATCGGCGCCAACCTGCACGAGGCCGGCGCCCAGGCCAAGGAGGCCGAGGCCGCGGGATACGCCGGCGTGTGGACCGCCGAGACGAGCCACGATCCCTTCTTCCCGCTGCTGCTGGCTGCCGAGCACACCTCGACGCTGGAGATCGGGACGTCGATCGCGGTCGCCTTCGCCCGCAACCCGATGACCCTCGCGAACATCGGCTGGGACCTGCAGAGCTTCTCCAAGGGCCGCTTCATCATCGGCCTCGGCAGCCAGATCAAGCCGCACATCACGAAACGGTTCAGCATGGAGTGGAGCCATCCGGCACCACGCATGCGTGAGATGGTGCTCGCAATGCGAGCGATCTGGGATTGCTGGCTCAACGGCGCCAAGCTCGAGTTCCGCGGCGAGTTCTACAAGCACACCCTGATGACGCCGTTCTTCGCACCCGCGGCAGCCGACATCAGCGACTACGGCGTGGCGAAGATCTTCCTCGCCGGTGTCGGCGAGCTGATGACCGAGGTCGCCGGCGAGGTCTGCGACGGATTCATCTGTCACGGTTTCACGACCGAGAAGTACCTGCGCGAGGTGACGATCCCAGCGCTCGAGCGAGGCCGGGCCAAG
Source organism: Actinomycetes bacterium (assembly GCA_025358125.1). GTDB lineage: Bacteria > Actinomycetota > Acidimicrobiia > Acidimicrobiales > Ilumatobacteraceae > WLMZ01. Next base: position 79,931 of record JANYKS010000110.1, read on the forward strand.
GCCGGCAAGACGATGGACGGGTTCGAGATCGTCGGCCCGAGCTTCGTGGTGACCGCCGCCGACGACAACGATCTGGAGGCTGCAGCGGTCGCAACCCGCCAGCAGATCGCGTTCTACGGATCGACACCGGCCTACCGTGGCGTACTCGAACTGCACGGTTGGGGTGGCCTCCAAGACGAGCTGAACGCGCTGAGCAAGCAGGGCAAGTGGGTGGAGATGGGCACCGTCATCGACGACGAGATCCTCAACACCTTCGCCGTCGTCGGACAACCGGAGCAGATCGCGCCCGAACTCCATCGCCGCTACGGCGACGTGATCCAACGGATCAGCTTCTACGCGCCGTACAGGGCCGATCCTGAGCCCTGGATGCGGGTGTTGGCGGACCTCAAGGCCTTGTAGCCGGCCCGGGCGCGCCAGTGAGGCGTCGGGCGACGCTGCTAGGTTCTCGTCAAGCGGCCGGAGCACCACTCTCACGAGGATGATGATGAACTTGTTGCGCGACGACCCCACCGACCCGACTGGTGACGCAGGCCGGCTCGAGATACCCCAGGCGACCCCGCCGCGCGCATCGGCCACCGGCCGGACCGAAGCGCTCCCGAACGCGGCGGGCGGCGGGCAACGACTTGCCGTTGCGCAGGCGGTGCCGACGCGTCCAGGCGCGGGACCGAACGCACCGCGGATCGCGATTTCCCAGGCCACCCCGAACCGTTAGGAATCGACATGTCGACACGATCCACAGAGGAACTGCTCGCCGACGTCGTCGCCGAACTCGCTTCGGTCCGTTCAGAACTCGCCGAGCTGCGCGCCGCGCAGCGACCGGCCCCCGACGGTGTCGGGGCCGACGCCCCCGACGATTTCCGCGCCACGAGCCGGCGTCGCCTGTTCGCACTCGCGGGGGGCGCAGCCGCCGCGGCAGTGGTCGCCGGCACCGCGACATCGTCACTGCCTGCGGCGGCGGCCTACGCCGCATCGGTCACCATCGGAGGAACGGCAGACGCCTCCGTCGGACCGCCGGTCCTGACGACCAAGCTCAACTACTCGCCGACGACCACGGTTGCCGACAAGAGCTACTTCCTGGTCACCGACGGCGCAGCCGCTGCCGACGACTTCCCGGCAGCGGTTGCCGGCCACGGTCTCAAGAACGCGATCACCGGTGTCTACGGCCGGACCAACAACCCGGCCGGAAACGGAACCGTCGGAGACGCCGTGGTGGGTTCGGGAGCGACTGCGTACGGGCTGTGGGGCCGCGCTGACATGGGCGCGGCGTTGGTCGGCCAGTCCGTCAGCGGCGTCGATCTCTACGCCGCGGGCACGGGGCGGGTGTTGATCAGGCCGTTCGCGATGTCGGGCCCGCCGACGACCGGATCGTTCGCGCTCGGAGAGCTGGTCACCGACGCCCGCTCGGATTTCTACGTGTGCTACGACAACAGCGTTACCGGTGGCAGGTGGCGCAAGCTCGGGGGCGCAACGACGGCCGGCGCATTGCATGTCCTCACGCCGACGCGTGTCTTCGATTCGCGCCTCGCGGGCATGGGCGGGCCGATCACCAGCGGCGGTCATCGCACGATCACGATCTCGAACGCGATCAGCCTCACCACCGGCGCGATCGTGACGCTCGATGTCGTGCCGCCGGGAGCGACCGCAATCGTCGCAAACCTGACGGTTGCCGACGCCGCCAGCGGAGGCTTCCTCGCAGTCACGGTTGGCGGTGCGACGGAGTTCACCGCCTCGGCGATCAACTGGACCCCGAGTACGCCGTTCCTCGCCAACGGCGGGCTGTTCCGGCTCAACGCCACCCGTCAGGTGGAGGTCTTCGCAGGCGGCGGGGGAAGCACCAACTTCATCATCGACGTGGCGGGCTACTACCTCTGAGGGTCCGGCGCGGTCAGCCTCGTGACCGCGCAGATGTACCGAAGTTCACGGCCACGGGTTCCACGCGCCGAGCCCGATCAGCCACCGGCGCACGTTGTCGCCGAGCGCGCCGACGTCGTAGCCACCTTCCTGGAGTGCGACGGTCGGCAGGCCCATTGCGGCCACCACTGCTCCGCACCGTTGGAAGCCGTCGGCCGTCAACGACAGGTCGCTGATCGGGTCGGTGACGAACGTGTCGAGGCCGAGCGACACGATGATCATCGCCGGACCGAACGCGAGAATCGATTCGCACGCCCGCTCGAGCGCGTCGACGTAGTGATCGTCGTCGGTCCGGGCCGCGAGGGGAATGTTGATGTTGCACCCGGCTCCCCTGCCGGTACCGGTTTCGTCGGCGTAACCGATGATGTACGGGTACGCCCGCGCCGGGTCGCCGTGGAGGGACACATACTGCACGTCGTCGCGCCCGTAGAAGATCTCCTGCGTTCCGTTGCCGTGGTGATAGTCGACATCGAGAACGGTCACCTTCGATCCGGTCGTGGATGCCACGTGGTTGGCGGCGATCGCGGCGTTGTTGAAGAAGCAGTAGCCGCCGTAGAGACCCGTGGTCGCGTGGTGTCCGGGCGGGCGGCACAGGCCGTATGCGGCGCGGTCGCCATCGAGCACGGCGCGGGTGGCGGACAGCGCGGTGTCGACGGCCGACAGCGCCGCCTCGTAGGTGCCCTTCGTGAGCGGGGTCGTCGTCTCGAAGCAGTACCAGCCCAAGCGGCCGTTGATCGACTCGGGCTCGGAGCGCTCCGGCATGCCCCTGCGCAGGGCCGGCCGGTAGAACACGTCCGGCATGACATCGGCGGTCGGGCCGCAGACATGCTGATACTCGGCCCATGCCGTCGACAAGAAGCGCACCAACGCTGCGTCGTGAACTGCCTCGATCGGTTGTGTCCCCCACTCGGCCGGGGGTTTGAACTCGAACCGGGCATCGCCCTCGAGCACGGCGCGAATGGCCTCCGCCCTGCCGATGTGCTCGAAAGCCGGCATCACCTGCGACAGTTCGATTCCGACCTTGGGATCGTGACGCAGATGTGCCGGCGTGTAGAAAACCTTCATCGGGCCATCGTGGCAGATTCCAACCGGCCGCGGAAGCCACACCAAGCAGCCACACCAAGAAGCCACACCGGGCAGCTACACGAACAGTTCGAGTTCCTCGTTCATGTACAGCTCGCGACACTTCGCCCGCTGCAGCTTGCCGGACGAGGTCTTGGGCAGCGTGCCGGCGCGCACGAGCATGACGTCGCGGGGCGGCAAACCGCACACCTCGATCGTCCGGTGATGGATCGCCTCCTTCACGGTCGCGGCATCCTCTGTGCGCACCTCGGCCACGACGATCACCGTCTCCTTGCCCTTGTACCCCTCGACACCGAACGCGATGACGTTGCCGGCGCGCACGCCCTCGAGCCCGCCGACGGCGCGTTCGATGTCTTCCGGGAAAACGTTGCGGCCGCCGACGATGATGACGTCCTTGATCCGTCCGCAGATGACGAGTTCACCGTCGAGGATGTAGCCGAGATCGCCGGTGCACAGCCATCCGTCGTGGAACAGCGCTGCAGTGGCGTCGGGTCGCTTGTAGTAGCCGGGCGTCACCGACGTACCGCGGATGAGGAGCTCGCCGACGTGTCGTTCTGGAAGCTCCTCACGGCTGTCGGGGTGCACGATGCGCAGCTCGAGATCCGGCACGGCCTTGCCGAGCACCGGCAGGCGGCGAACAGAATCGGGTTCCGTGTCCGCAGTCAGCTCGATCGGTTTCGCGACGCGATCGCGTTCCAGCACGACCCGGTCGACATCGTCGGTAAGAAGCCCTCGATGGCGGACGGGGAATGCTCCCCCGATGGCCACTTCGGCCATACCGAATGCCGGGAAGACGCTGCCCGGCTTGAAACCGAATCGAGCGGCAGCTTCGACGAACGCCTCGACCGCGGCCGGATCGACGGGTTCGGCCCCGCTCAGGGCGAGCGTCAGCCGTGACAGGTCGAGGCCCTCCATCCGCTTGAGGGCGCGGGTCGCGAGGACCCACGAGAAGTTCGGCCCGGCCGTGGCCGTCCCCCCGTGATCGCTGATCCACTGCATCCAGTTGCCGGGATGGGCCATGAAGTCCTGGGGAGCGGCCTGCACGAGCTGACAACCGACCGTCATCGGGATCGACAAGAAACCGACGAGGCCCATGTCGTGATACAGCGGCAGCCACGACACCATGACCTCCTCCGGACCGAGTTCGGCCGCGGCGCACGATGCATCGATGTTCGCGGTGAGGACTCGGTCGGGGATCATCACGCCCTTCGGTTCACTCGTCGAGCCGCTCGTGTACTGCAGGATCACCAGCCGCTCCGGATCGTTCGCCGGAATCTCCAATCGGTCGCCCGGCGGATTGCCAGGGCGCGGCATCACCGCCGCCATCAGCTCGATCGGCGGGTCACCAGGACCGGCCTCGTAGAACGCGGCGAGGGCGTCGTCGATCAGTACGAGCTTCGCGTCGCCATGCTGAATCCGGCCGCGGGTGCTCTCGACGAAGGCCTCCAACGACGCCATTCGCATCGGCAGCGGCAGTACCATGCTCGCGATCCCGCTCAGCCAGCAGCCCTGGATGATCGTCATCAGTGGGCGGCTCGTCGGGCCCAGGATCGCGACGTGATCGCCCGGCACGAGGCCGCGAGCCTGCAGTGCCGCCCCGACGGCGCGGGCCTCGTCGTGGACCTGGCGCCACGGGACGAAACTGGGCCCTCGCGCCGGCGTCACGGACGCGCCGACGAAACGGATACCGGTCGGCCGGTCGGCCGCCTTCTGCAAACGGTCGGTGATGGAACCAGCTGTCAAAGCCATAGACGTCGACGACGATAGCTCTCCTAGAGTGAGAGCCCTATGGCTCACGCCGAATCCGACATCCCACCCTTTCGCTACACCTCCGCGCTCGCCCAAGACATCGAACTGCGCTGGCAAGCCTGGTGGGAGCAGCACCACTCCTTCGAGGCGCCGAACCCTGCTGGGCCGCTCGCCGATCCCGACGCCGTTGCCGGCATGGAGAAGCTGTTCGTTCTCGACATGTTCCCGTATCCGTCCGGCACCGGCCTGCACGTCGGCCATCCGCTCGGTTACATCGGCACCGACGTGTACAGCCGTTACAAGCGGATGGCCGGCTACAACGTCTGTTACGCGATGGGTTTCGACGCATTCGGGCTGCCGGCCGAGCAGTACGCGGTGCAGACCGGTCAGCACCCGGCCGTCACGACTGCCGCGAACGTTGCCAACATGCGCAGGCAACTGCGCCGGCTCGGGCTCAGCCACGACCCACGCCGCAGCATCGACACCACCGATCCCGGCTACTACCGCTGGACGCAGTGGATCTTCCTGCAGATCTTCAACTCGTGGTACGACACCGAATTGCCCTCGCGTGACGGACGCGGACTCGGCCGCGCCCGACCGATTGCCGAACTGATCACCGCGTTCGAGTCCGGCGAGTGCCCGACGCCCGATGGCCGCGAGTGGGCCGAGTTGACCGAAGCCGAGCGGCGCGCCATCGTGGACGACCGGCGCTTGGCGTACGTGTCCGAGGCGCCGGTCAACTGGTGCCCCGGACTCGGCACGGTCGTTGCCAACGAAGAGGTCACCGCCGACGGCCGCAGCGATCGTGGCAACTTCCCCGTCTTCAAGCGCAGCATGCGCCAGTGGATGATGCGGATCACCTCGTACGCCGACCGTCTGATCGACGATCTCGATCTGCTCGACTGGACCGACGCGATCAAGACGATGCAGCGCAATTGGATCGGTCGCAGCGAGGGTGCCCGCGTCCGCTTTGCGAGCCCTGCCGGCGAGATCGAGGTGTTCACCACACGCCCCGACACCCTGTTCGGCGCCACGTTCATGGTCCTTGCGCCGGAGCACCCGCTCGTGGCCGCGCTCACCACGCACGACCATGCCGAGGCCGTCGCCGCCTACCGGCGGACAGCGGCGGCGAAGAAGGACATCGACCGCCAGGATCTCGGCCGCGACAAGACCGGCGTGTTCACCGGCTCGTCCGCGATCAACCCGGTCAACGCCGAGTTGGTCCCGGTGTGGATCGCCGACTATGTGCTGACGGGTTACGGCACGGGCGCAATCATGGCGGTTCCGTGCGGCGACCAGCGCGACTTCGAGTTCGCCCGCCAGTTCGGCCTTGCGATTCCCGCGATCCAGACGCCCCCCGCAGCCTGGTTCGCCGGGCGCGGGATCGAGGCGTCGCTCGACACCGCCACCTGGCCGGAGGCATACGTCGGCGACGCCCCCTACGTGAACTCGGCAAACGCGGACGGGCTCGACCTCAACGGCGTGTCGTCGGTCGCAGAGGGCACGCGCCTGACCAACGAGTGGCTGTCGGTCCGCAGCCACGGTCGCGGCAACGTCAACTTCAAGCTGCGCGATTGGCTGTTCAGCCGCCAGCGCTACTGGGGCGAGCCGTTCCCCATCGTCCACGACGAGTTCGGGCCGGTTGCGCTCCCCGACTCCTCGTTGCCCGTACTGCTGCCCGAGACCGAGTCGTTCTCGCCGCGCACGTTCGACCCCGACGACGAGTTCAGCAACCCCGAGTCGCCGCTCGACCGGCTCGATTGGTGGACCGACGTCGAGCTCGACCTCGGCGACGGCCCGCGCCGCTACCACCGCGACACCAATGTGATGCCGCAGTGGGCCGGCTCGTGCTGGTACGAGCTGCGCTACCTCGACCCGACGAACGACGAGACCTTCGTCGACCCGGCGGTCGAACAGTATTGGATGGGCCCGAAGGGCAACGGCCATCCCGGCGGAGTCGATCTCTACGTCGGGGGCGTCGAACACGCCGTGCTGCACCTGTTGTACTCGCGCTTTTGGCACAAGGTGCTGTTCGATCTCGGCCACGTCAGCTCGATCGAGCCGTACTACCGCCTCTTCAATCAGGGCCTGATCCTGGCAGCCGCGTTCAAGGACGAGCGCGAGATCTACGTCGAGGCGGCCGAGGTCGAAGAGCGCGACGGACTGTTCTTCCACCACGACGAACCCGTCACCCGCGAGTGGGGCAGGATGGGCAAGAGCCTCAAGAACGGGGTCTCGCCCGACGAGATGTACGACGCGTACGGCGCCGACACACTCCGGTTGTACGAGATGAGCACCGGCCCGATGGACGCCTCCCGACCGTGGGAGACACGCGATGTCGTCGGCATGTACCGGTTCCTGCAACGGGTGTGGCGCAACCTCGTCGACGAGGACTCCGGCGAACCGCGGCTCGGCCCGCCGGCCACGGTCGAAACACTTCGAGTGCTGCACAGGACGATCGACGGCGTCCGCACCGACATCGACGGGTTGCGGATCAACACCGCGATCTCGAAACTGATCGAACTCAACAATTACCTCACCAAGCTCGGCTCGTGCCCTTGCGATGTGGCCGAGCCGCTGGTGCTGATGCTCGCGCCGTTGAGCCCGCACCTGGCCGAGGAGTTGTGGGCCAAGCTCGGCCACGCCGACTCGCTGATCCGCGAACCGTTCCCCGTCGCCGATCCGGCGATGCTGGTCGCCGCAACGATCGAGTTGCCGGTCCAGGTCAACGGTAAGTTCCGGAGCCGGATCGTCATCCCGTCCGACGCCACCGAGGCCGTCGCCACGGCAGCCGCGCTCGCCGATGCCAAGGTGATCAAGTCGCTCAACGGTGCGGAGCCGAAGAAGATCATCGTGGTGCCCGGACGCACCGTGAACATCGTCGCCTGATCAGCGCGCCGCTTCAGCAAATTCAGGCGATGCCGGCATCCATCGCCGCGAACGGAACCGATGCTCGTTGACCACGGCTCGCGTCAACATCCACGCCAGTTGTCCACCCCAGAGGCCGGCGATACCGAGCCCGGGATGGACGACGGTTGCGACGAGGAACGGCGCATACGACAACAGGTTGAACACTGCGGCCCGGCCGAGGAATCGGATGTCCTGACCCCCGATCAGCGCCCCGTCGAGAGCAAATGCGACGGCGCCAGGAATCTGCATCACCGCCAGGAACAACAACCCGGCCGTGACCCGGCTGATGACGGCGCCGTCGGTGGTGAACGCGCGCGGGATCAGCGGGCTGCCCGCCGCGATGAGCACGCAGAAGCCGGCGGCGACCCACAGCGACATCTTCGTGCTCGCCCAACCGACGGCCATCGCCTCGTTGCGATCGTTTGCGCCCATCGCGCCCGCCACCAGTGATTGGGCCGGGATCGCGAGCGCGTCGAGCACCAACGCGAGGAAGATGAACAACTGGAAGAGGACCTGATTGGCAGCGAGCGTTGGCGTGTCCACCGTTGCCGCCACCCGCGTCATGGTGATCCACACGGCCAGCATCGCGACGCTGCGCAGGCCGAGGTGGCTGCCCTTGACGAGCAGCGGCTTGATTCGCGCCCACGCCGGGCGGACGAGGGTGAGGTGCTCGCACAGAATGAACGCGAACGCTCCGGCAGCACCGATCTGGACGATCACGGTGCTCCATGCCGAACCAGCAACTCCGAGTCTGAACCCGTAGACGACGATGATCTCCAGAATCACGTTGGCAACGTTCGCGATCAGCACGACGAACAACGGCTTGCGGAGGTTGTTGTACCCGCGCATGACCCCGTGACCGACGAGGGTGATGAACACGAACGGCAGGCCGATAGCGCTCACGCGCAGATAAATGGTCGCAGCATCGAGCACCCCGCCGTGGGCACCGAGCATCCGTGCCAGCGGCCGCGCGAACGCTGTGACCACGGCCGTCGCCGGGAGGCCGAGCAGCAGCGCGAGCCACACCGAATCCATCGCGACCAGGCGGGCCGTGTCGTCGTCGCCGGAACCGATCGCATGGGCCACCTGCGGCGTGACGCCGTACTGCATGAACCCGACGAGCGAGGTGATCGTGAGCAGCACCGTTCCCGCAATCGCAAGCCCTGCCAGCGGGTCTGTGCCGAGCCGACCGACGATCGCTGTGTCCACCAGGATGTAGACCGGCTCGATCGCCAGCGTTCCGAGCGCCGGGATCGCGAGCGCGATGATCCGGCGGTCGAGAGAACTCAGCTTCACCCGCCCATCGTCGCATACGCCCCGATGGGTCACCCGTACGTTTCGGTGGCCAGAATGGAGCAGTGTTCGATCTCGCCGGCAAGACCACCCTCGACGGAGGGTCGATCAGCAGATGACCGGCACCCCGGCACTGCGCTACGACCAGCGCCCCGACGACGACACGCCGGTGCACACACCCGACCTTCCGGACACGCCGACTCGCGATCGCAACATCGTCTCATCGGCGTGGATCGAGGCGCCGAGCGAACTGCTCCACCTCGGCGACGACCTGCCCGGCACGCCCGTCGCAACGTACAAACGCCGGATCGGGTCGTGGCTGCTGTGGCGGGCCGGACCGGCAAGTGAAGGCGATGCGCGGTACTGGGCCGGCGATGCCTGCGACCTCGCCCGGCAGATGACGTTCCGGTTGTTCCCTGACGCATCCGGCGACGGGCTCGGCCCGAGCGGCCGCCGCCATGTGCGCTTCCGGACGTGGAAGGAAGATCTACTCGGCCGGTTCTAATCGAGGTCCTCGATTGCGCGGTGGCAAAAGAGCCTTTGGTCCCTACGCCGCCAGGGCCTCGTCGACCTACGCTGTCCGTACGCCGAGCAGTGAGGAACCGACATGTTGAAGACATCCAGTCGGACCCTGCCCGAAGTGAGACGACCACCTCACCAAGGGCGCCCGCCGTTCGACCCTCGACGAACTCGCCGACTGGACCTTCTGGGCCGACAAGGTCGTCACCTTCTCACCGAGGAGTTTCTGCCATGACAAATCGCACCGTTGTAGTCCTCGGCGGTGGTACCGGCGGGATGGTGGCCGCCCGCCGCCTCCGTCGCTCGCTGGACGCCACCGACCGGGTCGTGCTCGTCGACCGCAGCGCCACCTACCGGTTCGCGCCATCGTTCCTGTGGGTGATGACCGGGGCCCGCCGCCCCGAGCAGATCAGCACCGACCGGCGACGCCTGCGCCGATCGGGGATCGAGGTGCTCGAGGCCGAGGTGCTCGAGATCGATCCCGCTCACCGCAAGGTCAAGACCTCCGAAGCCGAGCTGTTCTACGACAGCCTAGTGATCGCGCTCGGTGCCGAGCTGGCGCCCGACGCGCTGCCCGGCTTCGCCGACGCGGCCCACAACATCTACACGCTGGAAGGCGCGGCTGCTGCCGGCGCCGCGCTGAATCGCTTCGAGGGCGGCCGCTTGGCGGTGGTCGTGTCCCGCCTGCCCTACAAGTGTCCCGCCGCCCCCTACGAAGCGGCGTTCCTCGCCGAAGCGCTTCTGCGACGCCGCGGCGCCCGCGACCGCACCACCATCGACATCTACACACCCGAGCCCTACCCGATGCCGACCGCCGGCCGGGTGCTGGGCGATGCCCTCGCCGCGATGCTCGCCGAGCGGGGCATCACGCTGCACCCTGAGCGCAGCGTCGAGCGGATCGACCCGACCACCCGCGAGCTGGTGCTGGCCGACGGCGAGCACGTCAGCTACGACCTGTTGTTGGGCGTCCCCCCGCACCGCGCTCCCGAGGTCCTGCGCGCCAGCGGGCTTGCCGCCGACAGCGGCTTCCTACCCGTCGAGCGCGACAACTTGGCCACGACCGCCGAAGGAGTCTTCGCGATCGGCGACGCCACCGCCATCCCCATCGCCGGCGGCAAGTTCCTACCCAAGGCCGGCGTGTTCGCCGAAGCCGAAGCCGAAGTCGTGGCCACCAACATCGCCGCCGAGCTCGCCGGCCGATCACCCACCGCCCGCTTCGACGGCAAGGGCGCCTGCTTCGTCGAACTCGGCGACGGGCGAGCCGCGTTCGCCGGCGGCGACTTCTACGCCGCGCAGGCCCCGAAGATCAGGCTCCGTCGGCCCGGGCGCCACTGGCACCTCGCCAAGATCGCCTTCGAGAAATACTGGATGAGGCGATGGCCGTAGAACCCCAGCAGCCGGAGAAGAGTACGGTGTCGGGATGGGCAAGATAGTTGTCGGAGTAGATGGTTCAAGTCCTGCCAGCGCTGCGCTGCAATGGGCGATCGCTGAGGCCAAGCTGCGGGGCAGCTCATTGGACATCGTCGTCGGCTGGGACTACCCGATCATGGCAGCGGCCGAGCCGGTGCTGATCCCGCTTCCAGAGCGCGACACGATGGTCGCGAGTGCCCAGAGCACGGCGGAACGGATGGTCGCAGACGCGGGGCTCGCCGAGTCGGGCCTCGTGTATCACGTGTTCACACCGGAGGGTCGCCCAGGCGAAGAGCTGATCTCGCTGTCGGCCGACGCCGAGCTGCTCGTCGTCGGCTCGCACGGCGCAGGCGTGTGGAAGGAACTCATCATGGGTTCGGTCTCCAGCTACTGCGTGCACCACTGCACGTGCCCGCTGGTACTCGTGCGAACACCCGATTGAGCGCGGCGATATCGTGACGGCATGAACGTAATCGTCGTCGACTATCAAGGCGCAGACGCGCCGCAAAAGTTCGCACGCTCGCTGCACGAGACCGGCTTCGCAGTACTGATCAACCATCCCCTGCCGCAAGCACTGGTGCAACGCGTCTACGACGACTGGCTCGCATTCTTCGACAGTGATGCCAAGTTCGCGTATCGCTACAGCGAAGAGAGTGGCGGCGGCTACTACGGCCCCGATGTCTCCGAAACCGCCAAGGGCAACACCATCCGCGACCTCAAGGAGTTCTTCCACGTCTATCAGGACGGCCGATTCCCGAGCGAGGTCGACGACGACGCGCGGCAGTATGCCGAGCACGCCAAACGGATCGCTGTCACGCTGCTCGGTTGGGTCGAGTCCAACACGCCAGCTGAGGTCGCGAAAGGGTTCTCACGTCCGCTCAACCAGATGATGGACGGCAGTACCCGAACCTTGCTGCGAGTCCTGCGCTACCCACCGCTGCGCGGCGACGAAGAACCCGGCGCCGTGCGCGCTGCAGCACACGAAGACATCAACCTGCTCACCGTGCTGCCAGCATCGAACGAGCCCGGGTTGCAGGTCCGCGACACTGCCGGAAACTGGCACGACGTGCCGTGCGACTTCGCCAGCCTCGTGGTCAACTGCGGAGACATGCTCGAGCTTGCGAGCGGTGGTTACTACCCGTCGACCACCCACCGGGTGATGAACCCGACGGGTCAGGGGGCACGACGCTCACGGCTGTCGCTGCCGCTGTTCCTCCACCCCGCAGACGACGTCGTCCTCGCCGACGGTCGCACCGCATCGTCGTTCCTACAGGAACGCCTCGCCGAGTTGCGCAGCCAGGACACCGAACTCCCCGTCCGCTCAGCCTCCAACTGACAGAATCGGCAGGTGGCGGCCACGACGATCGACGGGGCATTCGTCAAGCGCGCCCGGTCCGAGGTCGTTGCCCGCGACGACCTGTCCGGCCGCGGCCTCGCCCGACGGTTGTCGGACCAGATGGACGGATGGTTCGACGTGCTCGGCGCGGCCCTGCCGAGTGGTTGGGCGATCATCGCGACCGGTGGCTACGCGGCAGGTCTGTTGTGCCCCGGCAGCGATATCGACGTCGTGCTGGTGCACCCGCAGCGTGCGAGCGCCGAAGAGGTACGGACCGCAGCCGAGCCGCTGTGGTACCCGATGTGGGATGCCGGGGTCAAGCTGAGCCCGGCCGCGCACTCGGTGAAGTCACTGCTCTCGCTGGCATCGGCCGATCTCGTCACGGCCACATCGCTGCTGCGGGTCCGCCGACTCGTCGGCAGCGATACCGATGTCGCGGCCATCCGCGACGGCGCGCTGGACCAGTGGCGCAAGAGGCCTGCCCATTGGCTGGCCAAGCTTCGAGAGGTGAGTGAGGAGCGCTGGTCGCGGACGGGCGATGTGGCATCGCTGCTCGAACCGGACCTGAAGGACGGCCAAGGCGGGCTACGCGACTACGACGGCATCCGCTGGGCGCTCGCTGTCGATCGACCGGAGATCTTGGCCTCGCTGGAGGGCCCGATCGAGGATCTCGCCGCGCCGGCCGAAACGCTCCTGGCCACCCGCTGCGAGCTGCACAGGGTCACCGCCAAATCCACCAACGTGCTCCTGCTCCAAGATCAGGATGCTGTCGCGGACGCGATGGGATTCGCCGACGCCGACGTGCTGATGGCCAGAGTGTCCGAGGCTGCGGGGGCGATCGATTGGGCCAGTGAGCGATTCTGGCGACGCGTCGAACGAGCCACCCGCAAGGGGCGCTCCGCGGCGCCAACGAGAAGAGCGTCGGCAACACTGCGGCCCGGCGTCACCATCGTCGACGGTGAGGTGGAGGTCGACCTCGGCCTTGCCGACGTCGATCAATCTCTCGTGCTGCGTGTGGCCGCAGCCGCTGCTCATGCCGGGTATCCGATCAGCCGCCGGGCGTTGATCGCGCTGTCGGCAACGACCGCCGACGACGGCGACACATGGAACGACCGCAAGCGGCAGGCCATGGTGAGCCTGCTCGGCGCCGGACCCCACCTCGTCGGCGCGGTCGAAGCCCTCGAGCGTTACGACCTGTTCAGCGCGATGTTGCCGGAGTGGCGCCATGTCCGCAGCCTGCCTCAGCGCAACGCGTTCCACACCTACACCGTCGATCGGCATCTGCTCCAGACGGTCGCAAACGCGAGCGAGTTCGTCCGCGATGTCGCGCGGCCCGACCTCTTGCTCGTCGGCGCACTGCTCCACGACATCGGCAAGGGCTACCCGGGCGACCACACCGAAGTCGGCATCGAGCTCGTCGATCGGATCGGTCCGCGGATGGGATTCTCGCAGGCCGACGTCGATGTCATCCACTCGTTGGTCGAGCATCATCTGCTGCTCTCCGAAACTGCGACGCGGCGCGACCTCAGCGATCCGCGCACCGCCGAGAACGTCGCCGCGCTCGTCGCTGATCCGCTCCGCCTCGAACTGCTCCGCGCGCTCACCGAGGCCGACAGCTTGGCGACCGGCCCTTCGGCCTGGTCGGCTTGGAAGGCGTCGTTGATCGACGATCTCACGAGGGCAGTCTCAGGCGTATTCGCCGGACGGGCGCGCGATGTGGCCGAGGTCGAACTCGACATCCGGTTCGGCGATCTGCTCGACGGCGTTCGAACGACCGGCGAGCTGCACACCCGCCACGAACGTTCCGGTGATTTCGACCTGTGGGTCGTCGCAACGCCTGACCAGCGGGGCCTGTTCGCCAAGATTGCCGGCACGTTCGCCGTGCACGGCATCGATGTCGTCAGCGCCGAGGCGTGGACCAGCAGCGACGGCATCGCAGTCGATCAGTTCCAGGTACCGCGTTCTGACGGTATCGCCACCGACTGGGACCGGCTCGAGCACGATCTGCGCGGCAGCGTCGGTGGCACCGTTGATGTCGGCAGCCGGATCGCCCAACGAGTCCGCACGTACAGCCGTACCCATCGCCGGGCAACCGCGGCGACGCCGCCGCGACTCGAAGTGCTCGTCAGCAACGACGCCTCGGAGACGACGACGATGATCGACGTGCGCGCACCCGACGCGATCGCGGTGCTCTACAGGCTGGCCTCCGCGCTGGCCGCGCGGGGCCTCGACATCCGCTCGGCCAAGGTCGCGACGCTCGGTCACGAGGTGATCGACGTGTTCTACGTGCAGCGCTCCGGACGAACCGGGCCGGCACGCCAGATTCCTACCAGCGACCACGACGCGCTCCGTGCCGACATGAAACTGGCCCTCACCCAAACGTGACGCCGCGCAACCGCGCCGGCGGGTCAGATCGCCTCTGAGCCCATCTCCCCGGTGCGCACACGGGTCAAGCCGTCGATTGCCATCTTCCATACCTTGCCGTCGCCGATCTTGCCGGTCCTTGCGGCTTCGACGATGACGGCGATCAGATGATCCGCCGTTTCGGCTGCAACCACGATCTCGATCTTCATCTTCGGGATCAAATCGATCTTGTACTCGGAGCCGCGGAAGTTCTCTGTCTTGCCGCGTTGGCGGCCGAAGCCGCGAACCTCGGTGACGGTCATCCCCTCGACTCCGTTTGCGAGCAACGCTTCCTTGACGTCGTCGAGCTTGTGCGGCTTGATGATCGCGGTGATCAGTTCGAGCATGGCTACATCCCCTTACCCGTGTATGCGGCCTCTGGATGGTAGGCCGGTGAGCCGTGCTCGTGGATGTCCATGCCCTCGAGCTCTCCGTCTTCTGAAACACGAAGCAACTTCATCATCATCACGACTTTCATCACGGCGTACGCCGCACCGAACGAGGCGACGGCGACGACTGCGTTGCCCCAGACCTGGCTCCAGAGTTGCTTCGCGTCTCCGCCCCACAGCAGGCCCTTGGGCACACCGAACTTGCCGTTCGAGAACAGCCCGACGCTCCATGTGCCCCAGATGCCGGCGAAGCCGTGCACGGCAACTGCGCCGATCGGGTCGTCGATCCGCATGTGCTCGATCAAGTCGATGCCGAGCACCACGACGACCCCTGCGACGAGACCGATGATGACGGCGGCCGTCGCATTGACGTAGTAACAAGGAGCCGTGATCGCGACCAGGCCACCGAGGAAGCCGTTGATCGTGATGCCCATGTCCCACTTCTTCACCCGGGGGTAGACCCAGAGCATCGCCGCGAGACCTCCGGCTGCTGCCGCGAGGGTCGTGTTCGTGGCAACCCGGCCGATGCCGGCCGCGTCGAAAGACGAGAGCGTGCTGCCCGGGTTGAATCCGTACCAACCGAACCAGAGGATGACACCACCGATCGCGGCGATGGTGAGGTCGTGACCCGGTGGAAGGCCACCGCCATCACGCTTGAACTTCCGCCCGAGCCGTGGCCCGAGGACGATCGCGCCGGCAAGGGCGATGAAGCCGCCCATCGTGTGCACGACGCTGGAGCCGGCAAAGTCGTGGATCCACACGCCATTGCGTACCGTCTGCAACCAACCGCCCGGCCCCCACACCCAGTGGCCGATGATCGGATAGATGAAGCCACTGACGGCGACGCTGTAGATCAGGTCGCCCTTGAAAGCGGTGCGACCGACCATCGCCCCGGACGTGATCGTGGAGCAGGTGTCGGCAAACGCGAACTGGAACAGGAAGAAGGCCATGAAGGCGACACCGGTGTCGGTCGCGCCGTGATACGTGTACGTGGCCTGGGCCCCGTTGAGGAAGAAGAACTCGTGCCCGATGAAGCCGTTGCCGAATCCGAACATGAACGCGAAACCGAATGCCCAAAAGAGCAGTGCGCACAGACACGTGTCGACAATGCACTCTTGCAAGACGTTGACGACCTCGCGGGTGCGGGCGAAACCCGCCTCGAGCATCATGAATCCGGCCTGCATGAAGAACACCAGGAACGCCGCGAGCAGAACCCATGCCGTGTTCTGGCCGTTGATCACATCTTGGATCGGAATCTCGGCGTTCGGGGCAACTGCGTGGACCGCCTTGCCGAGGATCAGCTGACCCGGCCCGAGGATCGCTGCGAAGGCAACGACGATCCCGATCAGCTTTCCACCGAGAAAGGTCACGAAGAACCGTTGCCGGTCCTTGTCTCCTAGCCGTGACTTCAGGGTCATACCATCCACGAAGAGTCCTCCTCGACACACCCTGGGGCAAGGTGTTGGTTGGCAACCTATGAGACCGCGATTACCGGGCCGTCTCGTGCTTGTTAACGCACGATGTACAACCCGCGCGGGCTATCGCGTCGAGTGATGCGTCGGGTGACGGGTCTCAGGGGTGATAGTTGGTCACGTCGACGACGAGGTGGGTGTCGACCGAGGTGTACAGACAGACGCTCCCCGTCACTCCGATCTTGGCGACCACCAGATTGGCAACAGTGGAGTCGGCGGAGAAGTTGATGTTCGACGCATTCGGCCGCGGACCTCCGCACGCGAAGACCGTGACGAAGCCGGCGCGTGCGGGTTTCGTCACGGTGAGGTTGAGCACGACGGACTTGGCCGTCACAGGTATGCCGGCCCGGCCCGTCATCGCGAGTTCGGTGACGGAGCCGGCAGCTCGCAGACCCGTCCGGTACTGCAAACCGTCGAGCGTCGGCGAGCCATCTTGGGTGCGGGTGTCCATCATCCGCGAGGGTCGCATCGATACGAAACTGGAACGAGGCGGGTAGTACGCGCTGACGTCGACCACGAGATCGACTGTTGCCTGAGTGAACAGGCACACCTGCCCGTCAGCCCCGAGTTGGGTGATCACGGCGTTCGTGATCGTCGATCCCGCCGTGTAGTTCAGGCTCGACGCAGTAGGAAGACCGTCGCCGCACGGGAAGACGGTGACGTATCCGGCCCCGGTGACGTTGGTGGCCGTGACGCTGAGCACGGCGTCGGTCGCGCCGGCCGGCACCCCACCGCGGCCGGCCACCTGGAGCACGGTCGTCGACCCGCCACCGCGCACGCCGACGCCGCTGTAGGCGCCGTCGACCGTCGTCAGGCCGGGATCGCTGCGCGTCTCCAACAGCCGCGCCGGTTGTAGCGACGTGAAGCTGGTCCCGGACGGGTAGAAGCCATTGAGATCGACGACGAGGTCGGTCGTCGCGAGCGTATAGAGACAGACCTTGCCGCCGGCTCCGACCTTCGCGATGACGGCCGTCGACACATCACCGGCTGAGTAGTTGAGCTGGGCCGCCGTCGGCCGCGGCGAACCACACGCAAAGACGGTGATGAAGCCGGCAGCGGTCGGATTCGTGACGGTGACGTTGAGCACGACGGAAGTCGCGTTTGCGCTCACGCCGGCACGCGCCGCGACCTGCAGTTCGGTCACCGAGTCAGCAGCCCGGGGGCCGATCCCGTTGGCCTGGCCATCGACGGTGGCGAGCCCGCCACGGGTCTCGAGCAGGCGGGCCGGACCGGTCGGGGTGTAGCTGGAGACGCCGCTGCCCTCGAGCACACCCGGCGCCCAATCGGTCGGCGCGCCCTGGAGGTCGACGAGTGACGGCCCACCGTAGGCATTGGTGTCGTACACGCGCTGACCGCCGAAGATGAGGAAGACGTCGCATCCGGCGTCGGCCAACTGCGCCATGTCGGAGCGGATCGAGTCGGCCGACGGGGTGAAGATCAAGTGGGTGTACGCGTTCACTGCACACATCACCTTCTTGACCCGTGCGTCGAGTTGACGGGCCACGGATGCGCCGAGGTCGCCGGTGTAGCGGTCGAACGACACGAGGTTCTCCGACCCGGGGAGATCGGCGAGCGCGTTCTCGGCGTCGTCGGCGTTCTGATTAGCGAACGGCTCGATGCCGGTTCGCCTCGACACGAAGTTGCGGACCACGTTCCAGCGGTGGATCAGGATCTTCCATTCGGGAAACTGCGATTGGAACTCGTCACCGAGATCCCACGCCGCGATGTTGCGATACACCGGCTGCCAGAACGCGATTGCCGTTTCACGCGTGGCGGCGTCGTCGGACCACACGCGCGCGTCGTAGACGACCGTCTTCATTCCTGCCCGCGCGTTGATCTGGACCAGCCGCATGTAGGTCGCCGGGTCGACGTAGCGGTTGGCGGGATTCGCAGGTGTGTAGTCCGGAGTCGGAACGTTGCACGGGCCGAACGTTGCGTCGATCCCTGCCGCAGTAGCCATCGAGATTGCTGCTGCCTGCGCTGTCGGGTCGTCGGGACGGACGCCGCAGAAGGCCCACGTGTCGTACTGCTTGGGTGGCGGCGGTGCGGCGTGGGCGGTGCTCGGCGCGAGTGCGGTCGCACACGAGACAACGGCCAAAATCATCACGACGAGCTTGCGCATGAAACGTCTTCCACCTGAGTCTGCTGTGTCGATCTGCCCGCCTGTGGAACATCCTAGACCGCTTGACGGCCGCCCAGGATGGCGGGGAAGGCAACCGAGCTGGGTACCGTGCTGGCGATGACTCCGGCAGACCTCGCCGATCGCGAAATGCTCCACCAGTTGATCAACGACTACGCCGCAGCCGTCGACCAGCGTGATCGCGCCCAGTTCAGGTCGCTGTGGGTAGAAGACGGGGTGCTCGTCACGTTCCGCAGCGGCTCGCACCGACCACCACTCGGCGAGCGGCGGGCTCCCAACGACCTCGACGCCATCGTCGACTATCTCGAACGGTATGACCGCACATTGCATGTGGTGTCCAATCACCGGGTGGTGATCGACGGCGACCTGGCCACCGGTGAGGCGAATTGCGAGGCTCACCACCTCACCGAGGCGAACGATCACATCATGGCGATTCGCTATGTCGACCGCTATCGCCGGGTAGCCGGTAGCTGGTTGTTCGCACACCGGGCGGTGAACGTCTTATGGACGTCCGACGTCACGGTGACACAAACGCCTCTCGGCTGACCAGTGGCGGGGCCGCCAGCGGTCGAGATGTGGGTCTCAGAAGCCGAGACGGCTACCGATCTCGCCGAGCAGATCCGCGATGGGAACCCGGACCTGTTCGGTCGTGTCGCGGTCGCGGATTGTGACGGCTTTGTCGTCCAGCGAATCGAAATCGACCGTGACACACAGCGGTGTCCCGATTTCTTCCTGGCGGCGGTAGCGGCGACCGATCGATTGCGTCTCGTCGTAGTCGACCATGTAGCGCTGCGACAGCGTCGTGTAGATCTGCTTGGCGAGGGGTGTCAACGTGTCTTTCTTCGAGAGCGGCAGGACTGCGACTTTGTACGGGGCGAGGCGGGGGTGGAGGCGCAACACGGTGCGCTTCTCGCCGCCGACTTCGTCCTCGTCGTAGGCAGCGAGCAGGAAGGCAGCCATCGTGCGGGTGGCGCCGGCGGCCGGCTCGATCACATGCGGGACATAGCGTTCGTTGGTGGCCTGATCGAAGTATTCGAGCTTCTGGCCGCTGTGCGCGGCGTGCTGCTTGAGGTCGTAGTCGGTGCGCTGGGCAATGCCCTCCAGCTCGCCCCACCCCCACGGGAACATGAATTCGACGTCGCTCGTGCCCGTTGAGTAGTGGCTGAGTTCATCGGCGTCGTGGGGGCGCATCTTCAGCATCTCAGCCGGGATGCCGAGGTCGATGTACCAGTTCAACCGCTCGCTGCACCAGTACTCGTACCATTTCGGACCGTCGGCCGGTGGCACGAAGAACTCCATCTCCATCTGCTCGAACTCTCGGGTGCGAAAGATGAAGTTGCCCGGCGTGATCTCGTTGCGGAAGCTCTTGCCGACCTGG
>JANYKS010000014.1 GCA_025358125.1 Actinomycetes bacterium
CCGATCATCGCGCCCAAGACTGACGTTCATGCGACGCATGAGAACCGCACTTCTTTGGCTCGCCGGCCTCACCCGCAGCAAAGATCGACCTGTTGACTGGTGGTCCTACGTCGGCTCGTTCGGTGACGACTTCTTCAGCGATGATGACTGACCGCTCTCCACCACCGGTCGAGGTGGATCCGCTCGCGCAGCAATCGTTGGTGGGGTCAGCTGAGCGACAGGTTGTCGAGTTCGCGGATCCGGGCCGCCAAAGAGGCCAGTAGCTTGTGCGCCAACAGGGGCACGTCGTTGACAACAGCCAGGAACGTCCGCTGCGTGAGCACCAGCAGGCTGCAGTCCGTCTCACACGTCGCGGTCGCCGAACGCTCGCCATGATCGAGCAACGACAACTCGCCCAGGATCGCCCCCGCGCCCAACGTGGCGACCTTGCGGCCGTTGCGCTTGACCACCACCCTGCCGCTCAGGATCACGTAGGCCTCGTGGCCTTCGGTTCCTTGGTGCAAGATGACCGAGCCGGCGAGAACCGCGACCTCGTCACTTGCCTGGGCGATCTTTTCGAGATCCTTTCGAGTGAACGGCTCGAAAAGGGACACCCTGCGAAGGTGGTCGATATACACCCTGTTGCTCGCCATCCTCGGCAGCGTAGTTCAGGACCATCAGCCGAGTCGGGACTGCACTGAATCCTGCGGCCTTCTTGATCGAGGTTTCAGACGCGAGCCCTTGACGGCCGGTTGCCGTCATTGCACACCTCAACCAGCATGACCCGGGTATTCCGCATGCGGGCGGCAATTATCGACCTTCTGGATCGTCGATGCGCTCCCAAGCGTTGCGGAGCGTCAGGACCATCTCAACGGCCCGATTGCCGCTGCCCTGATGGCAAACGCCGACAGACTGCTCAGCTCTGCGCCGCAGATCAGCCCGGCCGACGTGCTGGCCGCCAAGACGCCGTAGTGCTCGAGCGCACTCGCACGCCTCGCTCAGGACGCTGCGTCATCCGAGACCGAGCAGACCGCGGAGGCGGTCGGCATCGAAGCCGTTGGCGCCGGCGGCGTTCATGTCGCCGAGCTCGCGCAGAAGTGACAGCAGATCTTCGCCGCGGGTCGGGTCGTCGACGGCCTCTCGGGGCGTGAGCCCGCCAAGCGCCGGGATCGACTCGTCCAACCAAACCAACTCTCGCTGACGGAGATAGGCCTCGAGCGCCCTGGTCATTTCTTCCGGAACATCCTCAGGGTCCTGATCGAGGACATCGCCGTGGGCTTGGCGCTCGCGGGTCATGATCCTGGGGAACGCAATGGCCGCGCCGTACCACGATGCGAGTGCATCGGCATCGGGTCCCATCTCCAGAAGAGCGAGCGCTGACTCACGCAATCGCAACGGCACCTTGAGGGGGCTGCCCCAGAGCTGATTCTGGTCCGGCAGGCGAGCGACGCGACTGATAACAAGCTCTCCGACCTCCGCTTGTCGTGATGCCGTCCGCTCGACCACGTGGATCGTCTCAGCGGTTTCCGTGTCCCGCAGGACGAGTCCGCGACCTCGCTCCACCTCGACCACCTCCCACAACGCTCTCGGGCTGTCGATCAACGCTTCGACCAGCTCGCGCTCGTCGGCCGGCAGGAGACTGCCGCGCCGGTCGAGGTAGTCGCCGGCAACGCCCCCGTCATAGATCACGAAATCGGCGATCAGGCTGCCCTGGGTGAGCGACCGGATCTGCTCGATCAAGGTCGGATCATCCGGGTCACACGCGGAGCTGGCGACGCCGACAATCCGGCTGCGACGAGGCTCGGCACGGGCGAACTGACCAAGTTTGAAGTTCAACAGCCGTGTCCGCGCGGAGAGCGGGATCTTTGGCTCACGAGCGCAGCAAGCCTTGAACTTCCGGCCGGTGCCGCACGGACAAAGGTCGTTGCGACCGACGGAGCGCCAGGGCAACTCCAACTCGGTACGCACGTCCTCCAAGAACGCAACCGTTGCATCTTCGACTACGAGCCCGGGATGTCGGATGAGCCTGAGAGCACGTGGCAGATCACCTCGATCCACGGCGTAGTCGATCTGCGCCAGCGCAGACCCGGCATCATCCGGATCGTCGCCCAAGGCGCCAACCAACCAGTTCTCGGCTTCGGGGGAGTCGCCGCGGCTCTCTGCCTCGATGCCGAGCAGATACTGCGGCGCCGCCCGCCGACGCCCCCGCGACTCGAGCAGGATGTGATTCGCAAACCGCACCAGTCGTTCGTCGCCGGCGCCCGAGTCGTGAAGCACGAACGCTGCGAACGCCTGGGCCGCGGCGCCATGCGCCAACGCCTCCTGCACTGCCCGAACGTCGGACACCGTCTCGTCGAATGCTTCGTACGCGTGACGAACCAGGTCGAACGATTCGACACAGCAATCGTCGAGGGGGTAGCGCTCGATGATCTGAACCCCGCGACGATCGTTGAACCGTTCGGCGAACGAGCGCCACGGCCGGCCCAACCTTCCGAACGAGAAGCCGCGTCGCTCAAGACCAGCCGCTTCAAGCAACTCACCCAGTGGACGAACTGGTCGGCGGAACGTTCCCGGCGCGGCGGTGACCGCGTCGAGGACGATCGCCACCGCCTCCTCACCCTCACCCTCGCCCAATCGGGATTCAACGGACGCGCGCAGCGCGCTGACCTCGGCGGTGTCGTCGGACAAGACATCGGCCAGACCGACGGACAGCCCGTGCGCGGTTCGTGTGAACGCAAGAACGTCACCGGGCGCGAACTCGTCGAGCCAGCCATCTGGACCCGACAACGTGCTGTCGTCAAAGCCTGGTCGAGGCACACGAGTCGGCACTCGAAGCAGCCGACCGACTCCCGCAAGCGCCAACCCGTCGCGCCGGTTCCAATCGATGATCACCAGGTCAGGGCAGAGATTCAGCTCGCCATTTACCAGCTCTCGGGCAGTCACCCGGTGGGTCAACACGAATCCATCGAGCAAGCGATCAGTGCGTGCGACGACGCCCGCCGGTGTAGCCCAAACAGCATCGGAGACGAGCAGTTCGTCGATGACGGCCTCGCCGAGATCCTCCTCGTCGGCACATTCCCCGCGAAGCTCCTCGAGGAGGGCGTGTTCGTCCAAGCGCCGGACTACCTCCGATATGGGCAGTGGCCCGGACTCGAGCATTCTCATGACTGATTCGACCAGCGGGGTCGCGACATTCTCATCGTCCACGTCAACGCACGATAGTGCGACGCGGTGTCGATCGACACCGGGGCCGATCGCATCGTGGTGACTCGGTTACGTGCTCTCGAGCCCCCCGTCAGGCCCGTCTCACGCGTGAATGCGCTGGTGACCATGACCGTCGTTACGATTCGAGAATTGCGCAATCACGACGAATGATCGTTCCCGCCGGCGGAAATCCAAAGGGCAACCGCGCATCCGGCTGCAGCTGGAGAGCAGCATGCTGCGTCCGAAGTGAACGTCGAAATCATGTCTGTCGACATCGCCGGGCGAGGTGCGGCTGGATGACCAGCCGCTCCTCACTCGAACCTTCGAGGCTCTTCTGGGTCAATTACGCCCGGGTGCCACACACGTGGAGCCGGCCTGGTCGGGTTCACGGCAGCCGCCAGCGCTGGTGATCGAGCCGGGACCAGAGACAACGGCTTGGCGCGTGGCCTGCAACACCGGCGCCCCGGCTGACGAACCGAGGCGAAGCTGGGCTATCGCCAACCGTTGCAGACCGGTGAACCGGCTGGAACACGATCCGGAGCCGGAGCTGTTGCTGGTGAAGGTACAGATACCGGAGAACGCGGCCGCAGCGGCGAAACGACCTCTCACCACCACGGTGTAGGTGGTCTCGGCGTCGAGACCGGAGAAGCGGAACGACGAGGTCCACTGCGTGTCGGGTTCAGCGCCCGAGGTTCCTTTGATGTAGTTGATGGTGCCGGCACCGCTTGCGCTCGGGCTGGGCGAAGCGGCGACAGGGTCGAACTGGAGGTGGTTGTTGCTTTCGTGTGCGGCGGATGCGGGCATCGCCAGGGCGGCGAGTGCGGCGGCTGAGATGCCGATCGCCGTCATCGTGCGCGTGAGAGTCTTCATCATGAGATTCCTTTCGGTGGTGTGGGTTGTTCGCTCTGGATACGGAGCCCACCGCTCTCTCGTTCAACGCCGTCGCAGATTCCTTGAACGGATACACGAGGTTCGCCGGTGCCAATGCACACAAATCATGGTCGTCAGTTGAACGGAAGGTGCCGATGATCCGTACTCGGTGTGTGACGAGTACGAGGAGTCGTCGGTGCGCGCCCGACTGAGGCTGATCGAACGAGACGACAGCTTGGACAGCGAGTCCGGCGTGCGCGCCGCTGTGCAGGCGCACTCGGGTGAGCTGTACGGCTTCGCGTTTCGTGCCCTACAGGATCAGGGCCTCGCCGAGGATGTGGTGCAGGAGACGTTCGTTCGGGCATGGCGTGCTGGGCGTCGATTCGATCCAAGCATCGCTTCGTTGCGAGCGTGGCTGTTTGCGATCCTGCGCAACGTGATCGTCGACGCCGCCCGTGCCCGAAGCGTTCGACCCGGCGTCGCTTCCGAGGTCGACGTTGCGATCGCGGATAATATCGATGTGCTGTTGCAGTCGTGGGTGGTGCAAGAAGCGCTCCGCCGCCTCACCGACGAGCACCGACACGCCGTCGTCGAGGTCTACTATCAAGGGAGGTCCGCTGTCGACGTCGCCGCAGCTTCAGGTGTTCCGGCGGCGACGATACGGTCGCGCCTGTTCTACGGACTGAAGGCGTTGCGCCTCTCCCTCGACGAGTTGGGATGGGACGATGCCTGACAACTGCAGACACTGGCAGGGTTTGCTCGCCGAACATGCCCTCGCCCAACGCGCTCGCGGTATCGGCACCGATTCTGGCATGAGCGACGCCCTCGCCGAGCACCTCGCCGGATGCACTGGGTGCCAGGCGATCGCTACCGAATTCCGCTCGACGTCCGAAGCCCTTGCCTATACCGACGCACCGGGAGCATCTCTCGTCGCGAACCCGACACCCAGCGGACTGACGACGCGGATTGCGGCCCGAGTCGACCACGAGCGACATCGGCGAGACCGGCGCCGCCGATTCGTCGCCGCCGTGACGGCTGCCGCCGCAGCGATCCTGGTCGTCGTGTTACTCGCAACCGTCCGACACCCCGGATCGACCGACACACCCGGCGAAAGAGTCGCGCTCAGCGCAGCCGGAGTACACGGCGACGCGATCCTGCAGGCGCGGGCGTGGGGAACGCAGATCCACCTCGCCGGCACCGGTTTCACCCCCGGACAAAAATACAACGTCTGGCTCGAACAAGCCGACGGCACCCACATCCCCGCAGGAACATTCACCGGCGTCCGCAACACACAGATCACCGTCGTGTTCGCCAGCGCCCTGCCTTCGTCGGAGGCGGTTGCGATCGGCATCAGCGAGCCAGACGGCAAGCTCATCGTACGCGCACCGCTGGACTGAGCGCGCACTCACCCGGACAGCAGTCGATCCGCCGGCGAAAGAATTGTGCTGAAGGCGTGAACAAAACGGGGAACAGCGCCGTATCCACCGGTATGAAGATTCAACGCCTCGCCTTGTGCGCTGCGCCTGCGGTACTGCTCGCGGCGTGCAGTTCGGGTGCGTCGACCGTGTCGGGCTCCGGTTCATCGAGCACGCGGGCCAGCGGCTCGTCGACCGCCGAAATTGTCGTGGAGAACTACACCTTTCCAGCCATCGCAACAACGCCAGGGGCCACGATCAGATTCGTCGACCGTGACGCCGAGGCACACACTGTCACCGCCGACGACGCAACGTTCAAGATCGGCCCATTCGACTCGGCCTCCCCCGGACTGCTGATTGCACCCGCAAAGCCAGGCACCTACGCGTTCCATTGCGAGATCCATCCCACCATGCACGGCACCCTCGTCGTGCACAACCCATAGGAGACAACCCATATGCCCACCACCCGTTCCTCCATCGTCGGACTCGCAGTATTGGGTGTGGTTGCGCTCGGCGCCTGCTCCAGCAGCACCAAGCCGACCGCAGCGACGCCGGCCCCCGTTCCAGCAGCCGCAGCCGCGAACGTGTCGGGCAGCCTCGACGCCGCCGACCAGAGCAGCGACGGCAAGACGATCACCGTCAAGACCGTCAACATCAAAGGCGGCTCCGGCTTCATCGCAATCCACGCCGATCTCTCCGGCAAGCCGGGACCGGTCGTTGGGCACGCGGCGATTCCCGAGGGCGACAGCAGCAACGTCGTCATCAAACTTGATTCTCCAGTTGCAACGGGCGCCTATTGGCCGATGCTGCACCTTGACGCGGGCAAGATCGGCACCTACGAATTCCCAGGCCCCGACGTGCCCGTCAAGTCTGGTTCCGACATCGTGATGAAGAAGATCACCCTCACGGTCTCCTGAGCCGCACCGACAACGATCGCCGACGTTGGTCGGATCGAGAACCGAGTGGCCCGGCTCGCAACGTTGCGGGTATCAGCCCGCTCGGGGTGCGATCTCGCTGCCGTCGGGGCGGTAGTGGTGCCAGCCCGCGTGGTCGCGTTTGACGGTGATCCGTCCGCGCTCTTTGCTGCGGTTGTGGGCCGGACACTCGGGCCCGCCATTGTGCGGGTTGGTCGCGCCACCGAGGGTGGCCCAACCGCTGAGGTGATCGATCTGGATCCGCCCGGCCCGTATGTCGCAGCCGGGCCAGCAACATCGATCACCCGACAACAAGACCGCCTCGCGGGCCGCACCGACGAACAGACGGCTGCGGCGGCCGAGGTTGATCACCCGACCGGCGGAATCGACCACGACTCGGCGGACCTGGCCGATCAGGGCCGCGACGACGAGATCGTGCGGGTCGACTGGGGCGCCGGACGCCGTTTCGCACAACCGGAACCGCGGCGGCGGGTTTGCCGGGTCGTTCGGAGCCTGGGTGGAGGTTGCTCGGAAGTAGCCACGGATCGCGTCTTGGAGGGTCGCTTCGGTGCAGAAGATGTTGACGGTCGGGACCCGGGTCGCGGCCGAGGTGTCTGTCGTCGCAGCGGCTTTGAGGAAGATCGCCAACATCGCGTCGTAGCGGCGTTGCCGGGCCGTGCGCGCCAACGGGTGTTGCCCAGCATTGTCTCCGTAGCGGTCGCGGCGTTCGGTCAGATCGGTTTCGAATTCGGCTTCTGCGTGCTTGTCGAGAATCTCGTTGATGACGTCGCCGGTGAGGGCGTCACCTTCGGCGTGCAGTTGGTGGCCGGCGCCGAGTGCGGACGATTTCACGGAGCGGTTCGCGCGGGACGTCTCGTGATCACGGTGGGCGCCGTCAGGGTCGGCGTGTTGTTCCCAGCGTTGGCAGACCTGACGGAACTCATGCAAGGTCAGGGTTCGGGCGTACCCGATCAGTAGCTCCTCGGAGTCCGCAAGTTGGTGGCGGCAGCGATCGTTGGCATGGAGCCTGGACAACAACCGGACCTGATCGGCGCCCACTTCGCCGGCAGCAACCGCATCCGCCAAGCAGGGCAGGTCGGTGAGCATGTGCGCCGTTCGGGTGCGGTAGACAGCCGTCGAGCGCGAACAGTTGGTGACCGCTTGTACCCAGGCGGTAACGGTGTGGTGGAAGTCGTCGAGAAACGAGCGTGACTGGCGAATCTCGGACAGCATCGACGCCTGGAGCGCTTGCAGCCGGCGAACCTCGCGCTCGACAGCCAGATAGGCCTCGTCGCGTTGGTGACCGGCCAATCCTCGAAACTGCTCCAGATCGGGCAGCGAATCCGCGGCCAAGTCGATGACTTCCGTATCTGTGTTGTTGCTCGACACCGCGATTCACCTCCCACGCACACCACTCGAACTCGTTCAACAAGAGGACAGAGAAACTCTGTCGAGAGTGATCGGGGAAGATCAGCAACGGCAAACCTATCAGAACTGGTGTTCGATCACAACCAGTGGGCTCAACAAATTTCCGCATCGCTGCATAGCTGCACGAAACGCGCCGGATCGAGGCGGGATCTACTTCGGGTGGGGCACAGCCGACGCCGATACGCGGGGCAGCGTGACGACCATGCTCGTGCCGCGGGGGGTATCGGCGATCTCGATCCGACCTCGGTGGGCTCGTACGAGCTGTTGGACAACGGCCAGGCCGATCCCGGTACCGGCAACGGCTCGGGTGTCGTTGGCCCGATAGAAGCGTTCGAACACGCGTGGCCGATCGGCGGGGCTGATGCCAGGACCGTCGTCGGAGACCGCGAGGATCGCGTGTGACTGGCCGGCGATGGGGTCGGCGTGGACGTCGAGGTCGATATGGCCGCCCGGTGGCGTGAACTTGACAGCGTTGGCGAGCAGGCTCGTCACGATCTGGGCGAGGCGGACCAGGTCACCGCCGATGGTGACCGGTTCGAGGTGTCGTCGTAGTTGATGCTGATGGGCCTCGACCAGAGGGGCCATCGAGTCCGCGACCATCGCAGCGATGTCGGCAAGATCGCACTGCTCGTGCCGCAGCGTCGATTCGGTCGTTGCAGCGTCGGCGTCGGCGAGGACGCTGAGATCGTCGACGAGGCGCCGGAGACGAAGCACGTCGTCGTGGAGTTGCACGAAACGTTCGAGGCTGGGTTCGGCGATGCCGTCGATGATCTCCTCGCAGCTTCCTTGGAGGAGGGTGAGTGGTGTGCGCAGCTCGTGGGCGATGTCGGCGGTGAGGTTACGGCGCGTCGCTTCGTGGGCTTCGAGTCGGTCGGCCATTTCGTCAAAGGTGGTGGCGAGGGCGCCGAGCTCGCCGGGAGCGTCATGGTCGCCGACGCGGGCCGTAGCGTCGCCGTCGCCCAGCCGGCGAGCGATGTCGGTGACTCGGGCAAGTGGACGGATCACCCGCCTCGCCAGCGGAATCGCGACAACGAGCGCGACGACGGCGGCCACGAGCGCGCCGATCAGGACCGTCCCCCGCAGCGCATCACGAACGTGCTGTTCGGCTTGGGCCAACTCACCGCTTGTGAACGTGACAACTGCCGTGCCGACGCCCCGACCATCGACCACGACCTGTGATCGATGCTCGACACCGTGGCCGACCGGGTCGAGCTGGGCCATGTCGCCCATCTGGCTGTGCAGCTCGAGGGTCTGGCCGTCGACATCGAGCACCGTGAGCGCGGCACCCGCTTGGATCGCGAGCATGGTGGCAGCGTGCGGGTCGGTAACAGGCCAGCCACCGTTCTGCTCGTACGCGAGCGCAAGCGTTTGAGCGATCGCGTCTGCCGTCGCCTGCTGGCGTTCCTGCGCGAGTTGACCGACCGTGTGCTTGGTCCGCCACAGGGTCAGCCCCGCGAGCACGAACACTGCGGCGACTGCGACTGCGACGAAGCCGGCAACGAGACGCATCCCGAGCGGGCTGCGCGTCACGAGGCGCCGCCGATCAGCGGTCACGGTCGATCCCCAGCCGGTAGCCGACCCCGGTGACCGTCTGCACGACGGCCGGGCTCGTCGGATCGGGTTCGATCTTGCGGCGCAGGTTCTTCACGTGCGAATCCACCGTCCGCTCATAACCGTCGAACTCGTAGCCCCTGACCCGGTTGATCAGCTCGTAGCGCGAGCACACCCGTCCGGGCTGCGCCGCGAGCGCCACCAACACACCCCACTCGGTCGGTGTCAGCTCGACCACTGATCCGTTGACGACGACACGGCGGACAGCCTCGTCGATGGTGAGCATGCCCTGCCCGTAAGAGACCGGCTCGTCGGGTGTCGCGCCGATGCGGCCCCGGCGCAGGATCGCGGCGACACGCAGCACCAGTTCGCGTGGGCTGAACGGCTTGGTCACGTAGTCGTCCGCGCCGGCCTCGAGCCCGTGGATCCGGTCGCGTTCGTCCACCTTCGCGGTCAGCATCAGAATCGGCACGTCGCTGCGGCGGCGCAGTTCGCGAGCGACCTCCTCGCCGGGCACGTCGGGCAGGCGAAGATCGAGCACGACGAGATCGACGGTGGCGTGCGCGGCCACCTCGAGTGCCTCCGCACCGCTCGCGGCCGAGAGGACCTGGTGACCTTCGTGTTCGAGGTAGCGGCGAACGAGGTCGCGGATCCGTGCCTCGTCGTCGACCACCAAGACGACCGCCATCAGCTCGCTCTCTGCACGTTGCACATGGATGTGACCGTAGTTCGGGTGGTCAGGCCCTGTAGGACAAGACGGTCGCCATCCCGGTCTCCAGATGGTAGGTGTTGTGGCAGTGAAGCATCCACTGGCCGGGGTTGTCGGCGGCGATGTCGAACTCGACCGCAGACATCGGCAACACGTTCACCGTATCCTTTCGGGCGCTCCCTTCACCGACCATCTGGAACGTGTGACCGTGCAGGTGGATCGGGTGGAACATCATCGTGTCGTTCACCACACGCAGGCGGAGCCGCTCGCCCTCACGCACCCTGATCGGTGCAGAGTCTGGAAAGCTCTTGGCGTTGATCCCGTGGACGTAGCCCGAGGCGGTCGCGGTGAGGTTGATCCTCTCGGTGCGATCGGGCGCCTTGGGCTCCAGGCGCACCGCCTCGGTGGCGACCAGATCCCGGTAGGCGAGGGTCCGCCCCGACAGCTCGGCCGGTCTCGCCCCGACCGGCACGACGCTCGCCGAATCGCTCGTCACCAGGACCGCTTCGCCAGCCGGGTCGGTCTTACCCTCCGGCACCGCGACGATCGGGAACGCGCCCGACTGGGCGGTGACGATCACGTCGTAGCGCTCCCCCATCCCCAACACCACGTTGTCGACCTCCACCGGTGTCACCGGGAACCCGTCGGCATGCGTCACCGTCAACCGGTGCCCGCCGATCGCCACCCGATAGGCAGTGTCTGACCCGGCGTTGATCAACCGCAACCGCACCCGCTGTCCGGCGGCCGCCCGCACGGTCTCACGCTCGGAGGGTGCCCGACCATTGATCACATGCAACGGATAGCTGACATCGCCGGTCAACCCGCCCATCATCGAACCCATCCCACCCGACGAAGACGAGCCACTCATACCACCCATACCGCCCATACCGCCCATCGACGAGCCGCCACTACCCATCTCAGCGGAATGCCCGCCGCTCGCCCGCAGGCCCGCTAGCACTTCCTCCTGGGTCCGGCCGTAGCCGTCCAGCCAGTCGTCCAACATCAACGTCACATCGACATCGAAATCGACCGGGTCGTTCGGGTCCTCCACGATCAACGGTGCATACAGACCCTTGTCGAGCTCCAGACCCATATGCGGATGGAACCAGTGGGTGCCGGCATCGGGCACCGTGAACCGGTACGTGAACCGTTCGCCCGCGCCCACGGCTGCCTGCGTCAAGTCGTGCACGCCGTCCATGTCGTTACGCAACGCAATCCCGTGCCAGTGCAGGGTGTTCGCCGCTGGCAATCCGTTCACGAATGTCGCCTCCACGAGGTCGCCGACCTTGGCCCGGATGCCGCCGGCGCCGGGGCGATCACCGAACGCCCACGTCGACACCTCCCGACCGCCGATCGACACCGTCACCGGCGCCGCCGCGACCGTCGCGCGCACCGTCGCCGCGCCAGCCTTGCGCCGCGACACGTCGCGCCGCTCGACCCCCGAGTCCGTCGGCCCCACCGCGGCCCCACCGATCGTCGACGCCGCCTTCGCGCCACACGAGGCCAACAGCAAGACGCCGCCACCCGTCACCAACAACTCTCGTCGTGACCACACCCTCATCATCTCGTCTCCTGCCTGACTGTCGGACGCGCCGCACCGGCGGCATTCGCACCAGAAACGATGCCGCAGCGATGTGGAGACCGTGTGGAGACCGTGTGCAGGAGATCCGCTGTTGTGCGCCGAGAATCGACGAGTAGTTACGATCATCTCTGCCCCAATGCGCTCTGCCACACCCACCTCCCTCCGAATCCACCTCGCGCGCGTGGCGAGCTTGTTCTTCATCGCGCTCGTCGTGACGCTCGTCGTCGGTTTTGGACCGGCATCACAGGTTGCGGCGCACAGCTTCTTGGTCCGCACGTCACCCGCGAGCGGCGCCCGGCTCACCACCGGCCCGGACGAGATCGTTCTCGATTTCTCCGAACCGATCGATGGGACTCCCGAGATCACGCTGCGTACCAGCGACGGCCGGACCATCGCACTCCCCTTCGTCGGCGCCGAAGCGGGTAACGTTCGGGTACGAGCGAACGTGCCGGTGCTCGGGCGCGACGTGTTCATCGTGACCTGGCGAGTCCTGGCCCGTGACGGACATACCACCGAAGGCGAGTATGCGTTCGCCGTCGGCGCCGACTTGCCGACGAGTACCGCGGGTACCACGGGTACCACGGGTACAACGGGTACCGCGATCGGACTCTCCAGCGGGCCATTCGCGTGGGTCGACACGATCACTCAGTTCGGGCTCGCTGGCGGACTCGCCTTCGCGCTCGGAGGTCTGCTCAGCGAACGCTTCATCTGGAGGGATCGGCACTCCGGACCGCCTTTGCCGCGATCAGCAGCGGCGCGATCACCGGCGGCGCTCGCGATCGCCATCGCGCTCGGCGGAATCTTCTCCTCGGTCGCCGTTGAACTTCACCGCCGGCAGGTTCTGCTCGCGCCCGCCGGCTGGTCGAACGTGCTCGACACCAGAGCCAATCGGGTCCTCCTCGCGATGGGTGGCGTCAGTTGGCTGGGACTCGCCGCCGCCCGCAGCAAGCGCCTGCGCCCGGCGGCATTCGTGCCCGTCGCAGCCGCGCTCGGGCTGTTGGTGTGGCGAGGACACTCCGGCGATGATGGGCGATGGTGGGCGACGCCGGTCGGCGCGGTCCACGTCATCGGCGGCGGTATCTGGGCCGGGGCGCTTCTGCACCTCAACCGCTTCACGAAGGCCCCCGACCAGGACGCGATCCCGGCCGTCGCCGTGGCAGCGAACCGCTACAGCCGAGTCGTACTGATCATCGTCCTGGCGACGATCGGCTCCGGCACCGTCGTCGCCGTGACCCGGTTTACGCAGCTCGACGACTTGTGGACCACCCGATATGGACGGGTGCTTGTCGTCAAACTCGTCCTCGTCACCGCGGCGCTCCTCCTCGCAAACCTGGCTCGCCGCCAAGGCTTGCCGGCCGTCGGATCCCGACTCGCCACACTGCGCAACATCACCCGTATCGAAGTGATCGTCCTCGCCATTGTCATCGCCGCCAGCGTCGCCCTCGCCAATACGGGGCCGCCGGTTGTGGCAAGCTCATTCCTTCTCGGGCCACCACCTCTCACCAACGCCACCTGGGGCGCTGATCTGGCCGGCAACAACCTTGTACTCGTCGCCGCCGTCGACCGCCAACTCCAAGTCCGCATCCTGCAACCCGGCGGACAACCACCCGCCAAGGCTCGCTCCACGATCGCCGGCCGACAACCCGACGGGGGTGACATCGACATCTTCGCACGCTCCTGCGGCCCGGGATGCGAGGTCGTCGGCCATGACTGGCAGGACGGAACCACCGAGCTCGAGATCACCGTCCCCGAGGGCGAGTACGCAGGCGGCACCGCTGTCGTCGCCATCGATTGGCCGCCAGGACCAGACGCTTCACCGCTTCTGACGGCTGCAGTCGCAGCCACCAAGTCAGCGCCCCGCCTCACTCTCTCCGAGTCCGTGACCAGCGACCCCTCGATCCGAGCAGACCCCGCCACCACCGAAATCTCCGGAACCGATTTCATCTCCCAAGAGCCGTTCGCCAACGGTGGCGACGACGTGCATCAACTCGCCGACGAAAACGGGCTCAACAGGATCACGTTCATCGTGCCCGCCTCGAACATCTGGGTCAAGATGTGGATCGACCCACAGTCGAAACGCATCGTCAAGGAGACGATCATCGACCCCGGCCATCGGATCGAACACATCCTCACCTACTCGCCATGAACCGCCGCCACGCACCCTTGATGAGCCTCGCAGCGCTCGGCTCCACCGGAGCATGGTGGGTACGGCGACGCCAACGCAGGCCCGCCTGGCTGGCCCCGAAAGGAGTCGCGTTCGACGGCCCACTCCACGGCCGAACCCTCGGTACCGGCTCGCCGATCGTGCTTCTGCACGGCCTGCTCGGATCTGGCCGATTCTGGAGCGGCGCCTACGACACACTCGCCGACAGCCACCGACTCGTCGTACCCGACCTCCTCGGGTTCGGCCAGTCCCCCAAGCCCTACGACGTCGACTACACACCAACAGACCACGCACGCGCCGTCGTCGCCGCCCTCGACCAGATCGGCGCAACCGAACCGGCGACCCTCGTCGCCCACTCACTCGGCGTCATCATCGCCCTCCGATTCGCCTACGAACACCCGACCCGCGTCGCCAACATCGTCGGATTCGGGCCGCCGCTCTACCGGAATGGCACGAGTGCGAAGCAGCACATCTCTGGCCTCGGTGGACTCACAAGGCTACTTTCCTTCGACACCCCTCTCGCCAGCCGGACGTGCGAGTGGATGTGCGACCACCGCCACGCTGCAGCGAAGATCTCCAGGCTTGTTCGGCCCGACCTACCGCCAGCAGTCGCGACCGACGCAGTCCAACACAACTGGGCTGCGTACTCCCGATCAACACAGCACACTCTGATCGAAGTACAGCCCGTCACTTGGCTTCCCGAGATCCTCTGTCCGATCGTGCTCGTCGCCGGCACCAACGACCCGGTCGTCGACCTCGAACATCTGCACACCTTGGCCAAGCAGAACAACATCGAGGTATCGGAGCGCAACGGTGGGCACGACCTGCCGTTGCGTCAACCTGCACAGTGCATCGACCTGATCCGAGCTCATTCCCCTTGTGCAAAACGATGACAGCACCGTTGTGAGCTGGACTGCGTCCACCACGAATCGCACAGTCTGCAAAATCGTCGGGTCAGGTTCAGCTGCCCTGGAGCGATTTCATCTCGGCGATCTCGCCCTGCTGGGCGCTGATGATCTGATCGGCGAGGGCGAGGACGCCTGGGGTCGATCCGTTGGCCTTGACTTTCTGGGCCATGGCGATGGCTCCCTCGTGATGGCGGATCATCATCTTGATCCACATCGCGTCGAATTCGGCGCCTTTGAGCGCGTGGAGGGTGTTCATCTCGCTGTCCGACATCATCCCGTCCATCGACGACATGGCGTGTCCTGCGCCGGTGTCCATCTGCATCGGCTGACCCCAGGTCGTGAGCCAGCCGGTCATGGTTTGGATCTCGGGGTCCTGCGCGGCTTTGATTTTCATGGCGAGGTTGCGGACCTTGGCTCCCGCTTCAACAGCTGGGGAGAGTGCGATATCGGCCATCTCGACGGCCTGTTTATGGTGCGGGATCATGCCCTGGGCGAACTCCACGTCGGCGGCGCTGAAATTCGCGCCGGCCGGCGACGAGACTGAGGCGCTTCCGGGCCCGACCGGCGTCGACATCGCCGAGTGTGCGCCGTCGTTGGCCGCACAGGCGCCAAGGCCGGCGGCTGCGGCTGCGGCTGCGGCAAGGATCGTGAGGTTTCGGAACTTCATGTGGTGGTGAGCCTTTCGAGCGGCTTTTCTGAGAGAGTCTTCTGAGATGGCTACTACAAAGTGTAGGTGGCAAGACGTTCGGCTAGCCTGTCCGGGGAGGCGATGATGGTGAAACGACCAGACGGTGCATTGGAGCACGACATCATGACGGTGTTGTGGTCTACTCGGCGGCCGCTGCTGCCCGGAGAGATCAAGCAACGACTGGCCAACGATCTTGCCTACACGAGCGTGGCCACCGTGCTCGGGCGACTGCGCGTCAAGGGTCTCGTCGAGCGAGCCGAATCGGGGCGGGCGTTCGCCTATCACGCCGTCGTCGACGAGTCGGAACTCGCTACTCGCCGGATCGGCGACGTGTTGTCGTCGGCGAGCGATCGAACCGCGGTGCTCGCCGGTTTCGTCGGCAGTCTGTCCAAACGCGAGGCGAAAGCGCTCCGAACGATGCTCGACGCAAGCACCTAAGAATGTTCCCGTCGGTCATCGTGCCGTTGCTGGTTGCGATGGCACTCGCAGTGACAGTGACAACGCTCCATCGTCGGCTCCCGCCGGCCCTGGCAGCCCGGACGGTGACCGTCACGGTGGTCGTGGTCGTCGGAGCGGCCGTGCCGACATTGTGGATTGTGAGCCTCGGCTACCTTGCCCACATACCGTTCCTCGGCAACGGGTTCGCATGGTGCGCGAAGGCGTTCGGCGTCCACGATCGGATCCCCCCTTGGATCGGTCTGGCGTCACTGATACTCACCGTCACCGGCACCGTTCGGGCCGTGAGGGTGCTGCGCACCTACCGACGCCTCCGCCACGACCGCCCCGGGTCCGTCGAGGTCGCCGGCCACGAGCAGCCGTTCGCGTTCACGCTGCCCGGCCGTGGCGGTCACATCGTCTTGTCGAGCGGGCTGGTCGAACTGCTCGACGACGACGAACAAGCCGTCGTGCTCGCCCACGAAGGCGCCCATGCCAGATTCCGCCACGACCGCTACCTCCTGATCGCCCAACTGGCAGCCGCCACCATCCCGATGCTGCGGCCGTTGTCGTCGCGGCTGCAGTTCAGTGTGGAGCGTTGGGCCGACGAGGCCGCAGTCCACGAGTGCGGAGATCGACGGTTCGTCGCCCACACACTCGCCAAGGTCGCCCTGCACCACGTGACTCCCGTCGGCGCGTTGAGTTTCGCAGGTCTCGGCGTTCCCGGCCGGGTCGCCGCCCTGCTCTGCGCACCGGCCCCCACCCCACGATCATCAATGCTGACCGGCCTCTGGTCCGCGATCGTCGCCACAAGCGTCCTCGCAGGATTCCAAATCCACCATCTGGCGAGTCTCGTCACAGCTCTCTGCCCCGGCTGAGCCCGACACAACATCTTCTACACATCGTAGTAGTAGTCTGGATTGGTGGAGTCGACCGCGGTCACGAGTTCCCGGACGCCGCGTGGCCCTCGGATGCGAACGAAGGTGATCGCCCTCGTCGCGCTGGCGGCTCTCGTCGTCTACGCGGTCACCCGCCCCTCCGGCGCGACGGCGTTCGAGGCCTCTGGGGAGCCCCGCGATCTTCCAGCGGCAGGAAAGCTGACCGAACTGTCGGCCGCCGACTTCGAGGGCGTGCTGGTCGGGCTACGAGGCAAGCCCGTGATCGTGAACATCTGGGCTTCGTGGTGTGCGCCGTGCCGGACCGAGACACCGCTGCTCGAGCGAACCTGGCTGGCCCACGGTGACGAAGTGGTGATCATCGGCGTGGCGTCGAAGGACGTGGCGGCCGATTCGGTTCGGTTCATGGACGAGTTCGGTGTCACCTACCCCAATGTGTTCGACGGTTCAGGCGAGATTCGGGCTCGCCTTGGTCTCCGCGGCTTTCCGACCACGTACGTGTTCGGCGCGGACGGCAGGTTGCGGACGACGATCGTCGGCGGGCTCACGGAGCAGCGTTTGGCCGCAGTGCTCGAGGATCTTCGCGGATGATCGACGTCGGGCTGTTGGTGTCGATCGCGATCGTGTTGACGGTGCCTGCAGTCTTCGTCCGTCCGTGGCCTCCAGCCGCGATGGAGGCGGGGGTGTTGGACACCGCGCTCGGCGCGCTCGGCATCGGACTGGCTGTCGGTCGGCTCACAGCCTTGGCGATCGACGACCCTGGCTCGCTCACGAACCTGAGCGACGTGATGATCATCCGCAGTGGGGTCGAGTTCTGGCCCGGCCTGATCGCCGGCCTGGCGTGGCTCACGT
Source organism: Actinomycetes bacterium (assembly GCA_025358125.1). GTDB lineage: Bacteria > Actinomycetota > Acidimicrobiia > Acidimicrobiales > Ilumatobacteraceae > WLMZ01. Next base: position 17,596 of record JANYKS010000014.1, read on the forward strand.
TCCGTGCGCGTCGCGAGGGCGTCTCGGTCTCCGTTCGGTTGGCCGCGCTCGCTCCGCCAGGCCTGATCGCCTGGGCCTGCTTCGAGGCCACCTGTTTGCTCCGTGACGGCTGTCCCGGCCCAACGAGTGCGATCGGGCTTCGACCCGACGGGCTCGTGACGCGCATGTTCCCGGTCGGGCTCGCGGTGGCCGTCGCGGCAGTCGCCGGCGCATTCGTGCTCGACCGTCTTCATCGCCGGGGCCACCAGAGCCTCCAAGTCGCCGTGCTCGCTGTCATGACCGTGGCGGCGATCCGTTCCGTGGCCTCGATCTGGTTGCCGCACATCGGTGACGGGTTGACACGTCAACACAGGGCCTCGATCGCCGGCCTCGCCGTGTCGATCGCGGCGTTGGTCGTGGTGCGTGTCCGCCGTCAGGGCGCGGCCCCGTTGGTCGACATCGGATGAACGGCGTGCTGCTCCCCTTCGCTGCGGTTGCCGCAGGTGTCGTCTCCGCGACCAGCCCATGCGTGCTACCGGTGCTCCCGGGCTATCTCGCCGCCGTCTCCTCGACCCAACGAGGCGACCCGCCAGGACGGTTTCGCCCATCGATCCGTGGCGCACTGGGTTTCGTTGCCGGTTTCACGATCGTGTTCACCGTCCTCGGCGCCACCGCGTCGGCGGTGGGCAGTCTGCTCTACTCTCGGCTCGACACGGCACTCAAAATCGCCGGCGTGCTCCTGATCGTGCTCGGGCTGAACACCTTGGGCCTCGTACGGCTGCCCGCGCTGTCGACGGAACGCAGGCCGGTCGGTCTGTACCAGATCGCCGGCGGCCCCCGCCGGTCCGTCGCGCTCGGCGCCGTCTTCGCGCTCGGCTGGACGCCGTGCATCGGACCGATCCTCGCCACGATCCTCACCAAGGCCGCCGCCGATTCCTCATTGACCGAAGGCATGCTTCTGCTCCTGCTCTACTCGGCCGGTCTCGGCATACCGTTCGTGGCGCTCGCGGTATGGTTCGAACGGTCCGAGCGGATCCGCCGGTGGCTCGGTCGCCGCGTTCGCACACTGCAGCGAATCGGCGGCGTTGCAATGATCGCCGTCGGCTTGGCATACCTCTCCGGTGTCTGGTCGACGATCTTCACCGGCGTACAGGGCTGGCTCGCCAGAACCGGTTGGCCGCCGATCTGACCTTGCGAGGACCGTTGCTACGACATAATGTAGTAAACATGGATGATCCGCCTGGTCGACGCCGACACCACCTCCAAGCCGGCATCGCGACCGTCCTGTCCATGACGCCCTGATCACGCCTCGCCCGAAGAGAAGGCTCCCATGCCACCGAACAAACGCCGCGTCAAGCCCGCAGACGTGGAACATCGCGGCCGGGTCACCATCCCCCGTGACCCGGCCGCAACCAATCTTGGCGCAGAACCCAGGGGCGAAGAACCCACGCTGTCCGAAATGGCGAAGCGGTACGAACGCGGTCCCGTCACCCCACCTGCATCGAGTCGCTACACCCCACCGATCAAGTCGGTGAGGTTGCGCCCCGGCTGGCACAAGAAGGTGGGCGCACTCATCCTGGTCGCGGGCGTCGTGATTGCGGTTCTCAACGACGTCATGCTCCTGGCCCCATCGACCACGGTGCTCCCGGGCGGCCATAGCGAGTTCTACTTGATGCTCGGCATTGCCATCGGCGGGTACAGCACCCGGTGGTTCGGATGGTTCGACCGTGCCAAATGACACTGCAGCCGACGTGACGCTCCAATCACGGGAGCCCGCTGAACGCAGCGGAAAGGTGGTCGTTGCCGCGTTCATCGTGCTCGCCGCAGGAGTGGCGCTGTACTTCGCCCTCGGCATGCCCGGCATGGACCACGGGACGGGTTCCTCGATGGCCGGGATGGACATGACCGCGTCGTCGAGCCCTCACCGCCTCGTCGGCCCCGAGGAGTTCGCAGCACTGCTCGCCGAGCCCTCGGCGACGGTGATCAACGTCCACGTTCCATACGACGGCGAGATCGAAGGCACCGATCTGTTCATCCCGTTCGATGCGCTCGACCCGGCGCTCCTGCCAACGGATCGATCGACCAGACTGCTGGTGTACTGCCGCACCGCCAACATGTCGGCAACCGCGTCCGCGACGCTCGTCGACCTGGGAGACACGAACGTCGTCGAGCTCGCCGGCGGCATGCAGGCCTGGCGCAACTCGAACCGAACCATCGTCTACAAATCTTCCTAGCCGCCCGTGTCCGCGAGCCCTCGGGCGCGGTGCGTGGTCGGCGAAAGTGCGGTCACCATAGCTTCGGCACCGAGGGCGAGCGCGCACGGCCCGAGCGGAACCTGAAGGTTCGGGTTGACGGCTCAGCAGTACTGACGAACCGTCGGATACGGGTTGACCGCTGCACCTCCGCCGGGGTGGATCTCGAAGTGAAGATGGTTGGCGGACGTGTCGCCTGTGGCGCCGACGTAGCCGATGACTTCACCTGCGCTCACACTCCGCGAGCCGCCTTCCCACGCGGCCAGATGGGCGTAGTAGTACTTGGCGCCATCGACTCCACTGAGCCAAATCACGTTGCCGCCGAGGTTGTTGGTCTTCATCGTGGCGCTGCCCGCGACGACCGCCACGAGCGGAGTGCCCCTCGGACTCATCATGTCGACGCCTTCGTGCCGACGGCCACCGGAGCGGGGCGCGCCCCATGTGTCACCGAACGCGTTCGGTCCGGCGACCGGGCACAACCAGCCACTCCCTGAAACAACGACGGGCGCCGGCGGCGAGGGGTCCGGAACCGGCTCAGCCGCCGGCGGCGAGGGGTCCAGAACCGGCTGCGACGGTGGCGCTGGCGCGGCGACAGGGGTCAAGGGGGCCGGCGCTTGTGGTGTCTTGGAAGACTGGTCTGGTGCAGGAGTCGCCGGTTTGCTCGCGATCAGTTGCACACCCGGTTCCTTGACTTGCTCCGGCGTCGCTGCTGCGGTTGTCGTCGCGGCAGCAGCGGCCGGTGCTTGTTGCTCGACGATCTTCTGACGCTGTTTGGCGAGCTGCGCTTCGTAGGCCCGTTTTACTTCCTCGTTCTTGAGGTGATCGCGCAACTTCGCGAGGTCGCCCAGTTGCTGCTCGAGTTGCGCCTGGCGCGACGAGAGCTCGGCTGCAAGCTGGCTGTTCTTCTGTTGCAGAGCGGCAACGCGGGCACGATCCTTGTCGAGATCGCTACGAACAGCGTCGACGTGATCGAGGTCCGTCGCGCCGGCACTGATCGCAGCGCTGCGAAGCACGTTCGCCTGCATCGCTTCGGTTGGGTCACCGAAAAGCACCATCGCAGTTGCCGAGGTTCCGGTGAACCGCTCGACCGCAATCCGTTCCAGGTCGGCCTGGAGTAGAGCGTATTGCGCCGTCGTCTGGGCAAGGTTGCTTCCCGCCGTCGTCAATTCGACCGCGATGTCTTCGGACCGGAGTTGAGCCTCGCTCCAGAGCTGGGCAGTGTCGTCCGCTTTGTTCTGCACCCGCAAGATCTCCGCCGCGACCTGTTCAGACGTCTGATTCGTGTCGGACGCGCGCACGGCATCAACGGGCAGGATGGCTGCTATGAGGAGCAAGACGATACCAGCTCGTATGCAGCGACGATGTGCGAAACGGCCGACAGCGAAATGTTGCAGTTCCATGACGAAGCAACAGTAGCTCCTACATCGTGTGGCACCAACGCGGGTCGAGCGTCACGCCTGCGCTGATGCCTGCGCCTGTGTCGGGCGATATCGCGATATGGCGAAATGGCGATATTGCGATATTGCGATATTGCGTGAGGGCGGTGGGTCAGCTTCGCATCAGACGGGCGATCGCCGATGTGGCTTCGTCGATCTTGTCCTGTGCCTGTGGTCCGCCAGCATGCACGGCGTCGGCGACGCAATGTCCGAGGTGATCGTGCAGTAGACCGAGCGACACCTGTTGCAAAGCCTTCGTAATCGCCGATACCTGATCGAGGATCTCGATGCAGTACCGGTTTTCGTCGACCATCCGGGCGATGCCGCGCACCTGCCCCTCGATCCGGGCGAGACGTTTGGCGATGTCCGCCTTCTGCATGTCGTACGCAGCCACGTGTCAATCTCCTGATCTGTCGAATGCGGGCGCCATCGTGTTCAGCTCACCGACTTGAAACGACGGAGGCGAAGGCTGTTCGACACGACGAAGACGCTGGAAAACGCCATGGCCGCACCGGCCAGCATCGGGTTGAGCAGTCCGGCTGCGGCCAGTGGTAGCGCGGCGACGTTGTAGGCGAAGGCCCAGAACAGATTGCCTTTGATCGTGGCGAGCGTTCGTCGTGAGAGCCGGATCGCGTCGACGGCTGCGCGCAGGTCGCCACGCACGAGGGTGAGGTCGCTCGCTTCGATCGCCACGTCGGTACCGGTGCCCATTGCGAGGCCGAGGTCTGCCTGAGCGAGAGCAGCCGCGTCGTTGACACCGTCGCCGACCATCGCGACGACCCGACCCTCCGATTGCAGCCGCCGGATGATCTCGACCTTGTCGGCCGGCAGAACCTCGGCGATGACCTCGTCGATGCCGACTTGGGCCGCGACGGCGTTCGCGGCTCGGGTGTTGTCGCCGGTCAACAGAATCGGACGGAGACCGAGGTTGCGCAGACCGGTGATCGCCTCGGCCGATGTGTCCTTCACCGTGTCGGCAGTGACCAGCATGCCGCGAACGGAACCGTCCCACCCGACGAACACCGGGGTCCGCCCAGCGGCTTCGGCCGCGTCACGAGCTGCGCGGAGGTCGTCGTCCAGGTGTAGCGACCAGTCGGCGAGGAAGCGTTCGCGACCGGCGACGACGGCATGACCGTCGACGACGCCCTGCACCCCGAGACCCTCGGAGTTCCCGAACGACTCGACCTCGCCAAGGGTGACGCCGCGCTCACGCGCCCCGGAGGCGATAGCGACCGCAATCGGATGCTCTGACGCGTCTTCCACCGATCCCGCGAAGAACAAGACGTCCGCGACGGACGTTTCCCGAGCGGGTACGACGTCGACGAGGGACATCCGGCCGGTGGTGACGGTGCCGGTCTTGTCGAGCACGACGGTGTCGACGCGGCGGGTGGACTCGAGCACCTCGGGCCCCTTGATGAGGATGCCGAGTTGTGCGCCGCGCCCGGTGCCGACCATCAGCGCGGTCGGTGTCGCCAGGCCGAGCGCGCACGGGCAGGCGATGATCAACACCGCGACCGCGGCGGTGAACGCAGTGGTGGCGTTATCGGTCGCAGCGGCGGTGAGCCAGAACCCAAGCGCGGCGGCGGCGATCATGATCACGACCGGAACGAAGATTGCCGACACCCGGTCGGCGAGACGTTGCACCTGGGCTTTCCCGGTCTGGGCGTCCTCCACAAGACGGGAGATCTGGGCGAGTGCCGTGTCGGCGCCGACCCGGGTCGCGCGCACGACCAGGCGCCCACCGGCGTTGACCGTCGCGCCGGCGACACTGTCGCCGGGTCGAACCTCGACGGGCACCGGTTCACCGGTCAGCAACGACGCGTCGATCGCGGACGTTCCGTCCTCGACGATGCCGTCGGTTGCGACCTTCTCGCCAGGACGGACGACGAACCGATCACCGACCGCGAGTTGTTCGATCGGCACGCGCACCTCGGCGCCGTCACGGAGTACGGCGACGTCTTTCGCGCCGAGCTCCAACAGCGCACGCAGCGCGGCGCCTGACCGTCGCTTGGCCCTCGCTTCGAAATACCGGCCGGCAAGGATGAACACCGTCACGCCGGCAGCGACCTCGAAATAGATCTGACGCGAGCCCATGCCACGTTCCGGCGTGAACGAGAATCCGTGACGCATCGAGGGATCGCCGGCGTCGCCGAGGAACAGCGCATACAACGACCACCCGAACGCCGCCAGGGTGCCGACGGAGATCAACGTGTCCATCGTTGCCGTCCCATGCCGAAGGTTCGACCACGCTGCACGATGGAACGGCCACGCACCCCATGTCACCACCGGAGCCGCCAGGGTGAGCGACAACCACTGCCATGCGTCGAACTGCAACGCCGGCACCATTGCCAACAACACCACGGGAAACGCGAGGATCGCAGACGTGACCAGCCGGTGCCGCAGCGCACTCGTCGGATCGTCCAACTCCGTGATGGCGGCGTCGCTCGTCGACCCTGGCACTGCTGGGCGCGGAACATTTGCGGTGTAGCCAGCGCTCTCCACCTGGGCAATCAGGTCTTGCGGGGTCAACGTTGAATCGGTGACCGTGATCTTGGCCTTCTCGGTTGTGTAGTTCACCGATGCGGTCACGCCATCGAGCTTGTTCAGGCGCTTCTCGATTCGGGCGGCACACGAGGCACAGGTCATTCCTCCGATGTCGAGTTGCACATCGGTCGTCATCGGTTCGGCGGTACTGGCGCTCATGACTCACTTGCCTTCGTGGACGGGCATCGTGTCAACGGATGCGGAGCCGGACGGATCGTCCACCAAGACGTCGACGGTGAACGAAGCAGTGTGGACGCCTCCGCCGTTGGCGAAGTCGAAGAACAACCGGTAGGCGCCGGGCGTGGGGAACTCGGCTGCGAAGCGAACGGCGCCATCGGCGCCGTCGAGCGGGTGGACGTGGAGGTAGCCGAGATCACCGACGCGGATGACGACCAAGTGGCCCTTTGCGCCGAGATAGGGATCCGTCACGATGGCCTCGCCGTTGCGGGCGACATCGAATTCGATCGTGCTCGACCCGACTGCTTCATCGCCATGAAGCGTCACCTGGTAGCCGTCGATCACATCGGTTGTCGATACGACCGGCAGGTCGGCAGCCGGCACGAGGCCCGCGATCTGCAGATCGGCCCCGAGCGTGACCTCGTCGGCGCCGACCGGCTTGAAGTCCGCGTACACCCGGTACGAACTCGGGCGCAATGCCGGGAGCTCGACGCTCCACGTCCCGTCGCCATCCATCGACGGGTGGACATGAAGGTAGTCGATGAGATTGCGTGATAGCACGATCAGGTGCAGCGGTCGCTCGCGGAGTTGATCGAACCCGGTGAGCGACGAGCCGTCGATTCTCGCGATCCGGAACGTGTAGGACGAGGCCGCACCCGCACCTACGCTGCTGACGCCGGGAACGAGCCGGTAGCCATCGGCGGCCACCACCATACCGGACAGCTCCGCGATCCGTGCGGCGCCAGCGGCGGGGACCGACATCGACGCGTGATTCAACGACGCACCGACGTGAATCGGACCGAGACCCGCGCCAGCGGCCGCGGCGAGGCCGAACACGGCAACAACACCGAGGCCGTAGGCGCCAAGTCTCGATCCGGTTCTCACGGAGCCACCGCGAAGCCCGCCTCATCGATCGCCGCTGCGAACGCCTCCGGATCGACCGGCTGGTCGGACTCGACCGTCACGGCCCCGGTCGTCAGATCGACGTCGACCTTCGTCACTCCACCCAGCTTGGAGACCTCGCTCGTCACCGCGGCGACGCAGTGACCGCAGCTCATCCCGACGACGTTGAACGCTTCGACGCTCATGACAACTCCTTGCGATAGTCCGATCCGTTCGACTGCTGAGCCGACGGGATACCGATGAGGTAAGGCGTCATCCTACTTACCCCCCAGGGGTATTGCAACCTGTCGCACCGCTCCAGCTGCGCGATGCCGGAGCGCAGGTCGGGTTGGAAGTGTGGGTATTCGGGCCTTTCGACCCTCCCCAGCTCCGGTGCCGGCACCCAGACTGCAAGATGAGGAGGGTCCGCATGCGCAGTATCGTTGAGCGCCAGTGGGCCGATGTCGAGCGGCGGGACCAATACGAAGTGGTGATGATCACCTCCGGTCGCCTGCGGGTCGTGACGGATGCGGCGTGAGCTTTCCGTCGGATGTTGACGCCGAGCCGATGGCACCGCTGCGGGGCGCCGACGGGCTCACCACCGACGAGGCAACACGTCGTCTCGTTCTTGACGGACCGAACCGCATCGTCCCGACCGTCGACCGGCGCCGTCTGCGCCGTCTTCTCGGCCCTCTGGCCGACCCGATGGTCGCGCTGCTGCTCGTGGCGGCCCCCACCTACCTCCTCATCGGCGACGTCACCGATGCGATCGTCGTGTTCATCGCCCTCGTCCCCATCGCAGCCGTCGGATGGGTGCTCGAGGCACGTGCGGAACGAACCCTCGAACGACTCCGCCAGCTCACAGCATCGACAGCGATCGTGCTACGCGACGCCCGGCGCACCAGCGTCGCGACCGAGGAGGTCGTCGTCGGCGACCTCGTGTGGCTCCACGAAGGCGACATCGTCCCGGCCGATGCCGAACTGATAGCGCTGACCCAACTCCTCGTCGACGAATCTTCTCTCACGGGTGAGTCAATCCCAGCGCCGAAAACCACCTCCGGAAGCGATGGGGATCAGACCGTGTGGGCCGGCACCACCGTCCTCGCCGGCCGCGCCATCGCCCGCGTGACTCACACCGGTCCGCGCACCCGATACGGCCAGATCAGCACCCTGGTCGCTGCCACACGCTCGCCGCCCACCCCGCTGCAGCGAGCGCTCACCCGCCTCGTATCGGTCCTCGCAATCGTCGCAGCCCTGTTCTGTGCGGCGGTCGTCTCCGCCGAGTTGCTCAGAGGACGAGGCTGGGGTGAGGCCGTCATCGCCGGGGTCAGCCTCGCCATCGCGGCGATCCCCGAGGAGTTCTCAATGGTCTATGCGTTGTACCTCGCGCTCGGGGCGTGGCAACTCGCCAAGGACAAGGCGCTCGTGCGTCGTCTCCCTGGCGTTGAGACGCTCGGGTCGACCACTGTCATCTGCACCGACAAGACCGGCACCCTCACGTACGGCCAGCTCACCGTTTCCGTGATCGTCGCCGACGACGGCGTCCGTCACCCAAGCGGGGACCTCACGTCCGCCCAACGGGCGCTGCTCGAGGCCGCAGTCCTGGCGTGCGAACCGCAGCCATACGACCCCCTCGACATCGCCATCGTCGACCACGCTCGCCAGCACGGGATCGACGTGGCGTCTCTCCACACCGGCGATCTCATCGCCGACTGGCCGTTCGATCCCGACGACAAGTACCTCACCCATCTCTGGCGCCTTCCCGACAGCACGACCCGAGTCGCGGCCAAGGGTTCGATCGAAGGGATCCTGCGACACTGCGCCACCGCGCCCACCGTCTCCGCCGCGCTGGCAGCGCACGATGCGCTTGCGAGCGAGGGGATGCGAGTCATCGCCGTCGCAGGGGGGCCCGCCGCCGCGGCCACCGGCGACCGCCGGCTCGACGAAAAGGCCTTGACCTATCTCGGTCTCGTCGCCTTCAGCGACCCGATCCGGGCCGGGGTCGCCGACGCCCTCGAGCAGTGCCGGGGCGCAGGCATCAGGGTCATCATGATCACCGGCGACCACCCGGCCACCGCACACGCCGTGGCCGAAGGCCTCAAACTGCCCCACGTTGGCGTCGACGGCGACCTCATCGCCACAGGCGACGATCTCGACGCCGCCACTGCCGACCAATTCGATGCCCTCGCAGCAGCCGCCAACGTCTTCGCCCGCACCCGGCCCGACCACAAACACCGACTCGTCGAGGCACTGCGACGGCAAGGTGACGTCATCGCGATGACTGGTGACGGCACCAACGACGCTCCCGCCCTGCGCGCCGCAGACATCGGGGTCGCGATGGGTGGGCGGGGCACCGAAGTCGCTCGGGCAGCAGCCACGATCGTCCTGCTCGACGACAACTTCGCCACAATCGTCACCGCCGTCCGCAACGGCCGGCGCATCTACGACAACCTGACACGAGCGTTCGGCTACCTCATCGCGTTCCACCCGCCACTGCTCATCGCCGCCCTCGTCATCCCACTGCTCGGTAAACCGCTCCTCCTGCTCCCGGTCCACCTGATCCTCCTCGAACTCCTGCTGCACCCCGTCGTGTCACTCGTGTTCCAGGCCGACCCCGCCGACCCCGACGTCATGACGAGACCACCACGCCCCGCCAGCAGCGGACTCGGCCCCGCCGCCCTGTGGCGGCCCTACGCCATCGGTCTGACCCTCGCCATCGGCATTGTCGCCGCGTACCTGACCGTGCTCGGGTGGGGATGGCCCACCGAGCAAGCCAGAGCACTCGGCTTCGCAACCCTCCTCGCCAGCCAACCTTTGATGCTCGCCGTCGAACGCACGCCCCACCAGCCACTGTGGCGAACCGGCCTGCGACCCACCCCTCAGCTTCTTGGCGCCGTCGCCGTCGTGATCGCCACCACCCTCGCTGCCATCTACTTCCCGCCGTTCGCCGACCTCCTCCAGCTCAGCCCCTTCCCGCCAGTGACCTGGCTCGCGATCCTCGCCATCGTCACCGTCACCACGCTGTGGTCCGAACCGCTCAAACGACCACCGCAACAGCAACACCGTGCGGCCGTAGCGCTGCCTCTGGGCCGACCGGACGCGGCCGCGACCCGTGGGAGAACCAGACGAAAGGATCGACCCGGCCATCCGAAGGCCGTGACTCACTGACCCGGCCGCGAAAGCGTGGCGACAGCTGACCGGTGAGGACACGTCGGAGTGGGCGGCGACGCGCCTTACCACGCTGAACGCGTCCGCCTCGATCTGGCAGGCTGAGGGCCGATGGACACGATCGCCGAGACGATGGACGCGTGGAGCGTCGCCCGTCCGGGTCCGCTGTCCGGTTCGCCGCTCACCCGGACCCACGTCCGGATCCCGAGTCCAGCGTCGGGCGAGGTACTCGTTCGGGTGGCTGCATGCGGGGTGTGCCGCACCGACCTCCACGTCGCGATGGGCGACCTGGCGCCCCATCGCTCGCTGGTGATCCCCGGCCACGAGGTGGTCGGTCACGTCGTGCGCAACGGCGACGGGGCCTCGCGTTTTCGCCTGGGTGAGCGCATCGGGATAGCGTGGCTACGTCACACCTGCGGCGGCTGCCGTTTCTGTACCACGAATCGGGAGAACCTGTGCACCAGCTCGCGGTTCACTGGATGGGACGACGACGGCGGCTATGCAGAATACGCGACGGCGCCGGAGGCGTACGCGTACCGCTTGCCAGACGAATTCGACGATGTCAGCGCGGCGCCGTTGCTGTGCGCCGGCATCATCGGGTTCCGCGGGCTGGAGCGCGCCGAAGTCCCAGCCGGCGGCCGGCTTGGAATCTACGGGTTCGGAGGGTCCGCCCACCTCGCCGCCCAGATCGCCATCTCCCGCAATGTCACGGTGCACGTCATGACCCGTTCCGCCGCTGCCCGCAGTCTGGCGCTCGAACTCGGCTGTGCGTCGGCCGGTGACGCCACCGACGCTCCGCCGGAGCCGCTCGACGGGGCGATCCTGTTCGCGCCGGTGGGCGACCTCGTGCCGGTGGCGCTCGGTGCGCTCGATCGAGGCGGGACCCTGGTGGTTGCAGGCATCCACCTCAGCAACATCCCGCCGCTGAACTACCAGGCCCACCTCTTCAACGAGCGGCAGCTGCGCAGCGTCACGGCCAACACTCGCCGAGACGGTGAGCGGTTCCTCGCCGAGGCAGCGCGTGCCGGCATCCGCGTCCACACCACCGTCTATCCGGCCGACGCCGCCGACGTCGCGCTGTCCGACCTCTGGAACGACCGAGTCGAAGGTGCAGCAGTGTTGGTGCACCCGTGAACGGAGTGAGACCACACGTCCGTACGGCGTCTGCTGACCTTGTCGAATAGCGCAGACGCCGTGGCGTCGGGACTGCCTTCTGCGAGCCGAACCGTGGCCAGGAATCTTCCTCGTATCGGTTCGTTGAGCACGTCGACCCGTGGTGGGGGTGGCCCGCGTGGGCGACCGCTGGCATCGAGCCCTGTGGGCCAAAAGTGAAGTCCCTCGTGACATCGGCGACCCATCGTCGGTGGTCGTGAGGCCGCGCGGTCCGGCGTCGTTTGGCTGCTTGCCGGTCTTCTGTTCGCTCACGGCGCTACCGTCGGATGCGTGTCAGAGAGCCGTCACGTCATGTTCGCCCCAAACGCCGACGAATTACTCGCCAACAACGCCCGTTACGTCGAGACCTTCGCCGACCACGACCTCGCGTTGCAGCCCCGTCGCCAGCTCGCGATCGTCGCGTGCATGGACAGCCGGATGGACATCTTCCAGATGCTCGGCCTCGCGCACGGCGAGGCGCACGTCATCCGCAACGCCGGTGGCGTGGTGACCGACGACGTCATCCGCTCACTGGTGCTCTCGCAACGACTGCTCAAGACCAGGGAGATCATCCTGCTGCACCACACGGACTGCGGCTTGCAGAAGGTCATCGGCGACACCTTGAAAGACGAGATCGAGGCCGAGACCGGCCTCCGCCCCGAATGGTCGATCGAGAGCTTCAAGGATCCCTTTCAGGACGTACGCCAATCGATCCGGCGCCTCCAGGACAACCCCTTCATCGCCCGCAAGGACCACATCCGCGGCTTCGTGTACCAGGTAGAGGACGGCCAACTCGTCGAAGCGACCGTCTGACCCCGTAGCGAATTGCTGGACTACCCCCCAGGGTATAGAAAGAGAAGATTAGATGGACATCTCAGAAGACGTGCTGGCCGATCTGACTCGGCGTCTGCGCAAGGCCGAGGGCCAGGTCCGGGGCATTCAGCAGATGCTCGCCGACGGCCGTGATTGCCGCGAGGTCGTGACTCAGATCTCGGCCGCCAGCAAGGCGCTCGATCAGGCGGGTTTCCTGCTCGTAGCCGCCGGACTCACGTGGTGCGTCACCAATCCGGAGGAATCCGAAGCCGGGGGCTACACGTTGTCCGACGTGCAACGCATGTTCATGAAGCTGGCGTGACGCTCGACTGTCGCACACGCGGGACCTCCGACACACTACGAAAGACAGAAGTGGACTCGGCTTGGGGATCCACTGCGGACGGGTTGCTGATCGGTCCGCCCGCAAAGCCGTTTCGTGGGACCAAAGGCCCTAGCTCGGAGTGCTCCATCGGATCACGATTACAGGGAGGCAATGCACACGCAATTCACAAGGAGCAACAACCATGACCATGACTGCAAGTGCCCCCAACGCCATCGCCGACAGTGATCTCCGGTCCGATGTCGAAGACGAGATGGAGTGGGACCCGGCCGTGCCTTCCACCAGCATCGGCGCCTCGGTGACCGACCACACTGTCACTCTCGCCGGGACCGTCCACACGTTGGCGCACCGGCTCGCGGCCGTGAAAGCGGCACGCCGGGTGAAAGGCGTCCACGCCATCATTGATGACATTGTCGTAATGCCGATCAACAGCCACGGAACGTCGGATCAAGACGTTGCGCTCACTATCGAACGCATTCTGGAAAGCAGCAGCATCGTACCAGCGGGCCTGAAGGCTATCGTCCGCGATGGTCATGTCACGCTGACCGGTTCGGTTGACCACCAGTTCCAGAAGAACTCCGCATTCCGCGCTGTCAGGGACATCAAAGGCGTCTCCTGGATCCAGAACGACATCGTCGTGAAGGCGCAAGCTTCGGAGAACGTGGTCCGCTCGAAGATCGTCTCCGCGATGCACCGCAACGCAGACTGGGACTCGAGAGGCATCTACGTCGTGGCAACGGGACACGAAGTGTGGCTGAGCGGGCACACGAGTTCATTCGCAGCGCGCACGCAGGCTGTAGCCGCGGCATGGTCGGCGGCGGGGGTGGAGATCGTCCACGACGACATCCGCATCGGCTGATTACGTGGCAAACGACGAAAACGTGTGATCGGCTACCAAGGTCGATGGAGACCTCTCGGGTGAACGACTCGTGTGCCTCATTGACTCGCCTTGCGGTGGTACTCCTCCGGGTTCACTGAACAAGTGGCTTGCGCCCGGCACGACCTCCAACCGGAAGGCGCTCCGCAGGTGCGCAGCTGCCGCCCGGTTGAGTTGCAGCACGACGTCGTCGTCACCGCCCACGATCAGCGTTGCCGCGGTCACGCTGCCGAGTCGGCCCATGGCGAGATCGGGTCTACCGCCGCGGGCTTGACGCCTTTACGGTCTTGCCGGTTCGGCGAGGTGGCAGTTGCGCGATGTACTTCAGTACCGGTACAGGGCGGCGAGTGGTGTTCGCTCGGGGAGCCGCTCGGGCGATACGCGGTGCATTCGCGCACCGTGCCGCCACGCCTCGCTGATGATGTCGTTGAGGAAGTCGGTCGCGTCCGGTTCCCATTCGTCTAAGAATTCGGCCGGCTGTGTCGGCCTGCCCCAACACGGTGTGGTGGATCCGACGAGGAGATCGCTCACCCGGCCCTGTGCAGTCGCCTCGATCAATTCCTGGAGGTCGGCGCTGGCCAGTCCGGTGCCGAGACGTGTGACGAGTCGCTCGAAGAGCACGTCGTCACGTTTGGCCAGGACCGGTTCGATCAACTCCTCGATTCGCTGATGCAGTTCACGCGTCGTCAACTCTTCGGGGCTGCCGAACGGCGCCGCGATCACCCGGTGATGACGGCTGCAGTGCTGGTAGCGAGCCACGGAGGGCGCCGTGCCTGCCACCACCAGAGGGGTCTCGAGATCGCTGTGGAGGAAGTGCAGGACCGCATCGTCAACCTTTTGGAAGAAACGGATCAGACGCTCCTTGCGGTCCTCGTCTTGGGCTCCACTGCCATGACCGATGATCGACATACCCCCTCGGCCGATGGGACCACCCGCGTGGCTGCTGCTCATCCGTTCGACACGCTCGTACCAGAGCGCCGCTTCCACCGAAACGGGCAGGTCGGGTACGTCGCACACTGACCACCGCGTCCGGTCGAGCCGGAGCAGTGCAACATTTTCGGCGCCGACGGTGAGCACATAACAGGTCGGGCTGCTCTCGATGCTGGACAGCAGCGGTCCGATCGTGAACCGGCTACCGGTCGTGGCGAGCGCCTGTACGGGTGCATCGATCGCGAACTCTGCAGCGAACCCGGGAGCGAAAAACATCGCAAGACCGCCGGAGTGTTCGGCGATGACTGTGCGCTGCAGCACCATTTCGGTGGGTTCGAGAAGATCGTCGATGTCGGGTGTGTCCATCGCCTTGAGCTGCGCCCGCGCCGAGGCGATCAGGCTCTTCAACTCGAGATGGGCCCTGCGGTCGTCGGGATGTCGTCGATCGATCGGCAAGATGATCGACACACATGGCGTCGCGCTGTGGCGAGCCAGTGCGTCGAATGACGTTGTGGTCAGGGTTGTCATGATGGTCCTCTATTCGAA
>JANYKS010000056.1 GCA_025358125.1 Actinomycetes bacterium
CAGGCGGTCCACAGCCAGCGCGCCATTGCGTCCCTCGATGCGATGACGGCGGTGCGCGAGCTGTTCCACATCGGCTACTGGTTCGCGCGCACCTACGCCCGCGGCGCCCGGCCGGCCGCGGGAATGGCCTTCGATCCCACCATCCTGCCGATGACGACGATTCCGCGGCAGACCATGGAGCAGCTATAGAAGCTGCAAGCCGGCCTTCGCGAGCGGGACGAGAAGCTTTCCGCCATCCTGTCCGCCAACGCGGCCATGACCGCCGAACTGGAACGCCTCCGGCACCTCTACAACACTGTCCGGCTTTCTCATGGGGACCGGGAGATGTCGCGCGACGTTGCATAGAGACGGCATTTGACCGGTTGTGCAACAGGTGTCCGCGTCTGTGGTGCACGTGGCTGTTATGCATGGCGGCAGTGACCACGGGCTTGGGCGTTGACGGCGAACGGCTCGTGATCGGTGGCGTCGGGTGAGGGCGTTCCCGGTGAAGCTGCCGTCGGGTGCGCGGTATTGGACGGTGCTTGACGACGACTTGGTCGTGGTCGCCGAGGCCGACGGGTACCTGCGTCACGTGCGGTTCGGTCGCGACGGCTCGGAGCTGACCACGAAGTCGTATGCGGGCGGGATCACGTTGTTCTTGCGGTGGTGCGCCCGCACCGACCGGCACTGGCATGTTGGGGTCGAGCATCTGGGCTTGTTCATGGTGTGGCTCCGACACGCGGGACCGGAGGTGAGCGGGATCGACGCTTCGCCTGTCGAGATGGGCGAGGTGCTGTCTGGTCCGGGCCGTGAGCCGGTGCGCGGTGCCCGTCGGGTGAATGGCGTGTTGGCCGCAGTCCGCGGGTTCGTGGTGCACGCGGTCGACTCGGGCCAGGCGCCCGCCCATCTGGTGGCGTTGCTGTATGAGCTGGCCAGCGAGCGTGATCTTCCCGTGCAAGCACAACGCGAGGACGGCCGGATGTCGTGGCGGATGCGAGCCCGTCACCGCCTCCATGAACCCGAGACGGCGGTGGACCGGGCGAGCGACGCTGAGATCGTGGCGCTGTTGGGGGCGTGCCGGTCGGCCCGGGACCGGCTGATGGTGCTGTTGATGGCTCGAGCGGGGCTACGCCGGGGCGAGTTGTGCGGACTGCGTCGCAGCGATGTCCATCTGGGGTTGGACTCCCGCCGGTTGGGCTGTGAGATCGAACGGGCCCATCTGCATGTGGTTCGACGCGACAACCCCAACGGGGCGTGGGCGAAGTCCCGCCGTCAACGCGCGGTGCCGTTGGACTTCCTGGTCGTTGGGGCCTTCGACACCTACGAGTTCGAACGCCTGGAGGTGCCAGAGGCCCAGGACAGCGATTTTGTAGTGGTCAACTTGTTCCGCCGGCCGGTGGGCGCACCGATGCGACCGGACGCGGTCAACGAGTTGATGACGGCGTGGTCGCGGCGGGCGGGCCTTTCCCGGTCGGTGTCACCACATCAGCTTCGTCACGCGTTCGGCAGCAACGTGGCCGACTCCGGCGGCGGCCTCGATGAGGTGGCCGAGCTGCTGGGCCATGCCTCGATGAGCTCGTCGCAAGTGTACCTACATCCGGACCCGGCCCGGCTACGCGACGCCGTCGACCGGGTGCCCAGCCCCCGCCGACAGACAGGAACCGACCGATGACCGTGACACTCCATGCCACCGCAGCCAGCACCGTCTTGCCGCCGGATGTCTCGCACGTGTTCGCCACGACCGGCGGCGTCGACGGGCGTGCGGTTCGCCTCGCCGCCCTGATCGACCCGGTGTTTCTCACCGAGGCGGGATGGGACCCGGCCAGCGGTGTGCTGTCCCCACCGCCGGCCCATCCGCTGTTGGGTCGCCCGGTGTGCCGGGTGGAGGGATGTTCGACCACGGCACCGGCCCGATGCCGGGTCTGTGCGGCGTGTCGGCGTCGACTCGCCGAGGATGGGTTCGGCGACGACGAGATCGATCTGTTGCCGGCCCGCACCGGCTGGGCCAAGGGCCCCGGCCTGTGCGCGGTGACGGACTGTCGACGGGAGTGGGTGTCGTCTGGGCGGGGGCTGTGCCGAGCACATCTCGACCAGGCCTTCACGCTCGGGGTCGGCGTGGCCGAGTTCTGCCGGCATCCGGCGGCCCTGCCTCTTGCAGCCTGCGATCCGTGCGGGGTGGTCGCCTGCGTGCAGCAGCGACGTCATCCCGACGGGATCTACTGCGAGGCCCACCAACTACGACTCCGTCGCGCCCGCCGGGAGGATCGCGACTTCGACGAGCAGCGGTGGCGGCTGACCGAGACGCCTGTCGGGCGGGGCGGACAGATCAGTTTCCGGGGGCTGGCTCCGGTAGTGGTCGCGGAGGTGTTGATCGGCTTGCAACAGCGCAGCCGACTCGACGGCGTCAAGACGAAAGACGCCAACCTGCGGCTGTGGTGCAACCAGCTGCGCGCCCAACAGGTGGGCACGCTCGGCGACTACGTCATGCCCGCCGACCCCGACGCGATGCTCCAGTCGTTGTGCAACTCGGTGAGCGCACATGCACGCCGGGCACTGGCCAGCCCCGAGACCGAGATCGCCAACGACGAATGGGACCTGGCGGTGTTCGGCCACACCGGCACCTTGTCGTTCACCAACATCACCCAGACCTGGCTGCGCGCGATCGCCAAACGCTGGGCGGCCGACGATCTACCCAAGCGCCGTTCGACCACCGCCAGAGGCGGCCTGGCCGTGCGTCACCACCTCGGCTGTGTGGCCCGGTTGTCCGAGAGCCTGAGGATGCGGCCCGACCGCGGCGAGGTCCCCGCCGCACTGGACCGCCCGGCCATGGAAGCGTTCCTGAACCGGCTCGCCTACCTGCAGTCAGCCGACCAGATCAGCGCAGACGGCCGGATCCGAGCCTGCCGGGAGGTGCGCAGCGTCCTCACCACGGCCAGGGCCATGGGCCTGACCCGCCCCGGCGGGCCAGCGGCCGGGCTGGGCGAGGATTTCACGATCGGTGTCGGCGATGTGCCCGACAAACCCGAGCCCGCCGAGCCCGGCCGAGATCTCCCGGTCGAGATCATGCGCCAGATCTGCGCCCACCTCGACGACGTGCGGTCGCCGGTGATGCGCTGCGCCATCGAGTTGGCCATCGACACCGGCCGACGACCCGAAGAGCTCTGCACGCTGAACTTGGATTGTCTGTCCCGAGACGACGACGGAGCCCCAGTGCTGGTCTACGACAACCACAAAGCCAACCGGCTCGGCCGTCGCCTACCGATCAGCGAGAACACCGCTCAGCTCCTCATCGACCAGCACCAGGATGCGCGAGCCCGCTGGCCCGACACCCCGCTGGCCGAGTTGAAGCTGTTGCCCACCGACCGGCGCAACCCGGACGGGACCAAGGCCATCACCGCGTTCAGCCTGGCGTTCCACCACCGGACATGGGTCAAACGCATGCCGATGCTGTCCACCGCCGATGGCACCAACTTCGACAAGACCAAGATCGTTCTCTACGCCTACCGGCACACCTACGCGCAACGACACGCTGACGCCGGGGTCGGCATCGACGTGTTACGCGAGCTCATGGACCACCGCAAACTCGATGCCACCAAGGCGTACTACCGGGTCGGCGAGAACCGCCGCCGCGAGGCCGTCGACCGGGTCGCCGCCATGCAGTTCGACCGGCACGGCAACCGCATCTGGCGAACCGCACAGCAACTCCTCGACTCCGAACACACCCGCCGCGCCATCGGCGAGGTCGCTGTCCCCTTCGGGATCTGCGCCGAGCCGTCCAACGTCCAAGCCGGCGGCAACGCCTGCCCGTTCCGGTTCCGCTGCACCGGCTGCGACCACTTCCGCACCGACGTCTCCTACCTGCCCGACCTGCAGGCCTACCTCGACGACCTACTACGCAACCGGGAACGAGTCCTCGCCGCCACCGACATCGACGAATGGGCACGAGCCGAAGCCATGCCCTCCGAAGAAGAAATCATCCGCGTCCGCCGTCTCATCGCCCGCGTCCACGCCGGCCTCGAGGACCTCACCGCCGGCGAACGAGCCCACATCGACACCGCCGTCGCCGCCGTCCGAGGCCACCGCAGTGTCATGATCGGCATGCCCCGCGTCCGCCAAGTCGCACCCGACCTCCGCCCCAAACGACCCGCATGACCGACACCCACACACGCAGCGCCGCCATGGCCCAAGGACGGCGCGCCGACTCCGCACGCCGTCGCCAACGCGTGCTCAAAGCCCTCAACGACGCCACCAACGAAGGCGACCAGATCAGCGTCAGCGGCATCGCCCGCCGCGCCGGCGTCGATCGCAGTTTCCTCTACCGCCACCGCGAGCTCCTCGAACAGATACACGCCGCCGAAGCCCAGCCACCCAACGCCCGAGGCGTCGGTCCCGCCGTCAGCCGGGTGTCCTTGCAAGCCGACCTCGCCAACGCGCACCAACGTGCCGTTCGCCTCGCCGCCCGGGTCCACCAACTCGAACAGCGCCTCTCCGAGGCGCTCGGCGAACAGGCATGGCACGAGTCCGGTCTCGGCGTTCCCGACGACATCGACCAACTCAAGCAACAGATCGGCTCGCTCGAACAACACACCATCGATCTACGGCTCCAACTCGAAGAACGCGACGAAGACCTTGCCGCCGCTCGAGCCACCAACCGGGAGCTCATGACGCAGCTCAACCTCCCGCGGACCGCGACATGAACACCACCAACGGTCACGTGCACCACACCTGTTGCAGTTCTCAAGCAGCCACCACCAACACGCTGACCTGCCCAGATGCAGGGATCCGTGTCTGTCGTCGGCGGCGGACCCCCGGAGAAGCACCGCCACGAAGCCATTGGTTACGTCACCCCCGACGACGAACACGAAGGCCGCGGCGAACAGATCCGCACCGCCCGAACCAACGGCCTCAAAATCGCCGACGAACAACGCCGAGACTGGCACCGCAACAACCGGAACCAGCCATGACTACGATCACCAACAACAACAAACCAACAACCGACAACTGCTGCCTGAATCCACCCGGCCAATGTCGCGTTGAGTCAGAAACGCCTCACATTACATCAAACCGCAGCCGCCACCCGCACCCCCAGTCCAGCGTTCCGCCCCCGCGAGCACTCGATCAACCACGCGAAACCCGCCCCTGCGCACGCCCACCAGGTGACCACCCGCGAGGCCCTCAACCCGATCGTTCATCCAATGCAATACGCAACTCCCTGGACACGTGCACCAATGGTGCTCGTACCCGTCACGAAATGGCATTTTCGCAGGCATGTGTTTGTGTGATGTCGTTGTGGAAGTTGAGGGTCGGTGTGGAGGCCTACTACCTGGCCCAAGTCGCGTCCGGACTCGACGAGTACTACACGGGTAGCGGCGAATCTGCTGGTGTGTGGTTGGGTGGCGGGGTCGCTGGCCTCGGCTTGTCGGACACGGTGGATGCTGGTGATCTGCGTGCGGTGTTGGCGGGGTTGGCACCGGGGACGGGGTTGACACCGAACGGGACA